>JBIILU010000068.1:0-3421 GCA_044338315.1 Microbacteriaceae bacterium | reverse complement strand
TTCCTTAGTCAAGACTCCAACCTCACCTCGGTCGGGGTCGTCAAAATACCTGACGGCTTGGCCAAACAGGTTGGAATGCAGGGCTTCTTTTACCCATCCGCCGTCGAACTCGATTCGGGAGCGCTGGCGTCAAATAACCCCGAACCGACGAAACCGACAGTGACGTTCAATATCTATACGGGAAACCTTGGGCTGGATGACGGCACGAACGGCAACGTATTTCAGTTGCCCATCGACAAACTGACCCAAATCGCCGGTCGACACACGGGGGACGAGGTCGTCCTCGAACCGGGCGACGTCTTCGCACTGCCGAACGGGCTCGGTTCGGTCGAGTTCACGAGCGTCTCTCGATTCATCGGTGTCGAGATTCGTCACGACGCAACCCAGTTTGGGGTCGGACTCAGTGTCGCGTTCCTCGTTGCCGGATTGCTCGCATCCCTCGGAACTCGCCGCCGCCGCGTGTGGGTGCGTGTCACGCCCAAGGGACTCGAGTGGGGTGCTCAGGCCCGCGGCGACGACCCCGGACTTGAGACGGCGGTGGGACGAATACTCAGCAAGTTTTTGCTCTCAGGAACCCGCGATAAAGTAACACGCACATGATTGATTTCGAAGCAAACGCACTCATCGCCACCTATTCGGCGATGGCGGTGTACACGTTTGCGTTCATTCTGTTCACCGTCGACCTTGCCGGCCGATCGGCCAGCGAGGGTCAGTCGGCACCGACCCGATGGCTGCGCAGCGCGATGGCCGTGACGTGGTTGGGGTGGGGTGTTCACCTTGCCGCGACCGTTATGCGCGGCATTGCAGCACAGCGCGTCCCGTGGGCGAACATGTTTGAGTTCGGACTCACCGCGACACTCGCCCTCGTCGGGGTCTTTTTGGGTATCTCGCTTTTCCGCGATGTTCGATTCGTTGGCTCGTTCATCACCGGCTTTGCGATCCTTTCGCTCGGTATTGTTGCCACCAATTTCTATGTCGCGGTGACACCGCTGCCACCGGCGCTGCAGGATTACTGGCTGGTCATCCACGTGTTCGTCGCCGTTTTGGGAACGGGGTTCTTTGCGACCGGTGCTGCGCTGTCCGCCGCGCAACTGTTTCAGTCATCGCGCGAAGCCGGAAAACTGAACACCCGCAACTGGCGCTTCCTCAGCGCGTTCCCTCACTCAGATGTCCTTGAGGCGTTGGCCTACCGATTGACGGTCATCGGATTCGTGTTCTGGACTTTCACCGTCATCGCAGGCGCAATCTGGGCCGAACACGCCTGGGGTCGGTATTGGGGATGGGACACCAAGGAAGTGTGGTCCTTCATCATTTGGGTGATGTTCGCCGGATATATTCACGCCCGTGCAACACGTGGCTGGCGCGGAAACCCCGCGGCGGTGCTGAGCCTGATTGGTTTTTCCGCGGTGATATTCAACTTCACCATCGTCAACGTCTTCTTCAAGGGGTTACACGTTTACTCGGGGCTTTAGAGCAACGCGAGGCAGCGGATGGCGCGGTCGCGCCACCACGTTTCACGCTCAGCTGGCACGGGCAATTCCTCGCCCGTGAACAGCGCGTCGGTTGCAATTCCACAGTCGTAGTCGAGCTGTTCGATTCGCGTGGCCAGGTCGAACGATGCCTGCAAGCCAACGGGCGACTCCAGTGCACTGGAAACGACCACGGGCAGCCCCGCCCGATCGATGATGTCCAGCGCGCGACGGACCCCGCCCAGCGGTGCGACCTTGATGACGAGAATGTCCGCGGCACCCGCTCGCGCGACGGCTACCGGGTCGTCGGCTTTACGCACGCTCTCGTCGGCCGCGATGAGAATCCCCATGCGGTGCACGCGGTCTCGTAATTCGGCCAGTTCGGGAACAGTTGCACACGGCTGTTCGACGAATTCGAGGTCGAACCGTTCCAGTGCGCGGATTGCGTGTTCCGCTTCGTCAACGTTCCAGCCACCGTTCGCGTCGATGCGAACTCGGCCGGCGTCACCGACGAATGCCCGGGCCGCAGCCACGCGAGCGACGTCCTCTTCAAGTGTTTGACCTGCCTCCGCGACCTTGACCTTGACGGTTCGGAAGTCACCGAATCGTTCGAGTATTGCCCCGACATCCGCGGCACTGACGGCCGGAAGGGTTGCGTTGGTGCGAACAGTTTCGCGAAAAACGGGCCTTTCGGTAACTGTCGGCCCGAGCCCCCACGCCTGCTCAATCGCACTTGCCAGCCACGGTGCCGATTCGACATCGTCGTATTCGGTGAATGCGGCGAACTCACCCCAACCCGCAGGACCGCGCACCAGCATCGTTTCGCGAACCGTCAATCCGCGGAAGGTCGTGTGCAACGGAAGCGCAATCACGCGGACTTCCGAGAGCAACTCCTCGGCGCTGGGCAGTTTCATGAAACAAACCTATCCGCGGAGTTATAGCCTGAATACATGACACAAACCGTCAGCGAACTCTTTGACACCGAATACTGGGTCGCGGTGCCCGGTTTTGAACGCCTGACCGACACGACGTACCACCTGTCGCGGGATGGTCACGTCGCCCGCGTCGCGTTTGACCGACCGGAAGTACGCAACGCGTTCCGCCCACACACTGTCGATGAACTTGCCCACATCTTTGATCACGTGCGGGTGAACCCCGCCGTGGGCGTCGTGCTGTTGACCGGAAACGGCCCTAGCCCAAAGGACGGCGGGTGGGCGTTTTGCTCCGGCGGCGACCAACGCGTGCGCGGCGCCGACGGATACAAATACGCCGACGGCGAGACGCCCGACACGGTCGATGGCGCTCGGGGTGGGCGCCTGCACATTCTCGAAATCCAGCGACTCATTCGCTTCATGCCCAAGGTCGTCATCGCGTTGATTCCGGGCTGGGCAGCCGGTGGCGGACACTCACTACACGTCGTGTGTGATCTGTCCATCGCCAGTCGCGAACACGCACGGTTCAAGCAAACCGACGCGACCGTCGGTTCGTTTGATGCGGGGTATGGATCGGCGTATTTTGCCCGTCAGGTCGGCCAGAAGTTTGCTCGCGAAATCTTTTTCCTCGCCGACGAATACGATGCACAGCGCGCCTACGAGATTGGCGCGGTGAACACCGTTGTTCCCCACGCTGAACTCGAAAAGACGGGCATTGCGTGGGCTGAGCGCATCCTGCAACAGAGCCCAACAGCAATTCGCATGCTCAAATTTGCGTTCAACGCCGTCGACGACGGAATGGTCGGACAACAGGTTTTCGCCGGTGAGGCAACCCGCCTGGCTTACGGCACCGCCGAGGCGGTCGAAGGCCGCGACGCATTCCTCGAAAAACGCGACGCCGATTGGTCAGCGTTCCCCTGGCAGATCTAGCGGCATGAAACCTCTTCGCGTCGTCAACCCGAACGATCGTGTCGGGTTCATTCTCGGGTTGAGGGGGGCGCTCGACGGGGCCGATGCGCT
>JBIILU010000067.1:0-3527 GCA_044338315.1 Microbacteriaceae bacterium | reverse complement strand
GACTCCCATGAACCGGAGTAAATCCCGCGGGCATCGTCAGCAAGATAGCTGCAATCACGAACCACGATGTCGCCCGCGAGCGGGGTTGCGGTGGGGGGCGCCAGCAACTCTTCGGTGAATTTGCTGGACTCTAGTTCGGTTGCTTTGAATACGTCGGTCATGGGGGACTTCTCCGTTCGTGGTTGTTACTTCGTTGGGGTGTTGAGGAGTGCTCGGTGGTGAAAATACAAAATGAGAACAACGATGGAAATGTAGAGCGACTGCTGGGTGACGACGACCCTCTCCCAGACACCCACCGTCGTCTGATCGGGTTCGGTCCACGTCATGAGGAACCACACGGCCAGGACGGTCTGGGCAACCGTAGCGGTAATCGCGACGGGTGGGCGCAGAATCCAAGGGGCGTCCTTGCGGAATCGCATAGCCAGGAGGGGCCAGCCAGCGCAGAGCACAAACGACGTGATGGCAAAAATGCGGTGCGGGACGGAGTAGCCAATAAGTGGTGTCGGAAAAATCGTGAGCCCGTACGTTGCAATTCCTGACATAACGAGGGCGATGCGGCCCGGCATTGCAAACGGCTTCACAAAGATGCCCGCGATGATCGTCAGTGTGCCCCCGAGAACAAAAAATGAAGACATCAGCGGTGCGACCGGGGATTCGAACGCCGCGAGATCACTGATGGTTTGGCGAATCGGGTCGTAACCCGGCCACAGTGCCCCCGCGATGAGCCAACCGCCGATGGACTGGATCGGTCCAATTACGGCCGCGAAAACGGCGATTAATCCAACGGGGTTCATGGATTCGAGCGTACAGCGCGATGTGTCGATGGCACAGGAAATCTGGCCTTACCGTGTTGGATTCTGACACACACCGTGCGTCAACCGATGGCTACCCAGGTCCGCGACCCAACTATTCCGTCGGCCGTCAGTCCACGGGATTTTTGAAAAGCAATCACCGCTGTGCGGGTTTTCGCCCCGAAAACTCCATCCACCTTGAGCTTTAGCTTCGTCTGAAGGTACCGCACGTCCGCGCCACGCGACCCCAGTTGAATTGTCGCGCGAGCGACGGGCGCTGTGGAGGTTATTGTTCCGGTCTGAAAACGTTGGGTCCAGACGCCACCGGACAGTGTCGGGGCGGCAACCGGGAAGCCGTAACTGCTGCCAGGGCCTCCCGCGGCAAGGTATTTCGTGCGAATCACCGAGGGCTGCGCAAACACTCCGGACGGGCTGGAGATTATCGCCCCACCCACAAAAGTCACGACCGAGCCAGCTACGCTTTGCGCGTTGGTTACGGGTTGGGCTGCCGCGGTCGGAACGCCGAGATACGAGCCCACTCCCCCCGCCGCACCCCACACGGTTGCCATTGCGGTCGGCAGAAGGATTCCGCCTTGGTTGGCAGTTGAACCAAAGACGGTTCCTGCCGTGAAAACCTGATAGCGATTCGCACCGGATGACTGCGTGGTGCCCGAGGGCCACCCAGCGATTTCCTGGCCACCGACCGCGGTGAGCGCGGGGATGAGGGCGTTGCCGACCAGCGTCACCGCACCGGATTTCTCGAACGCAATCCCATTCACGAACGTCTGCTTTGCGCCGTTACCAAACGATGTGTTTGTCACGCTTTGACGGGTGGCGGTCGGCAGCCCCCACGCAGCATTGACGCCTCCGACGCTGAACAGGGTTTCTCCGATTGCCTCGGGAACCGTCGACAGTTGGCCAGAAGTGTTGGTGATAATCAATCCGTTGTCGAAAAGTTGATCGCACTTTGTCGATACGCATCGTGCCGCAGAGGCCGGCCAACCGAAGGATCCCGTCGGGCCACCTTGTGCGACGTAGAAATTGTTCATCGCCATCGTGAGCGCAAACGCGGTGCCGTTCGGTGCCTGATAGATGAAGCCGTTGACAAACTGTTGACGATAACCCGTGCCACCCGCCGTAATCGTTTCTTGGGCGCCGACAATTGCCCCAAGCGGTCCGCTGGGGCCGCCTGAATTCTTATACGCCGTGCCAATTGGCCCGAAGGAAACCTGCAGCGTTCCCATCAGTGCAAAGGTCACCACGCCCGTCTGGTAATTGATGACACACGTGTTGGTGGTGTCAGGGCAACCCGTGTCGGATACGACCGTCCCGAGCGCGTTCTTTGTCACTGTGGGTTGCGCGGCAACCTGCGAGAGTAGTTCCGCCTTGAGGTTGAACCACGAGTTGTAATTTCGCCAGAAATTTCGGTTTCCGTAGGACGAACAGGAATCTCCCGTTCCCCACAGGTTCGCCAGTGCCGCGGCGTTCGGCGTGTAGGGGGTGTACAGGTACAGCGCGTGCGTCGCCTTATTTCCGATGTACACGGACTTCTTGGCGCACGTCGCCGGCGAATTGAACGATTTCGGGTGGTACCCGATGTTGACGGTTGTGCCCACCTTTTTCGAATTCCAGTAGGACGAAGCCGTGTCGGTGTAGCGCTTCAATTGCGAAGCAGCCTTGTACACCTGGTTGTAAAAGCCGAAGTACTGAGCGTCACACGGCGCCGTGTCGGGGCAGCCGTAACCCATCGCAATTTTTATGCTCGTGGCGGTCGGAGCAGTCGACGTTACGAGTCCCTGTTCCTTTTGGAGGGTAACGAGGAGGACCTTTGCGCTGATGTGACACGCCTTCTGCACCTTGTAGATGATCCGAGCGGCTGACTCTTGAACGCCACCCGTGTACGCCAAGCACAGCGGGGCGTTGCTGGTCGTGTCAATTACCGACGCGGCCCGGGTTGTGGTGTCCATCTTGTACACGTTGAGGCAACGCGTGTTGGAACACCTCCCAATCTTGAGCTCGAGAAACGCTTGAATTTGTGCCTCGGTGAGCGCATTCTCGTCGAAAAACTGCGCATCCGAGATGATGTAACTCGGGTTGAAATCGGCCGAATTGAGGGTATACGCGTTGGCGGGGGTGGCGACAAAAAGGCTCGCGATTAGAGCCAACAGTGCGGGCACACTGAAGATTCTCGCAAGCAATTTCCTCACGAAGCACGCCCCTTTCCGCATTTTCATTGTAACTGCGCGGAGTTGACGAACCGTGGAAGAGGACGGGTTAATGCCTGTTCTTGGACAATTCTTAGATTTTGCGGTCTGCGCGTGATTTAGTCGTCGTCTTCGCGAGCAATGACGTACGTCGCGTTACGCGCAAGTCGGCGATCGTGATGAGCGCGAACGCGGGGGCGAACCGCGTCTCCGCGTCGGGCATCACCGGGGAGTGGTTTGCGGTCGAAAGGATTGAATTTCTCGGCCGATTCCAGTCGCCACGGCACGAGAGTCACCATTACTCCGCGCACGTACAAAAGTCGCTTTCTCATCCGGTTCGCGCGGTGGTTGTGGAAGATGTGCTCCCACCAGTGGCCGACGATGAGTTTCGGCATGTACACAGAGATGCGCTCATTGCCCTTGCGGCGACGGTGGTCCTCCAAGTATTCAATGAGCGGTGCGGAGAATTCGCGAAACGGGGACTCAATGATTTTGAGGGGAACCTTGATGTTGTACTTTTTCCACTCCGCTT
>JBIILU010000066.1:0-3536 GCA_044338315.1 Microbacteriaceae bacterium | reverse complement strand
TCGCCCGCAGCGTCGCGCCCGTCATGGACGCAATCGAAGAGCAGGTCATTCTGCTCAAGTTATTCGGCGAGATGGGTGGTGAGGACGACCGCGGAGTGCGGATCGGTCGCGAGCTCAGTGATGAACTCAGTGACACAGCCATCGTGTCTGCTGCCTACACATCCACCGGAGCGGATGCCGCGCGGCTGGCGGTCCTGGGTCCAACCCGCATGAACTATTCCCTGAACATGGCGGCGGTTGATGCCGTCGCTCGTTACGTCTCCTCCGTGCTGGGAGACGACGCCTAATGGACCACTACGACGTTCTCGGTGTCGCTCGAGACGCGAGCCAAGACGAAATCAAAAAGGCGTATCGCAAGCTCGCCCGTGAACTCCACCCCGACGTCAACCCGGCGGAGGACGCGGCGGATAGGTTCAAGCTCGTCACACACGCGTTCGACGTCCTCGGTGACCCCGAGCAGCGTCGAAACTATGACATGGGTGGCCAGGGTGGACAAGGTGGTATGCCCGGTTTCGGTTCGATGGGCGACGTTTTCGACGCGTTCTTCGGTGGCGGGCAACAGCGCGGACCGCGTTCGCGCCAGGAACGCGGAAACGACGCCCTGCTGCGGGTCGAGATTGATCTCGTTGACACCATTTTCGGCGCTGAGCGTTCGGTCGAGGTCGACACCGCCGCGCTGTGCGAGACGTGCTCCGGCTCGTGCTGCTCGCCCGGGTCGTCGCCGCAACGCTGTGACGTCTGCGGTGGTTCGGGGTCGATGCAGCGCCAGGTCCGCAGCCTTCTCGGAAACATCGTGACCTCCACGCCGTGCGGCTCGTGCCGCGGATACGGAACCGTCATTGCCGCTCCGTGTCCGACGTGTGCTGGACACGGGCGCGTCCGCGCGCGAACAACCCTCGACGTCTCCATCCCCAGCGGTGTTGACAGCGGAATGCGGATTCACCTCGCTGGCGCTGGTGAAGTCGGTGAGGCTGGGGGGCCATCCGGTGACGTCTACGTCGAATTTAATGTTGAACCGCACGACCTGTGGGCGCGTCAGGGCGACGACCTTTTGGCGACGATCCAAATCGACATGGTCGATGCGATCCGCGGAGTCCGGAGCTCTCTCGAAGCGCTTGATGGCGCGATGGACATCGACGTCAAGGCCGGAGCGCAATCCGGCGATGTCGTCACCGTCAAGAGTCGCGGAATCACTCACCTGCGTGGGTCGGGCAGAGGTGATGCGAAAGTCGGTATCCAGGTCGTCATCCCGCAGAAACTCACCAAGGCCGAGTCGGCTCTCATCGAAGAGTTTGCGAAGCTTCGACCCGCAACGGAGCCTCACTTCGCCGAACATCGGCAGGGACTCTTCGCCAAACTTCGTGACAGATTCTTTGGCGCATAGTGGCGAACCTGTACTTCTCCGACACTCCGATCGATGAGTCGACGACCAGTGTCCTTCTCACCGGCGACGAGGCCCACCACGCGGCGAACGTTGCACGATTGCGCGAGGGTGAGTCGATCGAGATAGCGGATGGTCGTGGGTGGCGCGCGTCGGGTGTCGCTCAAGCGGTCACCAAGAGCGTTGTCGAGGTCGCACTAGCGAAACCTGTGTTCGAGCCGGCATCCGGACTCGAAGTCACGCTCGTCCAGGCCCTCGCCAAGGGCGATCGTGATGAGCTAGCCGTTCAGGCGTCGACCGAGCTCGGCGTGGCTCGCGTCATTCCCTGGCAAGCCGAGCGCTCCATTTCGCGTTGGGTAGGAGACAAGCGGGCGAGGGGCGTCGCGCGCTGGCAAACGATTGCGCGCGAAGCCGCCAAGCAGGCCGTCCGCTCGCGAATTCCGGTCGTCACGGAACCCGTCGCCGTCGAGGGAATCATCGAAGCGTGCCCTCGAGAAAAGGTTCTTGTCCTTGACCCCCGGGCGGACCAGGGCATTGGCGAATGGGCGCGAACAAACTCCGACGTCACGGCTGTCGCACTCGTCGTCGGCCCGGAAGGTGGTATTTCCGAAGGTGAAGTCGCGGCGCTGGTGTCCGCCGGCGCAACACCGGTTCGAGTCGGCACCGAGATCATGCGAACATCGACGGCCGGCCCCGCGACAATAGCCGCGCTGAACGCCCTGCTGGGCCACTGGTGACGCGGATAGACTGGGAACCGTGAGTATCTTTAGCCGAATCATCGACCGCGAAATTCCTGCGGATATCGTGTTCGAGTCCGAACGACTCATCGCGTTTCGCGACATCGCCCCCAAGGCGCCGGTTCATCTTCTCGTTGTTCCCAAGACCGAGCAGTTTGCCAACGTTGCCGAACTCGCCGCGGGAGACCCCTCACTACTCGCTGAAATCGTCGCAACCGCTCGCGACCTTGCCGCCGAACACGCCGACGGCGATTTTCGACTGGTTTTCAATACCGGGGAAAACGCGGGCCAGACCGTGTTCCACGTCCACGCCCACGTGCTCGCCGGCGGAGTATCGGAAGGTTCCCTTGGCGCAGAGTAGAGGCGATCATGCCCACAGCGATCGAGCGCACTCGTGACCGTTGACATCGTCAACGAGACGACGGTAACCGTCAACGCGGAGACGATGAACGCTCTCGCAGCACACGTCCTCGCTGCGATGAAGGTTCACGCGGACGCCGACCTGGCAGTCCTGTTCGTTGACGAAGAGGCGATGGAGAAACTGCACATCGAGTGGATGGATGAACCGGGACCGACCGATGTGCTGTCTTTCCCGATGGACGAACTGCGACCGGGCAGCGATGACAAGCCAACCGATCCGGGCCTGCTCGGTGACGTCGTGATCTGCCCGTCGGTCGCTGAGCGCCAGGCGGAGGCCGCCGGGCATTCGACCGACGCTGAGATTCGGTTGCTGTTGACTCACGGCATTTTGCATCTCTTGGGTTTCGACCACGCCGAGAACGACGAGGAGAAAGCGATGTTTGCTCTTCAGCGCCAATTGCTGGAGTCGTTCGCCGCTGACCACGACTGATGGCTGTCTGGTTCAGTGTTATTGCCCTCGCCCTGATCACGATTGGGGGATTGACGGCCGCAATTGATGCGGCCTACGCCTCGCTTTCGAGAAATGACGTCGCGGGGCTCGGCGCGGGCACGTCCCGGGCCGCGCTCTTCGATCGCATCGCCGCCGACATTCCGGGGCACCTGAACGCCCTCAACTTCATGAGGGTGCTGTGTGAAACGTTCGCCGCGATTCTCGTGTCGCTCGCGTTTGTCAGCTCGGGACTCGACCTTGTTCAGGTGCTGATTGCGTCCGCGGCCACCATGGCAATCATCACCTTTGTGCTCGTCGGGTCGAGCCCTCGCTCGGTCGGACGTGCCCACCCGCTCGTCCTCGTGGAATGGACGGGCCTGCTGGTTCGGGCTTTCCGCATCATCCTTGGACCGATCACCATCGCACTCGTGGGGATTGGCAATGCCGTAACCCCCGGCCGGGCGCGTACCTCGGTGAATACCGAACGACAACTGTTGTCCCTGGTCGACGAGGCAACCGAATCGGACGCAATCGAAGAGGAAGACCGCGACCTGATCCGGTCGATCTT
>JBIILU010000065.1:0-3565 GCA_044338315.1 Microbacteriaceae bacterium | reverse complement strand
GCGGTGCAGGCCTGGCCGATGTTGCGGAACTTCGCAATCATGACCCCATCGACGGCCTTGTCGACGTCAGCATCGTCGAAGACGATGAACGGAGCGTTTCCGCCGAGTTCCATCGACGTGCGCAGGACGTTGTCCGCAGCCTGCTTGAGCAAAACCTTGCCGACCTGGGTCGAGCCCGTAAAGGACAGTTTGCGAAGTCGCGGGTCCTGGATGATAATCGGCGAAACGTCCCGCGAACGGCTCGTCGTAATGACCTGGACAACCCCCTTGGGCACGCCGGCCTCCTCGAGGAGCTTGGCAAACAGGAGAGTGGTCAGCGGGGTGAGTTCCGCCGGTTTGATGATGGCGGTGCACCCTGCGGCGATGGCGGGAGCAATCTTGCGCGTTGCCATCGCGAGCGGAAAGTTCCACGGAGTAATGAGGAAACTGGGGCCGACCGGTCGCTTCGACACGATCATCGTGCCGGTGCCCTCGGGGTTTGACCCAAAACGACCGTTGATGCGAACGGCTTCCTCGGAGAACCAGCGCAGGAACTCGCCACCGTAGGTGACTTCTCCCTGTGCTTCGGCAAAGGGTTTTCCCATCTCTATGGTCATCAGCAACGCGAAGTCATCACGTCGTTCGATGAGCAATTCCCAGGCCTTGCGAAGAATCTCCCCGCGAACGCGCGGCGCGGTGTTGCCCCACGATTCCTGCACAGCTGCGGCAGCGTCCATCGCCTTCTTCGCGTCCGATTCGGACGCATTGGCGATGGTGGCGAGGTGCGCACCGGTTGCGGGGTCACTCACGGTGAGTGTCTTGCCGCCTTCGGCGTCGACCCAGTCACCCCCGATGAACAACTTGGTGGGGACTGCCGCTAGAAGATCCGCTTCAGCGCGCATCGTTCACTTCCTTTCGCGCCGACGACATCGCCGGTCGGAGTTCTGTGTTGCGGAGGTCGAACCACCCGCAAATCCTTTGTTTACGAACGAATTCACTCTACGCCTTTAAGCACTGCCAGTACACTGAGTGGACAAGCGGGTGTGGTGAAATTGGTAGACACGCAGGATTTAGGATCCTGTGCTTCGGCGTGTGGGTTCGAGTCCCTCCATCCGCACTGGAGAAAGGAAACGCGTGATCGAAACGGCTGGTTTGTTCGACCCCCAAGCAATCGTTGAAGGTGCCGGTGTTTGGGCAATCGTCGTCGTCGCCGCGATTGTCTTCATCGAAACGGGACTCCTTATTGGCTTCCTGCTTCCCGGAGACACCCTCCTGCTCATTACGGGAGTGCTCGCCTACCAGGGGACCATTCCGCAACCCATCTGGCTTGTTTCACTCGTCATCATGGTCGCGTCTATTGCCGGCAACCAGACCGGCTATCAAATTGGAAAAGTCGGCGGGCCAGCAGTGTTCACGCGGTCGGAAAAAGGCCTGTTGTCGCACCACAGCGTCAAGCGCACCGAGGATTTTTTCCTTAAGTGGGGGCCACTATCGCTGACAATCGGACAGTACGTTCCCATTGTCCGCACTCTTCTGCCCGTCGCCGCTGGCATCGGCCGCATGAACCGACGCACGTTCACCGCCTACAACGCGCTCGGCTCACTGCTGTGGGCCGGGCTGCTTCCCATCATCGGCTGGGCAATCGCCCACATCCCCGGGGTCGCCGAGCTCGTCACCGAATACATTGACCTCGTCTTGATTGGCGTTGTCGTCGTTTCCGCCGCCAGTGTTGGAGTTCACTGGCTTAGGGAGAGACGCACGATGGCTAAGGAATCACGCACCGAGCGTTAGGGCAATCAGTCCGCCGTTGATGATGACGACGAGGACCGCAGCGGACGTGGCAAAAGCCCGAAGCGTGGAACCCGCACGGTGCTCGCCCATCAGGCGTCGGCTGGTCGTCACGACGATGAGTGGGATCAGAGCAAACGGGATGCCGAAGCTCAACACAACCTGCGACACGATGAGGGCGGTTGTCGGTTCGACACCGGACGTCAGCAGCACGATGGCCGGCACGATGGTGATCACACGACGAACAAAGGGCTTGACCTTGAACGTTGTCAGCCCGGACATGATTTCCGCACCCGCGTATGCTCCCACCGCTGTGGACGCCAACGACGAAGCAAGCAGTCCAACCGCAAACAGAATTGCGATCCCTGTGCCGAGCTCGGAACCCAGTGCCGCGAAAGCTCCGGAGAGAGTCTCCGATTCGGGATGGTCAGACAGAATTGCACCACCGACGACGATGAGGGCGATGTTCACCGCACCCGCAATCGCGAGCGCGGCTGTGACGTCAATTCGAGTCGCCGACAGCAACCGAGGAATGTCGGCATCCACGACGTTGCCAAATCTCTCACGGGATAGCGCGGAGTGGGCGTAGATCGCGTGAGGCATCACCGTCGCACCAAGAATTGCCGTCGCCAACAGGACCGAACCCTGCCCATCGAACCGAGGCACCAACCCGCCGACAACGTCGACGACATTCACCGGGTGCACAAAAAGGCTGGCACAGAAGCCCACGACGATGACGAGGATGAAGAAGACAATGACTCGTTCGAACGGTCGGGGTCCGAAGCGTGATTGCACCCCGAGCAGGGCCAGTGCAATGACGCCGACGATGACCCCGCCGAGCCAGAGGGGGAGCCCGAACAATAGATTAAGTGCGATTGCCCCGCCGACGACTTCGGCGACATCGGTTGCCATCGCAACGAGTTCCCCCTGAACCCAATAGGCGAATCGCCAACCGCGCGAGGTGATTCGTTGACCCATCACCTCGGGCAAGCTGAGCCCGGTCACGATTCCTAGCCGGGCGGAAAGGAACTGCACCATCCACGCGATGAGATTTGCGAGAACGGCCACCCACACCAGCAGAAAGCCGTAGCGCGACCCTGCAGTGATGTTGGAGGCCACGTTGCCAGGGTCGAGGTACGCGACACCGGCGACCATCGCCGGCCCCAACAGCGACACGAGGGGTGAGCGACCGATCGACCGAGACATTAGGCGGAGTACGTGTTGAGGTAATAGTTGATGACCGGAGCAATCTGGCCGATGGCGCGCGAGCGGTGAGACAGGGCAGCCTTCTCGGTTGAGGTTAGTTCAGCGGCGGTGCCGGAAATGCCGTTCGGCGCGAAGATCGGGTCATACCCAAATCCGCCGTCACCCTTCGCCGCCGCTCGAACCTTTCCCGGCCACTCGCCGACCTCGACGCGTTCGCCCTCCGACGTGACAAAAGCGACCGCGCACACAAATGTTGCAGTGCGGTCTTTCACTCCCTTGAGCGCCTCAAGCAAAGCGGCGCGGTTGGCGTCATCCGTCCCGGCATCGGTGTACCGGGCGGAATGAATTCCGGGCTCGCCCCCCAGGGCGTCAACACAGATTCCCGAATCGTCGGCGATGGAGGGAAGCCCCGTTTGGGCGAACGCGGCCCGCGCCTTGATCAGCGCGTTTTCGGCGAAGGTCGCACCGTCTTCCTTTGGGGGTTTTCCCGACGTCGGTCGCAGCTTCACCGGCAGGCCGAGAAGAGGCAGCAGTGACCGTGAAATCTCGCCAATCTTGTGCGCGTTGTGTGTCGCGACGATGATCACCGTCG
>JBIILU010000064.1:0-3568 GCA_044338315.1 Microbacteriaceae bacterium | reverse complement strand
GAACTCATGCACGGGAAAACGAGTCGGGTGACTCACGTCGATTCGCCACTGTTTGACGGAGTCCCCAATCCTTTCACCGCGACGAGGTACCACTCGTTGGCTGTTGTGGATGGAACAGTCCCCGAGGAACTTCGAATCACCGCGCGCACCGAGGGCGGCGTCATCATGGCACTCGAGCACGTCTCGGAACCCCTGTGGGGTGTTCAGTTCCACCCGGAATCAGTGTTGACGGAGGGCGGATACACGATGCTGGGAAATTGGCTCGAAACGACGGGAATGGTGGGGGTCAGCGCGCTTGCCCGAACCCTCAGCCCGCTTGTCGCGTTGGATCAGCCCGCGCAGTAAACCAGCGTGATGGTCTGGTTCTGCGGACCGTCTCCGGCGCGAATGGACTGAGACTTTACGACGGAGCCCGCGCAGGAAAGGTCTGTTGTCACGACTACCGCGTATTGAACGGTCACCGCCTCCAGCATTGCCTTCGCTTTTTGAATCGAGCTGCCGACCACGTTCGGAACCTTGACCAAACCGGTCGAGATGATCAGATTAACGGGTTGGCCGGCGGCCAGGGGAGTTCCGGCGGCGGGCGTTGCCGAGATGACGGAGTTTTTCGGAACGGTTGCCGAATAGTCCTTCGTCACTGTGCCGAGTGCGAAACCGGCGCCCTCGATGAGGGCTGTGGCTTTGGCAAGGGTCGAGAGGTTGAGGTCCGGAACCACCTGCAACACGGGCCCCGTGGATTCGACGATGGTGACGATTTCACCCGTCGCAACGCGAATTCCCGCCTCGGGTGATGTCGAGATCACGACCCCGACGGGGACACTGTCGCTCGATGCGCTGGCGTGTTTCACAACCAGCCCGAGGTCGACCATCATCGCCTCTGCCTCAGAGTATTGTTTCAGCGCTACGGCGGGAATTTCGACCGCCAAACTCGTCACGCCGGGTGAGCCACCGAGTGTGAGCACCCAGAACATCATTCCGGCGACGACACTTGCGACAACCGCTACTGCAGCCGACGTCAGGACAACCCACCGAATCGTGGTGGCTTTCGGGGGCGTATCGCTATTCAGGGAGTCGCGGAGTTCGGACAAATCCATGGACGGGGACTTTTCTTGGTCGTGTTGGGATTCAGAAGCTGAATACGCGGAGCGGTTCACGGACAATCCTAGACTTTCGGCAGCAGTTTCAGTTCGCGGAGTCGATGCATCCGCCCAGAGAGTGGTGATTGCTCGCAACGCGGCAGCGAACTCCGACGCAGAACCGTATCGCAGCGTGCGATCCTTTTCCAGCGCCTTCGCGATGACAAAATCCAATTCGGGCGAAAGCTCCGGACGCCGACTCCGCGCCCGAGGTGCTGTTTGAGTGACGTGCTGAAAGGCAACCGCGACCGAACTATCCCCCGTGAAGACGGGCGTCCCGGTGACCATTTCGAAGAGGACGACCGCAGTCGAATACAGGTCGCTGCGACCGTCGATGAGTTCACCCTTCGCCTGCTCTGGCGAGAAATACTGGGCCGTACCGACGATTGCGCTGGGGTCGTTGGTGGGATCCTCAATTGCTTGAGCAATTCCGAAATCACAAACCTTGACGAGTCCCGTGGGCGTGACCATGACATTTCCGGGTTTGATGTCGCGATGGATTATGCCAGCACGGTGTGATTCGTCGAGAGCGTCAAGAATTCCCAGAGTGATGTGCACGGCGACCTTAGGCTCAAACGCCCCGTTGTCCATGAGCTTGCGGAGAATCTTTCCATCGATGTACTCCATCACGATGAACGGGATTGGCGTCTCCGTCGACGCGGCTGGAATCAACTCTTCCCCGGTGTCATAGACACGGACGATGCTCGGGTGCCCCATGGTGCTGACGGCGTGCGCTTCCCGCTGGAATCTCTTGCGCGACTCCTTATCAATCGCGACCTCGGGGCGCAGCGCCTTGATGGCAACACGTCGTTGAAGTCGAGTATCGGTGCCCAAATAAACGTTCGCCATTCCACCTCGACCGATGAGGTGTTCGGGACGATAGCGCCCCGCGAACTGGAATCCCGACGTCAGAACACTATCGAGGCCACTGCGGGACGGAGTCGGGTTATCAGTCAATGGGAACCACCAGGTCTTCGGACGGGTTGGACGACAACGTTCCGCACTTGACGACATACGAAACCCGAACTTCGTTGGTGTTGTTGTCGATGAGGATCGACGCGCTCGTGACGGTGGGCCCGAAGATACCGCCGCTCGAGACCGTGCCGCCCGTTGCGGTGAGGATATAATTCTTCAACGCAAACCCGGTTGGGCACTGAGCGTAGCTCGGCCAGGTAACGGTGATTGTGGAATCGCCCACGTAGGGGCCTGTGCTGACCGTTAGACCACCGGGAGCGGCGGGCGTGGGGATGGAGTCGTAGAAATACACTGCGACGAGAGTGTTGAGCGGGAGAGAGCCCGTTGGATTCACTCGATACGCCGTGCCGACGAGTTCGGCGGATTCGGGGATGTTCCCGATGACCGCATCGAGTCGCAGACCCTGGCTTTCGAGCAAATCACGGACCTGGTTCTCGGTCAATCCAACGAAGTCAGCTTCGACGACTGTGACACGGTCACTTGTCGTGGGCGTTACGCTCGGCGCAACGGATGTGCTCACCGACGGTGTTGCGGACGGTGACGGCTGGAGCACGAATCGCCCGATCAGTCCGATAGCTGTTCCGACGATGACGAGACCAAGCACCGCGGCAAGGGCGACGACTTGCCACGGGAGCTTCCGTCGCGGTGCTCGAACGGGCTTGGGCATGTCCTCCGGCGCGATTGTCACAGGAATGACGCGCGTCGTCATGTCGGTGTCATTATCGGAGACGTTGTCAGCGTTGTGATCGACAGTGGGGACGAGGGCGAGCGCCTCGCCAAAACGACCCCGCGAAATGGCAATGGCTGCGCGCGCGAGGTGTTGAGCCGAAGCGGGACGAAGGTCCGGCTTTTTAGCGATGCAGCTGAGCACCAGGTTGCGGACAGGCAGCGGGATGCTCTCCGGGAGTGGCGGTGGAGTGTTCTTGATGTGGGCCATTGCAATCGACACTTGTGATTCACCCGTAAATGGCCGGCGACCAGCAAGCGCTTCGTAGGCAACGATTCCCAGTGAATAGATGTCGGTTTGCGGGCTCGCGGTTTTCCCCGACGCTTGCTCGGGGGAAAGGTACTGAACGGTGCCCATTACCTGCCCGGTCGCCGTGAGGGGTACTTGGTCCGCGGCTCGGGCGATGCCAAAGTCCGTGATTTTTACCCGTCCGTCGGGGGTGATGAGCAGGTTCCCCGGTTTAATGTCGCGGTGCACGAGTCCTGCTTCGTGCGCGGCGTGCAGTGCCGCCGCGGTTTGGGCGACAATATCGAGGACACGATCGGCGGACAAGATTCGCTCGCGCTCCAGAATCACCGAGAGAGCTTCACCGGGAACGAGCTCCATGACGAGGTAGGCGCTTCCTTCTTCCTCTCCAAAGTCGTAGATTCCGGCGATGCCTTCGTGGTTGACGAGGGCGGCGTGGCGCGCTTCGGCCCGGAATCGTTCGCGGAAAGCCTTGTCTGCAACG
>JBIILU010000018.1:0-13062 GCA_044338315.1 Microbacteriaceae bacterium | reverse complement strand
TCCTGCGCACGTCGATGGAACTCGGCGGAAACGCTCCGTTCATCGTCTTCGACGATGCTGACGTCGACAAGGCCGTCGATGGGGTCATGATTGCGAAGTTCCGCAACATCGGCCAGGCCTGCACCGCGGCTAATCGAATCTTCGTCCAAAAGGGTGTCGCTGCGGAGTTCACCGCGAAGGTCGCCGAGCGCGTTTCCGCAATGAAGGTCGGCCGCGGCACCGAAGAGGGTGTCACGATCGGGCCACTCATCGACGAGAAAGCCGTCGAATCGAGCCAGGCGTTCGTTGATGACGCTGTTGGTCTCGGCGCCACGGTTCTGACGGGCGGAAAGCGTGTCGACGGCGCTGGAACGTTCTTCCAGCCCACGGTGCTTGCGAACGTGCACGCCGACACACGCTTCATGTGCGAAGAGATCTTCGGGCCCGTCCTGGGGGTAATCGAATTCGACACCGAAGACGACGCGATTGCGATGGCGAATGACACCGAATACGGGCTCATCTCCTACGCGTTCACAAACGACCTGCACCGCGGCCAGCGACTCATCGAGAAGCTCGAGACGGGAATGATGGGCCTCAACACCGGGCTCGTCTCGAACGCGGCCGGCCCGTTCGGCGGGGTCAAGCAATCGGGAGTTGGACGCGAGGGCTCAACCGAAGGCATCGAGGAATACCTGACGACGAAGTACACCTTCATCCCCAAGGCGTAGGTCGTTTTTTCTGTGGACAAAAACCGGGGCCGCACCCCGGGTTTTGTCATGGTGGGGACATGTCCGACACTGACACCGAGAGCGTCGTTGAACGGGTCCGCGGAGCGGTCGCCCGCGGCGCAACGGTTCGCGATGCAATTGTCACGGAGGTCCGATCGGCACACGAGCGATCTCTCGGAATGGCAACTGCCCTCGACATAGACGAACGCGCGGTGTCCGAGCGCGTCGACGGTTTCGGCGCGCTGCAGCCACTGCTCGACGACCCCACCATCGAAGAGATCTGGGTCAACGACGATTCGGCGGTCTTTGTTGCGCGCGCGGGGGTGCACGAGCGGCTTGCTCTGACCATCGGTGGTGACGAGGTTCGGTCGCTCGTTGAACGAATGCTGCGGCGCACGGGCCGACGCATCGACTATTCACAGCCGTTCGTCGACGCGTCGCTTCCCGACGGTTCGCGGCTGCACGTGGTCATTCCTCCCATCACGCGCGAGTCGTGGTCGGTCAACATTCGAAAGTTTTCACGCACGCTTCGATCGCTCGAGGATCTTGTTTCGGTGGGGACGCTGACCCAGAGTTCCGCCTCGCTACTCACCGACGCAGTTCGCGGTGGACTGACCGTCTTGGTCGCGGGCGCTACACAAGCGGGCAAGACGACGATGTTGACCGCCTTGTGTGGGGTGCTGCCTCCGGGAGAGCGAATTGTCACCGTCGAAGAGACCTTCGAATTAGCCCTCCCGAACAGTGATGTCGTTGGGATGCAGTGCCGCGGACCCAGTTTGGAGGGGTTGGGCGAAGTCACCCTGCGTCGATTGGTGCGCGAGACACTGCGCATGCGCCCGACGCGGATAGTCGTCGGTGAGGTGCGCGGGGATGAAGCGCTTGACCTTCTCGTTGCCCTCAATTCGGGGGTGCCGGGTTTGTGCACGATCCATGCGAATTCGGCGGGGGATGCCGTCCGAAAACTTGCGACGCTGTGTCAGCTCGCCGGGGGAATCTCGGCGGATTTCATCACCGCCACCATCACCGCAACCGTGGATCTCGTCGTTCACTGCCGCATGGAGGAGGACGGGGTGCGCCGAGTCACTGACATCGCACGGCCCGTGATTGGGCCGGTTGGAATCTCAATGGAGTCGGTGTGGTCCCCGTCGTAATCGGTCTCATTGCCGTGATCGGATTCGGTGCTCTGTTTACACCGTCCGTTCCGCGCATCAACAAACCCCTGCGGGCGTGGCTCGACGAGTGCGGATTGGTCGGAACGCCGACGGGGGTCCTCGCGGTCGTCCTCGCGGTCCTGGCCCTGCTCGTGGCCGGGCTGACCTCACTGTTGGTTCCTATTCCCGTACTCGCCCCGATTGCCGCGATAGCCGGGTTAGCCATCCCCATTGCCACGCTGGACGCGGCACGAACTCGGCGTCGCGTTCTTGCCGAGGCGCGGTGGCCCGACATCCTCGACGGGATGCGCATGTCAATCCGAGCAGGTGCACCGCTTCACGAATCGTTAGCGGCAGCGTCGGGGCAAATACCCCGCGAGTGGTCGGCGTCGTGGAATCACACCGTCACGGATCTGGCCCGCGGCGCCTCGGTCGAAACCGCCCTGCTCGGGTTACGGGCCGATCGCGCCGACCCAATCGCTGACCGAGTTTGTGAATCGATCGTCATTGCCCACCAGATGGGTGGCACGGAACTACCCCGCATTCTTGAGGAATTGGGTCGGTCCGTCCGAGACGATTTGCGCGTGAGGAGGGAAGCCACCGCACGACAATCGTGGGTCCGGCACGCTGCGCGCCTCGGTTCGTGTGCACCGTGGGTGGTCGTCGTCATGCTGGGGAGCCGCGCCGAGAACCGCGATGCGTTCGCGAGTGCGGCGGGGGCGGCTCTGCTCATCGCGTGTGCCGGAGCAACCGTGGTCGCCTACATCGTTATGACTGCCATGGGGCGACTCCCCGATCCACCGCGGTGGGTAGTCGATGACTGAGGTGGCACTCGGTGCGCTCCTCGGGTTCGGCCTCTGGCTTCTGGTCGACGGCGCACCGCGGTCGAGCCTGGCCTCTCGAGTCGCACCACATTTGCGCGACCTCTCACGGGCCGCTCGTCGGACATCAACGGCGCGCGACCTGGTCGATGTGATTGCGGCGCTCGTTCCGCACCCCGCTCGTTTCCTCAGCGGTCTGTGGAAAAATCGCGCATCGGTCCGCAGGCGGCTCATTGACGCCGAATTGCCCGCGTTTCTTGACCGCGCGTCGGTTTGCCTTTCCGCGGGTCTCTCCATCCCCTCGATGTTCGACCGTGTCGGCGCCGATTCGGTCGGCATCCTCGGTCGCGAGGCACGCACGATTGCCCGCGAACTTGGGGTGGGGGTCACCCTCGTAGACACCTGCACCGCGAGTGAAAACCGAGTCCGGCACGAGTCCTGGTCGCGATTGATCGAGCACGTCCTCAGTGCACGACGCCACGGAACCCCGATCGCCGACATCGTGCGGTCACTCGCGGCCGACGAACGCGCGGCGGCGGGGCGGCGGTTGCTTGAGGCCGCGAGCTCGCGCGAAATCTACATGCTCATCCCGCTTGTTTTTGTCATTCTGCCGATGACTGTGCTCGTCGCCGTGTTTCCGGGTCTCATTGCTCTCGGCTCACTTCCCGTGTAGCTGCTGCTTCTGCCACACTGGAACCATGACCAGTGCAAAGTCCCTCCTCATCGCCTCGCTGACTCAGTTCGTCGCGGTCCTGTTCAGCCTCGGGGGGTGGATCGACCCCGTGCTGGGTGGAACATCCATCGTTGCGGCGTTCCTCGTCAGTCTCGGCGCGATGTTCATCGGCCGCGTAAGGATTCCCAAACTGAACTGGATTTCGGTCGTGGCAGCCGTGTTGCTCGCCGTTGGTGCGGTCGCATCCCTATTGGCGGCGTATGACCCAAATGGTGGCGACGAACAGTTGACCACCATCGCGTCGAGCCCCGCGGTGGTCGCCTTCAACCTGGCTTTCCGCGTGGCATCCGTATCGGTCATTGCCGGTGAAGTCTTCTATCTGGTCCTCATCGCCACGGCCTACCGGGCAGCAAAGTTGGCTGGGGATAAATAGGGACGCATCCCTCGGCCTCGGGGCACAGTGGCGGGATGACACACTCCCCACACAACCCTGAGCGCGGCGACGTACCCGGCTGGGTTCTCATTACCCTCATGACCGCCGGCCTGGTGGTTGTCATTTGGGCCGTTGCCGGGCCCGCGCTGAGCGGAGTTTTCGAATCCGCCATCAATCGAGTCGTCACGATGTGACCGTTCACCGTCAGCGCGGCAGCGCCGCTGTCGAATTCGTCGGCGTTGGAGTGATGGTCACTGCTTGCGCGCTCGGCATCCTGCAGGTCGGTGTCGTTTCGCACATCTCGGCGGTACTCACCGATTCGGCGATAGCCGGAGCTGCCTACGCAGCGCTCGCCGATTCCTCGATGACAGCGGGAATCGAGCGAACACAGCAACTTGCGTCGGCGGGAATCGCGGCCGACTTTGTCGATGATGTCTCGGCGACTCGAACGATAATCGGCGGGAAGCCGGCGGTGACCGTCACTGTCCGATTTCGGGCGCCAACCTTTGGACCGTGGTTCCCTGCGATTAGCTCTTCGGTCACCGGCCGTGCGTTCGTGGAACTCCCCTGACACAGCGGAAGGGGCCCGGTTTCCCGAGCCCCTTCCGTGTTGCGTTGACTACTTACCAGCGCGCATCTTGCTTGCGACGGCGATGGCATCCGAGTACGGAGCCTTCGAGCGCAAGTGAGGACGTGCGATGAGCAGGTACAGGCCACCGGGGACCAGCACTGCCACCACGCCGATGAGCGAGATGTTGTCGATGAACCAGTCACCGCTTGCTCCGGGCTGGAGCAACCACGAGATTGCCCAGATTCCGTATGCGAGTGCCGCGATGTTGATGATCATGCCGAACGAACCCAGTGACCAGGGTCCGGCGGGCTTCCATCCGCGGAATCGCTGAATGAGCGACGCGAGGACGACCGACTGGAAGGCGATGTAGATTCCGAGCACAGCGAATGCCGTGATGGGGACCAGAGTCGCAGGGTTTACGTAGATGATCACGGCGAGCAACATGGGGACGACGCTCGACACGATGAGTGCGTTCGTCGGAACCTTGCTGCGGTCCGAGATCTTGCTGAGCCATCCGCTGGCGGGCAGCATCTTGTCGCGTGCAAACGAGTGCAGCAAGCGGCTTGCCGCAGCCTGCAGACTCAATACGCACGAGAGGAAGGCGATGACGGCGACGACGAGGAACAGACGAGCACCGGTCTCTCCCAGAACATCCGCGAGGATCGTTCCGATTGGGTCGGCGTTCTCTCCAGCCGCGGTTGCGGCGAGGAGTTCCGGCGACGCGGCGAGAACATATCCCGCGAACGAGGCCAGTGCCGAGACGGCACCGACGATGATCGTCAGGTACATGGCCTTCGGCACTTCGCGAGCGGCGTCGCCAACTTCTTCGGCGACGTCACCACAGGCTTCGAAGCCGTAGAACATGAAGAGACCGACGAGGGCCGCACCCATGAATGCGGTGCCATAATCAGCCGACGCAAAGCTGTCGGTGAAGATGGTGAACTCGTTTTGACGTTCGAAGATGAGCAGGTAAAGGCCCAGTCCGACGACACCGACAAGTTCCGCACCGAGACCGATGGTCGCGATACGTCCGAGGGTTTTGGTTCCACCGAGGTTGATGACCAGTGCGACTGCGAGCAACGCAACCACCATGATCAGCGTAATTTCGGGGGTGAGTTCTGTCACACCAAGAACCGTTGCAAGGAATCCCGTTGCGTATTCGGCAACCGAAGCGATCGTGACGAGCATCGCCCAGACGTACACCCATGCGGTGAGCCATGCGCTCTGGCGACCGGCAAGGCGACGCATCCACGGGTAGATTCCACCAGCGATGGGGAACTGTGAGACGACCTCACCCATAACAAGTGCGACGAGCATCTGGCCAGCGGCGACGATGAGAATCCAGAAGATGGATCCGGGCCCGCCGGTCATGAGGCCAAGACCGAACAGCGCGTAAATCGCGACGAGCGGCGACAGGTAGGTGAACCCGAGAGCCAGCGTGCCCCACACGTTCATGGAGCGGTTGTAGTTGCTTTCGTATCCCAGCGCACTTAGTTGCGCGGAATCCGATTGTCCATTTTTAGACATGGTGACCTTTCATTACGGTGATGAGGTCAGTCCTCGGGTTGCCCTTCGGATCGCACCTCGTTGTGCAAGTGAAACGATAGTGCGTTTATTGGTTTAGAGGTAGATGATTTACGGCGCGATTTAATTTGGCGTGTCGGTGTCGCTTCCGATAAGGAGAAATAAAACATTCAGTTTTGTATGATTTAGAAACTGGGCGTAGTATTCTGACAACGTGAATCACCCGGGCACGCGCCCCCGAACAATGAGGTTCTGCACACATGTCAACTGACGTAGCGGTTCCCTATCTAGACATCTCGGACCCATCATTCGCGATGCACTCCGAAGCCGTCCGCGGCGCTCGCGCCCAACACTGGTTCGCACGGACCAATTACGGTGTAGCCATCCTGCGTCACGAATACGTGTCGAAGTTGCTCAAGGACCCTCGCCTCAGCCAAGGCAGCGGCAAATGGCCCGACCACAATGGCGTCCACTCCGGACTCTTTTACGACTGGTGGACGCAGTGCCTTCTGGTCCTGGAAGGTGACGACCATCACCGCATCCGGAGACTGCTCAACCCTGCCTTCGCCCCCAAGCACCTCGAACCATTCCTGCCCAGATTCGAGGCGCTCGCGCGTGAGCTGGTCGAGGACATCATCGACAAGGGGGAGCTCGAATTTGTCAACGATTTCGCCGAGCCCTACGCAACCCGAGTGCTCTGCATTCTGCTGGGGATTCCCGAAAGCGAATGGACGACGATCGCGCGACTCGCGTCGACAATCGGACTTGCCCTCGGCGTCACCTTGAAACAGGACCTCGCGATTGTCGAGGATGCCCTCGCCGAGCTCTACGGGTACGCCGAGAACCTGATTGCCGACCGCCAGGCAAACCCCGGAGACGATCTGGTCACGACGCTCGTGCAGGCCAACGCCAACGGGGACTCGCTCAGTGATTCAGAATTGCGCAACGCGCTGTGCCTGCTGATCTTCGGCGGAATGGACACGACGCGAAACCAACTCGGACTCGGAATCATGTCGTACATGCACAACCTGGATCAGTGGGAACTGCTTGCCAAGAACCCCGAACTTGCGCGAAACGCGGTCGAAGAAGTCATGCGCACCAACCCCACCACGACGTGGGTCACCCGCGAAGCGGTCGTTGACTTCGAGTACGAGGATTTGCGAGTTACCGCTGGAACAACGGTCCACTTCTTCACGCAGGTCAGCGGCACCGACCCGGAGGCGTATCCGAACCCCGAAATCGATATCACCGCTGAACGCGTCCCGCACTATGGCTTCGGGGGCGGGATGCACCACTGCCTTGGGCATTTCGTGGCGCGAGCAGACATGGCCATTGCCCTGACCGTCCTGTCCGAGCGGATGACGAACCTTCGGATTAGCGGCCAGGACGAATGGCTGCCCGATTCGGGAAACACGGGCCCCGTGAGACTTCCCATCGGCTTTGACAAGCGCTAAATTCCTAGCAGGAGAAGATTATGCAGATACATGTCGATCGCACCAAGTGCGACAACCACGGGCAATGCACGTTCTCGGCGCCGACCGTCTTTCGCCTTGACGAACAGGGAATCCTGCAACACGAAACCACCGCCGATGAGTCACTTCGACACGATGTCGAGGAAGCGGCGGACGTCTGTCCCGCTCAAGCGATAACCATCACCGACTGACCCCACGCAACCCGATTAGGACAAAGGAGTCCGCAACATGGCAAACGACATTGTGGTGAGTGCCCTCACCGACAACGATGCTTTTCACAAACATCAGGCCGCAAATATGCGGCCCGAAGTGGTCAAGGACCTCGAGCAGAAGATCTCCGCGGCGGGGGTCGAGTTCATCTACTACATGCTGCCGACCATCGGGTCGAAGGTTGTCGCGAAGATGGTTCCCGCCCACCACATCAAGCGCAACCTCGAAAAGGGGATCGCTCTGCACCGCACCGCGGTCGCCGACCTGCAGTCCGACCGTGCCGGGAACCTGATCGGCGGAGGAATCGGCGCTCGCGAAATGATCGCACTGCCCGACCCCGAGACGTTTGTCGTTCTGCCGTGGGATACCTCCATCGCGCGGATGCTGTGTCGCGCCTACGAGCCGACGCACTTTGCCGGTGTCGGTGGCCGACCGCTGCAGACGGATTCACGCGGACTGCTGATGCGCGCTCACCAGGATTTCACCGAACGCACCGGTTATGAAGTCCGAAGCGGCACCGAGCCCGAAATGATGTGGGCTGGACCCGGGCTCGAGGTCATCAAGAAGGACGGCGCAAGTCCCGCCTACCAGGTTGAGAACCTCGAACGGGCACGCGAAATCTTCAAGAAGGTCATCCGCTACGCCACCGCATTCGGTCTCGACATGGTCGAGGGCGACTACGAAGACGACGGGCAGTTGGAACTCAACTGGATGTTCGACCGTGTCGAACTGACCTCTGACCGACTGGTCACCTACCGCCAGGTCTGCAAGCAGGTCGCTCGTGAGTTGGGAATCACGGCGTCGTTCATGCCGAAACCGTTCAACGGACTGATGGGTAACGGTTGCCACCACAACCTGTCGTTGTGGAAAGACGGAGTCAACGCCTGCATCGAACCCGGAAACACCGAGATTCACCTGTCTGAGGTTGGCCGCTGGGCGGTCGGCGGAATGCTGACCCACGCGGCCGAATCGACAGCGATCATGGCATCCACCGTGAACTCGTACAAACGATTCTGGGACGCCGGTCAGTTTGCGCCGAGTTCACCGTCGTGGGGCCTGGATTCTCGAGAAGGAATGATTCGCATCTCGTCGATTGGGCGAATCGAATACCGCCAACCCGATTCCAGTGTGAATCCCTACCTTTCCCACACGGCTCTGCTTGCGTCGATTGAGGACGGACTCGCCCGAAAGATTGATTCGGGTGACCCGCTCACGCAGGACGGTGCCAAGATCGCGAAGTTCGACGTTATGCCGATGACGCTCGGAGACGCAATCGTTACGTTCGAGTCGAGTTCGATGCTCTCCAAAGCTCTGCCCGAGGAGATGCGCAAGGTGTTCATCGAGCTCAAACGGGACGAATGGGCGCGTTATTGTGGTGTCATAACCGAGTGGGAGTTCAGCCAATACTGGGAGACGGTGCCGTGATGAAAAAGTTGCGTTTGACCTGTATCGATTCCGCGGCACTGCCGCTGTTCGACGTGAGTCCCGACGGCGTTACGCGCGCGGGGTACGAACCGGAACTCGCTGCTCTCGTCGCCGATGTCCTCGGTCTCGAAGTGGAGTGGGTCTTCACTGCCTGGGACAACATGATCCCCATGGTTCGTGCGGGCGAGGCAGACGCGGTCTGGTGTGGTCAGGGGATGATTCCCGAACGCGCCGCGCTCGTCGATTTCACCCAGCCGTATGCGATCTTCAACGAGACGGTCGTTGTCCGCGCGGGCGATCCGGCCAGGGGCCCGGATTCCATGGCGGGTTACCGCGTGGGTGCCATCGCCAACAGTGCGAACATCAAGGTTGCGCAGACCATTGTGGGTGCCGAGATTGTCGAGTTTGGCGCGACCGCCGACGTTTTCGCCGACATGATTGCCGCTCTCCGCAACGGCGAAGTTGACGCGTTTGTTGATGACGACGTGGTGATGATTCCGCTCGGAGAAGACCCCGACTTTGATGTCGCGTTCACCGCGGAAACGCGCAACCCGTGGGGGATTGGCGTGAAACCGGGAAACGCTGAACTTCTTGCGGATCTCAACCGCGCCCTTGACACTCTTCGTGACGACGGGAGATTCAAGGCCGTTTGGGATAAATGGATGCCCAAATTGGACTTCCCGCTGGGATAATGGTTCGCATGGCTCACCACATCACTCCAGCAGACGTTTTGCCGGCAACAAACGACTCCATGCCGGCAGACGCCCCAACCGTTGCCGTCGTCGTTTCGCTGAACATCCCCGAAATGACCGACGAGGTTGCGGGGCTCGTTGTTCGATTCACTCGCGTTGCGCTCAAGGAAATCAACGACGTGGGCGCCCGAATTGTGCTGATGGACTCCAGCCGCGGCGATTTGTCCGACGCCGACATCGCTGACCGGTGCGACGGAGTGTTGTTCCTGGGCGGCGGAGACGTTGACGCAACGATCTACGGTCACACCGAACCGGTGAATCACGAGTACGGCGTCTCGAGGGAAGCCGATGAGTACTGCATCGACATCATCAAATCGACGATCGACCGTGACGCACCGATGCTCTGCATCTGTCGCGGCTCGCAGCTTCTCAACGTCGCTCTCGGGGGGGACCTCATCCCCGACATCGAGGAATACGCTCTGCACCGCGGCGGCGCCGGCGACCCGATGTTCAAAGACGAAAACGTCACACTGCAGCCGGGCAGCAAGATTCGCGAGATTTTGGGGCGCGACACCGTTGCGGTCCGGTCGGGCCACCACCAGGCAGTGCTGCGCGTCGCCGACGGGCTGGTCGTGTCGGCTCGCGCCGATGACGGGGTGGTTGAGGGCACTGAACTTCCTAACGCGCGTTGGGTTGTCGGAGTGCAGTGGCACCCCGAAGACGACGACGGTTCGGCGAGTGACCGACGCAAGCTCTTTCAGTCCTTCGTCGACGAAGTCAAGCTGGCTCGGGTCTAAAAACCTTCGCGCGGAACGGTGATTAGCCTGAGTCCGAGTTCGTGAACGGGCAGGTCAATCGAACGCGACGTCGCCGGCAGTTCGCCGACACGATTTCCAACGAGGAATCGTCCGGAATTTCCGAGCAGGATTCGTCCCGTGTTTGTCACGAGCGCCGCATCGTCGTCAATCCGTCGAAGCAGCGGCATGAGCGCGGATTCCAGCGATCGAATTTCAATGTCACACCCGGCTGCACCGATGATCTTTTCATCGAGCCGGAACGGGACAGTCGTCGTGATGATGTACTTGTCCATGCCCAGGTAGTCGACGTAAGGCCCGGTGAGTGTTGGGCGTCCGGTATCAACAACGTTTCGAAACCACTCAAGCGTCTCGAAGTCGTAGAAGCCGGCCGTTTGCGGTGTGAGCGTGACCAGTAATCGCCGTGTCGTGTCGTCGGTCGCCCGAATCCACCACTCGACCGCCCCCTCTGCACCGACGATGCCCGGCTGAATCACGACCCCGGCGCCTTCGCATGCGCGGTGCTTGTCAAGAAATTCCTCAGCCGCTGCTTTCACCGCGAAAAGATCTTTTGTGGTGAGGCTGGACCGTCTCCCTGCCCCGTGCAGCGTTTGCTCGACGCCGTTGGCAAGTTCCGTGAGGTCGACGTAGATGTCGGTGAACCACGCGGTCAGGTCATCGACGATTGTTGCGGCAATCATTCCGCACCCCCCGTGGGGTACATCGCGTTGAGTCGGTGTTCCACGATGCGGTACATGTTTCGCGTGATGTGCTCGCGCACTGCGTTCTGCGAGGCGGCGACGTCGCCACGGCGGAGCGCGGAGACTATTGCGCGGTGATCCACCTCTGCTCGTGCACCGTCGGCGGTGTGGTCGAGAACAGCCCACAGAATCTCGACGGATTCGCTCAGCAACCGCATTTCGGTTTGCACGAGCCGCTCGGATTGGGCAAGCACGGCAAGTTCGATGTGAAAGCGAGAATCTGCCCACACACACGCTTCGGAGGATTCTGCGGACCCGATCAGTCCGGCGAGAGTCTCGAGCCGATCGAAATCGTGGTCGGAAGCACGCTCGACGGCGAGCCGGACAGCAGCCATGCCGTTCGACGATTGTTCGTCCGACAAATCTCGCAATTCCGCCATGGAGAGCGTGACGAGTCTCTTGAGCAGTCCCTCCGGCCGAGGAATCGGCGTGCCGACGATGAACGTACCGCCGCTTCGTCCGCGTCGGGTTTCGATAATCCCCTGGTCGCGAAGGGTCTGGAGCGCGTCGCGGACGGTCGCGGTGGCGACACCGAACATGGTGGTGAGTTGGTTTTCAACGGGGAGTTGTTCGCCTTGCCGAAGCAGTCCGAGAATTATGGCGGTCGTGAGTCGGTCGACGATGGCGTCTGCTCGGAGGACGTCGGGGAGAGGTCTGAAGACCTGCGACTGCACCCCGGAGAGCTGACCCACTGTGAACCTGACCTGTCTTCGGACGATTCGACGAATCGTTGTTGTCACGCTACTAAATAATCAGGCATCCGTAAATCATTCAGACCCGAACGAGTAGCAGAATAGAGATATGCCTTATGCAATCACTAACCCTGCCACCGGTGTCGTTGAGCGCGAGTTTCCCAGTGCGACTGCCGCCGAGGTTTCCGAGGCGATTTCCCGCGCGCACAATGCACACCTCGCATGGCGAGAGTGGTCCGTTGCTGACCGCGCCAAGGTACTCGCAACGGTTGCCGCGCTCTATGACGAGCGCAAGGAGGAACTAGCCGACATCATCGCCCGCGAAATGGGCAAGCCCGTCCGTCAGGGTCGTGGCGAAGCCTGGTTTGTCGGCGAGATTTACAAGTTCTATGCGGAACACGGCCCGTCGCACCTCGTTGACGAAGACCTGCACCCGATGTCGGGTGGCCAGGCGATTGTCCGGTCCGCGCCGCTCGGCGTCCTTCTCGGCATCATGCCGTGGAACTACCCCTACTATCAGGTTGCCCGATTCGCTGGCCCGAACCTGTTGCTGGGAAACACCATCCTCCTCAAGCACGCGAGCAACTGCCCCGAATCCGCCCTTGCGCAAGAAAAAATCTTCCGCGACGCCGGATTACCCGACGGTGCGTACATCAATCTTTTCGTGGATTCGACAGACATTGACGGAATCATTGCCGACCCGCGCGTTCACGGAGTTTCGCTGACGGGTTCCGAAAAAGCGGGAGCCGCGGTCGCCGCCTCCGCCGGTCGGTCACTCAAAAAGGTTGTGCTGGAGCTAGGCGGCAGTGATCCGTTCATTGTCCTTGACGACACCAACCTCACCGAAACGGTCGCCGCGGCCGCATCGGGCCGCATGAGCAATGCGGGTCAGGCGTGCACCGCAGCGAAGCGATTCATCGTTCTCGATTCCGTGTATGACCGGTTCGTTGACGAGTTTGCGGCGAAGCTGCAGACCTACGTTGCCGGCGACCCGCTCGACCCCGCGACGAATTTCGGCCCACTGTCGTCCTATTCCGCTGTCGTGGAATTGCTCGAACAGGTCGAGGATGCCGTCGCCAAAGGAGCAACACTTGTCACGGGCGGTCACCGCATTGGCGAGATCGGCGCGTTTATGG
>JBIILU010000017.1:0-13115 GCA_044338315.1 Microbacteriaceae bacterium | reverse complement strand
CGATTGAACATCTCCCGCAATGATGTCGTCGCTCGGCACCAGCCGACCAGCCAGGGTCGATGGGCTGTCGTCGATGAAGATGAATTCTGTCGGATCAATCGCGGTGCCAAAGCCGACGGCAATCGGAAGGCACGAGCCGTCCACCATGAAGTTGCGGACGAGCCACTCGCCGGTTGTGTCGCCCTGCGTGCGTTCGAAGATGACGGTCGATTGTTGCGTCCACGTCCCCGTCACGGTCACGCGTCGGCCGCCGTCGGTGAGGGTTTGCGGCGTCATCGGCTCGAGCAGAGTCTTCAGGTCGACCGGTGTTTCCGAGTCGACCGATTCAATCGTCGCTTCAGCTACGGCTCGTCCAATTTGCCACTGCGCGAGAAACGCAAAACCGCCCGCGAGGACGAGAATCGCAGCCAGTCCCGCAAGCCACCGCGGCTGGAGCGCCATGCGCCACCAGGCGGCGTTCATCGCCTCACCTTGCGTTGGACCGGGTCGACGACGACCTCGACGCGCTGAAATTCTTTGAGGTCGGAGTAACCCGTGGTGGCCATCGCCTTGCGCAACGCCCCCATCAGGTTCGAGTGTCCGTTTGCGTGCCGTGAAGGCCCGTGGAGGACCTCGGACAGCGGCCCGACCTGCCCCACCCAGACTCGATTGCCGCGGGGAAGTTCGGCGTGATACGCCTCTTGTCCCCAGTGCCAGCCGTTTCCGGGGGTATCCGTCGCGCGGGCGAGTGCCGTGCCGAGCATGACCGCGTCCGCTCCGACCGCGATGGCCTTCACGATGTCCCCCGATGTGCCGAGTCCGCCATCGGCGATGACGTGAACGTATCGTCCACCCGATTCATCGAGATAGTCGCGGCGAGCGCCAGCGACATCCGCAACAGCGGTCGCCATGGGAACTTCGACGCCGAGTGCGGTTCGCGTTGTCGACGCAGCGCCACCACCAAACCCGACCAGCACACCGGCCGCACCGGTCCGCATGAGGTGCAGTGCCGCGGTGTACGTTGCCGCACCGCCCACAATGACGGGAACATCCAGCTCGTAGATGAATTCCTTGAGGTTGAGTGGTTCGCCCGTGGGCGAGACGTGCTCGGCGCTGACGGTATTGCCGCGGATGACAAACAGGTCAACTCCCGACTTGACGACGATGTCGTGGAATTCCACTGTTCGCTGCGGGCTTAACGCTCCGGCGACGGGAACACCCGCTTCGCGGATTTCCGCAAGTCGTTGTTCAATCAGCTGCGGCTTGATGGGCTCGGCATAAATCTTTTGCATTTCCCGAGTGGCGGCCTCTTCGGGGAGGTCGCGGATCGCGGCAATGACCTTTTCGGGATTGTCATAGCGCGTCCAGAGTCCCTCCAGGTTGAGGACACCCACTCCGCCCAACTTGCCGATGGTGATGGCCGTCGTGGGCGACACGACCGAGTCCATCGGTGCGGCCAGGACCGGAATTTCGAATTTACTCGCGTCGATTCCCCAGTGCAGGCTCACCGCGTCGGTGTCGCGCGTGCGTCGACTGGGCACAACAGCGACGTCATCAAAGGAGTACGCGCGGCGGGCGCGCTTGGCGCGACCGATTTCGATTTCCGTCACCGTGAGGTCCTATCGCTTGTAATTGGGAGCCTCGACGACCATCTGAATGTCGTGCGGGTGCGACTCCTTGAGCCCCGCCGGGGTGATGCGAACGAACTTGCCGTTCTTTTTGAGGTCCGCAATGGTGCGAGCGCCCGTGTAGAACATCGATTGGCGCAATCCACCGAGCAGCTGGTAAACGACAGAACCGAGCGGGCCGCGGTAGGCGACTCGTCCTTCGATTCCCTCGGCGATCAGTTGCTCGTCACTGGGAACATCGGCCTGGAAGTAACGGTCGCGCGAGTAGGACGTCTTGGTTCCCCGAGTCTGCAGCGCACCGAGCGAACCCATCCCGCGATACATCTTGAACTGGTTCCCGTTCTCAAAGACAAGATCGCCGGGGCTTTCGTCAGTGCCGGCGAGCAGAGAACCGAGCATGACCGTTTCGGCACCCGCTACGAGCGCCTTTGCGATGTCGCCCGAATACTGCAGCCCACCGTCGGCGATGACGGGAATATTGGCCTTCTTCGCGGCCTTCGACGACTCATAAATGGCGGTGATCTGCGGAACACCGACGCCGGCGACAATACGAGTAGTGCAGATGGAACCGGGGCCGACCCCGACCTTGACGGCATCAACACCCGCGTCAATCAGTGCCTGGGCGCCCACCTCGGTTGCGACGTTTCCGCCGATGATGTCAACGTGGGCAAACGACTTGTCCTTTTTGAGGCGACGGATGATGTCGAGCACGCCGGCGGAGTCACCGTTGGCGGTGTCGACGACGAGGATGTCGACGCCAGCGTCGCGCAGAGCCTCCGCGCGTTCCCAGGCATCCCCGAAGAACCCAATCGCAGCACCGACCCGCAGGCGTCCGGCGGAATCCTTTGTCGCGTTCGGATACTTCTCGCTCTTTTCAAAATCCTTGACCGTGATGAGCCCCGCAAGGCGACCGCCATCGTCCACGAGCGGAAGTTTTTCGATTTTGTGCTTCGCGAACAACGCAACGGCATCATCGGGAGCCATCCCAACGCGACCCGTCACCAGTGGCATCGGTGTCATGACGTCTTTCACGAGCGTTGATTCCATCGCTGGGCCTTCAACGAATCGCATGTCGCGATTGGTGATGATTCCGACCAGGACCCCGTCGTCATCGATGACCGGCAACCCGGAGACACGAAACTGTCCGCAGAGCAGATCGACCTGGGCAACCGTCGCATTCGGGGTCGTCGTCACGGGGTTCGAAACCATTCCCGATTCCGATCGTTTGACTTTGTCGACCTGGGCCGCTTGATCCTCGATGGACAGGTTGCGGTGCAAAATTCCGATTCCACCCTGCCGTGCCATCCCAATGGCCATCCGAGCCTCGGTGACGGTGTCCATCGCGCTCGAGACAATCGGAGCCCACACCGAAATGTTTCGCGTCAGTCGTGATGTCGTGTCCGCTTCGGACGGAATGACGTCCGTGTGTGCGGGAAGGAGCATGACATCGTCGTAGGTCAGGCCAGTCAGTCCGAACGGGTCGTCATTCGCCATGGTCAATCCCTCTCACCCGGGCCGACTCTGCGGCACCGTGTCACGTCCCTCAAGCGTACCGTTTCGACTCGGGCGTCAACCCCTCCACCGCTCATTCACGGCACACCGACCCGTCCATGAGCGAGATTGTTACCGTAGCCGTTTGTATCTCGCAAACAACTCCGCAATAATCAGTCAATACCGTCTCAGACGTCAACCATCCGTGTTCGTATCGACGCACGCGTGACACTCAGCAGGAGGACTTGTGGATTTGATCGCCACATCGCGACGCACCATGGGGCGCCTTTTCGCCGCCGTGGGTGCCGCCGTGCTCGCCTTCGGTGTTCTCGGGCTTGCGACACCGGCACTTGCCGACGTCGTCAACCCCGAAATGCCGTACAAGGTGAGCGGAAACGTTCAGAACAAAGGCGAGCCCGTGGGCGGCGTGACAATCACCGTCACCGGTTCCGGCGGTTTCACGGCCACTGTTCCCTCGGGTGACGACGGCAAGTTCGTCGTCGGAGTGCCCGAGCGAAACACCGATTACACCGTGACTCTCGATGAGTCCACGTTGCCCGAGGGCATTGCGGTCGTTGATAACCCCGAAACGGAATTCGTCGAGGGCAACGTCCAGATCGCATCGGTCGGGCCGGGTGGCCGAGTTGCCATGAACTTCTTTATCGGTCAAGGCGAGCGACAAACCGTTGCCTGGGTTGACCAGGTTGTGCAGCGCCTAATCTCAGGAATCAACTTCGGGCTGATGCTCGCCCTCGCCTCGGTCGGACTCTCGCTCATTTACGGAACGACCGGAATCTCAAACTTTGCCCACGCCGAAATGGTCACCTTTGGGGCCGTCGCAACATTTGCCCTCGTCGGGTTCTTCGGTGATGCGGGGCTTCCCCTCGCGATCGGGCTCGCGATTGTTCTGTCCGGTGGGCTCGGTTGGGCCCTGGATGCGGGACTGTGGAGACCGTTGCGCAAACGGAACACCGGACTTGTTCAGCTCATGATCGTCTCGATCGGTCTCTCTCTCGCAATCCGGTACCTCTACCAGTTCTTCATCGGCGGTGGCACAGAGCAACTTCCGGGCGCTGACAGCCCCAAGATTCCGCTGTTCGGCGAAGTCTCGCTCAGCGTCGTCGGCATGGTCAGCATGGGAATTTCCGTCGTGCTCATCGTCGTTTTCGCCGCGTGGCTCACCTATACAAAGGTCGGCAAGGCCACCCGCGCGATTTCGGACAATCCGAGTCTCGCCGCCGCCTCGGGAATTGACGTCGACGGAGTCATCCGAACCGTCTGGATCATCGGCTCACTCCTCGCCGGATTCTCCGGAATTCTGTGGGCGTACTTCCGCCCCGGAATCCGCTGGGATATGGGCGGACAAATCCTGCTGCTCATCTTCGCCGCGACCACTCTCGGTGGGCTGGGAACCGCCTACGGCGCCCTCATCGGTTCGCTCATCGTCGGAATCCTCGTCGAGGCGTCCAGCCTCTTCATCCCCTCGGACCTCAAGTACGTGGGGGCGCTCGTTGTCCTCATCGGTATCTTGCTCTTCCGCCCCCAGGGAATTCTCGGTCGCAAGGAAAGGGTGGGCTAACTCATGGATGTTCTCGGAATTCTTTCGTCGACGGCCTCGTTCATTCTCGATCCGACCACGATGGCGTACGCCCTCGCCGGTCTCGGTCTCGCGATCCACTTCGGATTCGCTGGACTGCTCAACATGGGTATGGCCGGGTTCATGGCTCTCGGTGCTTACGGTTATGCAATTGGAGTCCTCACCCTCGGACTTCCCTGGTACTTGGCGGCATTCGTCGGTATCGGTGCGTCGATAGTGTTCGCACTCATCCTCGGAATACCCACCCTGAGACTGCGCGGTGACTACCTTGCCATCGTGACCATCGCGGCGGCCGAAATCATTCGCCTGCTGCTGCTCACCTCGGCGTTTATCGACGTCACGGGCTCGGCTGACGGTCTGTCGGGCTTCAACGGGCCCGGTGGCACGGTGACGAATCCGATTGTCGGTGCAGGTGGATTTAATACGTCGAACCCCATCCCCGACGGAGAATTCGGTTTCGAACCGTTCTTGGACGACGAGCGCACGTGGTACCTCCGCATCGTCGGTGCCATCATCCTCGCCGTGAGCGTCTTTGTGGTCTGGCGTCTCGTCAACTCACCGTGGGGTCGCGTTATTAAGGGAATCCGCGAAGACGAAGAGGCCGTGCGCTCGCTCGGCAAGAACGTCTTCGCCTACAAAATGCAGGCGCTCATCATCGGTGGCGTTTTCGGCGCACTCGGTGGACTCATGTTGGCGTTCTCGACAAACGTGAACTCGGGTGTGTACGTGACGTCGCTGACCTTCTTCCTGTGGACCGCCTTGCTGCTCGGTGGCGCTGCTACCGTTTTCGGTCCGCTCGTTGGCTCCGTGATCTTCTGGGTGCTGCAGGCCTTCCTCGGTCTGCTCTTCCCCGCACTCGCCAAGCTAGGACTGCTCCCGTTCGACTCGATCCAGGCTGCGCAGGTTCGCTTCATCCTTATCGGTGTTGCCCTTGTTTTGCTTGTGGTCTTCCGCCCACAGGGAATCTTCGGAAACAAGAAGGAGCTGACCTTTGTCAAGTAACGACAGGCCCACAACTCCCGTCAAGTCGACCGGACTTCACGTCGGTGAGATCAAACCCGGAGTTGCCAAAAAGGACCCAATCCTTATTGCGGACAGTGTGCGACGCCAGTTCGGCGGTCTCACCGCGGTCGACGTCGAACACGTCGAAATCCCGCGTAACGCGATCACGGCACTCATCGGGCCCAACGGCGCCGGAAAGACGACGTTCTTCAACCTGCTGACCGGCTTCGATAACCCGAACACCGGAACCTGGTCGTTCAACGGTAAGTCACTGGCCGGCGTCGCGGCGTTCAAGGTGGCGCGAATGGGACTCATCCGCACCTTCCAATTGACGAAGGCGCTCAGCCTCCTCACCGTCATGGACAACATGAAACTGGGGTCAACCCAACAGCGTGGCGAAAAGCTCTGGGCATCCATGTTCCACTTCCTCTGGAAGAAAAAGGATGTCGAAATCGAGGCACAAGCGCTCGACCTCCTCAAACGGTTCAATCTGGACGCCAAAAAGGACGACTACGCCGCCTCGCTTTCGGGCGGTCAGCGCAAGCTCCTCGAAATGGCTCGTGCTCTGATGACGAAACCAGAACTCGTGATGCTTGATGAGCCGATGGCGGGCGTGAACCCTGCGCTCACGCAATCGTTGCTCGAACACATCCTGAACCTGAAAAAGGAAGGCATGACCGTTCTCTTCGTTGAGCACGACATGCACATGGTTCGCCACATCGCGGACTGGGTGATCGTCATGGCAGAAGGAAAGGTCGTCGCCGAGGGGGACCCCCACGAGGTCATGCGTAACCCTGCGGTTATCGACGCGTACCTGGGAAGCCACCAGGATGACGACCTCGGAACCATCACCGGGCGCATCACCCTTCCGAAGCCAGGCAAGGAGAAGTAAATGGCACAGTCCACCGAGACCCCCGTCATCCTCGCGAAAGACCTTGTCGCGGGATACCTGCCCGGAGTGAATATCCTCAACGGAACCAATCTTTACGCCAATAAGGGCGAACTGGTCGGAATCATCGGACCCAACGGTGCAGGAAAGTCGACCTTCCTCAAAGCCATTTTCGGCCTGGTTCAGGTTCGCGGCGGCTCCATTACGCTCAACGGCGAAGATATTACGGGCCTCAAAGCGAACAACCTTGTCTCGCGCGGCGTGGGATTCGTACCGCAGTCCAACAACGTGTTCCCCAGCCTCACCATCGAGGAGAACCTGCAGATGGGAATGTTCCAGGACTCGAAGCGCTTCACCGAGCGACTCGAGTTCGTGACGAGCATTTTCGCCGAGCTTGGGAAGCGCCTCAAGCAGCGCGCAGGCTCGCTCTCAGGCGGTGAACGCCAAATGGTAGCGATGAGTCGTGCGTTGATGATGGACCCCGCTGTGCTCCTCCTCGACGAGCCCAGCGCAGGACTGTCACCGGTGCGTCAGGACGAAGCCTTCATTCGCGTCTCGGAAATCAACAAGGCCGGCGTGACGACCATCATGGTCGAGCAAAATGCTCGTCGCTGCCTGCAGATTTGTGATCGCGGTTACGTTCTGGACCAGGGAACAGACGCCTACACCGGCACCGGCCGCGAGCTGCTCAATGACCCCAAGGTTATTGGGTTGTACCTCGGTACCCTCGGCGCCTAAACCTCCTCACAAAAAGAGCCTGTCCCACGTGGGGCGGGCTCTTTTGTCCGTGCTGCCAGCGGGTGGCAACAGGGAAGGGGCCCCGGGTTTCCCCGAGGCCCCTCCTGTGACTCTTTAGTCGTTACCCGTAGTAGGGAACGGCTACGTTGTCTGCACCGTACTGGTAAACACCAATCGACGCTTCGGTGGGGTCTCCAACTTCGTTGAAGGTGATGGGGCCCGAAACACCGTCGTAGTCAGCCTGGCCGCCACCAATGATGATGTCAGCACAGTCTGCGAACGTGGTGCACTTCGTGCCACCGTCAACGCCACCAGAAACCTCCTGGAGCTTCGCGGCGATGTCGACACCCTCGGTCGAGCCAGCTTCAAGTGCAGCAAGCGCGAGGAGGATAACGGCGTCGTAGGCCTCAGGGCCGTAAGCGAAGACCGATGCGAGGTCATCGTTTCCGTCAGCAACCCAGTTGTCGTTCATGCGGGTCGTGAAGTCAGCGATGGTTGCGATGTCGAGTCCGGGGACAGTTCCCTTAGCGCCCTCGAGGAGTCCTGCAGCGAAGACGTCCGAGTAGTTTGCAAGGTTTCCGTCAACGAAGTAGACGTCCGCAGCGGGGAAGCCGCCACCGATGAGCTCCGGTGCAATCGTCTTGACCTCTTCGAAAGTGATGAGGACGATAGCGTCGGGGCCAGCAGCAGTAACTTCTGCGATCTGCGAGGCGAAGTTGGTGTCGCCCGTGTTGTAGGTCGGCTGTGCAACGACAGTTCCACCAGCAGCGGTGAATGCGTCTCCAACGAACTTCGCGAGGCCAGTGCCGTACGAGTCGTTGAGGACGATCATGCCGAGGGTCTGGTGTCCGTCTGCAGCGATCAGGTTTCCGAGAACTTCACCCTGGAGGACGTCCGAGGGAGCGGTACGGAAGTACAGTCCCTTGTCGTCGTAGGTGGTGAGTTCAGCAGAGGTGTTTGCTGGCGAAAACTGGATTACTCCAGCGCCAACAACCTGGTCGATGAACTGGAGCGACGTACCGGACGATGCAGCACCGAGGATGGCTGTAACGCCAGCGTCGAGAAGACGCGGGATTTCAGTCTCGTATGCCTTGTTGTCGGTGTCGCCCGAGTCACCATAGGTGACCTCGATGGTGATGCCCTTGGCAGCGTCGTTGACATCCTTGACGCCGAGTGCAACACCAGCTTCTTCGGGGGGTCCGAGGAACGCGAGGTTACCGGTCTGCGGCAAAGCCGTACCGAGCTTGAGGGTCAGGTCGCCAACCGGTCCGCCAGCTCCGCCTGCACAGCCACCGAGCACGAGTGCCGAGGTAGCGAGCAGAGCGAGGCTGCCGAGAACTGTTGCCGCCTTACGCGAGGCCGTAGCCTTCGTAATTGCGCCCATGATTCTCCTTGTTGTTAATAGAACAACGAATCGGATTGATCCGTTCCTATTTACGCTACCGATAATGGGTTCTGATTGACAATCCCTACGGTTACAAGCGTGTAACGCTTTGAAACAAACACATTCCGTGCACCGAGCGCCTACGCGCGTCGCGCGACTCGTGCGTGGCGAATCGAATCAAGGGATAAGACAATCAACCCCGTCCACACCAGTGCAAATCCGGCTAGTCGGGCGGCGGGCATGGGCTCGTGCATCACCACGACTCCAACGATGAACTGGATAGTTGGGGCGAAGTACTGCATGAACCCCATCCACGCCATGGGTACCTTGGATGCGGCATAACCGAAAAGGAGGAGCGGAATTGCGGTGACCGGCCCAAGTCCAACGAGAAGTGCCGTCGTGACGGGGTCTCCGTGTCCAAACTGGATGGTCGGCCACGAGAGCGCAAGGATAATCGTGGCAACCGGCGCCAACCACAGGGTTTCAAATGTGAGGCTGCCCGTCGCGCTAATTCGTCCGCCCAAACGGTTTTTGACGAGCCCGTAGACCCCGAAGGAGCCCGCGAGGATGAAACTGAACCACGGAACCTCGCCGTAACCCACGATAAGCACAATGACCGCGACGGCGGCGAATCCGATAGCAACCCACTGTCCGGTGCGCAGTTTTTCACCGAGAACCAGCACCCCCAGCAGTATCGTGACGAGCGGATTGATGAAATATCCGAGTGAACCCTCGACGATGTGACCGGACACGACAGCGATGATGTAGAACTGCCAATTGAGATAGATGAGTATTCCCGCAACCAGGGTGAGGATCGCGAGCCGGCGATCCTTGAGCAACGCGAAGGTGGAGCGAAACTGGCGGGTGGCCAGCAGCAGCCCGACGCAGAACACGAGCGACCACACGATTCGCCAGGACACAATCTCCCCGGCGTTCGCAGTGCCCGTGAGGAGGAAGTAGAGGGGCAGAAAACCCCACAGGATGTAGGAGCCCAGTCCGGCGATGACCCCACCGGTCCGCGTTGACTGACTCACGCTGTTCACCTTACTCGCCCAATCAGAACGGCCCCCGCGAGGCGGAGGCCGTTGACGGAGAGCGCTTGTTATCGCTGAACGATGGCGAGGATATCGCGGGCCGAAAGCACGAGGTACTCGACACCGTCGTATTTGACCTCGGTTCCGCCGTAGCGCGAATACAAAACGACATCACCGATTGCGACATCGATGGGGACACGGTTTCCGTTGTCATCGATGCGGCCGGGACCGACGGAGACGACGGTTCCCTCCTGCGGCTTTTCTTTCGCCGAGTCGGGAATGATGATTCCCGACGTCGTGACCTGTTCGGCTTCGAGCTGCTGGATGACAATTCGATCTTCGAGCGGTTTGATTGCGACCGACACGGTTGACCTCTTCCTTCGTAGGGCTACAGAAACGCACGGTGCGTGCGGGTTCCAGTGTATCGCGAGAGTTAGCACTCTCGCAAAGTGAGTGCCAACCGCTCGGACTGCGACAATGGTGAAGTGAACAGAGACGACATCGAATTACTCTTCACGTCGGAGGCGGTGGAAGTCCTTGCGTCCCTTCCCCCGATCGAAACGAAAGCGAACGTCGTCCAGAACGTTTCCGCGCTGCGAAAGCGCGGGCTGTCCCCCGAGATGACGAGTGTCGTGTTGCTGCAGCAACGCCTGCGCACGAAAGCGGTGGGGAAGTTTGGCGAGTTCGCCGGGCGAATGTTCTTCACCGAGGACGGGTTGCAACAGGCGACCAGGCTTTCCGTGGCCGCTCGTCACGCCGCCCGATTCCGTGATGCGGGCGTCATGCACGTCGTCGATCTCGGCTGTGGCATTGGCGGCGACGCGCTGGCAATCGCCGGTCTCGGAGTTCGCGTCACAGCGGTTGACCGCGACGAAGTCACTGCCGCGATTGCCACCTACAACCTCGCACCGTTCGACAATGCCGACGTCGTCCACGACGAAGCGGAGTCCCTTGACTTGACTGGATTTGATGCGCTCTGGTTCGACCCGGCTCGTCGCAGCTCGTCAAAGCGCCTGACCAACCCCACCGACTGGTCACCCTCGCTGTCGTGGGTGTTCGGGCAGGCTGCTTCGAAACCGTCGGGAATCAAACTCTCGCCGGCCATCGATCAGGCGATCTTGCCCGAGGATGCGGAGTGCCAGTGGATCGACGACCGCGGCGACACCGTCGAATGCGTTGTCTGGACAGGGACCCTCGCTCGGCCGGGCATCCGACGCAGCGCGCTTGTGCTCGACGACGGCGACAGTCACGAAATCGTCGCTGACCAACCCGACACGATCGTCCCCGTGGGCGAAATCGGTGCATATCTTTACGACCCGTGCGGAGCGGTTCTTCGCGCTCAACTGCTCGGGAAACTCGCACGGGAACTCGAGGCGACTCTCATCGCCGATCAGATTGCCTACCTCTCCAATGACTCGGGCGCAGCAACACCGTTCGCCCAGCGGTTTCGCGTCCGCGAAGTTCTCCCCCTCGACCAGCGCGCCATCGCGACGCGGATGCGGGAACTCGAAATTGGAACGCTCGAGATCAAGAAACGCGGCGTCGACATCGACCCGGCGGAATTCCGCACCAAACTCAAACTGTCCGGGAAAAAATCTGCCACGCTGCTGCTGAGCCGGGGCTCGGCGGGACGCATCGCGATTCTTGCGGACCGCGTCTAAACGGAAACCGTCTCGACGGGCAGAGTCGAATCCACGGCGAAGGTGATGTCCGAGGGCGCCACTCCTCGCTCAACGAGATGTGCCCCGAGAGCAGCAATCATGGCGCCATTGTCCGTGCACAGCGACAGCGGCGGGACACGCAATTCGATTCCATTCTCGGCGCAGCGTTCGGCCGCGAGTTCTCGAATCCGCGCGTTGGCGGCGACTCCCCCGCCCAGCAACAGCCTCGGCACGTTGTGCGCTAGACACGCATCGACCGCCTTGCGCGTGAGCACGTCCGCAACGGCCTCGCGGAAACTTGACGCGATATTGGCAATCTCAGCGGTCCCCTGAGTCTCAACGTGTCGTGCGACGGCGGTTTTGAGCCCGGAGAACGAGAAGTCGTAACGGTGCTTGTCCATGTCCTTCGGCAGAGTCAATCCACGCGGAAAGCGAATGGCGGCGGGGTTGCCCGCTGCGGCCACCCGGTCAATGTGCGGCCCGCCGGGGTAGGGCAGCGACAACAACCGGGCGACCTTGTCGAAGGCTTCCCCCGCAGCGTCGTCAATCGTCTCGCCCAACAGGTGAACATCGGTGACGAGGTCGCGAACGAGCAACAGCGAGGTGTGCCCACCGCTAACAAGGAGAGCAATTGTCGGCAGTTCGATTTCCCCACCGTCCTCGCGCAACCGATCGGCACCGACGTGTCCCACCAGGTGGTTGACGCCGTATATCGGCTTGCCTAACGCCACAGCGAGCGCCTTGGCAGCGCCAACCCCAACCATCAGGGCTCCCGCTAGACCGGGGCCCGTTGCGACGGCAATCGCGTCGATGTCGGCATACGTCACTCCCGCCGTAGCGAGCGCCTCGTCGAGCGTTCCCCGCAGCGCCTCCAGGTGTGCACGAGCGGCGATCTCGGGGACAACTCCTCCGTAGAGGGCGTGGGCATCCATGCTCGAGGCGATGACGTTGGCCAGCAGGGTGCGCCCGCGCACGATGCCGACGCCGGTCTCATCGCAACTCGATTCAATTCCGAGCACGAGCGGTTCGCTCATGACGTCAACCGCCTTTCCATCACCAGCGCATCGACGTGGGCGGGTTGGTAATACCCTTCGCGCACGGCGATGGTGTCGAAACCGCGGGATTGGTAAAGATTCTGGGCGACGATGTTGTCGGCGCGCACGTCGAGCAGGATGCGCTTTGCCCCCTGACCACTGCACCACGAGATCAGCTCGTCGAACAACCCAGCCCCAACCCCGTCGCCCCGAGCGGACTCCGCGACGGCAATTGTCTGAATGTCGGCGACATCGTCGCCCGGAAGGTGATGCGCACCGGCGTAGGCCACAATTTCGGCGTCACGTTCGACAACGAGGAAATGACCGTGCGGGCTCGACAATTCGTGTGACATTCCGTCGGTCGACCATGCGTCCTCGGGAAAAATTGTGCGTTCGAGAACCATCAGGGCGTCGAGGTCACCGAGAGTTGCCATCCGGGTGTTCATTGACTCACCCGCTTAGAACCGGCGTTGGGGGTTGCATCGGGTGCGCGAAGGTAGAGCGGCGTCAGGTCGGTCAGGTCATCGCCGCGCGCCAACCTGACGCTGGCTGCACGGCCCAGTTCCGCGGCTGAAATCGACTCAACGCGTCGTTCCGGGTGGTTCGAGATTGTGGGAACGGACCCCAGGTCGGCGATCGGGACCAGTGCCGGGCCAGCAACCGAGTGACCACCCGCAT
>JBIILU010000063.1:0-3641 GCA_044338315.1 Microbacteriaceae bacterium | reverse complement strand
ACATCGTTGCGAACCCCAAGTACGTTGACGCAGCAGAGCTCAAGTCTCTGAAGTTTGCCGGTCTCGCTGTCAGTTACTCGGCCTCCACCGGCGACATCGACGAGCTCATCGCAGCCGCCGAAGCCAAGCACTACGACGAGGTTATTGTTCTCGGATACCGCAACGCGATCAGCGAATCGGAAGCGGACGCGCAGACAATGCTGACCATGCTGCAGATGAACACCCTGTTCGAGGATTCCAAGAACAAGGTTCACCCGACCCGGTTGGTCGCCGAGATTCTCGATTCCCGCAAGGCGGAGCTTGCACGCGTCGCCGCGGTCGACGACCTCGTCATCAGCGACAACTTGGCCGCTCTCGTTGTTGCGCAGATCTCGGAAAACCCCGCTCTGTCGCCCGTCTTCGCCGATCTGTTCGATGCGGACGGCGCTTCCGTCAACATGCGTCCGATCGAGGAGTACGCCCCGCTGAAAAAGGCCGTCGCGTTCTCGCAACTGGTCGCTGCCGGCGTTGCCAAGAACGAATCGGTGATCGGTTACCGCGTCGCCGCCGAAGCCCGGTCGTCTGGCGCCCAGGGTGTGATGCTGAACCCCGTCAAGGGCCATGAGTTCACCCCCACCGCCGGCGACAGCCTCATCGTGGTGGGCAACGTCTAGAAGGCCCCACCCCCAAGCCAGCCGGCGTCACGGATTACCGTGGCGCCGGCTGTTCTTGTGAGGCGCCTTTCGAGTCAGGCCGCTGCGAAGACGTGAGCGGCATCTTGTCCATCCAAGACGATCTCACCGTTCGGACCGGCGATCAGCCATGAATTCGTGTCTTCGGTCACCGTGATTGTCGCGCCGGGGATTAGTCCCGCGCGCGCGCAATCAGTCAACAGGAATCGATCCGCCTGCAGGCTTTCCCCCAACGCTACGAGCGCGTAGGTTCCCTCACCCAGCGTAGATATCGGCACTCCGCTAATGCGGGGCACGTTTGCACTATCGCCCAGACCCGGTATCGGGTTTCCGTAAGGGTCGACGTCCGTCGTCTTCAGCATCGCGAGAAGTTTTGATTCGGCTTCGTCCCCGAGGACGTGTTCCCACCGGCACGCCTCTTCGTGGCAATCCACCCAGTCGAGACCAAGGATGTCGAAAAGGAAACGCTCGGCGATTCGGTGCTTACGCATCACCGCAACGGCGATTTCACGCCCTGCGGGGGTGAGGGCAACGATTCGATTGTCGTCGAGAGTGAGCAAACCGTCGCGTTCGAGACGGGCGACGGTTTGGGACACGGAGGGCATCGTCTGATCGAGTCGCTCGGCGACGCGGGCGCGCAATGCGGGCTGCCCTTGTTCTTCGAGCTCAAAGACGACCTTGAGATACATCTCGGTCGTGTCAATCAGATCCGACATCACACCTCCAACGACCAAATTACTCTGCCTGTGGACAATTCCGAACGGACTGTTGCTGTGAGTGGTGAGGTATCCCACATGTCACTATCAACAAACCGTCGACGATTCATCGTCGCAACCGAAATCACCGCCATCATCGCAACCTCCTTTGCGGGGTTAAGCCTCGGCCCAACACCGGCTGCTGTCGCCAGTGTCGAACAGCCCGTCGTGGCTTTCGCTGTCCCTGCCCCGACAGGAATAACCATCGATTCGCCGTGGATCACCGACGCAACGGGTTCCGTCGCGTGGGCACTCGGCGTCAATTCCAGTGGGGTGGGAGTCCTCGCGCGAAGGGATCTCGCGACCACGACAATCACAACGACCCCGACCGTTGCCGGCGAAATTGGGGCAACGGAAGGCCGGCTCATCACCCCCACCGGCAACATCGCATTTCTCGCCAAGCGACAAGGGACTGGCGGGCGATTGGTCGTCATCAACCCCACCACGTCAACGCGAATGTCAACCTACGACCTCGCCGCAACCGACACCAACCCGCGAGGAATCGGATTTCCCACGACCGGCGCCTCCGTTTACCTTGGGTCTAACCCGAGTACATCGCAAGCCCTCAAGGTCACCGTCGCAACCGGCGCGTTATCTAGCAGTGCTGCTCTTGTCACAACTCCCGTGACGAGCGGCATCACCTACGCCGGCAAGTTCTACCTGACGTCGGGAAGTACTGCCCCTCGCCTCATCACCCTCAAGGACACCCCTCCCCTTGCGGTCGAGACATCAACGACTTTGACGGGGCTGACTCAGCCTCTCGTCGACCCGGCGCTGGTTGGGTCAGTTGCCTGGTACGGCACGGAAACCGGCCAGGGCAGGCTCGTCGCAATCGATCTCGTCACAAAATTCGTCACGTCAAATTTCTCGCTTGCAGCGGATGAAGTCGGTCTGCGGAACATCACGATTCCTAACGGGTCGGCATTCGCCTATGGCACCACGGTGGCCGCCGGTCGCACGCGGCTTGTCGCGATTCGCCTCAGTGACGGTGCGCGCTTGGGGACTACCGACCTGGGGACTTATCTGGGCGCCAAATCAATCACCGTCAACGGACGGTACGTGGATGTCTCTTTCCCCGGCTCGACCGCGTTCGTTCGCCTGACAACCGCCGCCGCGCCGACAGCGCCCGCAGGACTTTCCGTGTCGGAAAGTGACGGTTCGCTGACAGCGTCGTGGACGGCATCGACCTCCGCAGAGCCCGCCGTCTCGTATGTTGTGTCGGCAACGGGTGGTGGGCAGACCGTCACCTGCACGACAATAACAACCTCGTGTGGGGTGACTGGGCTGACTAACGGCACCAGTTACTCCGTTTCCGTCACAGCAGAGTCATACGCGGGTTCCACGCTCAGCGCAAACGTCAACGCATCGCCGGCCACCCTTCCCTCCGCGGTGACCGACGTCGTTGCAACCCGCGGGCCTGGCGCGGTCGAGATTCGCTGGATTCCCGGATCAGACGGTGGACGGCCCATCACCGGGTACACCGCGACCGTGCAGCCGGGAGGGTTTTCCTGCACTGCCATCACTCCGGAATGTGTGATCTCGGGACTCACGAACGGTACTTCTTACACTGCCATTGTTGTCGCGCGCACCTCCAAAGGTGACTCGGCCGTGAGTGCACAAAGCGCACCGGTGATCCCCGCCACAATCCCTACACCGCCGACGGACGTCACCGCACTCCGCGGGGACGGGACGGTCAGCCTTAGCTGGTTGGCGCCCACGGTTGACGGCGGGGAACCTGTGTTCGAATACACCGCTAACGATATTGACGGCAACGAAGTGTGTGTCACCGCGACAACCTCATGCGCAGTAACGGGGTTGACGAACGGCCAACCCGTCAGATTCTCGGTGTCCGCGCGGAATGCCGTCGGATTGTCAGAGGCGAGCGCGCCGTCGCTGCCGGTCATTCCCGCAACGGTCCCCGACGCACCGAGTGGTCTTTGGTTGGAGCGCGGCGACAAATCGATCCGCGTCGGTTGGTCCGAAGCATCCGACGGTGGAGAGCCCATTTCGAGCTATACCGTCACGACGGTGCCCGAGTCAACGGGGTGCATCTCGCTCGAACCAACCTGCGAAATTATTGGGTTGACGAATGGCGTGGAGTACTCCGTCACGGTCTCAGCACACAACGCTGTTGGAAGTGGGGCAGCGAGCAGCGAGGTGGCGGCAACACCGGCTACCGTTCCCGACGCACCGTTCATTCACTCTGTTGTCGATG
>JBIILU010000062.1:0-3657 GCA_044338315.1 Microbacteriaceae bacterium | reverse complement strand
CCCCGAATTCGGCGCCCTCCTCGGCGCACTGGTCATTTTCACCATGTTTACCGTTGCGGACACGACCGGGAACTTCGCGGGCCTTCAGGGCGCCGCCGGGTGGACCCACTTCGCCGCTCCCGTCGGAATTGTCGCCATTTTTGTCGCCCTCCTCATGATCTCCGGAGAGTTCGACCTCTCATCGGGTGTCATGGTCGGTACCGCTGGTTTGATGGCGGGAAACCTCATCAGCGAGTTGGGACTCGGCGTTTGGCCGTCCATGCTCATTACCATTGCCTTTGCCGGACTCGTTGGTCTCGCAAACGGCCTCCTCGTGGTCCGCACGGGGCTCCCCTCCTTCATCGTCACCCTGGCGACCTTCTTCGTCCTCAAGGGTGTCAACCTCGCCGTGACCAAGATGCTGACCGGCACGGTCCGCGTTGATGGCATCGACGTCGCACCCGATTTTGAAGATGCGCGTTCATGGTTCGCGACCAAGATTGATATCGGCGGGTCCTCGTTCCAGATTTCCGTTCTCTGGTGGATTGGATTCACGATTTTCGCGACGTGGTTGCTGACTCGCACCACGTTCGGAAACTGGATTTTCGCTTCCGGGGGTGACCCGAACGCTGCTCGTAACGCCGGTGTTCCCGTCGCGCGCACCAAAGTCATTCTGTTCGTTCTCACCTCGATGGCGGCGGCACTCGTCGGCATCATGACCCTGCTGGAACTGCGCGGTATGCAGGCCGGCCAGGGCGTCGGACAAGAGTTCTACTACATCATCGCCGCGGCGGTCGGTGGCACACTCCTCACGGGTGGTGCCGGTTCGGCAATCGGTGCGACGATCGGTGCGGCCATCATGGGCTTCGCCGCAATTGGTATTCCTTACGCACTGTGGGATCAGGACTGGGTGTCGACGTTCCTCGGCGTCATCCTGTTCCTCGCTGTTCTGGTCAACACCTGGTTGTCCAAGCGCGCGAAGGGAGCACGCAAATGAGTGCCAAGGCATCAACCAAGAACCTCACGCCGTCTCTCGAGCTGAAGGACGTCGGAAAGTCCTTCGGCAGCGTCGTCGCCTTGCGCGAGGTCAGCCTCGCGGTTTATCCCGGCCAGGTCACCTGCGTTCTCGGTGACAACGGTGCCGGCAAATCAACGCTCATCAAGATTCTCTCGGGAGTGCACAAGCAGAGCGAAGGGGAGTTCACCGTCGCCGGTGCACCCGCCGACTTCAACTCGCCTCGTGACGCGATGTCCAAGGGTATTGCCACCGTGTTCCAGGACCTCGCCACCGTGCCGCTCATGTCGGTGTGGCGAAACTTCTTCCTCGGCAACGAGCCGAAGAAGTGGTGGAAGCCCCTCGGTATTCTCGATATCGCCAAGGCGAAACGCGTTGCCAAGGAAGAGCTGCTCGCGATGGGAATCGATCTGCGCGACACCAACCAGCCGATAGGCACCCTGTCCGGTGGCGAGCGTCAGGCTGTTGCCATTGCCCGCGCCGTGTACTTTGGCGCGAACGTACTCATCCTTGACGAGCCGACCTCCGCTCTGGGTGTTCGTCAGTCGGGAATCGTACTGAAGTACATCCTCGCCGCGCGCGATCGCGGGGTTGCGGTTATCTTCATCACCCACAACCCGCACCACGCAAACCTCGTGGGTGACCGCTTCATCCTGCTCAACCGTGGTCGCATGACGGCGTCGTTTGAGCGCGAGACGGTGGTTCTCGACGAACTCATTCAGGCGATGGCCGGTGGCTCTGAGCTCGACACGCTGACACACGAAATCAACGTCATCCGAAACGACTGAGTCGTTCGGATGATTTTTAGAGCGGCGGGGGAAACCTCGCCGCTTTACTTTTCGACGAGCGTGACCTCGAACGAGTAGAGGTCGGGTCGATAGAAGTGGGAGCCGTATTCGACCCCGCGCCCTGAATTATCGAACGCTGCTCGTTCCATGGTGAGGAGTGCCGACCCGCGATCGATGTCCAAAAGTTGCGCGTCAGCTGTCGAACAGGCTCTCGCACCGATTTTCTGCTTCGCGACCCGAATCGACACCCCGCGAGACCGCAGCAGGTCGTACAACCCGGTCGTCGAAAGGTCTGTCTCGGTGATGTCCGTGAATGCTTCAGGAAGCCAGTTTTCGAGAACCGCGACGGGGACACCGTCGGCTATTCGTACTCGGCGGATGTGCAGCACCGGTGAGCCGGACGGAACCCCCAGCCTCTCGGCAACGACATCGCTGGCCGTTTCAATTGAGCGTGACAACAACCGGGTGCTGGGCTTCTGCCCGGTCGTCGACAGGTCGTCGAACAGTGACGTCAGTTCAAGGCCACGCGTAACTCGACCGTGGACAACCTGTGTGCCAATTCCGCGACGGCGCACAAGCAGCCCTTTGTCTACGAGGTCTTGAATTGCGCGGCGAATGGTCGGGCGAGAAAGATTAAGTCGGTGCCCGAGGGATACTTCGTTTTCGAGACGCGCTCCGGGAGGTAGGCGGCCGTCGAGAATTGCCTCTTCGATTCGCTGCTCAACCTGGAAGTAGAGGGGAATGGGCCCGTTGCGGTCGAGGGTAACAAAGAGACCAGCCATGATGTCGGTTGCCACGAGTTCCCCCTTTCACAACGCGTTGGTTGTCATATTGTACTGACAATGTGACGAAGTGGCACTATGTAAATGGCTATGCTGGGACGGTGCCCGACCTGAAACTTGCCTTGCCCGCGATAGTGGCGATGGCGATGTGGGCCACCAACTTTGCCTTTTCACCGGTCGTGCTCGCCGACATCGGAGTCATGCAACTATCGGGTGTCCGTTGGCTGATTGCCCTCGTGGCGCTGATCCCGCTCGCCCTCTGGCGCGAAAAATCTGATTGGTCAACCATTCGTCGAGAATTTCCGGTGCATCTCGTTCAAGCACTGCTCGGCTACGTGGGATACACCCTTCTGGTTTATTCCGCTCTGCAGTCCACTTCGCCCGTGACCGTTGCGGTTCTCGTCGCGTTGAACCCCGCAACAATCGCCATCGCCGCGCATTTTGTCCTCAAGGATCGCATCACCCAAATTGCGATTGTCGGACTTGCAGTGTCGTTTGTCGGTGCGCTTGTTGTCGTGCTGGGAGGGCAATCTTTTGAGGACCTGCACGTGACGTCGGGCGACGTTCTCGTGCTCCTCGCAACAGTGTTGTGGACCGTCTATTCGCTGATCGCACCGCGGGTGCAGACCCCGCCCATCACCGCGACCGCTGTCCAGGCAACGCTCGCCGCGCTGATCATGATTCCGCTCATGCTCGTCGACGAGGTCATCGTCAACCCTGGCTCATGGACCACCGTCGAGGGCGCTGATTGGTGGGGAATTCTGTGGATCGGTTTGATCCCCTCCGCGGGTGCCTATTTCCTGTGGAATGTTTCTTCCGAGCGCATCGGCCCAACCCGCACGGGTGCGTTCCTTAACCTGATCCCTGTTTTCACCGCCGTGTTGGTCGTGTTCCTGGGAGGATCCGTAACGGTTTGGCATCTGATCGGTGGGGCGCTCGTCCTGCTCGGGGTTGCCCTGACAGAACGGCGCACCGCGGTCGTCCCTGAGCGGCTCACCTAGACTTGACCAGTGGCACTCACAATCGGCATTGTCGGACTCCCTAACGTAGGCAAGTCGACCCTCTTCAACGCACTCACTCGAAACAACGTTCT
>JBIILU010000061.1:0-3676 GCA_044338315.1 Microbacteriaceae bacterium | reverse complement strand
TCATCAATCTTGACGACGGCGACCGCGTTGTCGGTGCAGAGATTGCGCCGGACGGCGGTGACGCGGTATTCGTCACCAGCTCCGCACAGGTTCTGCACTTCCCGATTTCCGGCGTTCGTGCACAGGGCATTGGTGCTGCCGGCATCGCGGGAATAAATCTCGGTGCAGAAGATGAAGTTGCACACTTCTCCGTCGTGTCCCCCGCAACCGCTCAGGTTGTAACGATTACCGCGGCGGAAGCGACGTTGACGGGAGCTGATCCTGGGCGGGCGAAGGTCACTCCTCTCGCAGAATTCCCCGCCAAGGGGCGAGCTACCGCTGGGGTTCGAGGACACGCGCTCCTCAAGGGTGAAATTGGACTCTCGCTAGCCTGGGTTGGAGACGACCCCCGCGCCTCCGCTGTCGACGGAACCCCGCGCGACCTCCCGCTTGAGCCCGGAAAGCGCGACGGAAGTGGCAGCCCTCTGACCGACGCTGTATCGGTCATCGGGACGAGATTGCGCTAAGCGTCTATTCGGTCACGCTCGAGCGACTGTCCACTGTCGATAATGAATTCGCGACGCGGAGCGACCTCGTTACCCATCAGTAGCTCAAACACGGTGGCGGCCTCTTCGGCGTCGTGCAGACGGACCCGGCGAAGGGTTCGGTGCTCCACGCTCATCGTGGTGTCCGCCAGCTGGTCGGCATCCATCTCGCCGAGTCCCTTGTAGCGCTGGATTGGCTCCTGCCACTTTTTGCCCGCCTTGCGCAGTTCATCGAGCTTGCGGTGAAGTTCCGCTTCGGAGTAGGTGTACACGATGTCATTCGGTTTTGTACCGGGGTTCATGATGAGAATCCGGTGCAGTGGCGGAACGGCCGCGTAAACACGACCCGCTTCGACCAGTGGGCGCATGTACTTGAAAAGCAGCGTGAGCAGAAGTGTCCGAATGTGCGCACCATCGACGTCGGCGTCGCTCATGATGATCACTTTGCCGTAGCGAGCCGTGTCGAGGTCGAAGGTTCGACCCGAGCCGGCACCAATCACCTGGATGATCGATGCGCATTCGGTGTTGGACAGCATGTCCGAGACGGATGCCTTTTGGACATTGAGAATCTTGCCTCGAATCGGCAGCAGCGCCTGGAATTCGGAGTCTCGCGCCAGTTTGGCTGTCCCCAACGCCGAGTCGCCCTCGACGATAAATAATTCGGATTGCGCGACGTCGTCACTTCGACAGTCGACCAACTTGGCGGGCAGCGTTGACGACTCGAGCGCGTTCTTGCGGCGCTGCGTCTCTTTGTGAGCGCGAGCAGAAATTCGAGACTTCATCTCTGCGACAACCTTGTCGAGCAGCAACGCCGTTTGGGCCTTGTCGTCACGTTTCGTCGACGCGAAGCGTGCCTCGAGGGCGCTCTGGACCACCTGGGCAACCACGTTTCGAACAGCGGGCGTTCCCAGGATTTCCTTGGTTTGACCTTCGAACTGCGGTTCGGCGACGCGGACGGTGACGATCGTGGTGAGACCCGTGAGGATGTCGTCCTTCTCGATCTTGTCGGTGCCCACCTTGAGCCGACGTGAATTCTTATCGACCTCGGCACGCATCACCTTCATGAGCGCCTGCTCAAACCCTGTGACGTGTGTGCCGCCCTTGGGTGTTGCGATGATGTTGACAAAGGACTTCTGAACGGTCTCGTAGCCCTCACCCCAACGCACGGCGACATCCACCGCACAGAGCCGCTCGACCTCAGTCGAGACCATGTGCCCTTTGTCGTCGAGAACCGGAACGGTTTCGGTGTAGGTGCCTTCGCCCGAGAGGCGCCAGGTGCCGGTCAGTGGTGCATCGGGAGACAGGAACTCGGTGAACTCCGAGATACCACCGGTGAAAGCGAACTCATCCCTCGTGGCACGACCTTCCCGGGAATCACTGACGGCAAGCGTCAGGCCGGGCACGAGGAACGCCGTTTGGCGGGCGCGAGCCGACAACCCGTCAATATCGATGGTCGAGGACTTAACGAAAATCTCTGGGTCTGGCCACCATCTCACCCGCGTGCCCGTCACACCGCTGGGAGTTTTCCCAACGACGCGCAATTCCGAATTCTCGACGAACGGCTCGAAGGGCGATTGCGGAGAAGGCCCTCCGGAATCGGTGAAAATTCCGGGCTCTCCGCGGTGGAAAGACATGTGGTGCGTCTTGCCGCCGCGGTCGACCCACACATCGAGCCGCTCGCTCAGCGCGTTGACGACCGATGCGCCAACGCCGTGCAGACCTCCCGACGCCGTGTAGGACCCCGAACCAAATTTTCCGCCGGCGTGAAGCTTTGTAAAAACGACCTCGACGCCCGTCAACCCCGTGCGTGGCTCGATGTCGACGGGAATTCCGCGTCCGTTGTCCACGACCTCGACCGAACCGTCGTCGTGAAGAGTGACGTTGATCGCCGAACCGAAACCGCCCAACGCCTCGTCGACGGAATTGTCGATGATCTCCCACAGACAGTGCATCAGTCCGCGCTCATCGGTCGAACCGATGTACATTCCGGGGCGCTTCCGAACCGCCTCGAGTCCCTCGAGAACGCTGAGGTGGCGAGCGGAATAATCGTTGGACACGGGGTGCGACCTTATCTGTGGTGGACTGTCTAACCATATGCGGTCGGTCATTCCAGCAGTCGGAGGCACTCCGTTCCTGGGGAAAGGTTTACGCCACGGGCGAAACCCGGCGTAAATGAGCGACGTATGTCCCACGGTCGTGATGGAATAGAGGGGTCGGAAGGACGAAGATGAGCACGACACAGTCACAGGAAGTCACCACCCCGGTCGCACCCGAATTGGTCGCCACCGACCGCTGCGATTCATGCGGTTCACAGGCCTATGTGCGTGTTCGACTTCAATCGGGCGAACTGTACTTCTGCGCCCACCACGCCGACGAGGTTCGCGCAGGACTCCAGCCGACCGCACTCGAATGGCACGACGAGACCGATCGCCTTCGCGACGAACACGGTGCCTAACAGCTCACCGCGTCGACTCGTGGAGTTCTCTCACTCCGCGCTGAAATTAAATCTTGACCTTCTGCTCGGTGTAGACGCCGACACCGTGATTGACCTGCGCTGCGACGCTTACGGGCATGGCGCCGATTGGGTTGAGGATGCAGCTCGCGCTGCCGGGTTCACCTCATTCCTCACCGACGATCACCCCGCGGTTGACGTTCCGCCGTCAGCCGGGACTCTCTACGGCACGTCCGCGGGCACTCGGGTCGCCGTTCTCTCCGGTGAAATTGTCGCGCTCAAAACTATCGACGCCGGTGAACCGGTCTCGTACGGGAACACCTGGATTGCACAACGGGAGTCCACAGTGGGACTGGTTACTCTCGGTTTTGCCGACGGTTTACCCCGAGCCGGCTCGAACAGAGCGTCGATGACCGTGAATGGCGCAGTGGTCCCCGTCGTTGGGCGGATAGCGATGGACCAGTGTGTCGTGGACCTGACCGGCCACTCGGTGATTGTTGGCGCAATCGCACAAACCTGGGATTCACTGGCGTCTGTTTCAGAATGGTCGACCGCCGCCGCCCGAGACCCGCTCTCTCTTGTTTCCGGGCTCTCGTGGCGGGTCGAAAGGACGTGGACAACATGACGGCCACGGTACACATTGACCTCGATGCGTTCGAGCACAACGTTGCTCACCTGGTCAGCCTCGCTGCACCGGCTT
>JBIILU010000060.1:0-3683 GCA_044338315.1 Microbacteriaceae bacterium | reverse complement strand
CTGCTGTCGACGGACAACCTGACGAATCGCAACGACGGCGAACTGCACGACCTCGAGGAGATCATTGCCGATCTTGCCGCTGACCTCGCCGAGGTTCCCGATTGGCGCATCCACCATCTCGGCGATTCCAGCAAACTGTCACCGGATTTGCTCGCTGCTCTGATTGCGGCGGCCGAATCGACTGCCGGCAACGGTGGGTTGCACATCAACCTCGCCGTCGGCTACGGCGGCCGCCACGAGATTACGGAGGCGATTCGCGACATCATTCGCGAACACGAAGAGCGCGGACTGGGAATTGACACGCTCGCCGATGACGTGACCCTCGACAACATTTCGTCTCACCTGTATACGGCCGGTCAGCCCGAAATCGACCTCGTCATCCGGACGTCGGGCGAACAGAGAATCTCCGATTTTATGCTGTGGCAGTCGGCACACAGCGAGCTGTATTTCGTCGAGGCCCTCGGCCCCGACCTCCGTGAGATCGATGTTTTGCGTGCCTTGCGCGACTACGCACGCCGCCAGCGTCGCTACGGCGCTTAACCGATTCTGAACAACGCGTAACGTCGGCGTGTCATTACTCCCTCCCCGCACGCCCCCGCGTACGTTCGTGTGTATGAACTAAGTGCGCGGCGCCAAAGCCACTCTGGCTGCGGAACCCGTACCTGAGATAACTCAACGAAACGGAGTACGAGTGCCCAAGTCCGTAGCCCAGTCCACTTCCGCTTCCACCTCGAAAGTCGCAACCGCGCTGCGAACGTATGTGCTCGACACATCGGTTTTGCTCAGTGATCCGCGCGCGATTTTCCGGTTTGCCGAACACGAGGTTGTTTTGCCCGTGGTCGTCATTTCCGAGTTGGAAAAGAAGCGGAACGATCCGGAAATTGGCTACTTCGCGCGCCAGGCTCTTCGCTTTCTCGATGACCTGCGCGTCAAGCACGAACGACTCGATATGCCCATCACCGTGGGCGAGGGCGGTTCGCTGCGCGTCGAGCTGAATCACACGTCGGACGCGGCCCTGCCCTCCGGACTTCGACTCGGTGACAACGACACTCGAATCCTCGCCGTGGCTCTAAACCTGTCGCAGGAGGGGCTCGACGTCGTTGTCGTGTCGAAAGACCTGCCACTGCGCGTCAAGGCGTCGAGCATCGGACTTGCCGCTCAGGAGTACCGTGCGGAACTCGCCCCCGACTCGGGGTGGACCGGCACGAGTGAGATCAGGCTGTCGGCCGATGAGATGTCAACGTTCTACGAAGACGAAGTTCTCGTCACCCCGCTCGTCGAGGAACTGCCCGTCAACACGAACCTCGTCATTCATTCCGAGCGCGGAAGCGCCCTCGGCCGCGTTGCGGGAAAGAAGAGCATGGTTCTCGTGCGCGGGGACCAAGACATCTTCGGGCTGCACGGTCGCAGCGCGGAACAGCGCCTCGCCATCGACATGCTGCTGGATCCGACGATTGGCATCGTGTCACTCGGAGGACGGGCTGGCACGGGAAAGAGTGCGCTCGCTCTCTGTGCGGCACTCGACGCGGTTCTCGAAAAGCGACTGCACAAGAAGATCATGGTTTTCCGTCCGCTCTACGCGGTGGGCGGTCAAGAGCTCGGATTCCTGCCCGGCGACGCCGACGAGAAAATGAACCCGTGGGCGCAAGCGACGTTCGACACACTGGGGTCGGTCGTCAGTGACAACGTGATGGACGAGATCATCGAGCGCGGGCTGATCGAGGTCCTGCCGCTGACCCACATCCGCGGGCGCTCGTTGCACGATGCGTTCGTCATCGTGGACGAGGCGCAGTCGCTGGAACGCAACGTTTTGCTCACGGTCCTCAGCCGCATTGGGCAAAACTCCCGCGTGATTTTGACCCACGACGTCGCTCAGCGTGACAACCTGCGCGTCGGGCGTCACGACGGAATCGCCAGCGTCATCGAAGCGCTCAAGGGTCAGCACTTGTTTGGGCACATCACCCTTCAGCGCAGTGAACGCAGCGACATCGCCGCTCTGGTCACCGACCTGCTCGACGACTACGAAATCGCTTAGGTCCGACCGCTAGGTTTGTCCTAACCGAAAGGACATTCGTGTCGTATGTACTGGCCGCCTCGGCGGAGATGCTCTACACCGATTTGCCCATGGTTGAACGTGTCGAGAAAATCCACGCTCGCGGCCTCGGTGTTGAAATCTGGGACTGGACGCAACACGACCTGCACGAACTCGCCGAAACCGGCGCAGCGTTCTATTCGATGACCGGTTACATCGAGGGGGACTTGCTCGAAGAGGACGGCATCGCACGATTCCTCGAGACTGCTCGCGAATCGGTCGAGGCGTCCAAAATCATCGAATGCGCTCGTCTCAACGTTCACGGAACGGGGCTCGACAGCAACGGCCAGGCGATTCGCAAGCGCGACTCGGTGACCGCAGCTGAGCGTTCGACAGCGCGCGACACGCTATCTCGACTAGCGGACCTCGGCGCGGAGACAGGCGCGACGTTCATGCTCGAAAACCTCAACCTGCTCGTGGATCACCCCGGCACCCCGTTTGGTCGCGCGGAGGACACCGTTGAACTGGTCTCGAGCATTGATAACCCGCATCTGCAACTGAACCTCGACCTGTATCACGCACAGATCGGTGAGGGGAATCTGGTCGAACTGATTCGGGAGGCGCTTCCGTGGATTGGCGAAGTACAGGTCGCCGACGTCCCGGGCCGCCTCGAGCCCGGTACGGGCGAAATCAACTATTCGCGCATCGCACAGGAACTGCACACCCTCGAGTTCGACGGAGTCGTGGGTCTTGAAGGGTGGGCCTCAGGCAAGTCGGGCGCCGCGCTCGACGCATTCACCGCAATCTTCCGTCCCTAGGGGCAGTTGCTTTTTCGTTGCCCCTGGTGCGAGCGCTAAGCCTCTTCTTTCCGCCACACGCCCCAAGCACGAGTTGACCACAACGCCCAGAGGACGAGAAGTGGTTGGAAGAACAGGCGGATGAGGCGTGCGCTGTCGGTGTCGAGTCCGAACGCGTCAATCCCGTTGACGTACTGGTTGATGTTGCCAGGGAAGATCGCGATGAAGAACAGCGCAACGACCAACCCGACCCAGCGCTGGAATCGCGGCAGCACGATCAGGGCAAGGCCCAGCACGATTTCGACGACGCCCGAGGCGATGACGACGAAGTCAGGGTCGAGTGGTAGCCAGGTCGGGACCTGTGCCTGAAATGTTTGCCGCGACGTCGTGAGGTGCCCTGTGCCCGCGAAGGCCAGTGCGACTCCCAGTGCGAGGCGAGCGGCGTTTCGCGCCCACCAGCCGAGATTTCGAGACGCCATCGTCTAGTCGACGAACAGCGGGACGAGTGCGCCCGAGAAGACCTGCCACGCGAGCACGCTCTTGGCGACGAGGCTGAGCGTGATGTACATGCGCTCTCCGCGGACGTAGTTCTTCCAGCCACCGATCTGTTTGTACTGCAACACCTGGTTGAGGGCGAAGGTGTTGAAGAACAGGAAGAGTGACACGATGATTCCGATGACGAATCCGGGAACTTCAGCGGCGCTTTCGGAGCCGGGCTGCAGCGTGTAAATTCCGACGATGATCCACGGAACGATTCCCGTCATGCATCCGAAGATGAAGGGCAGGCCCTTCCCGTTGCCGGGGGTCTCGTACTTCTCTTGAAGTGCGCCAAACATAATCATCGACGCGTTTAC
>JBIILU010000059.1:0-3708 GCA_044338315.1 Microbacteriaceae bacterium | reverse complement strand
GATCACGTTCAGTTTTACTACTCGAGCCCCCGTGGCACTGAGGTTGTTACCGCGGTCAACGCGGCGAATCCCGAGAAGTTCAACGACGAAATCCCCAAGGAATCGTGGTTCGTTTCATTGCTCGGATACCTCGTGCCCTTCCTCATCATCGGCCTGGCATTCTGGTTCATCATGTCGTCGGCTGGCGGTCAACGCGGCGCGATGCAGTTCGGCAAGTCTCGTGCCAAGCAGTTCTCCAAGGAATCGCCCCAGGTGACGTTTGCCGATGTTGCCGGCGCCGAGGAAGCCGTCGAGGAACTTCATGAAATCAAGGAGTTCCTGCAGGAGCCGGAGAAGTTCCAAAAGGTCGGCGCCCGGATTCCCAAGGGAGTGTTGCTCTACGGTCCTCCCGGAACGGGTAAGACGCTCCTCGCGCGTGCTGTCGCCGGCGAGGCCGGTGTTCCGTTCTATTCGATTTCGGGGTCTGACTTCGTCGAAATGTTCGTCGGTGTCGGCGCCAGTCGCGTTCGCGACCTGTTCGAGGTTGCGAAGCAGAACGCTCCCGCGATCATCTTCATTGACGAGATCGACGCCGTCGGTCGCCACCGCGGTGCGGGAATGGGTGGCGGTCACGATGAGCGCGAACAGACTCTGAACCAGTTGCTCGTCGAGATGGACGGGTTTGATCCCAAGACGAACGTCATCATGATCGCCGCGACGAACCGTCCCGACATCCTTGACCCAGCCCTGTTGCGCCCCGGTCGTTTCGACCGTCAGATCCAGGTCGACGCTCCCGATTCGAAGGGTCGCAAGCAGATTCTCGAGGTGCACTCGAAGGGCAAGCCGTTGGCGAAGAACGTCGACCTCGAGGTGCTCGCGCGCAAGACGCCGGGCTACACCGGAGCCGACCTTGCGAACGTCATCAACGAAGCCGCACTGCTCACGGCCCGCAACGGTGCGACGGAACTGACGAACGAACTGCTCGACGAAGCCGTCGACCGCGTGATGGCCGGGCCGCAAAAGCGTTCGCGCATCATGAAAGACAAGGAACGACTCATCACCGCGTATCACGAGGGCGGCCACGCGCTTGCCGCTGCAGCGATGCGCAACACCGACCCCGTCACGAAGGTCACCATCCTTCCGCGCGGTCGCGCTCTGGGTTACACGATGGTTGTCCCGATCGATGACAAGTACTCGATCACGCGCAACGAGTTGCTCGACCAGCTCGCTTACGCGATGGGCGGACGCGTCGCCGAAGAAATCGTCTTCCACGACCCCACGACCGGTGCGTCGAATGACATCGAAAAGGCGACCGGAATTGCCCGACGCATGATCACCGAGTTCGGAATGTCCAGCACGATCGGTTCGGTCAAACTTGGCTCCGGCTCGGGCGAGGTGTTCCTCGGGCGCGATGTGGGGCACCAGCGTGACTATTCGGATGGAATGGCCGAGAGCATTGACCACGAGGTTCGCGCCCTGATTGATCAGGCGCACGACGAGGCGTGGAAGGTCTTGACGGCCAACCGCCCGATTCTCGACCAACTCGCAAAGGAATTGCTCGAAAAGGAAACGCTCGACCACAACCAACTCGCCACCATTTTTGCGAAGGTCAAGAAGTTGCCCGAGCGCCCGATGTGGAAGTCGAACCCCAAGCGACCGGCGTCGACCAAGGGTCCGATCGCGATGCCCGCGAAAGCGTCGGCTGAGCCGAAAAAGGTTGCTCGCCCTCGAAAGCCGAAGACCACCGAGTAATCCATGACGGTCGACAAGGGACGCATCGAGGCCGCGGTTCGAGAGATTCTCGGCGCGATTGGTGATGACCCGAATCGAGCGGGACTCGACATGACACCCGAACGCGTGGCTGATTCGTTCACCGAACTGTTCGCTGGAGTCGGAGTCGACGCTGCCGACGGCTTGCGCGATGCCGGGTCAACAGCAGACGTCGAGTCGACCGACCCGGTCATCATCCGCGACCTCGAATTCCGGTCGATGTGTGAACACCACCTGCTGCCGTTCAGCGGAATCGCACACGTTGCCTATGTGCCTTCCTCGACCGTTCTCGGACTCGGGCACATCGCTCGTGTGGTCGACATCGTGTCGTCCAGACCGCAAGTGCAAGAGCGGCTCGGCCTCGATGTCGCCGACGCCCTCACCCGCGGAGCCGCCGCAGCGGGAGTCCTCGTTGTGCTCGACGCCCGACACGAATGCGTGGCGTCGCGCGGAGCCCGCCAGGGTTCGGCCACCGCGGTGACGGTGACGGCGGTCGGTGTCTGCGCGGCTGACCCACTCAAGACGTCCCTGCTCGCGTTGATTGGCCGAGGCGATGGCTAGCCAGCCGCTTGTTTTCGGGATTCTCAACGTCACACCCGACTCGTTTAGCGACGGCGGGTTGTGGGAGAACCCGGACAAGGCGGTGGCTCACGCACGTGCGATGGTTGCGGCCGGCGCGGATGTCATCGACGTCGGGGGAGAGTCCACGCGACCCGGCGCAACCCCGATCGACGCCGACGAGGAACAGCGACGGGTTCTGCCCGTTATTCGCGCACTGTGTGGCGAAGGCATCGTTGTGTCGATCGACACAATGCGCGCCGCCACCGCGACCGCCGCGGTCAGCCTCGGTGCGACCTACGTTAACGACGTCTCGGGCGGATTGTTCGATCCGGGAATGGTCACCGCCGTCACCCATTCACCCGCGGTGTACATCGCGATGCACTGGCGAGGTGACAGCGAGGTCATGGACGACCTCGCGAACTACGACGACGTCACGCGCGATGTTGTGTCGGAACTGAAGGAGCGCGTCGAGCGCATCATGGACGCCGGCCTGGAACCGACCCGCTTGTGGCTTGACCCGGGATTGGGTTTTGCCAAAAACCCCGAGCACAACTGGGAATTGCTGCGCAATCTTCCGTCGGTCGTTGGGTTGGGCTATCCCGTGATGGTCGGGGCGTCGCGCAAACGTTTCCTCGCACCGTTTGGCGAGAACCCCACCGACCGTGACGAAGCGACCGCGGCGATTTCGCTGCTCGCCGCCGAGGCGGGTGCCGCAGCTGTTCGGGTTCACGATGTCGGCCGTTCCGCGCGTGCTTTCGCCGTCCGATCGAAATGGCAGGGGGTTGAACGATGACCGACGAGATTCGCCTGCGCGGGTTGCGCGCCTACGGTCACCACGGTGTGTTCGAACACGAACGGCAAAAGGGTCAGGAATTCGTCATTGACGTCGACGTGCGCGTTCCACTGGGAAACCTGGCCGACGACATTGACGGCACGATCCACTACGGGATGTTGGCCCAGGCGATCGTTGCCGCGGTCGAACGAGACCCGGTTGACCTGATTGAAACCGTCGCCGAACGAATCGCCGCACTGGTCCTTGATGCCGGTGCCGACTCGGTGCGCGTCGAGGTCCACAAGCCTTCCGCCCCCATCACCGTTCCGTTCGACGATGTGTCCGTCGTGATTGAAAGGTTCCGTTCGTGACGCGCGCGGTGATTGCACTCGGCGCAAATCTGGGCGATCGTGAATCAACAATCGCTGCTGCGGTCGCGGATCTTTCCGCCATTGATGGCGTTGCAATTGTCGCCCAATCGCCGTTGATGACCACTGTCGCGGTGACCGCAACCGGCCCGGATGAAACCCACCCCGCCTATGTGAACGGTGTGGTTATCGTGGAAACGACGATCTCGGCTCACACTCTGCTGGCGATGATGCACGACATTGAACTGCGCCACGGGC
>JBIILU010000058.1:0-3717 GCA_044338315.1 Microbacteriaceae bacterium | reverse complement strand
GGACTTAATTTGGTTGTACCGCGCACGACCGGCGCGGGTACCGAAAATGTAACCGACTCCAAGTCCTAGCGCAAAGAGAACTTTGCCTCGCATGATGCCTCCTGTATATGCCGTACAAGGTATTAACTCTAACGCGGATTCGACGTGCCTAAAAATCAGGCCGACAATGTTTGTGGGTTAGCGGTGAACCCCTACCAAATGGTCACTCGCTCCGAGGGGTCCATCCACATGGGGTCACCTTCCGTGACCCCGAACGTGTCGTGGAACAAGTCAAGGTTGCGCGCGATTTGGTTGCAGCGGAACTCCGTCGGCGAGTGCGGGTCAATCGTGAGGAGGCGCAAAGCCTCTTCGTCACGTGCCGATTGACGCCAGACCTGCGCCCAGGACAACAAGAATCGCTCGGCTCCGGTAAGCCCATCGATAACGGGAGGCTCTTTTCCGGCCAGCGACAACTGGTAAGCCTTCCACGCAATGGACAGGCCTCCGAGGTCACCGATGTTCTCTCCGATGGTCAATTCGCCGTTGACGTGGTGGCCGGGAAGGGCGGCCGGTTCGAGTGCGTTGTACTGGTCGATTAGTGCGCGAGTGAGTTCGGTGAACCGCTCGCGGTCTTCATCGGTCCACCAGTTTGACAAACGCCCGTCCCCGTCGAATTCACTGCCCTGGTCATCAAACCCGTGGCCAATTTCGTGGCCGATGACCCCTCCGATTCCGCCGTAGTTCGCGGCCGGGTCGGCATTCACATCGAAGAACGGCCACTGCAGAATCGCGGCCGGGAAAACGATCTCGTTGAAGCCAGGGTTGTAATACGCGTTGACCGTCTGCGGCAACATGAACCATTCGTCACGATCGAGTGGCTTGCCAACCTTGCCCAACTCCCGAGCAAATTCGAATTCGGCCACCGCAGTGACGTTTGCAACGAGGTCATCCGCGTGCACGGTCACCGATGAGTAATCCCGCCACTTCGCGGGATACCCGATTTTCGGGGTGAACTTATCCAGCTTCTCGAGCGCGCGAACCTTTGTCTCAGGGCTCATCCACTCGAGGTTCGTGATGGAATCGCGATATGCCTCGGTGAGGTTCGCAATGAGCACATCCATCGCCGCCTTAGCCGCGGGCGGATAGTGGCGTTCGACGTAGATTTTGCCGATTGCCTCGCCCATCGACCCCTCGGTAAAGGACACTCCGCGCTTCCAGCGGGCGCGCTGTTGGGGGGTTCCGGTGAGTGTTTTGCCGTAAAAATCGAAGTTGGCTGCTGACACATCATCGGACAGGTAAGGGGCAAGCCCATTGATGACCTGCCAGCGCAACCAATCGGCGAGCTCGTCGAGCGACGCCGATTCGATGACGGCGCGAACGTCCTCGATAAACGACGGCTGCCGAACAACGACTTCGTCGAACACGGCGTCGGCCACATCGAGAGCATCGCGCCACGGTGCGGCGATTGGTCCGAGTGCCGAGGCGAACTCGGCCCACGGCGTGAGGTTATAGGTCGCGTGGGTGTCGCGGCAGCGAACGTTGTCCCAGTGCGATGCCGCGATACGGTTTTCTAGCCCGAAAACTCGAGCAGCGCGATCAGCGGCATCTGTGAGGCCCGCGAGGGTAAACATGCGCTCGAGGTGTGCGAGGTACGCCGTCCTGATTTCGGCGAACGTGTCCTCGCGATAGTACGACTCGTCGGGCAGACCGATTCCGCCTTGTTCAACGAACAACAAGTAGCGCTCCGGGTTGCCGGGATCGTTGTCAACCCACATCGAAACAAATGAGCCAATCCCGCGCCGTTCGAGTCGACCAAGCAGCCCCACCAGTGCGCTGAGCGAATCCGCCTCGTCGATTTGGTTGAGCAGGGGGCGCAGCGGTTCTGCGCCCAGTTCATTGACGCGTGCCTCGTTCATGAAAGATGTGTAAAGGTCCCCGACCTTGCGCGCCTCAGTTCCGGGAGCGGCGCTCTGACATTCCTCGATGATTGTTCGCACAGCCTTCTCGGCCTCTTCGGCGAGGATGAGGAACGAACCGTAGCGGGCGCGGTCCTCGGGGATTGGGTTGGCATCAATCCATTTTTGGTTCATGTGCCGGTACAGGTCTTCCGACGGAAGGATTCCGTCGTGACGGTTGGCAAGTTCGATTCCCGAATGAGTCATGGTTCCAGCCTACGATGTAGAGGTGACTACAGTCCCTGCAGAATTCGACCTGACCGGTCGCACTGCTCTCGTCACCGGTTCGGGTAGTGCGGAGGGGATTGGTTTTGCAACGGCTCGAATTCTTGGGTCTCTCGGTGCTCGCGTTGTCATTACCTCCACCACTGCTCGAATTGACGAGCGAGTCGCGGAACTTCGCGAAAACGGAATGTCGGCCGAGGGAATCGTCGCCCGGCTCGAATCCCCCGTCCTCGTCGACCTACTCATCACCGAACTGCAGACTCGCGGAATCTCGCCGGACATCGTTGTCAACAACGCCGGAATGATCGCGACCGGCGAGGGCTGGGCGCGCGGAGACCTGGCAATGCCGGTCCACGATTGGCAAGCAACGATTGACGCCAATCTGTCCTCCACCTTCTATGTTTCGCGAGCACTGCTGCCCGCGATGCTCGAGCGCGGCTGGGGTCGCATCATCAACATCGCCTCCACAACAGGAGGGGTCGGCGCCGTGCGGGACGATATTGCGTACGCCACGGCAAAGGCTGGGATTGTTGGGCTCACGCGTGCGCTCGCGGTTGACACGGCTGCCTCCGGCGTGACCGTCAACGCGGTTGCTCCGGGATGGATTGCGACGGCGTCTCAACTCGATTCCGAGATCCTCGAGGGCAAACTCGGTCCGACCGGTCGCAGTGGTGACCCCGGTGAGGTCGGCTCCGTCGTCGCCTCGCTGTCAACTCCCGGGGCGGGCTACATAACCGGTCAGCTCATCGTCGTCGACGGTGGAAATGCGATCGCCGAAGAACGTCGGTTTGCCCGAGGAGACTCGTGAGGGTAGTCGTCGCCACGTGCTCCGTCGCCTACTCTGGCCGGCTGAACGCCCACCTCCCGCTCGCCACTCGACTGCTCATGTTCAAAGAGGACGGCAGTGTTCTCATCCACTCCGACGGTGGTTCCTACAAACCGTTGAATTGGATGAGCCCTCCGTGCCTCACCGACGCGATTGACGTCGACGATGAACAGCGCGAGGCGGGCGTGATTGAACAGTGGCGGGTCACGCACACCAAAACGGCGGACATTCTCGTGATCTCCGTCCATGACATCCACCACGATTCATCCCACGAATTGGGGGTAGACCCCGGTCTCATTAAAGACGGCGTCGAGGCCGACTTGCAAAAGCTTTCGGCCGCGCACATCGAGGTCTACGGCGAGGGCTTCACGCTCATTCGCCGCGAGTATTTCACCGCAATCGGGCCGGTTGACATCTTGGCGCGGGATGCGAAGGGGGAGACCGTCGCCATCGAAATCAAACGGCGCGGCGACATCGACGGCGTCGAACAATTGACGCGCTACCTGGAGCTTCTCAATCGTGATTCCACGCTCGCGCCGGTTCACGGGATTTTTGCCGCCCAGGAAATCAAGCCCCAAGCACGGACTCTTGCCGAAGACCGCGGCATCCGGTGTGTCGTTCTCGACCTCGACGACCTCCGCGGGCTTGACACGTCGCAGGACAAGCTGTTCTGATGCGGCCATACGACATCGTCCTGTGGGACCTCGACGGAACCATCATGGACTCGGCCGA
>JBIILU010000057.1:0-3765 GCA_044338315.1 Microbacteriaceae bacterium | reverse complement strand
CTAAAAGCATGACATCCGAGAGTGCCGTCGCGCTTGCTGTTCTCGGCGCGACAGTCGCATCCGGTGCCGTTGTTGCTCTCGTCACCTGGTTGTTGACGCGGCGAGCGATGTCCGGCCGAGTTATCGAGCGGAATATCCTAGAAATCGGCGATGTGCTGGAGGTAGGCGAAAAGCTGATCGATGTCCTCGCTACCGCGGGCTTGGTCATCGGCCACACCAACGCGGTCGTCCGCTATTCGGCGAGCGCCACGGCAATGGGGTTGATTAATAACCGCAGTCTTGCAGTTCCGGAACTTGTCGCGATTGTCGACGAGGTTCGACGCGGCGGAGAGCCCGTCTATCAGGAGCTCGAACTCGCCCGAAAGTCAGGTGACTATTACTGGGTCGATGTCCGCGCCGCTCTTGCCAGTAACGGAAACGTGGTTTTGCTTCTCGAAGACAACACCGAGGGACACCGCCTTGACGATGCTCGTCGCGACTTCATCGCGAATATTTCGCACGAACTCAAAACCCCCATCGGCGCAATCGGTCTGCTTGCCGAGGCTTTGGTCGGCGCCACCGACGACCCCGAAACTGTCCGGAAGTTTTCCAAGAACCTCCTCAAAGAATCACGGCGCCTCGCAGATCTTGTTCAAGACATCATCCAGCTGTCGCGCGTGCAATCCAACGAAGTACTGCGCAAGGCAACCCCCGTCCGAATCTCGGACATCATCGCCGAGGCGACCGAACGATGCGCGATCCTTGCCGAGTCGCAGAAAATATCCATCACGGTGGAGTGCCCCGAATCGGAATACGTCGTCGGCGATTCAGAATTGCTCATCGTTGCCGTCAAAAACCTCATCGATAACGCCATTCAATACTCCGAACCGAAGAAGCGTGTCGGCATTGGAGTGAATGCCACCGAGAATTCGGTGCAGATTGCCGTGGCGGACGCGGGAATGGGGATTCCCCAGGACGAACAGGCGCGCATCTTCGAGCGGTTCTATCGGGTTGACGCCTCGCGCTCGCGTCAAACCGGTGGCACCGGTTTGGGGCTCAGCCTGGTCAAGCACATCGCGCTCAGCCACGGCGGCGAGGTTACGCTGTTCTCGCAGGTCGGAATCGGCTCAACGTTCACCATTCGACTTCCCCGTTTCGACCCCGCTCAATTGGAGGCACTGTCATGACCACGGTTCTCGTCGTCGAAGATGAAAAGTCCCTGCGTGAACCCCTCGTCTTCTTGCTGGAGAAGGAAGGTTTCACCGTCCACGCGGCCGAAGACGGGACGGCGGCGCTTGAGAAGTTTCGCGCGGTGCAACCGGACATCGTCCTGCTCGATCTGATGCTTCCCGGAATCAGCGGCACCGACGTCTGTCGCGAAATTCGAGCGACGTCGGCGGTCCCCATCATTATGGTCACCGCGAAGGATGGCGAAATCGACAAGGTTGTTGGGTTGGAAATCGGAGCGGACGATTACGTCACCAAGCCCTATTCGACCCGTGAGCTGCTCGCGCGAATGAAGGCGGTCTTGCGCCGCGGTAGGGCGAACGGTGGCTCTGGACCGTCCTCGATTCTGGAAGCGGGGCCAATCCGACTCGACGCCGAACGCCACAAGGTGTTCGTCGACGACAAGCCCGTCTCCCTCCCCCTCAAAGAGTTTGAACTGCTCGAATACATGATGGAAAACGTCAACCGAGTTCTCACACGGGGACAAATCATCGACCGGGTGTGGGGTGCGAACTATTACGGTGACACCAAGACGCTCGATGTTCACGTCAAGCGAATTCGATCAAAAATCGAGTCCGATCCAAAAAACCCAACGCTCATCGTGACGGTTCGCGGGCTGGGCTACAAATTCGAACTCTGATTCACGGGACGCGGTGAAGCCACTCGTCGCTCGAATACTTTGACTCGACGAGTTCGCGCATGCGGGTTGACTCCGCTTCGGTGACCAAGCCCTCGCGCAATCCGTAGAGGGACCGGAACGTCGACACCATCACGTCGATGACTTCCGCGCGACTGAGTCCGGACTGAGATTTGATGGGGTCGACGCGTTTCCCAGCACTCGCGACGCCCTTGTCGCTCAGTTTCTCGCGCCCGATGCGCAACACCCGCATCATCGCATCGGCGTCGATGTCGTAGGCCATTGTCACGTGGTGAAGGACTGCACCATTGCCGAGGCGCTTTTGAGCTGCACCACCGATCTTGCCGTCGGGACTGGCGATGTCATTGAGCGGTTTGTACTCGGCGGCGATACCGATCGATTGCAAAGCCTGCAGCACCCAGTCGTCGAGAAACGCATAACTGTCGGCGAACGACATGCCTTTAAGGAGTTCGGCGGGCGCATAGATCGAATAGGTGATGGTGTTCCCCGGTTCGATGAACATCGTTCCGCCACCGCTGATGCGACGGTGAACACCGATTCCCCGCGCAGCGGCTTCCTCGGAGTCGACTTCGTTGAGGAGTGATTGGAATGAGCCGATGATGATTGCCGGTTCAGCCCACTCCCAGATTCGCAGGGTCGGCCCGCGGCGACCCTCGCCGAGTTCTTCGGCAAGGACCTGGTCGAGGGCCATGTGCTCGGCCGCTGTCATCGGTGTTGGTGCGAGGTATTCCCAGTCGTATTCGGTGAACGACCGTGCGTGGGCGATTGCCCTCCGCACCGCGGTCGCAACGGCCTCGGGGTGGAACCCCAGCATGACGACGTCGTCGGGGAGAGCGTTGCGGACTCGGCGCGCAATTTCGCCGGCATCCGCAGAGACGGGCAACCCCTCGATTGCCAAGGTCAGTGCGTCCAGCGCCTCGTCCGGTTCGAGAAAAAAGTCACCGGAGACGGCGACGTTGACGAGATGCCCGTCGACCTCATCGGCGTGGACGACGACGAGTTTGCCGCCGGGGACCTTGTATTCTCCCTTCATCGTCACGACTGGAGTCGCGCATCAATCCAGGAAAACAGATCTTTCCGCACCTCGTCGCGGTTCGTTTCAAAATAGATTTCATGACGAGCACCGGCGTAAACGATCAGTTCAACGTCGGAATACCCCGCCTTGACATAGCGCGCGGCGAGCGCCGCCACGCTCTTTTCGTTTGCGAGCGAATCCTCACCACCCTGAACGATAAGGATGGGGATGTCACGGTGAGCCGTCTTCGGCAGGCCGATGAGTTGCAGGGCCCCGCCCACCCCCAACTGGGCCAGCGCATTCGCCTTAAAGGTCAACGGGTCCGCTGCAAATGCGTGGTGGGCGGAGACGTCGCGGTTGAGCCACTCGTGTCCGGTCGTCCCGGTGTGTTTGAACTTGGTGTTGAGGTCGCCCGCGTTCATGGTGAACGGGGTGCGCAGAGCTGTTCCGGACCACACAACGAGGTCGACGTCAAGAATCCCGCGATCGAGAGCAATTTGCCCGAACAGCGAACCCATGGAATGGCCCATAAAGATGACCGGTAAGCCCGGATTTTCTTTTCGGGCAATTGTTGTGAGCTCGTTGATCTGATCGATGGTGCCGTCAATGTTGCGCGGCCCAAGGTGTCCGAACTTCGATTCGTCCCCCTTCCACTGTTCGCGCCAGGTTTCGCCGTGTCCGCGGTGATCGTCGGCATACACGACAAACCCGTTGCGGGTGAAGGCCTCCGCGAGGGCGGCATAGCGCTGCGAGTGGTCGCCCTGTCCGTGCGAGATCTGCACGATCGCGCGAGGTTTCGTCGCGGCCCACACCGTGAAATGGATGGTGACACCATCAGCGTCGACAAAAGTGCGGTGGGTCGAAGTGTTTGAGGTCATAGGGCAAG
>JBIILU010000056.1:0-3774 GCA_044338315.1 Microbacteriaceae bacterium | reverse complement strand
CTTGACAGGCGCGTTGGCGTCATCGAATTCCTGACGGGATTCGTGCAGGTCATTCGGTTGGTAACCCTTAGAGCGCGGGGGTGAAGCCACTGACGATCACCCCCATCCACGACAGGAATTCACGCCAAAGGCCGACCGTCATCAGAACACCGATAACAATCAGCATGACCCCACCGGCGATGTTGATGGCGCGGATGTGTCGTTTCGCCCAGTTCAGCGCCGGCACGATTCGCCCCAACAGAATCGCGACGAGCACGAACGGCAGGGCGAGACCGAGCCAGTAGGCGACACCGAGCACAACGGCGCGACCGAGGTCGCCGGTATCGAGCGCGAGTGTCTGGACGGCAACCAGCGTCGGGCCGACACAGGGAATCCACCCCAGAGCAAAAACGATGCCGAGGAACGGTGCGCCCCAGATTCCGGTGCGCGTGCGCCACCGGACGGTGACGTCTCGTTGCAGTGCGGGGATTCCGCCCATGAACACGATTCCCATGACGATGAGAACGACTCCCGAGATGCGCAGGATCACGTCGAGCCAGGGCAGAATCGTGAGGCCGAGCGCCCCGAACAGCACCGAGAGCGACAGAAACACAACGCCGAATCCCGCGACAAACCCCAGCATGCCGACGATCATGCGAATGCGATCAGCTCTGGTCGGTTGCGCCGAAAGCCCGAATCCGCCGATGTACGCGAGATACCCGGGAATCAACGGCAGTACGCACGGGGAAAGGAAAGCCAGCAGCCCAGCGGCGAAAGCGAGAGGCAGGGCGGCAACGAGCGAACCCGAAAAGATGACCTCGCCGGTCGTCACTGTTCGGCCCGGACCTTATCCACCATGGAAATCAGTATGCTGATGTCGCTGAAGTACCCGGACATGCGGGCAGCCACCCGGCCCTCGCGGTCGAGAATGATGGTGACGGGAACGGCGTTGGGCGGAAGGCTGCCGGCGAATGCCAGTCGAACCGCGCCCGTCGAGACATCGAGGATGCTGGGGTACGGCACGTCAAACGTCTCTTCGAATGATTTCGCGGCGGCTTCGCCGTCATAAGTATTGACCCCAAGGAATCGAACACCGTCGGGTGCCGAATGCGCGTAATTCGCCAGTTCGGGAGCCTCAATGCGGCAGGGCGGGCAGGACGCGTACCAAAAGTTGACGACGACAACGGAACCGCGCAGATCATCCGTCGAGACCGTTGTTCCGTCGTTCGCAACGGCGGCAAACTCCACGGGCGCGTCCCGGTTTTCGGGTGCAACCTCGACGAGCGCGCCGTCTCCCGAAATGAAGTTGTCTTCGGCCCCCAGCTGTTGTGCGAGCGAATCGTTGTTCGCGCAACCGCCAACGGCGAGCGTCGATGCGAGGGCGAGCAGTGCAACGAGTTTCCGCATCAGACGGCTCCGGAATCGGTGGCCGACTGCACATCGCGCGGTGCCCAATAACCAGTTTCAACGAATCCAGTGGGGTGGAAATCAAACGACGTCACCGACGACAGCGCACAGCGACGACGAGCCGGGTTGTGAGCGAGTTGTTTGCCCGCAAGTTTCAGTTGAACCACCGAAATCGGCAACTGGTGCGTAACGATGACGACGTCTCCGCCGTCAACCGATTCGGCAGCGTTCCACATCGAGGCCAACATTCGATCGACGATGTCGACATACGGTTCGCCCCACGACGGTTGCAGGGGGTTGAACAAAAATTTCCAGAGGTCCGGGCGTGCCAGCAACGCGCGGCCGCCGTGCAGGTTCAGTCCGCGAAATTCGTTCCACGGTTCGATTACCCGCTCGTCCTCGACCGCCGTTAAACCCGTCGCCGATTCCCAGGGCGCAGCGGATTCCTTGGTGCGTTGCAGTGGGCTGACGACCAGCCCCGTCACGCGGGAGTGATCGATCGCGGTGACGGCGGAGAGTGCCAGTTCTCGGCCGTAATCGGACAACGCAAAACCCGGCAGACGCTCGTACAGAACGCCGTCGGGGTTGAACACCTCACCGTGGCGTACGAGGTGAACTCGCTCGGCAGTCATCACCCCGATTGTATCCGCGCAAACTATGGGCAGTCGCGCCCGATACGCTTAAGCAATGACCACCCGCTCAACTGTCTCCTCCCTGTCCGCTCTGCCCGATGGCGACGTCGTCGTCGCTGGCTGGGTCGACACCGTTCGCGACCAGAAGGCGGTTCAGTTCGTCATCCTGCGCGACGAGACGGGGGCGGTTCAGTTGGTCACCAAGGCGGTTCGCGAGATCGACCCCGAGGTCGCCGATTCGGCCGAGCGCATGACCCTGACCGAATTGATCGGCACCCTCAATGCGGGAACCTTCATCCGGGTCACCGGCGAACTGGTGCACGACGAGCGCGTCAAGCTGGGTGGACTCGAGGTCAAGATTCAATCGTTGACCGTCATCGCCGAAGCCGAACCAGAACCGCCGATCGCCGACGACTCGTCGAGCGACAAGCGCATGGATTGGCGATTCCTCGACCTTCGCCGGCCCGAGGCGAACCTCATCTTCCGCGTGCAGACCACGTTCGAACACGCGATGCGATGCTGGTGGGTCGACAACGGGTTCATCGAACTGCACACTCCCAAACTGATGGCCAGCGCATCGGAATCGCGCGCCGAGCTGTTCGAGATGGAGTACTTCGAAACGAAGGCGTACCTCGCGCAGAGCCCGCAGTTCTTCAAGCAGATGGCGCAGCCAGCCGGTTTCGGTGCGATCTTCGAAATCGGCCCGGCATTCCGCGCGGACCCGTCGTTCACCTCACGTCACGCCACCGAGTTCACCTCGGTTGACGCCGAAATTTCCTGGGTCGATTCTCACGAGGACGTCATGGCGATGCACGAAGCCGTCATCGTTGCAGGACTGACCGCGGTCAAGCAAAAGCACGGGGATGCAATTCAGGCAGCGTTCGACGTGGAGGTCACGGTTCCGACTCAGCCGTTCCCGCGCATTTCACTCGCGGACGCACACGAGATTCTGAAAGGTCGCGGGTACACCGTGCCCCGCGCCGACGGCGACCTCGACCCCGAGGGCGAGCGTCAGCTTTCGGCGTATGTCAAGGAAGAGTTCGGCCACGAGTTCGTGTTCGTCACCGACTACTTCACGGGGATTCGCCCGTTCTATCACATGCGCCACGAGGGCAATCCCGAACTGACCAACTCGTACGACCTGCTGTTCAACGGAACTGAAATCTCGACTGGCGCACAGCGCGAGCATCGCGTCGACGTTCTCGTCGGCCAGGCGAAAGACAAGGGGTTAGACCCCGAGGAACTCGACTTCTACCTCGACTTCTTCCGACACGGTGTTCCCCCGCACGGCGGTTTCGGAATGGGCCTCGCCCGGTTCCTCATGCTGCTGTTGGGACTGCCGTCGATTCGCGAGACGACGTACCTGTTCCGCGGCCCGAACCGCCTGTTGCCGTAAAGGCTTGCGTTAAAGAACTGAGCCGATAGCCTTGGGCTACCGACTCAGTTGACCCCCTTCGAAAAGGTCACTTACAGTATATACCAAATGTTCGCTCTAGCGAACATTTTCTTTTTGTCCAATACACTTCGTTTTTCACTCGGGTTACGAGTATGCTTTATCGAAACACTCCCCCTCGACAAAAGGAACACTTCAATGCGAAACAAAATAATTGCACTACTCGCCGGTTCGGCGATTGCACTGACCGCAGCAATGCCCGCTGCGGCGGCCCCCGCAGTTTGGGACAACGACGCTAACAGCGACTTTGAGAATCGCTACCACCTAGGCCAAGGATGCACGTGGGATGACCTGAATGAAAAC
>JBIILU010000055.1:0-3804 GCA_044338315.1 Microbacteriaceae bacterium | reverse complement strand
CTTCATCGCCGAGAGTGCACCGGCAGAATTTCGCACGGCAATTCAGGGCCGCAGCGACATGATGATGAGTGCTTCGGGCGCCTTCGCGGGCTTGCTGGCTGGACCGGGGCTTGCCCTCGTCGGTTATCCCGGGCTGTCCGTCGCGGCGATGTTCTTCGTCGCGGGCGCGTTCATCCTCGTCCAGCTCGTGCGTCACCGCCAACGCGCCGTCGTTGGCTCGTAGAATTGAGGTGAAATGACAATCCCGTTCACGACCGCCACCGGCACCGAAACGCGCGTAAGGTTTTGCCCGTCGCCGACCGGTACTCCTCACGTCGGATTGATTCGCACGTGCCTGTTCAACTGGGCTTACGCACGGCACACCGGTGGGACGTTCATTTTTCGCATCGAGGACACCGACGCCGAACGCGATTCGGAAGAGTCATACGAACAACTGCTGGATGCGCTGACCTGGCTCGGGCTCGATTGGGACGAGGGTGTGGTCACCGGCGGACCGCACGAGCCTTACCGGCAGTCCCAGCGCACCGAGATTTACCGCGGCATCATCGACCGCCTCCTCGCCGCAGGGCACCTGTACGAGTCCTTTGTGACGCCGGACGAGATGGAAGCCCGCAACGTCGCAAACGGTCGAGACCCCAAACAGGGCTACGACAATTTCGAACGCGATCTCAATACGGACCAACGAGCGGCTTTCCGCGCCGAAGGGCGCGAGCCAGCACTGCGACTTCGGGTACCCGACATCGATCTGGGATTCGACGATCTCGTTCGAGGACAAATTGTCTTTCCCGCCGGTGCGACCACCGACTTTGTGCTTGTTCGCCCCAACGGCGCTCCCCTCTACACCTTCGTCAATCCCGTCGACGATGCACTGATGGGGGTCACGCACGTTTTGCGCGGCGAGGACCTGCTGTCGTCGACCCCGCGCCAGATTGCGTTGTATCTAGCCCTCGTCGAGATTGGTGTCACGACCTTCGTTCCGCGATTCGGGCACCTGCCTTACGTCATGGGCGACGGGAACAAGAAACTGTCCAAACGCGACCCCGAGTCGAACCTTTTTCACCACCGCGACCGCGGGTTCATTCGCGAGGGACTCCTCAATTACCTCTCGCTTCTCGGGTGGTCGATTGCGGCGGACCGAGACATTTTCACCCTCGAAGAAATGGCCGGCGCGTTCGATGTCACCGATGTCAACCCGAACCCCGCCCGATTCGATCTGAAAAAGGCGGAGTCCATCAACGGCGACCACATCCGCCTGCTGCCGCAGGACGTGTTCATCGAACGCACTCTTCCGCACCTGCAAACCGCCGGACTCGTTGCGGCGACGCCGTCCAGCCACGAACTTGCCCGATTGACCGAGATTGCACCCCACATCCAGGAGCGAACCCAGTTGCTGGGGGAAATCCCCGAGATGGTTGCGTTCCTGTTTACCGAGGACGCGGCTCTTGTCGTCGCGGACGATGCTCGGTCTACTCTCGACGCGGATGCTGCACGAATCCTCGACGCGGCAACCGTCGCGCTCACCGCGCTCGTCGACTGGTCGACGGCCAACCTCGAAGGGACCCTCCGCACCGCGCTCATCGAGGGCCTCGAACTCAAACCTCGAAGCGCGTTCGGTGCGGTGCGAACTGCCATCTCGGGCCGTCGCATCAGTCCACCGTTGTTCGAGTCGATGGAAATCCTTGGGCGGGATTCCACGCTGACCCGCATTGCGGCACTTCGCGCTACGGTATGACCATGAATGAAGTCGAGGTCGTAGTCATCGGTGCCGGTCCCGCCGGTCTTGCTGTCGGGCTTAACCTTGTGCGCGCCCGCCGTCGTGTCGTCATGATTGACTCGAACCGACCGCGCCATGCCGTCACGCTGAAATCGCACGGTTACGTCACCCAGGATGGAACACCGCCACTGGAGTTTCGTCGAATGGGTCGCGAAGAATTCGAAGGGTACGAGGAGGGAACGGTTGTGCAGGCGAGCGTTACCGACGTTTCGCGCAAGGGGGACGGGTTCGTGGTCACCGCCACCGAACGCGGAGGAGACACTCACTCGATCGAGGCGGCGAATGTTGTCCTCGCCACGGGACTGGTCGAATCCTTCCCCGAAATCCCCAGCCTTCGTCAGTTTTATGGAACAAGTGCTCACTCCTGCATGGAGTGTGACGGCTACGAATACAAGGACCAACGCCTCGCGCTGATTGGCGAAACCGAGGACGTCGCCGAACGCGCCATCCTTCTCTCGCAGTGGTCCCACGATGTGGTCCTCCTCACGAACGGCCACGACGTGGTCAGCGACTGGTGGAAAGACAAGCTCGCCGAGCGCAACATTCCCGTCGACGATCGAGTCATTGACGACATCGAGGGTCAGCCCGGCGGAGTTCTCACGGGAATCCGATTCCGTGACGGTGACGTGCTCGAACGCGACGGAGTTTTCGTTCGACCGCACTGGACACCCAGCGTTGCCTTCCTCGATTCGCTTCACGTCGTGCGCGCGATGGACGGACTCATCACCGTCGATAACGAGGGTCGCACGTCGGAACACGGTCTCTGGGCCATTGGGGACATCACCCCGCCCGGCCCCGAACAGTTGTTGATTGCTGCAGGAGCCGGTCAACGATTGGCATCCGTCATCAATCGCACCCTGCTGGGACTTCAATAGCCTCAATTTCGCAGGCTCGTCGGGCTTTGGTAGGCTAGCCGACGGCGCGCAAGCGCCTTGTGGGGTGTGGTGTAATTGGCAACACGGAGGTTTCTGGTACCTTTGTTCTTGGTTCGAGTCCAGGCACCCCAGCAGTGAATTGCTCGCTCAAACCCTCTTTTCTCGCTACTCTGGCGGAATGACAAAGCTGTCCCGTCCCCATCTCGCGGTGGCCATTAATCCGTCCGCCTCACAGGGCAAGGGCCGGCACATCGGCACCCATCTGGTGGAGGCCCTCCGGGCAACGGGCCGCACCGTGGACGAATATCGGGCCGAAGACTACGAGCATCTCGAGGCAGAAGCACGGGCCGCGGTGGCAAACGGGGTGGATGCGCTCATCGTCGTGGGCGGCGACGGCACCGCACAACTGGGCACAAACGTCTGTGCCGGCACTTCTACTCCGCTGGGGATTATGCCGAGCGGGACGGGAAACGACACCGCTCAGGGGATCCTCGGACTGCCGCTCGATGACATGGACGCCGCCATTGCCCGAATAATCGGAGCACTGGACAAACCGGCGTGGAAAATCGATGCCGGCATCATGCGCTGGAATGGGGGCCAGCGTTGGTTCTGTTCGACAATGTCCGCCGGATTCGACGCTCTCGTTAACGAGCGGGTCAATCATTTGGTTTTCCCCAAGGGCCCGTCTCGGTACACGGTCGGCATGGTTCTCGAACTACTTGAGCTAAAGCCCATTCACTACACGCTCACGATCGACGGCGTTGAAACCCAGGAGCAGGCGATCCTCACGACCATCGCCAACAACAGTCAATACGGCGGCGGCATGTTGATTTGCCCCGAGGCCAAACCCGATGATGGTCTGCTCGACATCATGATGGTTCGTCCGCTTTCACGGTTGAACTTTCTCCGCATCTATCCGAAGGTGTTCAAAGGAACCCACGTTGAAGACCCTCGGGTAATCATCCGACAGGGGAAAAAGTTCCGACTCGATTCCCCGAACCTCGTCGGGTACTCCGACGGTGAGCGCATCGCGCCTCTGCCGATGGACGTTGAGGTCATGCCGCGCGCTCTGCCGGTGCTCGATACGCGTATCTAACGCGGGTTTGCACCCGCCCGCGGCGCTGTGCGATACTGTCTAGGTTGCACTTGGCCCCA
>JBIILU010000054.1:0-3846 GCA_044338315.1 Microbacteriaceae bacterium | reverse complement strand
GATGATCGCTTGAATCGCGGGCAGGAACGTCGGGTTCAACAAGAATCCGACGAACGCGAGAGCGGCAATCAGTGCGGCGACTGATGCCCCACCGACACCCCACGGCGAGCGATACGGACGCTCGAGTTCGGGGTACTTGACGCGCAGGATGATGAACGAGATCATCTGCATGAGGTAGGCCAACATGGCACCCCACACGGCGATGTTCAGGATGATCGCACCAGCAACGGTTCCCATTCCTTCGGGGTCGTTCGCGACAGCCCAGTCGAGGTAGACGAGCGCGACGAGACCGATAATGCCACCCACGGTGAGTGCGAGCCACGGCGTCTTGTTCTTGCCCGTGACGGACAGTCCCTTGAAGTAGTAGCCAGCGCGCGACAGCGAGTACATGTTGCGACCGTAGGCGAACATGATTCCCTGGAGCGATGCGAGCAGACCGATCAGCGCGAAGATTCCCAGCACGGCAGCCCATCCGTCACCCACAACGGCGCGGAAGCCGTCGAGGAGAGGCTCACCGGCAGCACCCGTTGCCTCAGCACCGAGAATTCCGGTGTTGATGAACATGACGAGAAGGCCCGTGACGATGAGGGTTCCACGTGCCCAGAAACCGGCGCGAGGGATGTCCTTCGACGGGTTGTGAGCTTCTTCCGCGGCGAGGGGGAGTTCTTCGATTCCGAGGAACAGCCACACACCGAAGGGGATTGCGAAGAGGATGCCCATGATGCCGTTGGGCAGGAACCAGCTCGAACCAGCCGCAGCCGGGTCAGCGGGGATGTTCCACAGGCTCGACCAGTCGATCTGACCCGACGCGAGAACAATCACCGAGAAGAGCACGATGATCGCGAGCGAGATGATCGACACGATGATGGAGAAGCGGAACGAGATTGCCGAACCGAGCGAGTTGAGACCGACGAACACCGCGTAGAGCACGACGTACCAGATCCACATGTTTCCGGTGAGGTCGAGGCTCAGAAGTTCGGAGGTGACACCGTTGAGGTAGGCCGCCGAGAAGAACACGACGACCGCGGTCGTTGCGACGTACTCGATGGTCTCGGCGAGACCCGTGACGAATCCACCCCACGGCCCCATTGCCTTTCGGGCGAACGAGTAAGCGCCACCCGTGTGGGGCATTGCTGACGACATTTCACCGATTGCGAACATCAGTCCGTAGTACATGACCACGAGGATGAGGAAGGCGACGAGCAGGCCACCGAAACCACCGGCTGCTACACCGAAGTTCCAGCCGGAGAAGTCACCCGAGATAACGGCGGCGATAGCGAGACCCCAGAGGCCCCAGACACCGGCGGATCGAGTTAGCTGGCGCTTCTCGAAATAGTCCTTGCTTTGCTCGGTATACGAAACACCCGAGACTTTCAACTTTTCATTAGACATACGACTTTGTAGTCCTTTCCCGCCGCGACCATCGTTGGTCACGACAATTTGTGTGGCACTGCGATTGTGCCCACACCGAGGCAAAGATGTCAAGAACCAACCATTAGAAAGTTTTGCGTGCCGTCGCACGCGAATTCGACTTTAATTGACTTCTCCCCATTTTCTGGCGTTGTGTTGACAGAATTGAGATAAGGGTGTTTTCTAATGGTTAGGAATCCAACCTCAACGAAGAGGAAGTACGACATGACACAACGACCCCCAGCGCTCTCCGTCACCGAACTCAAGAAGCTCGTCGACGCCGGAGACATCGACACGGTGATCATCGCGTTCACCGATATGCAGGGCCGACTTGTCGGCAAGCGCATGACCGCACGACTGTTCGTCGAAGACGCGATGGAACACGGCGCGGAGTGCTGCAACTATCTGCTCGCCGTCGATGTCGAAAACAACACCGTCCCCGGATACGAGTTCTCGTCGTGGGACAAGGGGTACAACGACATGGCAATGATTCCCGACATGTCCACCCTGCGCATCGTTCCCTGGATTCCCCACACCGCTCTAGTGATGGCGGACCTGCAGACGACAGACCACGAACCCGTCGCTCTCGCTCCGCGTTCGATTCTGACCAAACAGATCGAACGCCTTGCCGAGCACGACCTGGTTCCCTTCGTCGGTACAGAACTCGAGTTCATCGTTTTTGACGACTCGTTCCGCGAAGCGTGGGCAAAGGGGTACGACAACCTGCGCCCCTCGACCGACTACAACGTCGACTACGACCTGCTCGCCAGCAACCGCGTCGAACCCCTGCTGCACGATATTCGCGTCAGCATGGACGCGGCGGGGATGTACTGCGAAGGCGTCAAGGGCGAGTGCAACCTCGGACAGCAAGAAATCGCGTTCCGCTACGACACCGCCCTCATCACGTGCGACAACCACTCGATCTATAAGAGTGGCGCGAAGATGATTGCCGACAAGCACGGCAAGGCGCTGACGTTCATGGCGAAGTTCAATGAGCGCGAAGGCAACTCGTGTCACATCCACATCTCGTTCCGCGATTCGAAGGGCAATGCGGTTTTTGCCGACAAGTCCGCCGATCGGGGAATGTCCGACATGTTCCGCCACTTCCTGGCCGGACAGATTGCACTCATGCGCGAATTCACCCTGCTGTTTGCGCCGAACATCAATTCGTACAAGCGTTACGCGGACGGTTCGTTCGCCCCGACCGCAATCGCGTGGGGCGCGGACAACCGCACACTGTCGTTACGCGTTGTTGGTCACGGTCACGGAATGCGCGTCGAACATCGTGTTCCGGGTGGTGACGTCAACCAGTACCTCGCCGTTGCCGGGCTGATCGCCGCGGGCATGTACGGAATCGAAAACAAACTCGAACTCGAAGAGATGACCCTCGGCAACGGGTACGAGGCGGACAAGCCGCACGTGCCGACGTCGTTGCGTGAAGCGGCCGAGTTGTTCGATAAGTCTGAGCACGCTCGCCGAATCTTTGGCGACGACGTCGTCAACCACCTCGTCAACGCGGCCCGCATTGAAATGCGCGCGTTCGATAGCGCAATTACCGATTGGGAGCGTGTTCGCGGTTTTGAGCGCCTCTAGTCAACCCGTCATCGGCATCACGACGTACCGTCAACAAGCGAAGACGGGCGTCTGGGATGTCGATGCGGCGTTCCTGCATTCGGGTTACATCGATAGCGTGACGGGTGCCGAGGGACTTGCGGTGCTGTTGCCGCCACAACCCGCCTCCATGGAAATCGCAGACCGAATTCTGGACGGTATCGACGGTCTGGTGTTCGCCGGCGGGCGGGATGTCAACCCGGGCCGCTACGACCAGGAATCGGGCGAACACACTGACCAGCCCGATCTGGCTCGTGACGAGTGGGAGTTCACCCTGGTGAACGCGGCCCTTCGTCGGGAACTGCCGGTGCTGTTCATTTGCCGGGGCGCTCAGGTACTCAACGTCTATCGCGGGGGAACACTGTTCCAACACCTCCCCGACGTCGTCGGAACCACCGAATACCAGCGCGGCAATGCGGAACTGACGGAAATGGAAATGACTGTCTCGCCGGGTTCGACGCTCGAATCCATCGTCGGAGCCACGGTCACCGGGATGGTGTATCACCACCAGGCAATCGATTCGGTTGGCGCGGGGTTGACGGTCGCCGCTCTCAGTGCGGACAACGTCATCGAAGCAATCGAGATTGATGATTACCCCTTCGGTGTCGCAGTCCAGTGGCACCCGGAAGTCACCTCAACCCGCGACGGGCGCCTCTTTGAGGCTCTCGCCGCAGCGGCAACGAACTATCGGAGAAGCGCATGAGCTACACAATCATCAATCCCGCGACCGGCGAATCGATGGAAACCATCGAGCACGCGACGGTTGACGAAACGGATGCCGCCATTGAACGCGCGCGCATTGCCCAAAAGGAATGGGCGGGCTTT
>JBIILU010000001.1:0-117518 GCA_044338315.1 Microbacteriaceae bacterium | reverse complement strand
GGCAGCGGATCCACGCGCAAAAACCGGGAGGTTCTGTCGGGACAGAGCGATTCCCGCCGGGCCTTTCCGACGTTCGAGGATCGTCTTCCACGCCCACGCTGTTTCGTTAGCATCCGCGGGGCGCACAATATCGAGACCGGGGATCGCCCGAAGGGTCGACAGCTGCTCGATTGGTTGGTGGGTCGGTCCGTCCTCGCCCAGTGCGACAGAGTCGTGAGTCCAGACGAAAATCGACGGCGTCTTCATCAGCGCAGCCAGACGGACAGCAGGTCGCATGTAATCGCTGAAAATGAGGAACGTTCCGCCGAACGAGCGGGTCGGTCCGTGCAGGGCGATTCCGTTGAGAATTGCCCCCATCGCGTGTTCGCGGATTCCGAAGTGGAGCACGCGACCGTGTGGGTCGCCACTGAAGTGCGCGGTCGAATGCTCGGCTGGCACAAAGGATTTCGCTCCGTCGATTGTCGTCAGGTTTGATTCTGCGAGGTCGGAGCTGCCTCCCCACAATTCGGGCATTAATCCGGCGACTGCGTTGAGGACTTTTCCGGACGCCGCTCGAGTCGCGATAGTGGTGCCCGCCTCGAACACTGGGAGCGCGGCGTCAAATCCATCCGGCAAATAACCGTTAAGCGTTCGGTCGAGAAGTGACTTCTCGGAAGGGTTAGCCGCGGCCCACGCGTCGAAGTCTTTCTGCCACGCGGCTCGATCCGCAGCCGAACGCTCGGCGAGCCGGCGAGTGTGCGCCAAGACGTCCTCCGGAACAACAAATGATTCGTCGGGGTCCCACCCCAGAGCGCTCTTCGTTCCCTGTGCTTCCTCGGCGCCCAAGGCGGATCCGTGAATCTTGCCGGTGTTTTGCTTGGTCGGAGCGGGGTAACCAATAATCGTCTTGAGGATAATCAGCGACGGTTTTGTTGAATCTGCTTTTGCGGTGTCGATTGCCGAGTGCAAAGCCGGAACGTCCTCAACGTATCCGTCCGGGGTTCGCCACGACACCTCACGAACATCCCAGCCGTAAGCGCGGTATCGCGCTGCAACGTCCTCGGAGAAAGCGATGTTGGTGTCGTCCTCAATCGAAATCTGGTTCGAGTCGTAAATCACGACGAGGTTCCCGAGTTGCTGGTGTCCGGCGAGTGACGCGGCTTCCGCCGTCACCCCTTCCTGCATGTCGCCATCGCCGCAGATGACGTAGGTGAAGTGGTCAAACGGGGATGTGGGCCCGGCATTCGGATCGAAAAGCCCACGCTCGAAGCGTTGGGCGTAGGCCATGCCCACGGCCGACGCGAAACCCTGGCCGAGAGGTCCGGTGGTGATTTCGACGCCCTTCGTGTGCCCAAACTCGGGGTGACCGGGGGTCTTTGATCCCCACGTCCGGAACGCCTTGAGGTCGTCCAGTTCTAAACCGAACCCACCGAGGAACAACTGGATGTACTGCGTGAGCGAGGAGTGCCCGATCGACAATACAAAGCGGTCGCGACCGAGCCAATCCGCGTCCGTGGGGTCATGACGCATGACTTTTTGGTACAGCAGGTAGGCGACCGGCGCCATCGACATCGCGGTACCGGGGTGACCGTTCCCAACCTTTTCGACCGCGTCAACCGCAAGCAACCGGGCGGTGTCGACAGCCTTCTTGTCGAGGGGAGTCCACTCCAACGTCGTCATAACGGTCCAATCGTGTGTGTCGAGACGTGCCGAGGTAAACCCTCTGTGTCGACAATGGCACGGAGACGGAACACGCCTGAGGTGTAGGGCTTCAGTTTAGTGGAATGGGGGGCTGGGGACTGGTACGTAGAATGGTGCTCGTGAGTTCATCCCGTGCAACGACCCAATCACCGCCGGTCGTTCGAGGGTCAGCCCGAAATACGGTGGGCGCGTACCTTGCTCTCACCAAGCCTCGGGTAATCGAGCTGCTCTTGGTCACAACCGCTCCCGCGATGTTTCTCGCCGAGCGCGGAATCCCCAATCTGTGGCTGGTGCTCGGAACGATGCTCGGAGGCGCCATGAGTGCCGGTAGCGCGAACGCCTTCAACATGTACGTCGACCGCGACATTGATCAATTGATGGAGCGAACCAAGGGACGGCCAATCGTGTCGGGCGAGATTTCTCCGCGCGCAGCGCTGATCTTCGCAACGGTCCTGGGCGCCGCATCAATCGCCGTTCTCTGGGTCATTGCAAACCCGCTCGCGGCGCTACTGTCGCTCGCTGCCATTCTGTTTTACGTTCTCGTCTACACACTTCTTCTCAAGCGTCGAACAGAACAAAACATCGTGTGGGGTGGAATTGCGGGCTGTTTCCCCGTGCTCATCGGTTGGGCAGCGGTCACCGGTTCATTGTCGGCGGCTCCCTGGATTCTGTTCCTCATCGTTTTCGCGTGGACACCGGCTCACTACTGGCCACTGTCGCTGCGCTACGTCGACGACTATGCCGCCGCGTCGGTGCCAATGCTGTCGGTTTTGCGCCCGCGACTCGCGGTCGGCCTACAGGTCGTCCTCTACGCCTGGGCAACCGTCGTTGCGTCTCTCATTCTCATCCCCACCGCGGATATGGGTGCCGTCTACGTCGCCGTCGCCGTGTGCGCTGGGGCGTGGTTCATCCTCGAAGCGCACCGCTTGTATAACAAAACGGCCGACGGAATCGAGGTTTCCGCGATGCGCGTTTTCCACGCGAGCAACACCTATTTGACGGTGTTGTTTGTTGCGGTCGCGCTCGACCCGCTCATTGTCCCGATGTAAATTGCCCTCGTCACGAGCGAGACGACAACCATCGATAAGACAACGTGGATCCCGACGAGTTCGACCGGCAAACCCGTCCGCGACTGCCAGATTCCCAGGGCCATCTGAGCCCCGAAGCCCCCTAAGACGAACAACCACGCGCGCCGCGCACGGCCGGCCGACACAAACACGGCGAACAGGACAAAGGCTGTCGTGCCATAGGCGGGCCAGGCGTGAAAGTGCTGAAGTAGTTCGGAGGCGAGACCGTTGCGCGGAGCATCGGCGTCGCCGGCGTGCGGACCCGATCCGGTGGTGAGCACCCCGACCATCACCACCACCGCGGTCAATGCGAAAATCACCCACGACAGCGCGTCAACCCTGCTCAGACGCGGGGGAGTTTCGATGGTCAGCACACGGCAGAGCAGCAGGGTGGCCAGCGTCACCATGATTGCTGAAACAATGAAGTGCAATCCGACCACGTAGGGGTTGAGCTGGGTCCACACCGAAATCCCGCCAATGATCGCTTGGACGGGGATGCCAATGGCGAGACCGAGCGCGAGTCGCCACTCCGTTCGTCGTGACCGTCGCATCGCCCACAAGATGACGAGCTGAGCAACGCACACCGCGAGTACGACAAACGTCAGTAGACGATTACCGAATTCGATGAGGCCGTGGATGCCCATTTCCGGGGTCGAGATGAACGAATCCTCGGTGCACTTTGGCCAGGTGGGGCACCCCAACCCCGAAGCCGTCAATCGAACAAGCCCACCGGTTCCGACGATTCCGATCTGAACGATGAGGTTGAGCCAGGTGACGATTCGGACGGCGCGCGATTGGATCGATGTCGGGAGAGCAACCACGGGAGTCCTTACGGCGTAGAATGAGAGAGCAAGCGTAGGCAATCAGTCTATGTTCGCCCCGCGCCCACCGCGGATCGTCGGCACGCTGAACGTGTTTGAAGACGAGGAAGGAAATCATGGCAGAGCCCATCGTCGACCGCCCCGAACTGGAGAGCCTCGGCCAGTACGAATTCGGCTGGCACGACACGGATGCCGCTGGCGCCAGCGCAAAGCGCGGAATCAACGAGAAGGTCGTCACCGACATCTCGAACCGAAAAAATGAACCAGCCTGGATGCTGGAACGTCGCCTCAAGGCTCTTGCGCTCTTCGAAAAGAAGCCCATGCCCAACTGGGGTGCTGACCTGTCGGGAATCGATTTCGACAACATCAAATACTTCGTCAAGTCCACGGAACGACAAGCACAGTCGTGGGAAGACCTGCCCGAGGACATCCGTCGTACCTATGAGCGACTGGGCATTCCTGAGGCGGAACGCCAGCGACTCGTTGCCGGTGTCGCCGCACAGTATGAATCCGAAGTCGTGTACCACCAGATTCGTGAAGACCTCGAGCAGCAGGGCGTGCTGTTCCTGGACACGGACACCGCGCTGCGGGAACACGAGGACATCTTCAAGGAGTACTTCGGCACGATTATCCCCTCGGGCGACAACAAGTTTGCCGCGCTCAACACCGCCGTGTGGTCGGGCGGTTCCTTCGTGTACGTGCCCAAGGGTGTCCACGTCGAGATTCCGTTGCAGGCCTACTTCCGAATTAACACCGAAAACATGGGGCAGTTCGAGCGAACGCTGATCATCGCGGACGAGGATTCCTACATCCACTACATCGAAGGCTGCACCGCGCCGATCTACAAGTCCGACTCGCTGCACTCGGCCGTCGTCGAGATCGTGGTGAAGAAGGGCGCTCGAGTCCGTTACACAACGATCCAGAACTGGTCGACGAATGTCTACAACCTTGTCACCAAGCGCGCCATCGCTCACGAGCGGGCAACCATGGAGTGGGTTGACGGAAACATCGGGTCCAAGGTGACGATGAAGTACCCGTCGATTTTCCTAGTGGGGGAACACGCCAAGGGTGAGACGCTGTCCGTCGCATTTGCTGGCCCCGGTCAACACCAGGACGCCGGCGCCAAGATGATCCACCTTGCGCCTAACACGACCTCGTCCATCATCTCGAAGTCCATCGCGCGCGGCGGCGGCCGAGCTGGCTACCGCGGCGAGGTTCGAATGGGGGAGAAGGCACATCACTCGGCGAACACCGTCCGTTGTGACGCACTTCTGGTCGACACAATTTCACGCAGCGACACCTATCCCGCCATCGACATTCGCGTCGACGACGTTCACCTGGGCCACGAAGCAACCGTCTCGCGAGTCAGTGAGGAGCAGCTCTTTTACCTCCAGTCGCGAGGCATGCGCGAAGACGAAGCAATGGCGATGATTGTGCGCGGTTTCATCGAACCCATCGCCCGCGAATTGCCAATGGAATACGCGCTTGAACTCAACAAGCTCATCGAGATGAACATGGAAGGGTCGGTCGGTTAATGGCGAAAGAATCGACTGCTTCTTCGTTCGCGCCCGAATGGTCGGACATGCCGGTCCAAACGCGCAACGAGCGCTTCGCCTCGGTGCAGCCCGACGACTTCCCTGCGATTTCCTCGCGCCAGCTTGAATGGCGCCTGAGCCCGATCGACGCGCTCGGCGCTCTCGCGGAGGGTGATTTGGATGGCGGGCACTATGACGTCACCGTGACCGGAGCCACCCACGAGTGGGTTCCCATGGCCACGATCGCCGGTAAGGCAGGTCTCCCCGAGGACCGAATCTCAGCGCGCGCCTGGTCGTCGACCGTGGATGCACTGCACGTCCGAGTGGACGGTGAGGGTGACCCGGTTGTCGTTGATCGCGACCTAGACGGCGTCCGTGCCGCTCACCTCGTGCTCGAGTTCACCGAAAACACGCACCGTTCGGTGATTATCGCCAACACGGGACCCGCCGCACTGGCGGAGAACGTCGAAATCATCGCACACGACGGTTCCAACGCGCGGGTAATCCATTTGAACGAGTGGGACTCGACCGCACTACACGCCTCCTCACACTTCGTACGTGTCGATAAGGACGCCCACGTTGACCACATTCTCATTTCGCTGGGGGGCGCCGTTCAGCGGGTCAATCCCGCAATCACGCTGGCTGGCACCGGTTCCAGCGTCGAGTCGTACGGCCTGTACTTCGCGGATCGTGGTCGCCACATCGAACACCAGGTGTTCGTACACCACAAGGCGGCGCAGACGAAGTCGAACGTGTTGTACAAAGGCGCTCTGCACGGAAAAGGTACCCGCACGGTCTGGGTCGGCGACGTCCTCATCGGCCCCGACGCAACCGGCACGGATTCCTACGAAGCCAATCGAAACCTCGTTTTGTCCGATGGCGCGCGTGCGGATTCGATACCCAACCTCGAAATCGAAACGGGTGACATCGCCGGAGCCGGGCACGCTAGTGCAACCGGTCGTTTGGACGACGAGCACCTGTTCTACCTGCAGGCTCGTGGAATCACCGAATCAGAAGCGCGCAGACTCGTCGCACTCGGTTTCCTCGTGGAAATCGTCGGCCACATCGGAATTCCCAAACTAGAAGAACGCCTGACCGAGATCCTCGCGGAAGTTCTGGACGCCGTGGAGGAGAACGCATGACCCGGGAACGTGTAGCGAGTCTCGAAGCCCTGAGGTTTGGCAAAGCCCTGAAGGTTGTCATCGACGGCATTCCGATCGCCGTCGTCAGGGAATCGTCCGGGAATGTCCACGCACTGGGTGATCGCTGTTCACACGGCGATATCTCCCTCTCCGACGGGTTCGTCGAAGACGACACGATTGAGTGCTGGGCGCACGGGTCAAAATTCGACCTCGAAACCGGCGCGCCCCGGAACTTCCCGGCTTTCGAAGCCGTCCCTGTTTTCGCAGTCGAAATCGACGGCGATGATGTTTATGTCAACACCGAAATCCGAAAGTAACCCATGAGCACTCTGCAAATCATTGACCTTCACGTCTCTATCGACACCGAGCAGGGCAACAAGCCCATTCTCAAGGGCGTCACACTCACCATCCAGTCCGGCGAGACCCACGCCATCATGGGACCGAACGGTTCGGGAAAGTCGACCCTCGCGTACACAATCGCCGGACACCCGCGATACACCGTCGACTCGGGACAAATCCTGCTCGACGGGGTCGATGTTCTGGCGATGACCGTCGACGAGCGCGCACGCGCTGGCCTCTTCCTCGCGATGCAATACCCGGTTGAGATTCCCGGTGTATCCGTGTCCAACTTCCTGCGCACCGCCAAAACGGCCGTGACGGGCGAGACCCCGAGCCTTCGCACCTGGGTAAAGGATGTCAAACAGGCGATGACCAATCTCAAAATGGACGTCACGTTTGCGGAACGCAACGTCAACGAAGGTTTCTCCGGCGGCGAGAAGAAGCGCCATGAAATCGTTCAGATGGAACTGCTCGCTCCGAAATTCGCCGTCCTCGACGAAACCGACTCCGGTCTCGACGTTGACGCGCTGAAAATCGTCTCGGAGGGCGTGAACCGGGTTCGAGAGAACACCGGCTTCGGGGTTCTGCTCATCACGCACTACACCCGCATCTTGCGCTACATCCGTCCCGACTTTGTCCACGTTTTCGTCGACGGACGAATCGCCGAAGAGGGCGGGCCGGAGCTGGCCGATCGTCTCGAGGACGAGGGATACGACCGTTACACGGTGGCCGCTCAGTGACAGAACTCGTCGATTCTCGTCACGACGAGATCATGGAGTCCCTCAAAGAGGTGATTGACCCCGAACTCGGGGTCAACATTGTCGACCTTGGGCTCATCTATGGTCTCGAATGGGACGACGAAAACGATGCGCTCGTGCTGCGAATGACACTCACTTCAGCGGGTTGCCCCCTGACGGACGTCATCGAAAAGGAACTCGAGAATGCCCTTGACGGTGTCGTCGAACGTTTCCGAATCAACTGGGAGTGGATGCCGCCGTGGGGTGTGGAGCGCATTACCGATGACGGCCGCGACATGATGCGGGCTCTCGGTTTCAGTATCTGATGATTGAAGTTTCGGGACTCGAGATCCGAGTCGGCGCTCGTACCCTCATGTCTGACGTGGCTTTTCGCGTCGACAAGGGTGACAAGGTTGGGCTCGTAGGCCGAAACGGTGCCGGTAAGACAACACTGACGAAGGTTCTCGCAAAAGAGATTCAACCGACCGCGGGAACTGTTTCCGTCCGCGGCGAACTCGGATATCTGCCCCAGGACCCTCGAACAGGTGACCCTGCTCAACTTGCACGCACACGAATTCTCAACGCCCGCGGACTGGGAACAATCATGGTTCAGATGACGGAGGCAACCGGTCTCATGGGCGCCGACGACCCCGCAATCGCCGAAGCGGCGATGAAGCGGTACGGCAATTTGACCGACCGATTCACGGCTCTCGGAGGTTACGCTGCCGAAGCCGAAGCTGCGACCATTGCCAACAACCTCGGATTGCCAGACCGGGTCCTTTCACAGGCCCTCGATACTCTTTCAGGTGGTCAACGCAGACGGATTGAACTCGCACGCATTTTGTTTAGTGACGCCGAAACCATGATTCTCGATGAACCGACCAACCACCTCGACGCCGATTCCGTGCTGTGGCTGCGTGAATTCCTCAAGAACTACAGGGGTGGCGTGATTGTGATTTCGCACGACGTCGTACTCGTCACCGAGACGGTGAATCGCGTCTTCTACCTTGACGCCAACCGCGAGGTGCTCGACGTCTACAACATGGGGTGGAAGCACTACCTGCGACAACGAGAAGCGGATGAAGAGCGGCGTAAGAAAGAGCGTGCCAATACGGAAAAGAAGGCGACTGCCCTTCAATTGCAGGCGGCGAAATTTGGAGCCAAGGCTTCCAAGGCTGCCGCTGCGCACCAAATGGTCGCACGAGCGGAAAAGATGCTGTCGGGGTTGGATGACGTGCGACAGGTTGATCGCGTCGCAAAACTGAGGTTCCCCGACCCGGCACCCTGTGGCAAGACGCCTCTCATGGCGAAGAATCTTTCGAAATCATACGGTTCGTTGGAAATTTTCACGGCGGTTGATCTGGCCGTCGACAAGGGTTCCAAGGTGGTCATCATTGGGCTCAACGGAGCCGGCAAGACAACGCTCTTGCGAATGCTCGCAGGGGTTGACACCCCGGATACGGGGGAGCTAGAGGCGGGACACGGGCTCAAGGTCGGGTATTACGCACAGGAACACGAAACCCTTGACGTCAAGCGGTCTGTCCTGGAAAACATGGTCGCGGCCTCTGGCCACCTGACAGAAACCGAAGCCCGTCGCGTGCTTGGCTCGTTTCTGTTCCTCGGCGACGATGTCCGCAAACCGGCCGGCGTTCTGTCGGGTGGCGAAAAGACACGTCTTGCCCTCGCCACGCTGGTCGTCTCGAGCGCTAACGTTCTCTTGCTCGACGAGCCAACAAACAACCTCGATCCCGCCTCGCGCCTCGAAATCCTCGATGCACTCAGCCACTACGCCGGAGCCGTCGTCCTCGTCAGCCACGATCCAGGCGCGGTTCAGGCGCTGAACCCCGAGCGAGTCCTCATCATGCCCGATGGTGTCGAAGACCTGTGGAGCCAGGAATACGCTGACCTCATCGAGCTCGCCTAAGCGGAACGAGCGTCGACGGCGGCGTCCTCGAAGTCCTCGTCGCGCTGTCGCGGCGATCGCGGCCCCGTGCTGGTGGGTTCGACTGGGCCACGCGCTTCCTGACGAAGCGCCCAGCCGTATCCGATGAACCCCATGAGCGCGAAGACGTACCACTGCAGCGCATACGAAAGGTGAGGACCCTCGTCGAGAACTGGTTCTTCCCACCGGGCACCGGTGACGGTAGATGGAGTCTCGGAATCGACGCGGCCGTACCACGCCTCGAAGGTTGGGTTGTTGAGCCGCCCGGCGATGCTGGGAACGTGGATGGTTGCGATTTGACCAGCGGGCGCGTCACGGCCCGGAATCGTTTGTTCTGTGGGCATCAACCGAGCGACAACGGTCACGGAGACATTGGGTATTGCTGGCGGTTCAACGGGATTGGTGTTTGCGCCATCGGCAGCGACCCAGCCGCGGTCGATTACCAGAACCGTCCCCGAGTCGTCGAGGAACGGAACAAGTTGTTCGAACCCGATTCCCCCCTCACCGATTCGCGTACGCACATACACAGCACGATCCGCGAGATAGCGACCGGTCAGCCGAACGGGAGTCCACTTGAGGGACCTGTCCGCGTTAGTCGGGGAGTCCAGCACTGCTGCGACGGGACGTGCCGTCTGGTTGTAGTTCGAATCAAGTACAGCAATGGCCGCCTGGGCCTCGGTGCGTCGGGCAAACTGCCACTGCCCAAGTGCGATGCACGCGAGTGCGAAGGCAACCGTGAGCGCAAGGATTCCGAGCCACCGACGCGTGAAAGCGAGTCGAAAGAGGTCCACTACTTGCCGCGGGGGAGGCTCGTGAGGTTGAGCGTGTGCGAGGTTGCTTTCTGGGATCCGGGTGATTGCACGACGTTGGCAAACATCACTGCCACGGCGGGGAGAATGATGACTCCTGCTACCGGGATGATGACCCACCAGCCTGGGACCACGAAGCACAGATACAGACAGACCAACCGGAGCAACATAGAAATGGAATACGACACCATTCGGGACGCCCGCTCATCCGCTGGAGCAGCGGGAAGCGACGTCAGGGATTGGGTCTCTCGGTCCACAGTCCCAATAATACGCTCGCCCGATACGCTGGTGGACATGACTACTGCACGCACTGTCCTCATTACTGGTGGAAATCGCGGGATTGGGTTTGCGATTGCCGAAACGTTCATTGCCCAGGGGCACCGCGTTGCCGTCACGGCCCGCTCAGGAGCTGGTCCGAAGGGTGCTCTGACGGTCATCGCCGATGTAACCGACGGCGAATCCCTCGACCGTGCAATCGCAGAGGTTGAAGAAAAACTAGGCCCTATCGAGGTCGTGGTGGCCAACGCGGGAATAACCAAAGACATGTTGTTGCTGCGAATGACCGATGATGACTTTTCCGCGGTCATCGACACGAACCTCACCGGGTCCTTCCGGTTGGTGAAGCGCGGAATCAAATCGATGATCAAGCAACGCTTCGGTCGAATCATCTTCATCTCGTCGGTCGTGGGGCTTCTCGGTAGCGCCGGCCAAGTGAATTACTCGTCGTCCAAGAGTGCACTCGTTGGATTTGCGCGATCGCTGACCCGTGAGTTGGGAAGCCGTGGAATCACCGCGAACGTGGTCGCACCCGGCTTCATCGAAACGGACATGACCGCGGCACTTCCGGAAGACCAGCAGGCCGAATACAAGCGCACAATTCCCGCGGGGCGATTTGCGCAACCGTCCGAAGTAGCAGCAGCGGTTGCCTGGTTGGCATCGGACGACGCCGCCTACATCTCAGGAGCGGTCATCCCAGTTGATGGCGGTCTTGGAATGGGACACTAAGCAACTCGCCCGAAAAGCGGAATCACCCGCGTCAGGTCCCTCTCGGTGATGTTGACTGTTGCCTGCGCAACGACAATCGGTTGCGCACAGAACGCGACCGAAATCCCGGCAGCACGCATCATGGCGAGGTCGTTTGCACCGTCTCCCACAGCAATCGTCGACGAGAGGGCAATGCCTTCGCGTGTGGCGTACTCGCGCACGGCGTTAGCTTTCGCTTCGGCGTCGATGATGTCCCCGACGGTCTTACCGGTCAGCACGCCGTCCACTACCTCGAGTCGATTGGCCGTCCACCCGTCGAACCCGAGGTGCGCAGCGAGCGGATCGAGGATCTCGTGGAATCCGCCCGACACGGCGACTATGCGACCACCGGCATCGTGTACGGCCTCGATGAGTCGTTCGACGCCGTGGGTGAGCGTGATGCGCTCAGAAACCTCCTTGAATACCGTGTCGGGCAGTCCAGCGAGTGTTGCTACTCGTTCGCGAAGGGACTCGGCGAAATCGAGTTCGCCGCGCATCGCCCTCTCGGTGACGGCGGCGACCGCCGCGCGCACCCCGGCGACATCCGCGAGAAGTTCGATTACTTCTTCGTTAATGAGCGTCGAGTCCACGTCACAAGCGACAAGGAAGCTACTCACGGGTGCTCCTTAGTGGCTAGGCGGGGCTTCAGCAGTGTTCACGGTGGGACCAACGACGTTCGCCCCCAGAATATCCCGACGGGCTGGGACGAGCTCGACAACCGCACCGCCGCGGTGGTCGCTCGACGCACGCCGTAGGCTAGACGCACTATGACGCTTGTGTCCGAATTCCGCGGTGTAACAATCGTTCGCGACGGAAACACCATTCTTGACAACATCTCGCTGTCCATTCACGATGACCAACGCTGGGTAATCATCGGGCCGAACGGTGCTGGCAAGACGACGGTGCTCGAAATGCTCGCCGCCCACGAACATCCGACGGACGGCATCGTCACCGTGCTCGGCGAGGAGCTCGGACACGGCGACGTTTTCGAACTACGACCGCGCATCGGATATGCCTCCACCGCAATGGCGCGGCGCATCCCGACGAACGAAAAAGTGCTCAACGTCGTCTTGACCGCCGCCTGGGCGGTGACGGGTCGATGGACGGAAGAATATGACGACATCGACGTGCGCCGAGCACAGCGCGTTCTGCGCGAATGGAAGCTTGACCACCTCGAGGAACGAACCTTCGGAACTCTGTCGGACGGGGAACAGAAGCGCACAATGATCGCGCGTGCGATCATGACGGATCCCGAAATCCTGTTGCTCGACGAACCGGCAGCGAGTCTCGACCTGGGGGCCCGGGAAGAACTTGTCGATCTACTGGGGGAATTCGCTAGCTCACCCATGGCGCCGGTCATCGTGATGGTCACTCATCACGTCGAAGAGATTCCCGACGGCTTCACGCACGCGCTCGTCATGGCAAACGGACGTGTCCATGCCGCGGGTCCGCTCGCCGACGTGCTGACGTCCGCGACCCTCACGTCGGCCTTTGGTGTTGCGCTCACCGTGACGAGAAGCGATGGTCGGTACTCCGCGCGCGGCAGTCGCTGAATCTGATACGATAAGACGTTGCGCCAAGGCGCCCAGACTTACCAAGAGGACACAATGAAGGCTGAAATTCACCCCACCTACGCACCGATCGTTTTCCGCGACCTTGCGAGTGGCGAACTGTTTTTGACCCGTTCGACGGCGACGTCGGAAAAGACCGTCACCTACGAAGGCGCGGAATACCCCGTCATCGATGTGGAAATCTCCAGCGCCTCGCACCCGTTCTACACGGGTAAGCAGCGCATCATGGACTCGGCCGGTCGCGTCGAGAAGTTCAACAAGCGTTACGAAGGATTCGGTCAGTAATCGAAGCTCTCAACACAAAGGCCGCGCAGTTGCGCGGCCTTTGTGTTGAGAGCTGCAGATTAGCCGCGAAAAACGGGCCAAATTCCGTCACCAACTCGACGGCTCGTCTCACCCTTGCTGGCTAACCACTTAGCGAAGGACTCCGCTTGCAACCGCGCCCACTCGATCTGGGAGTCGTGCAGGTCGAGTGGCGCGAGCCTGAGTTCGGTGGTATCCGCGAACTGTTTCTGAATCGCGCGGAAGACACGACCAGCCGCGACGGCATCTGCGCCGGCGTCGTGCGCAGCACCGAGTTCAACGCCGTATTGGTCGCACGCCGCCTGCAGAGTGCGCTTTCCCTTTCGGAACTGATCGACCTTTCGATCAACCACCATCGGGTCGACAATCGGGCGCGGGTTGTCGAGTGGTTCGAACCCGTTACGAATCGCGTCATGGTGGAGTAGCGAAAAGTCATACGAAGCGTTGTAGGCAACAACCGGAGTGCCGGCGGCGAACAGTTCCCGCAACGTTTCAACGATTTCGCCAACCACGTCGGCCGCGGGCCGACCTTCGGCTTGCGCCCGTTCCGTCGTGTACCCGTGCACCGACGCCGCGATTTCCGGTATGGGTATTCCGGGATCTGCAACCCAGGAGCGTTCCGAGACGACCGCGCCTTCGGCGTCAAGCACACCGACGTAGGCGGTGACGACTCGTGCCTGTGTGACATCGAGTCCGGTCGTTTCCAGGTCAAAGACCCCCAATAGTTTCCAGTCGCTCATGCAGTTAACCTAGCGCGGGGGACCCCGGGAAACGGTGAGGCTCGTTCCTGCTCGGAACGGGCATAACACCTGCGCCTCTGAGCGCGCGCCCGGTCGGCCCTCACCATGGGAAGTCACCGTACACTGGCAAATATGCCTCGGCCATACCCATTCAGCGGCGTGCTGACACCGCGTACAGGGGTTGCGCGATTACGAATCGTTGATGACGTCATGACGCACTGGTGGGAATTCGAGGCTCCGGCTGGCGCGAAAACGATTGTGATGGTCCACGGGTTCCGCGGTGACCACCACGGCCTTCATTTGTTTGCCGATGCCCTCCCCGAATACCGTGTGATCATCCCCGACCTTCCCAGCTTCGGACTCACCGAGTCATGGTCGACGGGCGTGACGTCCATAGAAGACTTCGGGCGCTGGCTCCGCGCGTTTCTCGCGGCAACAGAAACCGATGACGCCGTTGTGCTCGGCCACTCGTTTGGATCCATCGTGGTTGCCAACGCGCTGCAGGGAACCCGGTCGGCTCCGATTGTCCTCGTGAACCCCGTTTCACAAAAGGCGCTATCGGGACCGAAGCGTGTGCTGGCGGCGTTGGGTTCGGCTTGGTATGTCCTGGGCGGAAAGTTCTCTGAACAGTTTGGCCGTGCATTTCTCTCGTGGGGTGTCATCGTTCGCATCATGAGCGGCGTTCTCGCAAAGACTTCTGATCCACAACTGCGGCGCTGGATACACGAGCAACACCGGCTGTATTTCTCTCGCTTTTCCGATCGAGACTCCCTCATCGCCGGCTTCACCGTGAGCACGAGCAACGACGTGAGCGACTTTGCTCACTCCATCAAGGCGCCCGTTCTCCTAATCGCTGGCGACGAGGACGACATCACTCCCGTGTCCGCGCAGCGCCGGGTTCAATTCCTGTTTCCCAACGCCGAACTTCACGTCGTCAACGGCGTCGGACATCTCATGCACTACGAGAAGCCGGTGGAAGTTGCTGCTCTGATTCGGCAGTTCCTCAGCTAGCGAACGCCGACGTCCAAGGGCTCGCCGCCCGTGATTCGAACCAACTCGTCAAACGATGTGGGGAAAACGTAATGCGGATGACCCCCGGCCGCCCACACGACCTCCCACGTCGCCAGATGCGTGTCGACAATAGTTCTGACCGGGGAAGGGTGACCGAGAGGGGCGACTCCGCCGATCGGTTGACCAGTGTGTTCGCGCACGAAGTCGGCGTCAGGACGATGAATCGACCCAAATCCCAACTCTGTCGCAACGCGATCAACATCAACCTTGTGCCCGCCCGATGCGAGGATGAGCAACGGCTCGCCGTCCGCGTTGAACAACAGCGAGTTACACACTTGACCAACTTCAATGTCGAGTTGGGCCGCTGCGGTCGCTGCGGTGGGGGAACCTTCGAGGGTTTCAACGATGTCGGTTGGCACGCCGGCGGCTCGAAGGGCGTCGAGAACCTTCGCGCCGTTCGGGTGCAGGACATCGATCTGCTTCCACGCCATTACTCGCGCCTCTCGAGTGGCTGTTGGTCTTCGAAATCGGGGAGCGACAGGTCATCCGTGAGGGCGTCGAGCGGGTCATTGAAGTGCACCAACGTGAGGCCATCGTCGTCGTGATGAAAAGAGTGAACCGAACCATTGGTAATCCGCTCGTGGAAAAAAGATGTTCCCATCGTCTCGTGCAGCAGTGCGCGGATAACGCCACCGTGGCAGACGACGATGACATTACGACCGGTGAATTCGGCGGCGAGCTCGTGAAGCGACGCGACAACCCGGTCCTGAACCTCTCCGCGGGTTTCGCGACCGGGAACCGGGGTGTCGGTCGGGTAAAACGACTCGACCTCCGGTCCCGTCAGTCCCTCGGCCGCGCCGTAGTTTCGTTCGACTAGTTCCGGAATGAGCCGCGGTTCAGCGAGAGCGAGGTACGAGGCAATGATTTCAGCGGTCTCAACCGCGCGGCTGAGCGGGCTCGACACGATCACGTCCCATTTTCGTCCCTGCATCTTCGAACCGGTTGAATGCGCCTGGGCGCGACCCGTGTCGTTGAGGGGGATGTCCGTCGCACCCTGAATCTTGCCGGCGAGGTTCCATTCGGTTTCGCCGTGTCGGACGAGGAAGAAGTTTGTCATCACTGTCAGTCTACGAGCGACGACAGCGCGATAATGGAGACCGTGAACGCCATCCCGAAAGTAACCTTCGTCGATGCCGTCGTGGCCGGGTTCCGAAAGGCTGCGACGTTTGGTGGCGTGGCCAGCCGCCCCGAGTTTTGGTACTGGATTCTGTTCTCGTTTCTCGTTCGATTGGTGACGACAACCGCTGACGCGTTCATTTACCCCGAAGACATCAACCTCGACCCGAATACGGTCGACCTCAACCAAATAACCTCCGAACTCGCGACGGCTGTGCAACATTCGTTCGCGTCGGTAACCTTCGTCGCCGAAATCCTCCTGTTGTTGCCCACAATCTCACTGACAATCCGCCGTTTCCGCGATGCGGGTTGGAAGCCGTGGCTTGCCGGTCTTTGCTTCGTCGGGATTTATGGCACCCTGGCGGTTTCCCTCGTCGTCGCATCCTCAATGCTCGCGATCTTGACTCTTGCCGGTGGTGTCAGCGGTCAGGAAACCGCGATTGTTGGCGGTTTCCTCGTGCTGGTTGGTGCAGTGCTCGTGCAGTTTGCCAGTGTGATCCTCATCGTCATTGGTGGGTCACGACCAACTAAGCACTCGACTGCAATCTGACGTGCGCGTCATTCCCATCGACTCGGTCGACGACCCGCGGCTGTCATTCTTCACGCAACTCACCGATGTGGCACTGCGCCGCAAGCTCGAGCCCGAAACAGGACTGTACATCGCCGAGTCGACAAAGGTCATCGAGCGTGCCCTCGCCGCCGGACATCGCCCGATATCCGTCCTCGCCACGGACAAATGGTTGCCGGGCCTCGAACCACTCTTGGACGGTCACGACGTCGATGTGTTTGTGGGGGACGAGTCGACGCTCGAGTCGTTGACCGGTTTTCACCTGCATCGGGGAGCGATTGCCAGCATGGAACGGCCAGCGTTGCTCTCCGTTGCCGAAGTTGTGAAAGATGCACGAGTTGTCGTGGTTCTTGAAAACATCGTCGACCACACGAATGTCGGCGCCATTTTCCGCAGCGTTGCCGGTCTCGGCGCTGATGCGGTGCTCGTCACTCCGGAGTGCGCGGATCCGTTCTATCGACGCAGCGTGCGGGTATCTATGGGGACCGTGCTCCAGGTTCCGTGGACACGAATTGTCTCCTGGCCACGTGGGATTGATGAACTTCGCGACCTTGGATTCACTGTCGCCGCCCTCGCTCTCACCGAGGATTCGATGACCCTGACGGAATTTGTCTCCGAAAAAAACGGCAAAGTCGCCGTTGTCTTCGGGTCCGAGGGTTACGGATTGACCGACCGTGCCATCGCGCTCTGCGATCGCGTCGTGCGCATCCCGATGAGCCACGGGGTGGATTCGCTCAACGTCGCGGCGAGCGCGGCCGTGACACTCTACGCGCTGACCAATACCGCGTAAGGCGGCCAGTCCGCCCGACAATGGACACACATGGGTAAACAGGACGGCAGTCAGCGGACAGTCACCGAGGGTGACGTCGATGACTCCCGCACACCCTTCCTGCACATCGACATGGACGCGTTCTTTGCATCCGTCGAGGAACTCGATGACCCTTCCCTGGTTGGGCTGCCCGTCGTCGTCGGCGGGCTCGGCGGTCGCGGTGTTGTCTGTGCTGCAAACTACGTTGCGCGAACCTACGGGGTCAACAGCGCAATGCCCATGTCGACCGCCTTGCGCAATTGCCCGAACGCCGTCGTGCGGCGTCCACGGTTCGAACGGTATTCGGAGATTTCACAGCAGGTTTTTACGATCCTCGAAGAATTCACTCCCAAGGTTCAACCACTCTCGATCGACGAAGCGTTTCTCGATGTGTCCGGAGCGCTGTCGCTACTGGGGCGTCCCCACATCATTGCGCGGGATATTCGTGAACGAGTTCGGTCCGAGCTTGGATTGGCGGCGTCCATCGGCGTCGCGTCCTCAATGTTTGTTGCCAAAGTTGCGGGCTCCCGCGCCAAACCGGACGGCCTGCTGGTCGTCCCCGCGCACGAAACCGTCGATTTCCTTGCCCCGCTGCCCGTGACTGCCCTGTGGGGTGTTGGGCCCGTGACCGCCAAGCGCCTTCGAAGCTTTGGCTATTCGACGATTGGGGACATCCAGATCACGTCAGCAGAGATTTTGGCGTCGGTGCTGGGAGAACGGCAAGCCGATCACATCCACAATCTCGCGATGGGAATTGACCCGCGCGAGATTTCCACGCATATTGCCGAAAAGTCCATCGGTCGATCGCAAACGTTCAGTGACGACCTAATCGACATCGCTGACATGCGCCGAGAGGTGTTGCGCCAGGCCACCGATGTCGCCGCCCGAGCGCGCAAACACGATTTCCTCGCCCACACCGTCACGGTGACCGTTCGCTACGGCGATTGGGCTACCGTCACCCGTTCGCGGACGCTGACCGACCCGACCAACGCGACCAAGCTCATTTCGAGCGAGGCGCACTCGTTGCTTGACGCGGTCGATGGACTCGAGCGCGGTGTCCGCCTCTTGGGCGTGCGCCTCGAGAACCTGGTGGGCGAAGGCGAAGTTGCATTGCTGTGGGAGGACGAAACGGACGGTCACGAGGTTGATGATGTCGTCGATGCCGTGTCGGAGCGGTTCGGCTCGGGATCAGTGCAAGCGGCGTCACTGTTGCGGGCGCCTCGCGACTAGCGGAAGTCCCGCGACCGGTGTTCACCCGCGAATTCGAGGGGCTCGAGTCGGTCGGCGACGATGGTCGTGACACCGTCGGGGGATCGCTGCAGAATGCCGCGAACGATCAGCGCGGGGCTTTCGCGGGCGACGGTGCGGTACGCCTTCCACAGCCCCTTGGAGCACAAAACATTGACGACCCCGGTTTCGTCCTCGAGATTCAGGAAGGTGATTCCCTTGGCCGTTCCCGGGCGCTGCCGGTGTGTGACAAGACCGGCAACTTCGAGCCGACGATCCGGTTCCGCCATCGCAAGACCCGATACGGGTACGACACCTCGTTCCTCAAGGGCGGTACGGCGAAACTGCACGGGGTGCCGACCGGGTGAGACCCCGGTCGACCAGCGATCCTGCACCATCGCGTCGAAATCGGTTAAATCGTCGAACAGCGGGACGGAAATCGTCATCTCGAGCCCGGCGAGGTATTCGGCGCGACTGTGCGCCGCGTGACCCGCGCGCCACAGCGCATCCCGTCGAGACAGCCCCCACACATCGAAGGCCCCCGCGGTTGCAAGGTTTTCGAGGTGGGTTCGTTCCAATCCCGTTCGGCGAACGAGGTCGTGCAGGTCGCGAAAGGGTCCGTGTGCGTCGCGTTCGCTGATGATGCGGTCGGCGACGGACCGACCAATTCCGCGCACATCCGACAGTCCCATCCGCACCGCAAGATTGCCGTCACGCCGGTGTGCTGCGGTTTCGTCGGGTGCCTGTGGATCAAAGGGTGGAACCACCTCGTCGTGATGGTTCAAACACGAATCCATTCCGGTCACGCCGCCCACTCCGGGGTGGGCCTCTTCGAGTCCCGATTCGAAACCGGAGTGAACGATGCACGGAACGCGTACCTCGACACCGTGGCGTTCCGCGTCGGCGGCGAGCGTCGACGCCGAATAGAACCCCATCGGTTGTGATCGCATGAGCCCGACGAGGAAGGCGGCGGGATAGTGAACCTTGAGCCAGGTGGACACGTAAACAAGCAGTGAGAAGGCGAGCGAGTGCGATTCGGCGAACCCGAAGTTGGCAAACGCCTCGAGTGCACCGTAGATGCGGTCGGCGGTCGCGCCGGTGATGCCGTTCGATTCCATTCCGCGATACAGCGTGTCGCGAATCGTCGCGAGCCGCTCGACTCCGCGTTTCGATCCGATGGATCGGCGAATCACGTCGGCGCCGGCCGCGGTGCACCCGCCAACCGCCATCGCAATCTGCATGAGCTGCTCTTGAAAGACGGGAATTCCGAGGGTTCGAGCGAGTACCGGTTCCAGTTTGGGGTGGTCGTAGACGACGGGTTCGACCCCGGTTCGACGCCGAATGTACGGGTGCACGCTGCCACCTTGAATCGGGCCGGGGCGAACCATCGCGATTTCGATGGCGATGTCATAGAAGCACCGCGGCTTGAGCCTGGGCAGTAGCCCCATCTGGGCGCGTGATTCGATTTGGAAGACTCCGATGACGTCGGCCCGACACATCGAGTCGTACACGGCGGGTTCTTCGCGGGGGATTGTGCCCAGTTCCCACTGTTCGCCGAACCGCTTTTCTATCTCGACAAACACCTGATTGATCGCGCCGAGCATCCCGAGCCCGAGCAGATCGAATTTGACGAGCCCCATATACGCGCAGTCGTCCTTGTCCCACTGCAGAACGGTGCGTCCGGGCATTCGCGCGTGTTCGATGGGAACGACTTCACCGACGGGTTCCCGCGTGAGCACCATGCCACCCGAGTGAATTCCGAGGTGCCGCGGCAGGGTCAGGGCTTCGGTGGCGAGTTCGGTGATGTGTCGCGGGATGTCCGGCAGTTCGTCGGGATCGATTCGACTCCACCGTTCGACCATTCGCGACCAGGTGTTCTGGTCATCGACGCCGTGACCGAATGCGCGCGCGATGTCGCGGATGGCGTTTTTCGGTCGGTACGTGATGACGTTGGCAACCTGGGCGGCATTTCGACGCCCGTACTTCTCGAAGACGTACTGAATGACTTCTTCGCGGCGGTCGGTGTCGAAATCGACGTCGATGTCGGGCGGTTCGTCGCGCATTGCCGACAGAAATCTCTCGAACGGCAGCCCGTAGTAGATCGAATCGACCGCGGTGATATCCAGCAGGTAACAGATGGCCGAGTTCGCCGCGCTGCCACGACCCTGACACAGAATCCCGCGAGACCGCGCGAACTGAACGATGTCGTGGACTATGAGGAAGTAACCGGGGAAGTCGAGCTCTTCGATGACGTCGAGTTCACGCGCGATGCGCTCGTGCGTTGTTGTCGGGGCGGCGGGGTATTTCCGTGGGGCCGCTTCGGCCACGATTTCCCGCAGTCGTTCCATCGTCGTTTGCCCGTTCGGTAGGTCGAACGACGGCAGGTGCGGTGTCGCCTTTTTCAGTTCGAACGCACACTCGCGGGCGATGTCAACGGTCGTCTCGACAGCTCCGGGATATCGGGCGAACAGTCGCGCCATGTCGTCGGGAGACCGCAATCGCGAAACGGGACCGGGGGAGAGGAACCCGTCAGCGTCGTCAAGCGACCGCCGTGACCCCAGCGCCGCGAAGGCGGTGGCGAGGGGGTATTCGGAAACCCCCGCGTAGTGAACGTTTCCGGTGGCGACGATGGGCAGCCCGCGGTCGCGCGCAAGAGTGGCGAGCACATCGTTGTGGACGTCGTCGAGAGGCAGCCCGCGATGGGTGAGCTCAATGACAACGTTGTCGTGCCCGAATCGTTCGACGAGTTCACCGAGCGCCCACCCCGCAAGCCGAATGTCGTCGTCGGTGGGCACGCGACCCTCGGGCAGTCTCGATCGAACCGACCCGCGGCGGCACCCCGTGAGGATGATCCAGTCGCCGTTTGCCCGCTGTGCCAGATCGTCGAGGTCGTATCGCGGTTCGTGTTTTACACCGCCGGCGAGGTGCGCTTCGGTGATGGCCCCCGCCAATCGGTGATACCCCGCTTGGCCGCGTGCGAGAACGAGCAGGTGTTCGTCGGTGTCACCGCGCACGGTCAGTTCCGACCCGAAGATGGTCGGCATTCCGGTCCCTTCGGCGGCTTCGGCGAATCGGGCCGCTCCGTGAAATCCGTCGTGGTCAGTCAGGGCGAGCCCCGACAAGCCCAATCGCACCGCTTCGGTGACGAGTCGTTCGGGCAGCGATACTCCGTCGAGGAAACTGAATGCGCTGTGGACGTGCAGTTCGGCGTAGGCGGTCATCAGTCGTATCGTGCTTCGAGGGTCCACTCGGTCCCAGTCGACAACAACACCCACGCGGCACCGGTCGTGTCGACGACCTGCAGGCGGTACCGAATCTGACCGCCGTCCCACCAGCGCTCGCTGATCGGCCACGGACCGCTCCAGGCGGCTATGTCGCGGCGCCTGCCGTCGAGTTCAAGCCAGCGCGGCGGTTCGGTCAGAATGTCGGCTGGCGCGATTGTCGCGGCGGCCCCGACCGTGATGACGGTTCCGTCGCGGTACACCGTGGTCGGGACGCGGTCGGGTATTCTTCCCGGCCACGGCTTGGAAACGTCATGAGCCACGACGGGCTTGTCGCCCCACGGGCTGAAAATCTCGCGTTCCAACAGGGTGCGCCCGCCGCCGATTGTCGCGGTGAGCACGCCCTCGTGCCCGAGGATGCTTTGCACACGCGACAGCACCGAGTGGATGCGGTCGCTGGACGGCGCACCCCACATCCCGCGTTCGAATCGGCTTTGCGCGGCCAGCTGATCGGGCGCGAGTCGAACCGTGACGATCCCGTCACCCGCGAATCCTTCGGTGCTGGTGTCGGTCGTCAATCGTGCGACGGATTCGAGCTGCCAGCGAATGCGGTCGACGACGTCGGCCCCGCCGAAAACCGTCGGGTGTGCCCAGCACCGCTCGAATCGTTCACCGCGTTCCGTTGTCAGGGTCACCCACAGCGCGGTGCACGCGAGTCGGTCGCGCGCGATGCGGTCGATGAATTCGTCGGCGGTGGCGCGCGTCGCGAACGCGAGTTCATCGGCTCGAACAATCGCGGGTTCGAACACCGATTCGCACGTGTAGTCGACGGGAATGTCGCGGGGAACAATGGGGGAGTCGTCCAGCCCGCGCGCGAAGCGGTGCAGGCGTTCACCGGGGAACCCGAATCGTTCGCGCACGGCAATGTCGTCGAGTTCGGCGAATCCGCCGAGAGTCGAGATGCCCAAACGCCGGAGCAAATCGGCCATGTCGGGGTTGCCGAGGTGGGCGACGGACAGTGGCGCAAGAAAGGCGGGGGATTGCCCTGCGGGAACGACAAACACGGGGTTCGCAGCCCGTGCGGCGAGAACGGCCGTAAACAGCCCGTCAGCGATGCCGATGCGCGCATCCGGGTCGATACGCCGCAACGCGTCGGCGGCGCTCTCCTCGCTGCGGTAGTAGCGCGCAGGGCCACGCGCACCCATGGCGACTCGGCCCGCGTCGAGAACGCGCACGAGCGGAACCGTGTTTTCGACGGCGCGAATGATGGGGTCGAATTGGCGGTGTGATTCCGCTTCGGTGTCGAACCGATCCGCCCAACTGGGAATGTCGAGGACGATGACGCGCGTCATGTGACCGCCCGCAAGTGCCGGACGGGGGCGACCGCCGGTTCGGGTTCGCGATCGAACGGCCACGGCAAAACGGCTGTCGCGGTGATTCCGCGGGTCACGGCGCGAACGCGGATGTCGCGACCGGTCAACAGCCCGTGACCGTCACCGATGCCGAGGTTTCGTACCCCTTCGACTTCCAGTCGAGCGGTCGCCCCCGGCCAGTCACCCAGAACGATGAGCACGGCACCGGTGCGACGAGCGACGGCGGCGATTCGTGACGCGGTGGCGGCGGGGACCGACGCCGGGCTGCGGGCGATGACGACGGTGAACCCGTCACACACGGCACCGACCACGGTGGCCCAGTGTTCTTTCGGTGTGGGAATCGACACAAACCGGTCGAGCGCGATTCCGCATTCGGCAACCGCTTCGATTCCGAGATGGGGAAAACCGATCGCGGCGCACCAACCCGATTCGGCAACTGCCTCGGTTGCCAGCCCCAGCGCGAGCGTCAGCGAGGGGGAGAGTGAATACACGCCACCGGGAACCAAACCGCCACCGATGAGCCCCGCCAACGCCGGATGAACAGGCAAACGCGGATCGACCCGCGGACCTTCCATCTCGCGGATGCGTTCCCGAAGCACTGATAGTTCGAACATATGTTCGACTGTACGCCGTGCTGCGGACATTAATCAACCGAGGATAAAGAAAGCCCCCGAATCCGAAGATCCGGGGGCCAATCGCGTGCGCGAGGGGGGACTTGAACCCCCACGCCCCTAAGGGCACTAGCACCTCAAGCTAGCGCGTCTGCCATTCCGCCACCCGCGCGCGAGTCGAGAGATTCATGATCCAATAATCCTCAGGCGTGAAAAGGAATCAGGTGAGTCCATTCAGTTGCCGAAAGCTGCGTATTCCCAGTCAACGCTCGCGCCTTAACAGCCGTATCGGGATCTGAGACCAACCCCAAAAGCTCCGAGAAGGAGACGAGCTGGGGTCTACCTTCGACGGGGCGAATTACGTTCAAATGATTTTCGGCAGCGAACTCATAACCGTCAGGCACTAAAGCGGTGCTAATCGTGCCCTTACCGACACTCCCGATAATTCGATTCACCACGATCGCAGGGCCCCGCATTGATCGACCGCCAAGAATGAACTGTGGGCGCCGCGCATCGGGAGAGAGCTGAATATCACCGCCTTTGATATTCCGCGCATAAAGAAGGGGGACCGCAGAACCACCAAAATCATCGTTTGACAAACGCTCTTTGTGCTGGTTCCACACAGTCGAGCCAGTGACAGCCTCGTAACCGAGCGAATAAAGCGATCGAGAAGACTTGAAGATATTCGCGAAAAATGCTGGGTCTTCACAAAAAATCAGTGACTGCTTCCCTGAACCCGCTTCACCCGCGGAAAAAGTATGTTTAGAAACACCGGGGCCTTTTCGAATGACGATTACCTGCACCGCAGTCTGCGCATCAACAAAGTGATTGCTTTGTTTGAAAACCTTGAGGCTCAATACATGGTTGTCTGTAATAAGAAATTTCCGGAGGTTCTTGAAGTAAGCACCCGCGTTCATCGATGGCGGGACAACATATGCAAGAGTCCCTCCGACCTCTAACGCGTCAATACCCACTTGAAAGAAAAGGCCATAAATGTTCGCGCGGCCATTCAGGACTTGACGAAATTTACCCTTCACCTCCGAGTCCAATTTCATTTCGAAATACGGAGGATTCCCGATAACGAAATCAAACTTTTCACCCGAATAGTCATCAAGTCCAGACCGCGCAGAAAACAAACCTTCAGGAACGAGATTTCTCGCAACCTTCAAAATCTCTTCGTCTACGTCCCACCCGGAAACGCTTATTCCAGGAAAAGTATCGAGTGCCTGGCGAAGAAATTCCCCAGTACCAACAGCCGGATCGAGCACTCGGCTGCCCGCAGGGATCTTGAGTTGACTCAGCAGATAAGTTCGCAAAAATCTCGGAGTCATAAATTGTCCGAGCGCCTGTCGAGTGGCTAAATCCGAGCCTTGAAGCCAGGTAGACGTTTCTTCAGAGAATTCAGGCGGCGCACTTTCCATGAGCACAATCATGCCACCCGGCTCCGACGAAAAAGGGTCATTGAAATAATGAGATGACATCAAATACACTGCGAGAGGAGAGTTTGAATTCTCCGACAAACAACAGTGGAGAAGCCGTGCCTACGAACATCAACGATGCGACGTATTTCGAGCTGCGGCTTACTGAAGAAATTTGTCGTGTCTTTGATATCGACTTTAAGTATTCAACTGACCTGGAGACAGCCGCACAAAGGACGCGCGCGAGTCACGGTCATGACGCAGACGAAAAAATTCGCATTCAAGAGCGAAGGCTCAACGTCGGGATCGACACAATTGTTGCTCGCATCAAAACAGCCGAATCAGAAGCACACTTTGAAATCACAGACGCTGAATGGATCGGTGGAACTGGGCGCGGGACACGGGTCGCCGACATCGATCTTTGGTTCGGCTCATATTGCCTTCCACTCTCAGTAAAAAGCGGTGGCCCCGGGACTGAACGAAATCTAGGCTCGTCGAAACTCCGTAGCCTGCTCGGTTTTGATGCTTCTCCCGCAATCGCAGCTATGAAATCCGAGACTTTGAACGCACTGCGCAGTTGGTTCCCAACGACCGATGTCGGTGCGAGTTGGAATTCAATTCGCGACATGGTCAAAGGACACCCTGAAGAATCCGTGCTGAGAAACCTAGCTGCGCGAATCGGCCATGCTAACCAAATTTTGATTTCAGCAGCGCTTAAAGACGCATTCGAATCTTCAACCAGTCAACAGAAAATCGAGTTTGTTAAATTCCTCGCGTTACAAAACTCAAGCGCAGATGAAGGGTTAGAAATTTTTGTCGCGCACGACAATCACGCTGAAATCAAGTCAGTCAAGAAAGACATACTTGGCGGTGAATTTTCACTCGCCGCAGATGAAAATTCAGCCAAGGGCACCCTGAAGCTCGCAATAAATGAAGAGCCTTATTGGAGAATCAACGTTAACTTCACCAACGGTTTAGGGCTGTCGCCCCTAGCCATTCGGGTTTTTTTGCTCTAGCGAATCGTAATCACTGATGCGAAAAGTCGTTGATCTTGATATCTCAGGTGAATGTATTGGGAGAAGTATCAAGCGCGCCGGGGCACAAGAATCGATTTACGGTCATAACACTGGGCATTTCACGCTCCAAGTCGAAAAGCAGAACACAACCATCGGGGTTATTGGAGAAGAGATTGTTCGAGAATTTCTGGAGACGCATTTTGTGGCAAGAGGGATTGACAGAAGTGTCTCCCTCACTGATTTCGGATCAGAATTCGATCTAGAAATATCGGCCTCGAAGACTGATGGATCCGGGACAAGGACATTACATGTGAAATCAGGGCTATGGAAAAATTGGCCAAACCCAATATTTCCCTTCGGGATTCACGCTGATCAGAGGATTCAAAATTCAAAATCACCCCTCGTTTTAGTGTCTTTTTTAAAGGGTGACGGCCCCTGGCCAATCAGAGCTCGAATTGAGGGTTATCTCGGGAGTCAAGACCTGCTAACACTTCCGATCATTCGAAAAGGTGAACGATTCCCAGTCACAGGCGTTGAGTCGCGCACAGATAACCTACTGTCTTACATTCACGAGTATCGGCCAATAGAGAATTTGCTGAATTGGCTCGAACCAAATTCATCTCGTCCATAAAGAAAGCCCCCGAATCCGAAGATCCGGGGGCCAATCGCGTGCGCGAGGGGGGACTTGAACCCCCACGCCCCTAAGGGCACTAGCACCTCAAGCTAGCGCGTCTGCCATTCCGCCACCCGCGCGCGAGTCACATCACTGCAACGAGTGACAACACTATCAGGAATTGAGAGAGCACAAAAACGGTACGGTGGGTGAGTGAAAGACACCCACGAGTCGCTTTCGGAGACCGCGCGAATCGCTCGCGACCTCATCCGTTTCGACACCTCAAACTGGGGGAACGGTGTCGCGAACTCCGAGACGGAGGCCGCCCACTACGTCGGTGATTTTCTCGAATCGCTCGGGCTCACCGTTCAGTACATCGACGCGGCGCCCGGTCGAACATCGGTCGTCACGCGCGTGGCAGGCGCCAACCCCGACCTTCCCGCGCTCGTCGTTCACGGGCACCTCGACGTCGTGCCCGTCGACCCCGCTGCCTGGTCGGTCGACCCGTTCGCCGGCGAAATTCGCGACGGCATGCTGTGGGGTCGCGGTGCGGTCGACATGAAAGACATGGACGCGATGATTCTCACGTCGCTCGCGGAGATTCTGCGCGCGGGGGACAAACCAAACCGAGACCTCGTCGTCGCGTTTTTCTCGGACGAAGAAAGCGGCGGAGAATTCGGGTCACACTACGTCGTCACCCAACACCCCGAAGTTTTCGAGGGAGCTACCGAGGCAATCAGCGAGGTCGGCGGGTACTCCGTCACCCTCGGCGATCAGCGCGCGTATTTGATTCAGTCGGGTGAAAAAGCGCTCATCTGGGCAACCCTGACAGCCCGCGGCGAGGCAGCGCACGGCTCCCGCGTGATCCCCAACAACGCCGTCACCAAACTGGCCGAGGCCGTGGTGAAGCTCGGGCGCACCGAATGGCCGGTCACCCTGACCAGTACAACGACCGCACTGGTCGAGCAACTGGCCGACATTCTTGGCTTCGATCGCGACGCGGACCCGCGTGACATTGTTCGCGCCTCGGGAGTGGCAGCCGGTTTCCTGTTGCCGTCGCTGTCGACGACGAGCAACCCGACACAACTGAACGCCGGCTACAAGCAGAACGTGATTCCCGATTCCGCGAGCGCCGTCATGGACATTCGCCCACTTCCGGGGGCGGAGACCGCAGTTCTCGCCGAAATCCGGGACATCGTCGGTCCCGATATCGAGATCACGATCCAAGTTCAGGATGTGGGGTTGGAGAACGATTTCGACACCCCGATTGTTGACGCGATGAAACGCACCCTGTTGGCGGCCGATCCGGGCGCTGTCATGCTGCCGTATCTGTTGTCGGGCGGTACCGACAACAAGGCCCTCTCGTTGATTGGCATCACCGGATACGGCTTTGCGCCGCTGCGACTGCCGGCCGATTTGGACTTTCCCGGCATGTTCCACGGGGTGGACGAACGCGTTCCCCTCGACGCCCTCGATTTCGGTCACCGCGTGCTGACCGACTTCTTACGCACGTACTAGAGGATTATCGGATGGACTACTCGCGCATCGGTGAAGCAATCGTTCTGGGGCTCATTCAGGGTTTGACCGAGTTCTTGCCCATCTCGTCGAGTGCTCACTTGCGTATTGCGGGTTTGTTTCTGCCCGGCGCGACCGACCCGGGTGCAACGTTCACCGCTATCACCCAGATCGGCACGGAATTGGCCGTGATTCTGTACTTTGCGCGTGACATCGGAAACATCATCCGGTCCTGGTGGTTGAGCGTGTTTTCGCGCGGAAAAGCCTCTGTTCGCACACTGACACCCGGGCAACGCGCGGAGGCTCGACTGGGGTGGTACATCATCGCGGGAACCATCCCCATCGGGGTTGTGGGAATCCTGTTGCAGGACACCATTCGCGAAACGTTTCGGTCGCTGTGGCTCATCGCGACGACCCTCATCGTCTTCGGTGTTCTGCTGTACCTGGCCGATCGCCTGGGTCGCAGCAAGCGGGTGATGCGCGAGATGAGTGCCGGTCACGGACTCGCCATTGGTCTTGCACAGATGCTCGCGCTGATTCCCGGTGTTTCGCGCTCGGGCGCAACGATTTCGATGGCGCGTGCGTTGGGATACGACCGCGAGGCGGCTGCTCGTTTCGCGTTCCTGCTCGCCATCCCCGCGGTCCTTGCTAGCGGCTTCTACGAGCTCTACACAGCCATCAAGGATGCGAACGAACCTTACCTGCAAAACCTGTCCATCTATTCATTGCCGCCGTATTCCTGGCTCGAGACCCTCACCGCCACAACCGTCGCGTTTGTTGTTGGGCTGGCGGTCATCGCGTTCCTCATGCGATACCTGAAGACACGCTCGTTCCTGCCGTTCGTGATTTACCGAATCGCACTGGGTGGCACACTGCTCGCGCTGCTGGGCGCGGGCGTCATTCAGGCCTAGGGGCCGGCTTTACCGTCATCGGTTGAGCGCAGGAATCGTTCGAACTCTTCGGCGATCGAGTCCGCCGAGGCCTCCTCTGCTTCGCCGGTAATGTCGCGTTCCTCCTCGAGTCGCTGAATGTATTCCGACATGTCTTCGTCACTCTCGGCCATCTCGTTGACTCCGTCTTCCCATTCGCGCGCATCGTTGCGCAAATCGGTGAGGTCGAAGTCAAGCTCCGTGATCTCAACGACACTTTCGAGCAGCGCAAGGGTGACTTTCGGGACGGGCGAATGGTGCACATAGTGGGGGACCGATGCCCACAGCGAGACGGACGGGATTCCCACCTGTTCGCTGAATCCGGCAAAGACCGTGGGGATTCCCACCGGCCCTTCGTACTGGGAACGCTCGCACCCGAGCAGCCCGCGAACCGTCGCGCTCTCGCTCGAGCGACTGACCTCGATCGGTCGGGTGTGGGGAACATCGGCCAACATTGCTCCGAGCACGATGATTCCCGTGATGTCGGCGGCGAGCGCCTCGTCAAGAAAATTGGCTGCAAACGTAGGCCAGGCTCGCGACGGTTCGGTTCCCAGTAGCGCGTGAATGCGCGTTTCCGCGTCTCCGGGGATGTACATCGTCGTCGTCGGCCAATTGATGCGACGGGTCCCGTCCGCGTTCGTTTCCACGGTGGGGCGATTGAGCTGGTAGTCGTAATACTGTTCGGAATCGACGGTGGGGCCCGGAACCAGTCCGTATTGAGCAATCACCGCTTCGACAACTCCGCTCGCGGCGTCACCGGCGTCGTTCCACCCCTCAAACGCAATGAGCAACGGTCGACCGGTGCGACTGGAGAACGGGTTCATCGACTCCCTTCCTGTTCAATTCCCACAATATCCGCCCCTAGACTCACTCTCGTGACCGTCGTTTATCCAAAAGCCGTGTTGTGGGACCTTGATGGAACAATTATCGACTCGGAACCGTACTGGCTCATCTCAGAGAGACGACTCGTCGAATCGTTCGGTGGCGAGTGGTCCGAGGCGGACGGGCTCTCGCTCGTCGGAAGTGGTTTGCTGAACGCCGCCGCTTTCCTGAACCGTCGCGGGGTTGACATGCCTCTCGATGACATTGTCGACCACATGGTGGCCGAGGTGAACGAGATGGTTGACCGCGAGATTCCGTGGCGACCGGGCGCCCGCGAGTTGATCGAGAGTATTCGCGAAGCGGGAATTCCGCAGGTCATGGTGACGATGTCGTACCGATCCTCCGCGGTTGCTATCGCCGATGCGCTGGGCGTATTCGAGGACCTCATCACGGGCGACGCCGTCGCTCATCCCAAGCCTCACCCCGAGCCCTATCAATTGGGCGCCGCTGCGGTCGGCGTGAGCGCGAACGAGTGTGTTGCGCTGGAAGATTCGGGTCCCGGTGCGCAGTCCGCCGTTGCAGCCGGTTGCGCAACGATTGCTGTTCCCCTGCACATCGCGTTGCCCGAGAGCCCCGATTACACCCTGTGGCACTCGCTCGTCGGGCGTGACGCCACGCACATTGCCGAGGTGTTCGGGGCCCGTCAATGACGCGTACCCATCGCGGGCCGTTTCAGTGGGGTGACCGAGTTCAACTCACGGACAACAAGGGCCGCCACGTCACGGTCTCGTTGACTCCGGGCGGTGAATGCCACTCGCACAAGGGAGTGCTGCCTCACGAAACGCTCATCGATGTTCCCGAAGGTTCTGTTGTCGCGAACTCACACGGTGTTGAATATTTAGCGTTTCGCCCGCTGCTCGACGATTTTGCACTGTCCATGCCGCGCGGTGCCGCCATTGTGTATCCGAAGGACGCCGCTCAGATCGTCACGTTTGGAGACATTTTTCCCGGGGCAGTCGTCGTCGAGGCGGGCATCGGTTCCGGTGCGTTGACGCTGTCCCTGCTTCGCGCGGTGGGGGAGTCGGGTTCGGTCACGAGCTTTGAGCGTCGACCAGAATTCGCCGATATTGCCCAGGCGAATATTGCCACTTTCTTCGGTGAGACTCCGTCAACGCATTCGCTGCGCATCGGCGATCTGGTTGACGAACTGCCCAAAGCCTTTGCCGCGGGTGAGGTTGACCGTGTCGTGCTCGACATGTTGGCCCCGTGGGAGTGCGTTGACGCCGTCGCGGACGCTCTCGTCGCCGGCGGCGTGGTTGTCAGCTATGTCGCAACCGTCACCCAAATGTCGCGCACGGTGGAAGCGCTGCGCCAGCACACCGGCTTCACCAACATCGAACAGTTCGAGACGCTGGTTCGTGGCTGGCACGTTGACGGGCTCGCTGTTCGCCCCGACCACCGCATGGTCGCGCACACCGGTTTCCTCATCACCGCTCGTCGGTTGACCGACGGTACCGTTCCACCGCGTACTCGGCGAAACAAGCCCGAATTTGAGGATGCCGACATCGAGGCGTGGACACCGGGCGCGATCGGGCAACGAGAGTCCTCCGCTAAACGACTGCGCAAAGCAACCCGCGAAGCGCTGTCCAATCGCGACATCGCCGCCGCGGGCGACGAATAGACTTGTGAAGTCGAAAGAGGTTTCCGTGCGATCCATTGCTCGAGTCGTCGCTGTTGTGTCCACCGCGGTTGTCGTATCCGTCGGCCTTGTCGGATGTGCGCCGTCGTCATCGTGCGTTTCGGCCTTCCCGGAGGGAAGCGCGGCGCTTGTCACCGCTCCCGGCGCGTTGGGCAGTAAACCCACCGTTGACTTCCCCCTACCACTCGTGTCCCGCGCTGCGGCCGTAGCCGTCATCCACGAGGGTGTCGGTCGCGAGGTGACGAAAGGCGATTACGTTGACTTCGACGCCGTCGTCATCCACGGTGACGACCTGACCGAATTGACGGCGACGTCCTACACGCGTGGCGAAACGGAGCGTGCCCACGTCCTCAACGATGGCCGGGTATTGACGGACGCGTTGTTGTGCCACCGCGCGGGGTCACGAATCGCGCTGACCGGAACAGTTAGCGACATTTTCGGGCCGGTGAGCGGCACCAATCTCATCCCGACGGATACAGTCGCCGTTGTCTTCGACGTTGTCGCGGTTTATCCCGGTCAGTCTTCCGGAGCGCCGCAGTTCGGGCAGGACGGAATGCCGGCCGTCACATCCGACCCCTCCGGTCGACCCGGAATTGCCGTTCCGAACGCCGACGCCCCCACCGAGTTGCGGATCGCGACGCTGACAAAGGGTGACGGTGCGGTCATTTCCGAGGGCCAAACGGTGGTTGCCCATTACACCGGCGTTTTGTGGGGCTCGAGCGTTTTCGACAGTACGTGGGAGGAAGATCGCCCCGCGAATCTCATTGCTCAAGACTTCACCACAAACGACGGTGTCGGAGTCGTGCCCGGCTTTGCGCAAGCGCTGATCGGGCAAACGATCGGCTCGCGTGTCGTTGTTGTCATCCCGCCAGAACAGGGATATCCACTCGGGCAAGCACCGCCGTCGATTCCGGTCGGCGCCACCATGATTTTCGTCATCGACATTCTGGGCGTGCAGTAGGTTTCGCTATCGAGGAAATGTCTCGCGTGCTGCGACTGCGGCAATTAGAGTGAGCGGGTGACTCACATCGACAGGGACGTGCCGGCCGAAGGACGGCTGCTCTGCCTGCTGTTGGCGTTGATTCCCTCACGGCGTGGGATGTCCAAACAGGAAATCTTTGAAACGGTCCGTGGCTATCGCGAGGATTACCTCACGAAAGGCCAAACGGACGCGCTCAACAAGAAGTTTGATCGCGACAAGGACGAACTCAAGTCGATGGGAATTCCGCTCACGACAAGCGAACCCGAGAACCCCGCGGACGCCGTCTACTCGATTTCCGAGGCTGAATACGAGGCGTTGACGTTCTCGCCCGCCGAGATTTCCCTGCTCACCGCCGCCAGCGCGGTGTGGCGAGAAAGCGCCCACTCCAACGATGCCCGCGAAGCGAAGATGCGCTTGCTCGCGGCCGACGTCGATGCGAGCCCCGAAATGGTCGCCTATGCGCCTCGAATCGACACGCGCGATGTTGCGTACCCGGTGGTTGCCGATGCACTCATTGTGGGCAGTGACCTCGCGTTTCCCTATCTCAAGCCGGGGCAAGTCAAACCCGAATTGCGCCGAGTTTCGCCGCTTGCGCTCGCCATTTTCGACGGTCGCTGGCATCTCCTCGCGTTCGACCATGACCGCGACGCCGAACGCACCTTCCTGTTGCGGCGAATTGTCGGCAAGGTTCTCAAAACAGGGCCAGCCCAGCGCACGCCGGAACCTCGAGCAGGCTCAAACTTCGCGCAGCACCTCACCGACCTGTGGCAGTCACTGACGGCAACAATTCGCGTCGTACCCCACACGAAAGCCGCGGTTGCGCTGGGAAACCGTGACGGTACAGCTTTCGACGGTGACACCTACACGGTGCACTATTTGGACGAAGCGGTGTTCGCGGACGAATTGTGCGAATACGGCGCCGAGGCGATTGCCCTCGAACCGCAGTCCCTGCGCGATGGCGTCGTAACACGACTCGAGCGAGTGGTGGCCGATCATGGCTAGACCAACGGGAGACAGCGCACGCGACCGCCTTAACCTCTTCCTCGCAATCGTTCCGTTCGTGCTGGCACGAGGGGTTACAAACGTGACGGAGATCGCCGAACGATTTGGTGTTTCCGAACAACGCGTCAGCGACGCAATTATTGCCATTGCCTGCGACGGCGGTGCGAACGAGGCGCGACTCAACTTCGACACCGAGCTCTTCAACATCGACTGGGAGTCGTGGGATGACGACAAAACCGTCATTCTTACCGTCGCCGAAGCGCTGCATGTTCCCGCGCCATTCGGTGGTCGGCAAAAGGCGATGTTCCTCGCCGGACTCGAACTGCTCAAGGCGCACCCGCACTATCGTCGATTGCCTGAACTTGAACCATTAATCGACAAGTTGCGCGGTGACGACGAAAGCCGACCAACCGACGTGTTCGCCGTGGCAATCGACACGAACAACCCGACAGCCGGCTCGATTCAGGACGCCATCGAAACGGCTGTGTGCGTGAGGTTCACCTACACCGATAACAAGGGAGACCGGTCAGAGCGCACCGTCGAGCCGTACCGACAAGACGTCGAAAACGGCCAGCGGTATCTGTCGGGCTGGTGTCTCACTCGCAGCGGAATGCGCACGTTTAACCTGGACTCAATCGAGGACCTCGTCGTCACCAGCCAGGCTGTCGAACCGCGTGCAATTGACACCCTCGCGCTGTCCGGCTCGCTGTTTGAAGCCCATGCGGACGACCTGCAGGTCACCGTGGTGATCGACTCCGCCGCCGCGCCACTTATTGCGGCCTACCGCCAACCGGGTGACAAGCCCGACAAGTCGGGGGAGCGGGAAACCGTCACGATTCCCTTCACGCACGCGTCAACCGCGATTCGCATGATTGCGGTGCTGTCCGGTGTCGCGCAGATCACGGGACCGAACGATGTCCGGCAATCTGTCGCGGATTTTGCGCGGGATGCACTGGCGGCGTACCGCACCGCGGACTAAATCTCGTAGACTTTACTCGAACGAAACCAAAGGAGACCACCATGCTCGGGAACCTCAACGGATGGCACTTTCTCATCCTGCTCGTCGTCATCCTGTTGGTGTTCGGCGCTCCCAAGTTGCCCGGCCTCGCCAAGAGCCTCGGTCAGTCGCTCAAGATCTTCCGCTCCGAGATGAAGTCCGAGCAAACGGACGACGACTCGACTGACAAGCCCGCCAAGTAACAATGGCGCGCAATCCCGAGGGGCGGATGTCGCTCGGGGAACACCTCGTCGAGTTTCGACGCAGATTGTTTCTCACCGCGGCCGTTGTCGCCGTTGCCGCGGTCGGTGGTTTCTTCCTCGCGGACCAGGTCTGGGCTGCGCTGAGTGCACCCCTCGACACCGTCGCGGCGACGAGTCAACGCCTCGCGCAAATCAACTACACCTCGATCTCGGAGGCGTTCGACACAAAGCTGGCTATTTCGATGACGGTCGGGGTTGTTCTGACCAGTCCCTTCTGGTTGTGGCAAATTTGGGCGTTCGTGACCCCGGCATTGGTGCGGCGCGAGAAAGCGTACATTCTCGGATTCCTGGGTTCGGCGGTTCCGCTCTTTTTAGGCGGTTGCCTGGCTGGCTGGTGGGTTTTCCCGCACGTCGTTGAGCTGATGACCGGCTTCGCACCGGACGGCACGACGACCCTGCTGACCGCGCGGTACTACCTCGATTTCTCCATCAAATTCATTCTTGCCATCGGGATTGGGTTCGTCCTGCCCGTCTTCATTGTCTTGCTGAATTTCACGCGTGTCCTTTCGGCCCGCGCCATCATCAAGGGGTGGCGTTGGGCGATCGTCCTCATCACCACGTTCACCGCACTGGCGACACCGGCCGCCGACGTCCTGTCGATGTTTTTACTCGCAATCCCGATGATCGTGCTCTACTTCATCGCGGCATTCATCGCCGTGCTGCATGATCGTCGACTCGCTCGCCGAGAAGCAAAGGCGCTCGAGGCATTGTCGTGAGCGTCGTTCTCGACGAATTCAGCCGCGCACAGCCCTTCCCCCTCGATCCCTTTCAGCTCGAGTCGTGCCGCTCGCTTGAGGCCGGACACAGCGTTCTCGTCGCCGCGCCAACGGGAGCGGGAAAGACGATCGTCGCGGATTTCGCGGTGTATCTCGCGCAGCAAAACCTGGACGACAAGACCTTCTACACAACGCCCATGAAGGCGCTGTCAAACCAGAAGTATCAGGACCTCGTCGCGGTGTACGGGCCCGACCAGGTTGGGCTGTTGACGGGTGACACGAGCATCAACCCGACCGCACGCATTGTCATCATGACAACCGAGGTGTTGCGAAACATGCTCTACGCGCAGAGCGACCTGTTGACGAACCTCCGCTTTGTCATCATGGATGAAGTTCACTACCTCGCCGACAAGTTTCGCGGACCGGTGTGGGAGGAGGTCATCCTCCACCTCCCGCAAACCGTCACCCTTGTATCGCTCTCCGCGACCGTGTCCAACGCGGAAGAGTTCGGTGAGTGGCTGGGAGTTGTGCGCGGTCAGACCGACATCATCGTGTCCGAGGAGCGACCGGTTCCCCTGTTCCAGCATGTTTATGCGCGCGGGGATCTTTACGAACTGTTTGAACCGGGTGGCGAGTTTCAAAACCCGCCGCGGATTCACCGTGATGTCGAGGGCTTGGGCCGAGGGCAATCGCGCGGACACCAGGGTCGTCGAGGATTCCGACCGGGCGGTGGCAACCGCACCGCCCCAATCCAGGTTGCTCGAGCGCTCAAGCAACACTCGATGCTGCCCGCCATATATTTCGTCTTCTCGCGCATCGGGTGTGACAACGCCGTGCGCGACGTGCTCTTCTCGGACACGGTTCTGACGACACCCGAGGAACGGCGCGAGATTCACGAGGCGATTGAGCAACGAACCGCTCACCTGTCCGGAGACGACCTCTCCTCGCTGGGTTTCAACGAGTGGGAGGATTCCCTCCTCGCCGGTGTTGCGGCGCACCACGCCGGACTCATTCCTGTCTTCAAAGAAACCGTCGAACATCTGTTTCGTCGCAAGCTCGTGAAGCTGGTCTTTGCCACCGAAACGCTGGCACTGGGAATCAACATGCCCGCACACAGTGTTGTGCTCGACAAGCTGGACAAGTTCAACGGCGAATCCCGTGTCGCCATCACGCCGGGGGAGTACACCCAGCTGACGGGTCGCGCCGGGCGTCGCGGAATCGACGTCGAGGGGCACTCGATCATTCTCTGGCGAGACGGGATGAACCCGCACGCGCTGGGGATGCTCGCTTCGCGTCGCGCGTTTCCGCTGTATTCGAGTTTTCGCCCGACCTACAACATGGCGGTCAACCTGATCGATCGATACGGCAGGGGAGAGGCGCGCGCGATCCTCGAACGGTCTTTCGCGCAGTTTCAGGCTGACAGTGCCGTGGTGGACATGGCCCAAACGGTCAAGGGCAACCAAAGCTCGCTCACGCAATACGCGGAGGCAATGGATTGCCATCTGGGCGACTTCCGAGAATATTCGCGAATTCGCCGGGAAATCACCGACCTCGAGGGCAAGTCCAATCGGGGTAGCCACACCCCCCACGCGGTGCAAAAGAAACGCGCGGACCAGATCGAGCGCTTGCGCGGACAGCTGCGGAAGCATTCGTGTCACACGTGCCCCGAACGCGAAAAGCACGCGAGGTGGGGCGAGCGTTTTTGGAAACTGCAGAGCCAAACCGACCGAATGGCGAACCAGATTCGCTCCAAGACGGGCGCGATTGCGAACATCTTCGACCGTGTCTGTCGCATTCTTGAGCGAAACGGATACCTCATTCCAGCCGACGACGACTACACGCTCACCGCCGCCGGTGTCTCACTGCAACGCATTTACGGAGAACGCGATCTGCTGGTCGCCGAATGCCTGCGCCGAGGGCTCTGGGATGACCTCGACGGTCCGATGCTCGCCGCCGTGTTGTCCACTGCCCTGTACGAAGCCAGACGAGACGATGAAGTCGACATGCAACGACGGATTCCCAAGGGGGACTTTCTTGCGATCACCACCGCGATGGAGCACGTCTGGGACGACATCAACACAGCCGAGGAGAATGAAGACCTTGAGGTCACACCACCGCTCGCCTACGGATTGGCCCTCGGAATGCACCGATGGGCGAAGGGCCAGCGACTCGACGACGTGCTCAAAGAATGTTCGCTTGCGGGAGGCGACTTCGTTCGTTGGGCGAAACAGGTCATCGACTCGCTCGACCAAATTGCGCACGCAGCCCCAACCGGTCTAGCCGAAATCGCGCGTGCCACAATCCCGCTCATCCGACGCGGCATCGTCGCCGATTCGGCTTCGCTCTAACCGTTTAGGCTGAAACCGTGAAAACGATGGTGTCGCGAGTGCTGGTCGCCGTGGTCGGCGCCATCGTGTCCAGCCTCGCATTCCCCCAACCGGGAATTGGCGTTCTCATGCTGATCGGCCTGCCGATGATGCTGTTCGCATTCCGCGGAACCACCATGCCGAGAGGCGCGTTGATCGGCTTCGCCGTCGGGTTCGCGTATTTTGGCAGCGTCGTGCGGTGGCTGACGATGTACCTCGGCGTCGTCCCGTGGCTTGCCCTGGTTGTTGCCGAAGCCTTTTTTTTCGCCGTTGGTGGCATGTTGCTCGTTGCCGCGTGGCGCGGGGCCGACCGCCTCAATCTGCAATCCGTCCGGGGCGTTGTTGCGGCCAGTTTTCTTGTTGCCGCTGCATGGACCGCGCGCGAAGCGATCATTGCCCAGTGGCCGTGGGATGGTTTCGGCTGGGCGCGCGTCAGCCAGAGTCAGTCTGAAACACCGCTCCGGTACCTCGTGACGCTGTTTGGAATGACAGGTGCAACCGCGTTGCTGTGCACGGCCACGGTCGCCGTTGTCCTGATGATTCAGTGGGGCGGGTCGCGCCGCGCCATCATGCTGCGCGTTGCCGGTGTCGTCGCCGCGGTGGCCGCGCTGTTACCCATTCCCTATGCGCTTCTCGTGAACGCACCGAACGGTTCATTCCGGGTTGCCGCGGTCCAAGGCAATAGCGACTCGTCGCTGTTTTCCAGTGCGCGTCAAGGTGACGCGATCCAGAAACACTTTGACGCGATGAATACCGTGCCCATTGGGAAAATCGATGTCGTCGTTTGGCCGGAGAACGCGATGGACATCAACCCGCTTCAGAACCAGCAGGTTGCGGATCTGGCTGATCTCGTCTCGACCGAAACCGACGCGCCGTTCATCTTTGGAACGCTGACCACCATCGGCGATGAAACCTTCAACTCGGCCCTGATGTGGGAAGCGGGAAAGGGCGCCGTTGACCAATACGACAAAGTCAATCCCGTCCCGTTCGCCGAGTATCTGCCCCAGCGCGAATTCTTTTACCCGTTAGCTCCCGATCTGTTCGACATGGTCCCGCGTGATTACACCAAGGGAACGCGCGACCCCGTCTTCGAGTTCGGCGAAGTTCGAGCGGGAATCTCCATCTGCTTCGACATCATCGACGACGGGCTGTTCCGCTCCATCCTCGCCCAGGGCGGAAACGTGATCATCGCGCCAACAAACAATTCGGATTTCGGACGCACCGACGAGGGCATCCAACAACTGGAAATCGCCCGCATGCGCGCGGTGGAAACCGGTCGCGCCGTTGTCAACACATCCACCGTCGGTGTCAGCGCCATCGTTGCTCCCGACGGTACCGACATCGACAGACTGACCTCTTTCGAACCGGGGGTGATGGTTGCCGACGTGCCGCTGTCCACCGTCGTGACCCCGGCGTCGATCATCGGGCTGCCCCTCGAGTGGGCGCTGATTCTTGCTGGAATTGTGCCAATTTTCGCGCCACTGATCCGGCGCCGATTCGGGAACAATGAGTAAGTCGCTCGTCATCATTCCGACGTACAACGAAATCGACAACCTCGCCTCCATCGTTGAAAGGGTTCGCAGGGCATCCGACATCGACATTCTCATCGTCGATGACGCATCGCCCGACGGTACGGGGAAACTGGCCGACGTCATTTCGGAATCCACACCTCAGGTCTTCACGTTGCACCGAAGCGCCAAGGCTGGTCTGGGACCCGCATACATCGCAGGATTCCGCTGGGCGTTTGAGCGCAACTACGAGTGGGTCGCGGAAATGGACGCCGACGGATCCCACGACCCTGCAGTTTTGTCAACTCTCGTCGATATCGCCCAGCACTCCGACGCCGCACTCGTCATCGGTTCTCGGTGGGTGAGCGGTGGCGCGATCGCGGGGTGGAGCCGACTGCGCGAAGCGATTTCACGGGCCGGTAACGCTTACGCGCGGTTCGCGCTCCGTTCTCGAATTCACGACCTGACGGCGGGTTTTCGGGTGATGCGCGCCGATGCGCTGCTCGAACTGGACCTCACAACGATCGCGTCGAGCGGTTACTGCTTCCAAATCGAGATCGCGCAACGCATCGAATCGACCGGTGCAACCATCGTCGAACACCCCATCATTTTCCGGGAACGCGAAGCGGGTGTCTCCAAAATGCACATCGGAATCGTCCTCGAAGCCCTGTGGCGAATCACGGTGTGGGGCTTTACGCGGCAACCGAGGCGCTAGGCGGCCTGGCTGTTGAATTCGCCGGCGGCACGCATGGCGGCCCGTCGCTCGGCAAGGATCTCTTCCAGTTCGTCAATCGTGCGGCGTTTCATCAGCTGATCCCAGTGGGTGACGGTCGGGTTGGGTGCGGATGGAGCGTTGGGGTCGATTCCCTGCACGGGATTGCCTTTCGCGTCCAGTCGACGACCGGATTTCGCGGTGTGGGGCGAATTCCAGTTGTAGGGCAGGTCGACGCCCTCCATGAAACGCACCTGAAATTCTTCACCGTCGTCGGTTCGGAACGTGATCGTCTGCGTAGCGACGAATTCAACGCCCTCTTCCGATTCGAGGCTGGTCGCCCCGAGGCGCGTTCCGCGCAATCGCTTGTCACTCATGTTGAGCCTCCTCTGGACGTGTGTCCTCACCACTAGAAGACACCCCGGGACTGGTTTATTCCCCTGAGTGCGCCCTGAATTGGCTATGAGGCAACGACACGAAGAGCAACGTCGGCGCGATCGGTCACAATTCCGTCCACGCCGAGCTGCAGCAATCGGCTTATTTCGACCTCGTCGTTGATCGTCCAGACGTGAACTTCCAGCCCGAGGCGGTGGTATCGATCGACCAGCGCGCGGGTGACGGTGGGAATGCCGTAGGCCGATGCTGGAATTTGCAGCGCCTGAATCTGGGGGAGTGGGGGAGTAAAGCCCAGCCGGACAGCGGCAAAGACGCGCAGAAATTCGGTGGATGACGCGCTTGATGCGACACCGGGAAGGTTTGCGAGCGCCGCGCGCCGACGTGCCGTGGCGAAGGAGGAAACCAATACTCGTTCGGTCGCTGACACATCGCGAATCGCTGCGGCTACATCGAAAATCGCGCGTTCGTCCTTCACATCAACGTTGAATCGCGTTGTGGGGAAATCCGCGAGCGCCTGACGCAGCGTGATAAATCCTTCGCCGCCAAGGTCGACGTCGGCCAGTTGTGCTGCGGTGAAGTCCCCCACCGCCGCTCGGATACCGGCAACGCGGTCCAGCACGAGGTCGTGAGTCACCATCGCGATTCCGTCGCTCGATGAAACAACATCCGTTTCGATGTAGGAAACGCCAGCGTCGACGGCCGCGCGGAACGCGCCTCGAGAGTTTTCGGGGTGGTTGGTGTGAAGTCCGCGGTGTGCGAACACGCGAGGCCTTATTCCCTCGAAAAAGGGCATCGCATCCGCTCGAAACGTCACGGGGGAACGGTATCACGGTCGGTTTGGTTGTTAGTGTTGACCCATGAGCCACAACCCTTTGAAAACCGGTCAACTTGCGGGAAAGACCGCCTTCGTGACGGGGTCATCCCGCGGAATCGGTGCCGACACAGTCGGATTTTTCGCCGAGGCGGGCGCCCGCGTCGCCATCAACTACCGTGACAAGGCCGTTCGCGCCGAGAAAGTGGCTGCGGGAATTAGGGAAAACGGTGGCGATGCCATCGTCGTCGGTGCCGACCTGACCGATTACGACACTATTTCGAGCCTGCGCGACACCCTGAAGTCTGAATTCGGTCAGTTGGACATTCTCGTCCTCAACGCGTCGGGTGGGATGGAAGCGGGCAAGGGCGAGGATTACGCCATGCGCCTCAATCGTGACGCCCAGGTAAACCTGCTCACGACGTTGCGCCCGCTGTTGCACGAGGGATCGCGCGTGGTGTTCGTCACGAGTCACCAGGCACACTTCATCCGAACCGTCGACACGATGCCCGAATACCTTCCCGTTGCGCTCTCGAAGCGCGCGGGTGAGGACGCCCTGCGCGAGCTGATTCCTGGACTCGAAGCCGACGGCATCGGATTTGTGGTCGTTTCCGCAGACATGATTGAGGGAACCGTGACGGCGACCCTGCTCGATCGAGCCAATCCCGGCACCATCGAATCGCGAAAGCAAGCGGTGGGGAAGTTGTACAACGTTGAGGAATTCGCCGCGGAGATCGCGCTCGCCGCGGTCGAGCCGGTTCCCGCGGACAACACGCGACTCGTCGGCGACGTCGGCTATTTCACCAACTAGTTCATGGCGACTATCCAATTTCCCCGACCGCTCGTTCTCGGGCGCCTGATTCTGGGTCTTTACCTCTTCGGCCTCGGCATCGCCCTACAGATTCGTGCGGGGCTGGGTCTCGCCCCCTGGGACGTCTTTGGACAGGGCTTGGCCAACATTACGGGTCTGAGTTTCGGGTTGGCAACGGTTCTCGCGAGCGCGCTGATACTGCTGTTGTGGATTCCGCTCAAGCAAATGCCCGGTCTCGGAACGGTATTTAATGCCCTTTTGATCGGTCCTTTCGTCGATTTGTCGCTGCGATTCGTGCCCTCGGCCGCCGACTGGGGAATCGCGGGCCAAATCGGGTGGTACCTCCTCGGCATGGCCACCATCGCTCTCGGAACGGGCATGTACATCGGCGCACGCCTCGGGCCGGGACCGCGCGACGGGCTCATGACCGGTTCGGTGAAGAAGTTCAACAAGCCCGTGTGGCTGGTGCGAACGATTCTCGAGGGCGGTGCGACGCTGATTGGACTCGCCTGCGGTGGCCCGGTTGGCATCGGAACACTGTTGTTCGTGGTGGGAATCGGGCCAATGGTTCAGGTGTCCATGCGTGCATTTGGGCTGGTCGGTAAGGGCGGAAAATGATCCACCCCGATGGCCGCACACACGTCACCCACCGCGAAACCGCTCGAATCGTGTTGCACGACCGCGAGGGACACTTTTTACTCCTTCTCACACACTTCGACGCCGCTGTTGGCATTCCACCACGGTGGATTACCCCTGGCGGAGGCATCGACGAGGGCGAAAGCGTCCTTGAGGCGGCCGTGCGCGAACTGCGCGAGGAAACCGGCAGAATCGTCGAACCGCACGAGCTGGGGGACGTCATTTCCGAGGTTCCGGGCTGGTGGGATTGGCAGGATGGCGAGCGCTTCCATTCGTATGTCGATCATTTCTACGCCTTGGCGGTCAATCGTTTTGAACCCGACACGACAGGCTGGACGGATTCTGAACACCACGACGTACTCGACATGCGGTGGTGGACTCTGGACGAAGTCACCGCAGAACAGCCATTTCTCGGACCTCCGGGCCTCAGAGACGTGTTGGCGGCCGTTTCTCGGTCATAGTTAGTATCCGATAATACACATTATGTCAGAATAGGATTTCCGATGCCCACCCTCGACTCCCTGGCCGCCTTCGTGCAGCCGTTCGTGACGAACGGCGCTCTCCCCACGACCCTGGTCGTCGGTTTCCTGCTCACGCTGTTTTCGAAATACATCGCCAAAGGATCGGGTCGCACACTCGGACTAACCGTCGCAACGCTCTGGTCACTTGCGCTCGTCACCGGATTCACGCTGCGACTGGGCGATGCGAACGGGACCGCCGAGTACATTTGGTTCCTCGACCCTGTCCTGTGGGCTGACTCAATCGTTGTTGGAGCGAATTGGACACTCAACGCTGCACTGTTCGCCCCCGCCGGCTTCACCCTCGCAATGTTCCTGCGTTCACCGCTTCGAGCAGCGATTACGCTGTCCTTCGGATCTTTCATGATTGAGACCGTTCAACAGATCACGTCGGTCGGAATTCCCGACCCCAGCGACTTCGTCGCGAACAGCGCCGGAGCTCTTGCCGGCGCCATCGTTGCCGTCGTTGTGCTCACCGTTCGGCGCGTCGCGCGTCGCTAAGCCGTTGCGGCGACCCAGGCGAGCAGTTTAGCCTCTGCCGCACCCGAATCAATGGAGTTTTCGGCAATACCAACGGCTTCGGCCATTCGTTCGACGAAGGATCGGTCGCGCTCGGCGATGTTGTGTGACAACCGGTGTGCGATTATTCCGGCGGCTGAATTGAGAACGATGATGTCGCGCGCAGCCGACTTCTCCCCTGCCAAAACCCGGCGAGCGGTCGCTGCGTTCTCGTCGGGGTCTCCGCCGCGGATCGCGTCGATGGTGGAATACGCATATCCGACCTCGCGCGGGTCAAAATCGTGCTGCGTCACCGAACCGCGCGCAACCTCGACCACGTGGGTGTGACCTGTTGTCGTGACCTTGTCGATACCGTCTTCACCCCGATACACGAGCGCCGTGGCACCGCGCTGCTGAAAAAGACCAACCGCGAGCGGAATGCGGGCAGCATTCGCCATTCCCAGGGCGTTCGCTTCGGGCCGGGCGGGGTTACACAACGGCCCCAAAACGTTGAAAATCGTGGGAATTCCGAGCTGCGACCGAACCGGACCCGCATTTTTGAATCCGGGGTGAAACACCATCGCGTTGACGAAAGTGACGCCGATTTCGGCGAACACCTGTGCGACGCGCTCGGGTGGCAGTGAAATGTCAATCCCGAGGGCCGTGAGGACATCGTTTGCCCCCGACTTGCTCGACGCGGCGCGGTTCCCGTGTTTGATGACGGGAACGCCGGCGGCAGAAACAACCATCGCGGCGATAGACGAGACGTTGAGAACGCCGACCGGATCGCCCCCACTGCCGACAATATCGACGGCATCGCTGGACACTTCGAGCGGGAGTGCCGCTGCGAGGATTGCGTCGCGGAAACCAACCACCTCGTCGACGGACTCCCCCTTGGCGCGCAACGCGACAAGAAAACCGGCGAGCTGAGCGTCCGAAACCTCGCCGCTCATGATGTCGCCCATCGCGGCCGACGCTTGTGCAACCGTGAGCGACTCACCGCTCACGAGGGCGTCAAGAATCTCGGACCAGGGTGTCGAACTCACTCCCCCACCTTATCGGGTGGGTGGTCTGCGAAATTAGATAGAAAATTGAGGAAAACGGCGGAAAACACCGCCCGATTGGCGAAGCGGTGCTCCGAAGTTCGGCATAATAGAGAATGTGACCAGCGCATCCATGCTCCGCTCAGCTCCGATTGTGAATCGGCCAAATGCGGTTGCCGTCGGAACCATTGTCTGGCTCGCGAGCGAAGTAATGTTCTTCGCCGGCTTGTTCGCGATCTACTTCTCGCTTCGATCCATGGCTCCAGAACTCTGGTCAGAGCAAACCGCCAAATTGAACGTGGCTTTCTCGCTCGTCAACACCACCGTCCTCGTTCTCTCGTCGGTCACCTGCCAGTTCGGGGTGTTCGCCGCCGAACGACTTCAGGCTCGCCGCACCGGCTGGTCTCCCGTCAAATGGGGCGCTATCGAGTGGTTCTGGCTCACCTACGCAATGGGCGCTTTCTTCGTTGTCGGCCAGGTTTACGAATACGCTCTGCTCACCTCCGAGTGGGTCATGCTGAACTCCGACGCTTACGGTTCCGCGTTCTACCTCACCACCGGTTTCCACGGCTTGCACGTGACCGTCGGGCTCATCGCCTTCATTCTCATCATCGCCCGAATCCAGGCTGTCAAGGTGTTCACCCACCGCGATGCCATTTCCGCCGTTGCCGTGTCGTATTACTGGCACTTCGTCGATGTCGTGTGGATCGGCCTCTTCCTCGTTATCTACGTCCTCAAGTAAGCGAAAGAACAGACATGGCAACTTCCCCCCGTCGCGGCCGACGTCACCCACTCGCCGCCATCGCCCTTTTGCTCATTGGCCTTTTCGCCTCTGGTGGTGCCTATGCGCTGTTCACCGGAACGGCGACCGCCGCTGATGACGTTCCCGCAGCTGCTCAGGTAGAAAATGGCAAGGCACTCTTTGCCGCTAACTGCGCATCGTGCCACGGGCTGAGTGCCGAGGGCACAGCGGCAGGGCCGTCTCTTGTAGGAGCTGGAGCTCTCTCCGTGGAATTCCAGGTCGGCACCGGGCGCATGCCAATGGCCGGAAGCGGACCGCAGGCCGAAAAGAAGCCCGTTCAGTTCTCTCAAGCTGACATCGACGCGATGGCGGCGTGGGTCGCAACCCTGGCACCCGGTCCCGGCCTTCCCGACAACCGTTTCCTTTCCGGTGGGAACGAGTCGAACGGTGCGGAGTTGTTCCGCGTCAACTGTGCGATGTGCCATAACGTTGCTGGCGCTGGTGGTGCACTGACCGAGGGCAAGTTCGCTCCAAACCTTCACGACATCGACCCCGTCCACATTTACGCTGCGATGGTTACGGGCCCTCAGAACATGCCCGTTTTCTCGGACATGAACATCACCCCCGATGAAAAGCGCGACATCATCGCCTACCTCAAGTGGATGGATGAAAACGGTTCGGTCGGCGGACTCGACCTCGGCGCTCTCGGCCCTGTATCGGAAGGCCTCTTCGTCTGGATTTTTGCGCTCGGTGGGCTCATCGCGATCACCGTCTGGCTCACGGCGAAGTCAAACTAGGCATGCGGAAAGGTCACACGAATGGCTGAGTCAGAAAAGGGCGTTGCGCTCAAAGGTAGCAGCGCCGTTGAACGCGCTGATCGCGTCGACAACCCCGGTTTCGAGCCAGCTCACAAGCGGGTCCACGACGTCAACCCGGACAAGGCCGCTTCAGCGGAACGTGGAATCTCGTTGCTGTTCTTGTTGTCTGGTTTGCTCAGCGTCGCCGCATTCGTCTTCTACTTCCTCTTCCCCATTGTCCCCGGTGATTTGTGGACCGTCCGACTGAGCACTCTGCTGATTGGTGTCGCTATTGCCGCGAGCCTCCTGACGCTCGGCGTCGGTGTGGTGCACTGGGCCAAGACCCTCATGCACGGACACGAGCTGGTCGAGGAACGCCACGGAACACGAGGAGACGAGCCGACCCGTGCTCGCGCCGTCGAAATCTTCCAGGAAGCAAACGCGGAGTCGGGCTGGACACGTCGTCGCCTGCTTCGCAACTCGCTGGTCACGGCTCTCGTCGCATTCCCCGTTCCGGCAATCGCGCTGTTTCGTGATCTTGCGCCAGCGGCGGACCCGGTTGAGGCACTCAAGCACACCATCTGGCGCGCCGGAACCCGACTTGCACGAGACCCCAGTGGAACGCCGATCAAGGCGAGCGAAATCACCATTGGTTCAGCGGTGCACGTTATTCCCGAAAACCTCGGAACGTACGAAGAAACGTTCCTCAATGAAAAGGCGAAAGCCGCAGTTCTGCTCATGCGCCTGGACCCCGCGGATCTCAACATCTCCGAGGAGCGCAAAGACTGGTCCTATGACGGAATTGTTGCCTATTCCAAGATTTGCACGCACGTCGGTTGCCCTGTTGCGCTGTACGAGCAACAGACCCACCACCTGCTGTGCCCCTGCCACCAGTCGCAGTTCGACGTGTCCAATGAGTGCGCCGTCATCTTTGGACCAGCAGCCCGCCCTCTCCCCCAGTTGCCCATATCGGTGGACGCTGAGGGTTACCTCGTCGCACAGAGCGACTTCCTTGAACCCGTTGGACCGAGCTTTTGGGAGCGTAATCAATGACCGTAGCAACTAAATCAAAGCCGGCACGTCAGTCGTCCGGACGTGGCATGCGTTTCGTTGGTGGGGCAGCAAACTACCTCGACGAGCGCACCTCCATCTCGACGGCCGTGAAGACCCTCGGGCGCAAGATTTTCCCCGACCACTGGTCGTTCATGCTGGGCGAGATCGCACTGTACTCGTTCGTTATCATTTTGCTCTCGGGAACTTTCCTCACGCTCTTCTACGACCCCTCGATGACCGAAGTTCACTACGACGGCTCGTACGTGCCGCTCAAGGGAATTCACATGTCGGCGGCCTACTCGTCAACACTCAACATCACGTTCGACATCCGTGGCGGTCTGCTCATGCGCCAGGTCCACCACTGGGCCGCGCTGCTGTTCGTCGCCGCGATCGGTCTGCACATGCTCCGAGTGTTCTTCACCGGCGCATTCCGCAAGCCCCGCGAAATCAACTGGGTCGTCGGATTCCTGCTCTTCATCATGGCGATGGCGGAAGGGTTCACCGGTTACTCGTTGCCCGATGACCTGCTTTCGGGCAACGGTTTGCGCATCATCGACGGCATGATCAAGGCAGTGCCCGGTGCTGGACTGTGGATCTCGTACCTGCTCTTTGGTGGCGAATTCCCCGGAAACGACGTTATCCCGCGCCTCTACATGCTGCACATCATGCTGTTACCGGCGATCGTCATTGCACTCATCGCGGTTCACCTGGTGCTCCTGATTGTCAACAAGCACACGCAGTTCGCCGGACCGGGGCGCACCGAACAAAACGTCGTCGGATCGCCAATTCTTGCTATGTTCGCTGCCAAGGCCGGCGGGTTCTTCTTCCTCGTATTCGGTGTCACAATGCTCATCGCCTCGCTCGTCACCATCAACCCGATCTGGAGTTACGGACCCTACGATCCCTCGCCCGTATCCGCTGGAACGCAACCTGACTGGTACATCGGATTCGCCGACGGAATGCTGCGTCTCATTCCCTCCGGTTGGGAGTTCGAATTCCTCGGTGGAACACTGTCACTTAATCTCATCATCCCCATCGTTGTCCTCATGGTGTTCCTCGGCCTCGTTGCCTTCTACCCGTTCTTCGAAGCATGGGTGACCGGAGACAAGCGCGAACACCACATTGCCGAGCGTCCCCGCAACGCCCCGACGCGCACCGCGATTGGCGCAGCCGGTGTCACGTTCTACGCCGTGCTGTGGGCGGCAGCGTCGTCCGACCTTATTGCGACGCACTTCTGGACCACCATCGAAGGTGTCATCCTGACCCTGCAAATCCTGCTCATCGTCGGCCCGTTCATCGCTTTCTGGTTGACAAAGAAGATGGCACTTGCCCTGCAGCGTAAGGATCGCGAGGTCGCATTGCACGGCTACGAATCGAGTCGAATTGTGCGACTGCCCGGTGGTGAATATCGTGAAATTCACACGCCGCTGGACGAATTTGAGAAGTGGAAGTTGGTATCGTTCGACGAGTATGAGCCTGCCGTGTTGCGACCCAACGATCGCGGACGTATCACGCTTGCCGCTCGAGCAAAAGCCGGCGTCTCTCGGTTCTACTTTGAGGACCGCATCACGCCCGTCACCAAGCCCGAACTTGAATCGGCATCGCAGCACTAACACTGACAACACGTAAACGGGCCGCGCTCTCGGGTGCGGCCCGTTTACGTGTTAGCGCGAAAGCGACCCGATGATGCCGAGGATTACCACAACGAACACGAGGCACCCGCAACCTTGCAGACAGGAAGAGAAGAATCCAGCGGACCGTTGGGGCGGCACCACGTTGACGACGATGTTAGTACTACCGTCAAGGGGCACACTCACGTTGGTAGTTTCACCGTCGCGCAGTGTTATCTCGTCTGGCGTTGAGCCACTGTCTTCAGCTGGCACACCGGGTTCGGGCGGGCTTTTTGCGGTCATGTGCTCACACTAGCGTCGAGGAGAGACACACAAAATTGGGCTACTAAAGCCACACCGCGAGATCGCGAGTTTTATCGTCGGTATGCGCCACGGAATGGCTCGAAGAACCAGCCGATGAAGGTGATGAGGACAAGCCCCAGCGAGAAGAGCGCTAGCCAAATGCCCACCGACATCGCGAGCATTGCGATACCGCCGGCGGCACCGGCAAAGAACGGCCACCACGACCACGGCAGGTAATAGCCCATCTCCGTGTCGCCATCGTCGATGTCGGCTGTGTCGGAGTCTTCCGGCAGAGTGCCGCCCTGCCTGCGAAGGTTCAGGTACAAGAAACTGCCCAGCAGCAAAAACATGACCATGGTGAGGGCAATGCCGATGTTTCCGACCCACTCGATCCGACCCTCGCCAAAGTAGTTCCACGTCGGATAAATCACGGCGAAGATCCCGAAAAACACGGTCAACAGACCGAACATCATGACGTTGGTCTTCATGGTCTAATCCCCTACTTGTCCAGGTAACCGGCGGGTGCCGTCTCGGGGTGGTTGAGATCGAAAGCTGGTGCTTCGGAACGGATTCGAGGAATGGACGTGAAGTTGTGGCGCGGGGGCGGGCAGGAAGTTGCCCACTCGAGCGAGCGTCCGTAGCCCCACGGGTCATTGACCGTGACGTCCGGTGCGTTTCGCTTGGTCCACCACACGTTGTAGAGGAACGGAATCATGGACACCGCGAGAATCATCGACCCGACCGTCGAGAGCTGATTCATCCAGGTGAATCCGTCCTCGACAAGGTAGGAAGCATATCGTCGCGGCATTCCCATCACGCCGGCCCAGTGCTGGATGAGGAAGGTCATGTGGAACCCGACAAACAACAGCCAAAAGTGAAGGTGTCCGAGGTCTTCTCGCAACATTTTGCCGGTCATCTTGGGCCACCAGAAGTAGAAGCCCGCAAACATGGCAAACACAACGGTTCCAAAGATGACGTAGTGGAAGTGGGCGACGACGAAGTATGAGTCGGACAAGTGGAAGTCAAGTGTTGGAGACGCGAGGATGACCCCGGTCAAACCACCGAACACGAAGGAAACGAGGAATCCCAGTGCGAAGACGATCGGAGTCTCGAAAGTGATGGACCCCCGCCACATCGTCCCCACCCAGTTGAAAATTTTCACACCGGTGGGCACAGCAATGAGCATTGTCATGAGTGCGAAGAACGGCAGGAGCACGCTGCCGGTTACGTACATGTGGTGAGCCCACACCGTCATCGAGAGAGCGGCAATCGCAATGGTGGCAAAGACCAGCGTCTTGTATCCAAAGATGGGCTTGCGGGAAAAGACCGGCAAAATCTCAGAGATGATTCCGAAGAACGGCAACGCGATGATGTACACCTCGGGGTGTCCAAAGAACCAGAAGAGGTGTTGCCACAGGATAGAACCGCCGGTCGCCGCGTCATACACGTGGGAACCGAATACTCGGTCGGAGCCGAGGGCTAGCGCCGCGGCGGCGAATACCGGGAAGACCATGATGATGAGGAGCGAGGTGACGAGAGTGTTCCACGAGAAGATCGACATGCGCCACATCGTCATTCCCGGGGCGCGCATGGTGATGATGGTCGTGATGAAGTTGACCGCACCCATGATTGTGCCGAAGCCCGAGAGCCCGAGTCCGAAGACCCACATATTGGCGCCAACTCCCGGCGTGAAGGTTGCGGTGGAAAGAGGCGTGTAGGCGAACCACCCAAACGATGCCGCGCCCTGCGGGGTGAGGAATCCGGCGGTGGCCACGGCGGAACCGAAGAAATAGAACCAGAACGCAAGCGCGTTCAGTCGCGGGAACGCAACGTCGGGCGCACCGATCTGCAGTGGCATGAGAACGTTGGCGAACGCAGCAAACAGCGGCGTTGCAAACATGAGCAGCATGAGCGTGCCGTGCATGGTGAACAGCTGGTTGTACTGCTCCTTGGTGACGAGGCTCAGACCCGGCTGAAACAGTTGCGCGCGGATGATGAGAGCCATGATGCCGGCGATGAGGAAGTACACGAACGACGTCACGAAGTACATATAGCCGATGGTCTTGTGGTTCGTTGTTGTCAAGTAATCAAGGAAAACCATGCCCTGCTTGCCGGCTTTGACCGACGATGCTCCGGCGGGGATTACGTCCGCGGGACGAGGTGCTGTGGTTGTCATGTTGCCGCCCTAGCCTTCAGTGGTTCCATCGTTGTTGGTATTGAGTTCCGCTCCGAGTTGTCCTACCTGGCCGGCATCTCGAAGTGACTGAATGTAAGCATCGAATTCCGACTGCGAGACAACCTTCACGGTGAAGAGCATCAGCGAATGGTACTCACCGCAGAGCTCGGCGCACTTGCCTCGGAAGGTGCCCTCTTTTTCGGGAGTGACGTACCAGTGGTTCGTCTGACCGGGAAGCATGTCTTTCTTGTAGAGAAAATCGACGATCCAGAACGAGTGATTGACGTCACGGGATTCGAGGTCGAATTCGATTGTCTTTCCGACGGGCAAATACAAAACGGGCAGTGACGTGATGTCAACGTTGTTCGAATCGTTCAGTTGCGCCTGAATACCCGATTCGTAGACTCCGTCGTTGATGTAGTTGAAGTCCCACGCCCAGCGCTTGCCGAACACCTGGATGGTGTAGTCGGGGTTGGGGTTTGCCTTCTCGATGATCGAGTCGTCTCTTGCGGTGAATGCGAAGAAGCCGATGATGAGGATGAGCGGGACGATGGTGAAGAATGTTTCAATCGGGAGGTTGTAGCGCAGTTGGGACGGCAGCCCGGTGTCGCTCTGGCGGCGGCGGTAGGCAATGGCTGCCCAGATGATCAATCCCCAAGTCAGGACTCCCACGGCCAACAGAACAATCCACGACGTCGACCACAACCCGATGACGCGCGACGTGTTGTTCGTCGTCTCGCCGTCGGACGGCAAGTATCCGCGAAGTTCCTGGGCGGTGCAGCCGGCGAGGCTCAGTGCGATTGCACTCGATGCAACCACCGCGATCCAGCGCACTAGGTTCTTATGCACGGTAAGCCTCTCGGACATTCTGTGTGGGAATGGCTTCAGTCTACGCGACCCTGAACGCAAGTTCCGCCGTTTTGACGCGAAAAAACCGCGAAAACGCGTTGATTTTTCGCGGTTTGTTCGACAGTGTCGCGGGAGGTGTCGTTAGTTGAACGAGTCGCCGCAGGCACACGAGCTTTGCGCATTGGGATTGTTGATCTGGAACCCCGACGCCTGAATCGTGTCCTCATAGTCGATTTCGGCACCGTCGAGATACGGTGCGCTCTTTTTATCGACGACGACCTGCACTCCGTCGAATTCGACAACCGCGTCACCCTCGTTGTCGCGCTCGTCGAAGAAGAGGTCGTAACGGAATCCGCTGCACCCACCGGCCTTGACGACCAGGCGGAGACGAAGATCGTCGCGCTGTTCGCGCATAATGAGGCCCTTGGCCTTGTCGACTGCAGCGGGGGTCAGAACGACGCCGTGCGTTGCTTCGGTAAGAGTGTTTCCTGTCATGGTTCGATTTTACCCCCTCAACTCACACTTCGCGGTCGTTGAGTCGAGTGAGAAAAAGTGTTTCCGCAAGAATTGCGCGTTCGAACACAGCGAGAGACAGCGATTCGTTGGGGCTGTGGGCCCGCGAGGCCGGGTCCTCAACTCCGGTGACGAGAATTTGCGCCTCGGGGAAACGAGTGACCAGGTCGGCGATGAACGGAATAGAGCCACCCACTCCCGTGAGAACAGGGTCGGTTCCTCCCCACGCGTCGCGCAGCGCGTCCAACTCGAGTGCAACGGCGGAACCGGATGTATCGACGAGGAACGCGTTGCCCAGGTCGGGGTCGCTGAACTCGAGGTTCGCCCCCCACGGTGCAGTCGCTTCGAGGTGAGCCCTGATGGCGGACCAGGCTTCGGTCGCGGTCTGTCCGGGTGCTACGCGCACGGACACCTTGATCGTGACGGATGGGATAAGCGTGTTGGAGGCGTTCTGCACGCTCGGAGCATCAATCCCCGTGATGGAGATTGCGGGCTGGAACCAGATGCGCGACAAGATCGGACCTTTGCCGATTTCCGTAACCCCGTGAAGCAGCCCCGAATCGTGGACCAGTTCGGCGTGGCTGAAATCGGGAACGGGTGCCGAGTATTCGCGAAGGCCCGGAACGGCAACCGCGCCATCCGCGTCGTACAGACGAGAAACGAGAGTCATTGCGGCCATCATCGCGTCGGGCACCGCTCCCCCGAGCATCCCGGAGTGTGATGCGTGCGCCAGTGTCGACACCGTCAGAGAAAACGCTACGTTCCCGCGAAGACTGACCGTGAGCGACGGGATGTCAACGGTGCGATTGTCGCTGTCGGCGACGATGATGACATCGCTGCGCAAGAGGCGCGTGTGCGCATCCAGAATCGTGGTGAAGGAACGAGAGCCGAACTCCTCCTCTCCTTCGATGAACACCGCAATGCCGATCTTCAGGTCATCGGCCAGAACATCGCGAATGGTCTTTAGAGCCGTGAGGTGGACCAGCACACCCGCCTTGTCGTCGGCAGCTCCGCGTCCGTAAAGTCGTCCGTCCCGCACTTCGGGTTCGAACGGTTCGCTGTCCCATGCGGCCCTGTCGCCGGGTGGTTGCACGTCGTGGTGCGCATAGAGCAACACGGTGGGATACCCGGGAGCGGCTTCGCGTCGTGCGAGGACAGCGGGTTGACCGTAATCGGACGAGTTCGCTTGCTGTTCCCGAACAATGGTGACTTCGTCAAACAGTTCAAGCGCTCGCAGTCGATCAGCGACAAACTCCGCTGACTCCTGAACCCGCTCGGCATCGAACCCATCCCAGGACACCGAGGGAATCCGGACAAGATCCATGAGATCGTCGAGAGCGGCGGGCATACCGCTCGCCGTGAGGTCGCGGAGAGATTCAGTCGTTCGGGCGTTGTCGGTCATAACGGTAATCTAGTAAACACTGAACCATAGGAGACGACGACGTGACTGATTCGACCGATAAGACCGGCAAGGGTCGGGCAACCCCAACGCGCAAAGAGCGTGAAGCAGCGCGCCAGCGTCCGCTCGTCCCCGTTCGCACCAAGCAGTCCAAAGAGGACCGTCGCAAGAAAGCGGACCAGCGCCAGGTGGCACGCGCGGGCATGGAAGCCGGCGACGAACGCTACCTGCCTTTGCGCGACAAGGGACCTCAAAAGCGAATGGTTCGGGACATTGTCGATGCGCGCTTTACCGTCGGCGAGTTCATGATTCCGCTGATGTTCGCCGTCATCATCATGACCTTCATCCCCGACTACAACGCGACCGATGCCAGTGGCAAGGTGACATCGATTGCCGCCACACTCCAACTGACCGTCCTGATTGCCCTCTACGGGTTCTTCCTCGTCGCCGTGATCGATGCCATGTTCCTCGGGCGCCAGGTCGTAAAGAAGCTGCAGTCCAAGTTCGGTGAGGTTGAGAAGGGTGTCAAGTGGTACGCCGGTGTTCGCGCGTTCCAGTTCCGCCCGCTGCGCGTTCCCAAAGCTCGGGTTGCCCGTGGCGCAACGATCGAGTAGTTAGCGTAACCCTCGAACTACACGCGCGGCCCACAGCGGCCCTTCGTAGAGAAATGCCGTGTAGCCCTGAACGAGTGTTGCGCCATCAGCGAGTCGTTGGGCGACGTCATCGGCTGTCGTCACTCCGCCGACGGAGATGATGCAAAAGTCGGTGGGTACGCGGTTGCGCAGGCGCCGGAGAATCTCTCGTGAACGCTCGGCGACGGGCGGGCCCGACAGTCCGCCATCTCCCATCGCCTCGACTTCGGCACTCGGAGTCTGCAACCCGGCACGGGACAGCGTGGTGTTCGTCGCGATGATCCCGTCCAGACCGATTTTCAGGGCCATATCGGCAACAGCGTCAACACCGGCATCGGTGAGGTCGGGTGCGATCTTGACCAAGACCGGGGTATCCCCCGCTTCCCGCTTCACCGCCGTCAAGAGCGGCTCCAGCTTGTCGATCTCTTGCAGGCCGCGTAAACCCGGTGTATTGGGCGACGAGACGTTGACGGCCAGATAGTCCGCGCGTGGCGCAAGCACGCGTGTCGACTGCACGTAATCCTCGACCGCGTCGTCCACGTCGACGATTCGGCTCTTGCCGATGTTCACCCCGAGAATCGGCCCACTGCGGCGTCTCAGTCTCTGTTGAACGCGCTCGGCACCGTCATTGTTGAATCCCATTCGATTGATGAGCGCTTTGTCTGCCATGAGGCGAAACAGCCGCGGTTTGGCGTTGCCCGCCTGCGCCAGAGCCGTGACGGTGCCGACCTCAACGTGGCCGAATCCGAGCCCCCACAGGATGCGATAGCTGAGTGCGTTCTTGTCGAATCCCGCCGCAAGCCCGAATGGTGATTCAAAGACCAGCCCCAGCGTGTGCACCGACTGATTGTGAGACGGCGAGGTGAAAAGCCGAAGTATCCGGGTTGCGCCAATTCTCTGACCAAAGCGCAGCAGTGTGACAACGAGCTCGTGTGCGTGCTCAGGGTCCATCCGTGCAAAGACGAGCCGAAAGAACACGCGGTAGATCACGAGCCGGAGGGCTTTCCGCCATCGCTGCGCAATTCCTCAATCGCGCGGTCGAAGTCGGCAAGGGATTCGAAAGCCTTATACACACTCGCGAACCGCAAATAGGCGACCAGATCAATAGTGCGCAGTTCCGGCAAGATTGCGAGCCCAATTTCGTTCGCGTCGATTTGGGACACTCCCGTTGCGCGAACCGTCTCCTCGACGCGCTGCGCGAGTGCCGAAAGCTCTGAGTCGGTGACCGAAAGTCCCTGACAGGCTTTGCGAACTCCGGAGACAATTTTGTTGCGCGAGAACGGTTCGACGACTCCGTTGCGCTTAATGACGGAAAGACTGGCCGTCTCAAGAGTGGAAAAACGGCCTCCGCACGAGGGACATTCTCGACGGCGGCGAATTGACAGTCCATCCTCGGCCGTGCGGGAATCGACAACACGGCTGTCGGTGTGACGGCAGAACGGACAGTACATCTCGTTACCTCTCGAACCTCACGGTCACGACCTGACCGTGAATGGCAAGGGAATGGAAATCGTGGTCAGCATCTCCTCAATGCTACCGTTGAGACTATTCCGCCTATGAATTCCCAGAGGAGCACCTGGTCCGCATGACCCCCGAGTCAACGTTCCTCGCCGCGTTCGCTCTGCACCCTGCCGGTGTTGCCGTGATCACGGGACTTGCCGCGGATGATTCTCCGGTCGGTTTCACGGCGACGTCGCTCGCCTCTTTTTCCGCCGAACCCCCGCGGGCGTCGTTCAACATTGCCCAACACGCGTCGTCCTACCCCGCGGTTGCGGTCGGATCGCGCCTCTTGCTTCACTTCCTCGCTGGACACCAAGTCGACCTCGCGAGGGTCATGGCTGGTCCCGCAGCCCAGCGATTCGAGGGCGACCACTGGTCTTTCGATGACCGCGGTCTACCCCGCCTCAACGGCGTTCGTGCCCTGCTCGAGGCTCATGTCGTCAACGTTTCAGAGGTTGGGTCGAACGCGGCCGTCATCGTCGAAATCGACGGAGGGTCGACCAACGCCGACTGCTCACCACTGGTCTACGTCGAACGTCGGTATCACACGGTCGGCGACGTCGTCGACTAGGCCACGGCGTTGGGCCCGAGGACCCGTCGCAACTCTCCGTACAGCGCGCCACTCACCGCCACTCGGTGCGGGAGCGTAAACACGCGAACCGTGTCGGGGTGGCGCACGCGCAGCTCTACCTCGGAGCCACCGGGGTGTCGTTTGAGAATTTCGTCGAGTTCGGCGATGACGCTGGTTGTCGCGTGACTCGACGGAACCTGAACCTTCACCACCGTGACCTCGTCCACCCGCACCATTTCGAGTTCGCGGATGTCGTTTGCCATGAGTGACACCGAGTTCTCGCGAAGGCGAATGCGACCGGATACCGCCACCACCGTGTCGTTGACGAGTTTGAGCCGGAGGTCGTCATAAGCCCGACCGAGGACGGAAACCGTTACGGAACCGGACATGTCTTCCAGCATCGCCATCGCAAAGGGCTTTCCCGACGTGCGCGCAACCCGCAGCTCAACGTTGCGCAGCAAACCGGCAAAAGTCACGATGTCACCCTCGGTGGCCCCGATCAATTCGTATTCAGCGTCGGCGTCGTCACTTTCCGATATCTTCTGGATGACCTGTAGGTCGCTCACGAGAATGGACGCAGCGCGCGACAGTGCCGACTCTTGGCCGTTAAGGGGATGGTCGGAGACATACAGCCCGAGCATGTCGCGTTCAAACTCGAGCTTCGTCTTACGCGGCCACTCGGGACGGTCGGGAACAAGCACAACCGGCTCGTCGAAGAGCCCTCCAAAATCGAAACCAATGTCGCCCTTCGACGCGTCCTTTTTCGTGCGCTGAGCGTCCTCCACCGCTTTCTCGTGAATGTCGATCAGGGCCCGGCGCGTGTGTCCGAACCGATCAAACGCACCGGCCTTGATGAGCGCCTCCACCGTGCGTTTTTGCAGGGCGGGCAGTGGGGCGCGCTCAAGGAAGTCTGGGAACGATTCGTAGGGGCCGTGCGCGTTGCGTTCCGTCACAATGTGGTCGACGACACCCTCTCCGACATTCTTGATGGACCCGAGCCCGAAACGGACGTCCTCACCGACGGCGGCGAAGTCGAGCACCGATTCATTGATGTCAGGGGCAAGCACCTTGACGCCCATGCGACGAGCTTCGACGAGATAGCCGCCCAGTTTGTCACGGTCGTCACCAACGCTCGTGAGAAGTCCCGCCATGAACTCTTGTTGATAGTGCGCCTTGAGATAGGCCGTGAAGTAAGCAACAACCCCGTACGCGGCCGAGTGCGACTTGTTGAACGCGTAGTCCGAGAAGGGAACCAAAATCTCCCACAGAGTGTCAATCGCCTTTTTGCTGAATCCGCGTTCGATCATTCCCGCCGAGAACGGAGCAAACTCCTCGTCAAGAACTTCCTTCTTTTTTTTACCCATCGCGCGGCGCAGGTTCTCCGCCCTCGCGAGCGTGAAACCAGCAACCCTCTGGGCAATCTGCATAACCTGCTCTTGGTACACAATCAGTCCATAGGTCGGGTCGAGGATGTCGCTCAAAGGCTCGGCAAGCTCTTTGTGAATCGGGGCTATCACCTGCATCCCCTGTTTGCGCATCGCGTAATTCGTGTGCGATTTCATCGCCATCGGACCGGGCCGATACAGCGCCAGCACGGCGGAAATGTCCTCGAACGAGTCGGGTTGCATTTGTTTGAGCAATTGGCGCATCGGCGGTGAATCCAGTTGGAAGATGCCGAGCGTCTCCCCCGTTGACAGGAGCTCGAACACCGCCGGGTCGTCGTAGGTCAGCTCCTCGAGAACGACGGTTTCCCCGCGGTTCCGTTGAATGTTGATCAATGCATCGTCGAGAATGTCGAGGTTTCGAAGGCCGAGGAAGTCCATTTTGATGAGCCCCAGGGACTCACAGGTTGGGTAGTCGAATTGAGTGATGATCTGCCCGTCGTTTGACCTCATCATCAGCGGCACGATGTCTGACAGTTTCGTGTCCGACATGATGACCCCCGCGGCGTGCACCCCGGTGTTGCGCTTGATGCTCTCAATGCCCTTCGCCGTCTCGTAGACAATCGTGGCCTCAGGACTCGCCTCTACCACGTCGCGGAACGGCGCTGCTTCCTTGAACCGTTCATTGTTTTTGTCGAACATTTCGCTCAACGACATGTCGCGCCCAAGTTTCATCGGCGGAACTGCCTTTGTCAGACGCTCCCCCACCTCGTAGGGATAACCGAGCACTCGAGCAGAGTCCTTGAGTGCCTGCTTGGCCTTAATGATGTTGTACGTCGCGATTTGTGCGACATGGTCCGAACCGTACTTTTCGGTGACGTACCGTTTGACATCATCGCGTCGCTTGGTCGAGAAGTCGATATCGAAGTCGGGCATCGACTCGCGTTCGGGGTTCAGGAAACGCTCGAACAGGAGCCCGTGGGCCAACGGTTCCAGATCGGTGATTCGCATCGCGTATGCCGCGATAGAACCGGCGCCCGACCCACGACCGGGTCCTACGCGAATAGCGTTGTCGCGCGCCCACCCGATGAAGTCGGCGACGATGAGGTAGTAGCCGGCGAAGCCCTTTGTTCTGATGATTTCAATCTCGTAGGCGGCGCGCTCACGAACCTCGGTTGACATATTCTTCCCATAGCGGAACTCGAGCCCCGCCCACACGGCGCGTTCAAACGCGTCGTTCTCGGTGTCGTTCGCTTCGACGGGAAAGTGGGGCATGTGGTTCGTGGTCGTATCAAACTCGACGCCACAGCGCTCGGCAATGAGCAGAGTGTTATCAGACGCTTCGGGATGATCGGGGAAAAGCCGGCGCATCTCGGCGGCGGACTTCAGATAGAACTGGTCGGCATCGAATTTGAATCGCTTCTCTTCCAGTAGCGTCGAACCCGATTGCACGCAGAGCAGCGCCGCGTGCGCAGTGTGGTCATCGTGATGCACGTAGTGCAAGTCGTTCGTGAGGACGAGCGGAAGGTCGAGCTCTTTGGCCAGCCGGAGCAAATCCTTGATGCCCCGTCTTTCAATGGGGATTCCGTGGTCCATGATTTCGATGAAGTAATTCTCTTTGCCAAAAATGTCGCGCATGGTTGACGCGACCTTTTTGGCCTCGTCGTATTGACCGAGTCGGATTCGGGTTTGGACTTCGCCACTGACGCAACCGCTCGTCGCAATCAGGCCCTTCGCGTTCTGGGAGAGGATGTCGAGGTCCATCCGTGGGTGGGAGTAAAAACCTTCGATGTAGGACGCAGACGACAAGGTGAAGAGGTTGTGCATCCCCTCGGTCGACTCACTGAGCAGCGTGAGGTGGGTGTACGCACCGCCTCCCGACGTGTCGTCTTCGCCGCCGTCACCCCAGCGAATCGGCCGTTTGTCGAGTCTGCCTTCGGGCGCCAGGTACGCCTCAATCCCGATGATCGGCTTGATTCCCCTGTCACGCGCTTTCGTCCAAAACTCAAACGCTCCAAAAAGCGTTCCGTGATCCGTCATGGCAATTGCCGGCATTCCCTGCGCTACTGCCGCGTCCAGCAGGGGTCCGATGCGGGCGGCACCATCGAGCATGGAGTTGTCGGTGTGAACGTGCAGGTGCACAAAATTCTCACTCATCGATCCTCCTTCGTCGTGCGCGGATACTCAGTTTAGGTCTGACCGTTGACTCGTCCGTGAGGCGCGTCAGTGCGCGGCCAGAATTTCGAGGGCGATTCGCAAATCAGCGGGGTACGGCGCTTCAAGTTCGAGGCGCTCACCGGTTGTCGGGTGTTCGAAACCGAGTCGTATCGCGTGCAGCCACTGACGATTCAGCCCCAGTCGCGCCGTGAGCGTCGGGTCGGCACCATACAGCTCGTCTCCGACGAGCGGGTGTCGATGTGCCGCCATGTGCACCCTGATCTGATGAGTCCGACCCGTTTCCAGTTCGACCTCGACAAGGCTGGCCCCCGGAAATGAGTCGAGGGTTGAGTAATGAGTGACGGAGTCGCGGCCGTCCGAGGTCACGGCAAACTTCCAGGACGAACCGGGGTGTCGGCCAATGGGGGCATCAATCGTGCCCTCCGAGGGGTCGGGATGGCCTTGAACAACCGCGTGGTACGTCTTGTCAATTTCGCGCTGCTTGAACTTCCGTTTCATCACCGAATACGCGATTTCGCTCTTCGCGACCGCCATGAGCCCCGATGTTCCGACGTCCAGGCGGTGCACAATTCCTTGGCGTTCCGGCGCACCCGACGTTGAAATCCGATAGCCGGCTCCAGCCAGAGCGCCCACAACGGTGTCACCCGTCCACCCAAGACTGGGATGGGCGGCGAGGAAAGGGGGCTTATCGATGACGACGATGTCGTCATCGTCGTACACAATCGTCATCTCGGCGACGACGACGGGCACAACCACGGGCTCGCGCTTGTCCTCCCACTCGATATCGATGGTGGCATCAAATGGCACGCGGTCCGACTTGGTCGCAGTGAGTCCTCCAACTGCGACACCGCCCGCGTCCACAATCTCTGTGGCAAAACTTCGGGACACCCCAATGAGGCGAGCAACGACTACATCTACCCGCTCTCCGACGAGCCCGTCGGGGATCGCGAAACTTCGCCGGTTGCTCAAGGTGAGCTAGTAATTCGCGGCGGAAGCCTGACCGCTGGCGTTGAGGTCATTGAGCGACGTCTCGAGGTACTGCTTCAGCTGAGTGCGGTATTCCTTTTCGAACAGCTTGAGTTCCTCAACCCTGCGCTCGATCGCGATGCGCTGCTGGTCGAGTTCGTTGATCTCGTTCTTTTGACGCTGTTCCGCTTCGGCGATGTTGCGCTGGACCTGGGCCTTGCCCTCTTCGATGATGCGTTCGCGCTCGTTGAGCCCTTCTTGAATGTGCTGATCGTGCAATTTCCGTGCGAGCTGCAGCAACTGACTCGACGTTGCCGAATCGTTGGGCCCCTCGACACTGGCACCGGCAACGGCACCGACCACCGACACAGCGCCAGAACTCCGCGCGCGCTCCAGTTCGTCAATGCGACCCTGGGCGCCTACGAGCTTTTGGTTGAGCTCGTCGTTCTCGGCCTTGATGGCTCGATACGCCTTGACGATTTCGTCGAGAAAGTCGTCGACTTCATCGGCGTCATAACCCTCGCTCAATCGAGGTTTCGGCTTGAACTGTTTGTTGACGATGTCTTCAGCGGTGAGCGCCATGCGCAATCACTCCTTTAATTCCCACACGGTGAATCTGTTGTTTGACAAGACTACCCGACGAACGACATCAGGATGTAGACGGCAATAAGCAAAATTGTCCAGGAGAAATCGATCGCAACTCCGCCGAGTCGAACCGGGCGAACAAAACGACGAATGAATTTCAACGGCGGGTCGGTGACCGTGTACACAACTTCGGCGGCCATCAGGAGCAACCCGCGTGGCCGCCAATCAGGTCGGAATTGACGCACCCATTCGAGAATGAGGCGTGCCCACAAAATCAGTGCGTAAATCCACAGAGCAGTCCCAAGAATGACGCTTAGCAATGGCACGGTCTAATCGAACAGTTCCGCGTCCATGTTTCCGTCGGATAGACCGTCGGAGGACTGCGTGTCGTCGAACTGTTCAATACCAGCTGGCGTCAGCATGTAAACCTTGCCCGATACGCGACTGATCGATCCATCGAGACCCTTCACCAGGCCGCTGAGGAAGTCGATCATGCGTCGCACTTCGGCTTCGGCCATCTGACCGAGGTCGACGATGACGGGCGAGCCGTCGCGGAACGTGTACGCGATGCCCTCGGCGTCGGTCTGATACCGACGGGGGCGAACGGTGTGGATCGTGGCAAAGTTGTTGTCGCGGCCGCGGTAACCGTTGTTCAGGCGAACGATGGGCTTGGCTGCCGGCGCGGGGCGAGAGCTTTCGGTTCGCCGAGGCGCAACGCGGGGCGCGGCTCCGGCTTCAACAATTCCGAAGAATTCCAATGCTTTTCTGACCATGATTTTCCTCCTTGAGGTTCGGTTCAGATTAACGCGGTTGGGGTCGATTTCCCGTTATTGACGTGCCAATGCGCAGGTGTGTCGCTCCAGCGGCCACAGCGGCCTCCCAGTCGGCACTCATGCCGGCGGAAATCTCGGCTGCGGAGGGATGCGCTTGGGTGAGGATTGCCGATAATGCTTGAACGCGCTCGAAGGCTTCCGGCGGATCCATTCCCAGCGGAGCCACCGCCATCACACCGCGCAGGTCAATCGTTTCCGTTTGCGAAATCTTTTCGGCCAGTCGGATCATGTCGTCGGCGGAGTTCACGCCGCCTCGACCCGGGTCATCGGTCAAGTTAAGTTCGATGAAGCCCCGGACGCGCCGTTCCGCCGTGGCGAGGGCATCGACAACGCTGTCGCGATCGAGAGAATGGAGCACGTCGGCATACTGTGCAATTGGTCGAGCCTTGTTGGACTGAATCTGCCCCACAAAGTGCCAGGTGAGGTCCCGCCCTTCCAGCGCAGCGGCCTTCACCACGGCATCCTGGTGTCGGCTTTCGCCGAAATCGCGCGCTCCCACCGCGAGGAGTTCCTCGATCAACTCGACCGGATGGAACTTGGTCACGACCACAAGGCTCACGCCATCCGGGTCGCGGTTCAACCGCTGGCACTCCGCGTCAATCTGATCGCGGACCGCGCGCCATCGCGCGGCCGCCTCACTCATGACTTGAGAAACTCGGGTAGGTCGTAGTCTTCGGGCACCGAATCGAAGGCGTCGGTCAGTTTCGGAACGTGTTGGTGTTCCATTGTTGGCGTTGCTTCCGAGTACGCGGAGGAGTTGACGCGATCAACCTCGTTCGTGTTGAACGATTCGACGCGGGGTTCCGAACTCCGAACGCGCGGCGTAGCCTCGGTGTCGAATCCTGCGGCGATGACCGTGACCCGAACTTCATCGCCCAGCGTGTCATCAATCGACATTCCGAAGATGACGTTCGCGTCGGGGTGAACGTGCTCGGTGATGAGCGTCGCTGCTTCATTGATCTCGTGAATTCCGAGGTTCGAACCGCCCTGAATCGACAACAGCACGCCGTGCGCGCCGTCAATCGTCTGGTCGAGCAGAGGCGACCGTGCAGCCATTTCGGTTGCCTTAATCGCACGTTCGGCTCCGCGCGCGCTGCCGATTCCCATCAGCGCGGTGCCGGCGTCTTGCATGACGGAACGCACATCGGCGAAATCGAGATTGATCAGCCCGGGGTTCGTGATGAGATCCGAAATTCCTTGCACGCCGGACAGCAACACCTCATCAGCGATAGCGAAAGCTTCCGTGGCTGAAATCGCGCGGTCGGAAAGTTCCAACAACCGATCGTTGGGAACGACGATGAGTGTGTCGACCTCGTTGCGCAGTGCGGCGATGCCCGCATCGGCTTGGTCACGACGACGACGCGCCTCGAACTTGAAGGGTTTCGTGACAACACCGACGGTGAGCGCGCCTATCGACTTCGCGATACGGGCAACAACGGGCGCTCCCCCGGTGCCGGTGCCACCACCCTCACCGGCGGTGACGAAAACAAGATCAGCGCCGGCGAGGCACTCTTCGATTTCCTGAGCGTGGTCTTCGGCAGCGCGGCGTCCCATTTCCGGGTCCGCCCCCGCGCCGAGTCCACGAGTGAGTTCTCGGCCAACATCGAGCTTCACGTCGGCATCGCTCATCAGTAGCGCTTGGGCGTCCGTGTTGATGGCGATGAACTCGACTCCGCGGATGCCAGCTTCAATCATGCGATTGACGGCGTTGACTCCGCCGCCGCCGACACCAACAACTTTGATGACAGCGAGGTGGTTATTGCCTTTGCCGGCCATGGGTTCCTCCAACATTCAGGCTCTACTTGAAGCCGAGACTTTTTGTGCCCCGAGAGGCACCCACAAGTTACGTGCGCAGGTGTCGAAAGCTCGGGAGGTGGCGTCGGCGTGTCGCTGTTTGGCGAATCTCAGCCTTTTTCGGCTAATTCACACGATTCATGATGAGCGTGTCCGGCGCAGAAACATCGATGACGAACGTCCCACCCTTCTCGCTCGCAATCCCCAGCGCTCGCTCGAGAACGGCGGCCTTGAGAGCGGACAGCTCGTCCGAACCCCATCGAATCTCGTGGGGAACGCCTCGGAGTACGAGCCGGACAGTGTCGCGGGTCTCGGCCGAAATCGTCGCGACATCGCCGCGCAGTGAGGGCGGAAGCGCCAACAATGCTCTGACCGCAGCGGTGAATCCAGGAGAATCGACTCCCTCAATGTTGAGTCGCGGAAAAGCTTTGGGAGCCGCGGTAGACGAACTCAAAACAACTCCCGCCGCATCCACGACATCCCACCCAGAATCTGTGGCGATTGCGCCGATCGGGACACGTTCAACAATGCGAATAACGAGGGTGTGCGGCGGGCGCAGTTCCGTTGCAAACGATTGAATTTGCACAACACCGCCGAGCCTCCTCTCAATCGCGGCGTAATCGATGAGTGCGAGTGGGGTGCCGACCTGTTCCTTGACTGCACCAACGACGACCTCTTCCGACACGGATTCCAACCCCGCGACGACGACTTCGTCGAGTGTCATCAGGGGTGACAACACAATCCCGACAACCAGCGCGAGGAAACCCACGACAGAGCTCGTCACCGCCAAGCGAAACCGGCGTTGTCGCCGCGGACCCTCGGTGAAGCGCCGTGCTTCACGATCCTCCGCTCGATGCACTCGCGCACGAGAGTTCGAGGAATCTCGACGAGTTGGACGCTGAGCCTGCTTGCGGTCGGGAGTGGCGCCGTGGTGTTGCGGCCTCTTCACGAGATTTCCAGAGCGGAGATGACCTGCGGAATGATCCGGTAGACATCACCGCACGAGAGGGTCATGATGATGTCGCCGTCCTGCGCGTGTTCGGCCGCCACTCGAGCGGCATCGGCCCAATTAGGGCAATACGCGACTCGATTGGAATCCGTGAAGGCGCTCGAGACGAGTTCGCCGGTAACACCGGGGATGGGGTCCTCACGGGCACCATAAACGTCAAGAACAACCGTGAAATCAGCACCCGTCTCATATTCCGCCGCGAACTCCGCCGCCATGTCGCGGGTTCGCGAATACAGGTGCGGTTGATGAATGGCTATTACCCGGCCGGTGCCAACAACGCTTCGCGCGGTCGCGAGCGCAGCACGGACCTCACGCGGGTGGTGGGCATAATCGTCAAACACCCGCACTCCCCGACTCTCTGCAGTGAACTCGAACCGACGACCCGTCCCCGCAAAAGCTGTGAGCGCGGCCGAGGCCGAAGCCAACGAATGCCCCATCGCTATCAGAACAGCAATCGCGCCCGTGGCGTTTATGGCGTTGTGGCGTCCCGCTATGGAAAGCAACAGCGGGGCGGTGTCAATCCCGTGGTGGATTGTGGCCGTGACGCCCGTCGACGCAGCGACAATATCGGTCACGCGCACGTCGGCCGCGACGTCCTCACCAAACGACAGTGTTGCGGCCGTGATTCGAGGGCGAAGTAGCTCGAGATGGGGGTCATCCGTTGAGACGACGACGGTTTCGGAACACCCGTTCGCGAACGTGACAAAAGCGTCGTCGAACGCCTCCATCGAGCCATACGTCTCGAGGTGGTCGGTATCAATGTTCGTGATCAACCCAATGTCAACGGTGTAGAGCAGGAACGATCCGTCTGATTCGTCGGCTTCGATGACGAATTCAGCATCCGTCCCGGCGTCGGCGGACACACCCAGGGAAGACACAACCCCTCCGTTGACAAATGACGGGTCTGCTCCGACCCCCCGGAGAGCGGTCACCACCATTCCGGTTGACGTCGTCTTGCCGTGAGCACCGGCAATCGCGATAACGCGAGCCTTTCGGGTCAGCCAGTGCAGAGCGAGAGAGCGATGCAGGACTGGAATCTCGTGTTCGAGTGCCCAGGTGTACTCGGGGTTGTCGTCCCAGATCGCTCCGGTGACAACGACCGTGTTCGCGTTCGTGACAAGCGCAGGGTCGTGCCCAATCTGGACCTCAATGCCTAACGCGAGAAGCTCGGTGACCGTCGCTGATTCGCTGCGGTCGGATCCCGTGACGGTCAGTCCTCGAGCGTGGAAGAGCCGGGCGATCCCGCTCATCCCGCTGCCGCCGATGCCAATGAAGTGGACGCGACCCAGATTGTCAGGAATGGTCTGGGCTAGGTCCGGGGCAATCACAGCACAACCCTATGGGGTGGGCCGGGCGATGGCGCTGCGGATCAGTGCGGCAAGTCGCGCTGCTCCGTCGCGAATTCCGATAGCTGCGGAAGCCGTTGACATGGCCCGCCGTGCTGGAGCATCGGACATCAGGCCGGCAACGGTCGTTCGAATGAATTCGGGCGTGAAATCCGCGTCGAGACAGATCAACGCGCCCCCGGCCGAAACCAGGTCCGCCGCATTTCGCGCTTGTTCGCCGTTTCCGACCGGATACGGCACAAACACCGTCGGGATGCCTAAACCAGAAAGTTCGCTGACCGTTGCCGAGCCAGCGCGAGCAATCACGAGGTCCGCGACAGCGAGAGCGAGATCCATCCGGTCACAGTATGGGAAAGCGTGGTAACCGGGAATCGATGGGTCACTGAATTCACGAGACTCCCCCACCGTGTGGATGACGTCCCAACCGAATCCGACGAGCTCCGCAGCGGTTGCGGCCACCGTTGCGTTGATTCGAGCAGCCCCCGTCGAACCCCCCGTGACGAGGAGCACGGGGTTTGTTCCGCGAATTCCAAAAAAGCGTCGGGCTTCGGCGCGAACCAAGTCCGGCTCGAGGGTCGCAATCTCTCGCCGCAGGGGCATTCCAACCGTCGTCGCGTGAACTATGGGGGTTCCCGCAAAGGTAACCCCGACAAACCGGGTGAAGGCCGCCCCGAGCTTGTTTGCAATACCCGGGACTGCGTTCGCTTCGTGGACGACAATCGGAATTCTCTCGGCGCGGGCAGCGAGATAGGCGGGCGCGGACGCGTACCCGCCAAACCCGACGACAACGTCGACGCTTCGTTCGCGGATGACGGCCCGCACCGCCCGAACGGCCTTTGCGAGCCGCGCGGGGTACGTCACTGCGGCAACCGAGAGGGCACGAGGAAACGGAAGTTTCGCGATTGCCACCAATTCGTATCCCGATTCCGGAACGAGCCGAGACTCGAGTCCCTCCGCGGTGCCCAGGACGATGATCTCCGCGGACTTCTCGGTTCGCCGCAGTTCATCGGCCGTGGCAAGCAGCGGGTTGACGTGTCCAGCGGTTCCCCCTCCGGCGAGCAGATACGTGGTCATCCGTATCTCTCCTCGTATCGCACACACGAAATCACCACACCGATAGCGAGCAGGTTGGCCATGATCGCGGAACCGCCCGAGGAAACCATGGGCAGCGGGACACCGAGCACTGGTAGGAGTCCGAGGACAACGCCAATGTTGACGAGTGATTGCCCGACAATCCACACGAGGACTCCCGCGATAATTGCGCGCGTGAGCGGTTGCGGATAGGCGCGCATCAAACGAACCAGAGTGACCGCGAGAGCCACGATGATGAGCAGCAGGAAGATGGCTCCCACAAGACCGAACTCTTCGCCGATGATCGCGAAGATGTAGTCCGATTCTGCGTGAGGCAACCACGACCATTTAGATCGCGAACTGCCAGCACCCAAGCCGAACAGACCGCCCGAACCGAGAGCCCAATAACCGTGAATGGTCTGCCAGCACGCGCCCTCGTAATCCTCGGGCTTGCACCCGGTCAACCAAATCGAGAAGCGATCGCCGCGGGAACTCGGGGCAACGGTGACGTACGCGACGATGAGAAGAATCGCGGATAAGCCCAGGAACATCAGTGGGCGTGCTGGAGCGCCCGCAATGACCAACATGCCGAGGATTATCAGTCCAATGATCAGTACTGTTCCGATGTCCCCCCCACCGAGAATGAGAAGCACCGGGGCGATAATCCACAACAACTGTTTGTCCCACCAGTACATGAGTGGCCGATCGAAGTGGTGTGGATTGTCGTGAATCCACACCGCGAGCCAGACGATGAGAGCAAGTTTGATGAATTCAGAAGGCTGCAGCGAGACTCCGCCGATTTGAATCCAGTTCCGGTTTCCTCCGTACGAGTCCCCCACCAGCAGGACCGCAGCCTGTAAACCAATACCAATGACGATGAAGGTGTTTCGAAAACGTCGCCAAAAATCGAGTGGGAATCGAGCAATGATGAGCGCTGCGGCGCCACCGAGCGCGACCCCCGCTGACTGGGTCAGTGTGTCGTGTAAAAAGTTTCCGTCGTTGTTGAGCCCGCTCGAAATCGATGAAGCCGACAGCACCATGAGCAGCCCAAAACCAACGAGTAACGCGGTAATCGCCAGAAGCATCGTGACGAGAGGTGAATCGGAACTAAACAGGTTCGGAATTCGAACGGTTGTTCGGCGCGGGCTATTCATCGCCGAGTCCCAGGTGTGTTCTCACTGCTGCGGCAAATTGCCGACCTCGATCGGCATAGTCGACGAACTGATCCATGGACGCCGCAGCGGGCGCTAGCAAAACCGTATCCCCGTCTTGAGCGCACTCTGCCGCAGCGGCAACAGCCTGGGACATAACCTCATCGCCCGATACTTCAATCAAGGGAATGTGTGGCGCCCATTGGGCCATCACCCTGCGGGGTTCATCGCGATCGCTTCCGATTGCGATGACTGCCCGGATTCGCGACGCGTGGGCCTGCACCAGCTCATCAATCGCGGTTCCCTTGAAAAGCCCGCCAACGATCCAGACGAGCGATGGGAACGACCGAAGCGACGCATTGGCGGCGTGCGCGTTTGTCGCCTTCGAATCGTCCACCCACCGAATGCCGTCGAATTCGGCGACTGTCTCACACCGGTGGTGATCTAACGCGAACGAGTCGAGCGCTTCTGCTACCGCTTCGGCGCTTGCCCCGACAGACAGTGCGAGCCCGGCCGCAGCGAGAATGTTGAGAATCATGTGCGGGGTAGCGAACCCGAGCTCGGCGAGGTGGTCGACGGTGACGATTTCGTGAGCGTTGTTTCGACGGTCCGGCACGAACGCGCGATCAACCAGCAGGCCCTCAATCGTGCCGAGTTCACCAGTGTCGGGAGTCATGAATCCGAACCCGATTGCCTCACACCCCTCGGCAACGTTGGCGTCGCGCACCAGTGCTTCGGTGACCGGGTCAACCTTGGAATACAGGACTGCGATGCGGGTATTGGCATAGACGGCTCCCTTCGCCGCTCGATACGCGGCCGCCGTCCCGTGCCAGTCAAGATGGTCATCGCCAACGTTGAGGCACGCACTGGAAATCGGTCGCAGAGCACCTTCACCAACTCCGGGCAACCAGTGCAATTGGAAGCTCGAGATCTCAACCACGAGAAAATCAAAACCCAACGGATCCCGAATGGCATCAAGGATGGGGGTGCCAATGTTGCCAACCGCCGCGGTTCGAAAGCCAGCAATCGACAACACATGACTTGTCAATTGAGTTGTCGTCGTCTTCCCATTTGTGCCGGTTATCAGTATCCATTCAGCGGCCCGAACCTTGTCCCGAACCCGCCAGGCAAGTTCCATGTCACTCCACACCGGGACCCCGGCACCCTGAGCCCACGCAACGATTGAGTGGCTCGGATTGATGCCCGGGCTGACAATAATCACGTCGGGGGCGAAATCGTTCGCTGTCGCGACCATTGCCGCTTCGTCCGCTGCGAGCACGTATTCGACTCCCAACGCATCGAGCATCGCTCGGTGGTTGTCGCCCGCCTCGCGGGTCACGACGAGCACGGTCGATCCCAATTCCCACAGCGTGTCAGCGACACTAAACCCGGTCACCCCGAGACCGACCACGAGAACCTTGAGGTCAGTCCAATCGGCGTGCCAGCTGGTGAGGCCCGCACGGAGTGGCATCAGCGGCTCACCCATTCAAGGTAGAAAATCCCGATTCCTACCGCAACGCCAAAGGCCGCGATCAGCCAGAATCGCACGACTACGGTGATTTCCGCCCAGCCCTTCAGTTCGAAATGATGGTGAAGCGGACTCATCAAGAAAATGCGTTTGCCCTTCGTCATCTTGAAATACAACCGCTGAATGATGACCGAACCGGCGACGATGACGAACAGCGAACCGATGAGGATGACGAGGATTTCCGTGCGCGTAAGAATCGCGAGGGCTGCGATGGCTCCACCGAGAGCGAGAGAACCGGTGTCGCCCATGAATATCTGCGCCGGGGACGTGTTCCACCACAGAAACCCAACGGTGCTGGCGGCGATAGCAGCGGCGATAGCAGCGAGGTCGAGCGAGTCGCGCACCTCGTAACACTTGTACTGGACCTCAGGATCCAGCACGAGGCTGAAACAGCTCTGGTTGAATTGCCAGAACCCAATCACGACATAGGCGGTGAGCGCGAGAATCGCACTTCCCGACGCAAGCCCGTCGAGACCATCGGCAACGTTGACCCCGTTCGCCGTCGAGACCACGATGAGGTTGACCCAGACGACGAAGAGGCCGATGCCGACTCCGCCGCCGATGAGGGCGAAGTTCAACCACGGAATGTCACGAACAGCACTAATGGCAAGGGACGCCGGCGTGATTCCGTTGGCGTCCGGAAAATTGATGGCAAGAATGGCAAAGGCGGAGGCAACAGCCGCTTGCCCAGCGATCTTTGCCCAGCCGCCCAGGCCGAGACTGCGCTGCTTACGCGTCTTGGTGAAATCGTCGATGAAGCCGACGAGACCCATACCGACCATCATGAAAATAACAAGCAGGGCGCTTGCAGACGGCGGATAGTTGTCAATCGCGTGTCCAAAGAAGTATCCGAGAACCGCTCCGACAACGATGATAATTCCACCCATTGTGGGGGTCCCACGCTTGGTGTGGTGGCTTTGGGGTCCGTCGTCGCGAATGAACTGGCCCCAGCCAATTCGCTCGAAGAGCCGGATGAATGCGGGAGTAACGAACAACGCGAAGAACAGGGCGAATCCCGCGCCCAAGAGCAGAGACCTCACGCGCTCTCCTTTAGTCGTTCCACTAGTTCGGGCATAGTCCCGTCAGTCGAACCGGTGACGAGGACAACAACACCGTCTCCTCGTAATCGTTTCACTTCATCGTATGCGGAGTTGATGTCCGCGACGGGGAGCGACTCCCCATCCCAGGAACCCTCGAGTTCGGCGGCCAGGTACATGACCCGGGCATCCGCTCCAACCACGATGAGCGTGCCGATGTTGAGTCTGACCGTGCGCCGGCCGAGCGCATCCATTTCGTCGAAACCCGTGCCTGAACCGAACGCTCCCGCGACATGAACTGTCGGATGCCCGCGAAGCCGCCACTCGGCGAGGTCGGACTGCAGGTCGCGAATCGAGTCGGCGTCCACGGTCGATGAGCCGTCCAGCAGAATTGTGCCGTCGGAAAGCGTTGCCGGTAACGTCACGCCCAGCCCGCTTCGGCAAGTGCAGCACGGGCAAGATCACGCGCGGAATACTCGGTTCGCACTCCCCTGATATCGCGATAGTTCTGGTGGCCAGGCCCTGCCCAGAGAATCGAATCCCCCTCGCCCGCCAGCGACACAGCCAAGCGAATGGCGTCTTCCGGTGGCGAGACCTCGTGGATTTCGGGGCCGTTTGGCACCGAGCGCGCGCCGACGAGCAACTCCGCGCGAATCGACGACGGGTCCTCAAATCGCGGGTGGTGGTCGGTGATGACCAGAACGTCGCACCCCTCGGCGGAGACTCGGCCCATGTCGAAACGCTTTGTCGCATCGCGGTCGCCGTCCGCCCCAAACACCATGATGGTTCGACCCGTTGTGAATTGGCGAACAGCCGCGAGTGTGTGTTCGAAGGCATCCGGTGAATGACCGAAGTCAACGTAGACGTTGGGCCCGCTCTCCCCCGACACCTTCTCCGTGCGACCGGGAAGGTACGCGCGAATTCCGCCATCGCGCTCGAGTGCCTGATTGATGGCGTCCGGCGAATAGCCCGCTTCGATAAGCATGACGATGGCAAGCCCCGCGTTTGCCGCCATGTGTCGACCAATCACCGGTTCGCGCGTCTCGATGGTCACACCCTCGGGACCACTGAGGCGAAACCCGGTGTAGGCAGCATCATCTTCGGTGATGTCGACCTGCCACTGCGCCGCCGGATCACCCAGTGACGAGATGGTCGTCACCGGAATATGCGATTCCTCCACCACGCGAGTTCCCCACGGGGAATCGAGTGAGACGACTCCGCGGGCTGCGTGCTCGGGTTCGAAGAACTGCCGTTTCGCCTGGAAGTAGGCTTCCATGTCCGGATAGTCGTCCAGGTGGTCGTGGGAAAGGTTGGTGAACGCAGCAACGTCACAAACAATTCCGGCAATCCGATTGTGGGTGAGTGCTTGCGCAGATACTTCGATGACGACGGCTCGAACGTCACGTTCCTTCATGCGAGCGATGAGTGCGTGCATTTCGCTCGCCTCGGGAGTGGTCAAGCGAGAAACGACAACTTCTCCAGCGATGTGGCGTTCGGCCGTCGACGAGAGGCCCGTCGTGACGCCGAGCTGGCTGAGGATTCCCTCGAGTAGGTACGCGGTAGACGTCTTGCCGTTGGTTCCGGTTATCCCGAAATACTGAGGGGCGTTGTCGTCGGTGCGATAAATCCAGCGCGAAACCTCCCCCAGAGCCGCGCGCGGTGAATTGACCACAACAACTGGGATGGGCGAATCTGCAGCGATCACTGCGCCTTCATCATCCGTAAGAACGGCAACCGCTCCGTTTGCAACCGCTTCCGAAACAAACTCTGCACCGTGGCGTGCCGCTCCCCGGATGGCCACGAACATGTCTCCGGGTCGGACCTCACGTGTCATGACGGTGAGTCCGGTTACCTCGACCCCGCGAGCGTTTCCCACGATGGTGAGGCCGAGTTCGTCCGCCAGCAACTCAACCGAGCGCGGGCTGACGAATTCGGGTCGGATAACCGGGGGCATGTTCCCTGACACGTTGTCAACCCTTCCCGTCTCGGCCAAGATCCATCGCGGGGAACTTTCCCGTCGAGGGAGCGACTCGATAGTACTTCAGTACTTGCCCCATCAGAGTAGCGAAAGCAGGGCCGGCATAGTACGACGACCGACGCACTTTCGGCATACCAATTGTCACGATGACGACGTATTGCGGGTTATCGGCTGGGGCGATTCCCGCAACGGAGATGATGCGGTCGGATGTGTACTTGCCGTTTCGTGCCACCTCAGCGGTACCTGTCTTGACGGCAATTCGATATCCGGGGACTTTGACGACTCGCGCAGCGGACCCGTAGCGGGCGACGTTCTCCATCATTCGGACCGTTGTCTCGGCGGTGTCCTGGGAAACCACTTGCCTCGAGTCTTCGGTGGGCACGGAGGTCACTGTCCCGTCGGGTTGCGTGCACTGCTCAACGAGCGTCAGTGGCATTCGCGTGCCCCCGTTTGCCAAAATCTGATACGCCTGCGCCATCTGCGCACTCGTTACCGTCATCCCCTGACCGAACAATTCGGTGAATTGAGTGACGTCGTCGACGACGTCGGGCGACACGACCAGACCCGAATCTTCTCCCAGGAAACCAACCGGGGTTGCAGAACCGAGTCCCCAGGACGTGAGAATGTCGTACCGCTGTTTTTTCGTCAACGCCAGAGACAGAGTGTCAATTCCCGTGTTGGACGACTGAACGAGCACCCCCGCCGTGGTGAGGCTGAGGTCGCCGTGGCTGAACGAGTCCTTGATGTACCCGCCGCCAGGAATCTTGAACTTCCCCGGCGCAATGACGGTCGTCGTCGGGGTAATCACGCCCGTGTCGAGCATCCCGGCTACGACGAGTGGTTTGATGATGGAACCAGGTTCGTAGGGCGACGAGAAGAGCCGTGACCCCATGTCGTCGACCTTTGAGCCGTCGACGTTGTTCGGGTCTACGGTCGGCCAATCTGCTGCCGCCAGGATGTGCCCGTCGGATACGCGAACGATGATCGCTGTAGCCCACTGGGCTCGGAGCTTTCCCGCTTCCGTGGCAAGAGTCTGTTGCGCGAACCACTGAAGATCAGAATCAATCGTGAGCTGAACAGTGCCACCGCTCACCGCTTCCGTGTGGACAAGCGTCGACCCTGGGATTTTTATCCCATCGGCACCCCGCTCGTAGGTGCTCGAACCATTGGTTGCCTTCAGACAGTCGTTGACGTAGTACTCGACTCCGGTCAGTGGCCCATCGGTTCCCATGAACCCGACCAAGTTGCCCGCCACAGAGCCTCGCGGATACGTGCGGGAGGGCCTCAGGTCGTTGTAGACCCAGGGAATCTTGAGATCTTGGACGGTGCGCAGCACGTCGATCGTTACACCCTTGACCAGATAGGCAAAGTCTGACGTTGGATCGTTCGTGATCGCGGCGTTCATGACGCCCTGGTCTCCGCCCGTGGCAGTGGCCAATTCGGTCAACGCTTGCTGAATTGTGACGGGCGCTCCATCACGCTTGAAGTCTGAAACAAACTTCGGCGACGCCGTGATGTCGTAACGTTCGACGCTCTCGGCAAGAGTCACACCGTTGGCATCGAGAATGGACCCTCGTGTGCCATATAGCGTCTGCACCATGCTCTGACGGTCGCGAGCCTCCTGCGAAAGCCGGGGACCGTCGACAATCTGAATCCAGAACAACCGGCCGATGAACAGCGCAACAATCGCCGCGACGGCGAGGAGTAGATATCCGATGCGACGAGAAATCAGTTCCGAACGGTTCATCCGTTGAATCCTTGTCGAGTCGTTTTAGTGCGTTGACGGAGCGGGAATCCCCGTCGACGCAGACGTTGTTGCGCTACCCGATTGTGTCGCACCGTCGGTGGTCGACTGGGTTGCCACGCCCGCAAGCGACGGCGTTTGACCGTATGCGCCGATGAGATCGTTTGCAACAGTCGCAACAGTCGCCGAACGCGCGCTGGCCGCCTTGCCACTGCCCCAGACCGTGCCATCGGACAGTTGAAGATAGGTGGGGCGCGAGTTTGAGACCATCCCCATTTCCGCGGCCATGGCGGCGACATTTTGGGGTGAATCGAGCACATTGAGCTGCTCTTTCAGAAACGCAGCGTCACGACTAAGGCTGACATTCTGTTGATTGAGCGACGCGATTTCGTAGGCCGATGATTCAATCGCCACAGTCACAAATAGCCGGACAACAATCAGCGCAACGAAAGCGGACACCAGGATGGTGACGGTCTTGACCGAGAGTCGAGGCCGCGGACGGGAGACGGCGCGCAAACCGGGCCGGGGTGACCCCTGCGCTCGGGGATATCCAAAAGTGGAATTTGTGACCGCACTCATGCCGCTGCCGCCAATCGTTCAATTGCACGGAACTTGACCGACGCCGCCCGCGGATTCGCGACGATCTCGGATTCACTCGCGGTTCGAGCACCCGGAAACACGAGCCGATAGCCGGCTTTCAGTTCGTTGGGCACCACGGGCAGTCCGTGAGGCGCTGTGCTGGACGTCGCACTGACGAAAGCCGATTTCACAATTCGGTCTTCTAGCGAGTGGTAGGCGAGCACGACCAACCGGCCACCGGGGGCTAGGGCTGCAAGGGCGTTGTCGATGGCCGCTCGCAAAATGTCGAGTTCGCCGTTAACCTCGATTCTCAGCGCCTGGAATACTCGCTTGGCTGGGTGTCCGGAGTTCCTCAGCGCATAGGGAGTCGCATCGTTGAGGATGGTCACGAGTTGCAGACTGCGGTCGATCGGAGCAACGTTGCGCGCGGCAACGATAGCGCGTGCGTAACGGCCGGCAAGTTTTTCTTCGCCATAGACGCGGAAGATTCGCTCGAGTTCGCGTTCGCTGTGCGCGCTGATGATGTCCGCCGCCGTGGTCTCAGTCGATTGATCCATTCGCATATCGAGTGGCGCATCCTGCGAATACGCGAAGCCGCGATCCGCGTCGTCGATTTGCATCGAGGAGACGCCGAGATCCAGCAGAATTCCGTTTGCCGAAGAGTGCTTGCCGACGCGCAGTGCGCGTCGAATTTCGTCGTACGTCGCGTGAACCGGGATGAAGCGACCTTCGAATCGGGCGAGTCGCGCCGTTGCGTGCGCCAGTGCGACATCATCGCGGTCGATTCCAACGACCGTCACGTCGGGGAATCGCTCGAGAACAGCTTCGCTGTGTCCGCCGAGGCCGAGAGTGCCGTCGACCATCACCGCACTCGTTTCCGACAAGGCGGGAGCGAGAACTTCGAGGCATTCGTTGAGGAGCACAGGGATATGTGTTGGGGTGTCCATGTCATTCCGGTTTCCAGCGACGTTCCGATTCCCGTCCGCTACCTGCCGTGGGGGAAGTACTTCAGGGGCGGCAGGGAGTCGCAACATCGCTAGAAAAGACCCGGGATCACCTCCTCCTCTGTATCGGAGAAGGCTTGTTCCTTGTCGGCGTAGTAGGTCGCCCACGCGTCAGCCGCCCAAATCTCGGCGCGGCTTCCCGCACCAATCACAACCAGGTCACGGCCGAGTCCCGCGTACTCACGCAGTTGGCCGGGAATCGTGACGCGGCTCTGCTTGTCGGGAATTTCGTCACTTCCGCCCGAGAGCAAAAGCCGAACATAATCTCGGGCAACTTTGCTCGACAGCGGTGCCGACTGAACGGTCTCCACGAGACCTTCGAAGGTCAGTCGAGGGAAGACATAGATGCAGCGTTCTTGACCACGAGTCAGGACGAGCCCGCCGGCAAATTCGTCACGGAACTTTGCGGGAAGGATGATGCGACCCTTTTCGTCGAGCTTGGGTTCATAGGTGCCGAGCAACATGGTCGCCTCCTTCCGCTGTCGTAGCGTTCACGTTTGCTCCACATTACTCCACTTTTCTCCATTTTGCTCCACTTTTGGAAAAAATGTTTCCCCATTGCTCCACAACGCACCATTGGCGCAACAAAAAACCCGGCCGGGGCCGGGTTAGGTGGAGTGTCGCTGCGGGCTAGAGGTCGCCACCCATGCGGCGATCCCAACGATCCTCAAAGGATGAGGTGGACGTGCGCGGCGCCCGGGGGGCGGAAGGCCGCGGCGAAGCAGGGCCAGTCGATCCACGTCGGCTCGTCGCGATGAGGACTCCGACCACCATCGTCCCAAAGCCAGTCACACCGACGAGCGGGATGCGGTAAATGATTCCTGCGAGCAACACGGCGATTCCCGCAACGATAATCAGGACACCGACCGTCGCGGCCGTCGCGTTAAGTCGCGGTCGGGCATCGAGGTTGACGACGTCACTCGAACCGGAACGCAACTGACGTTCCATCTCCTCGAGAACTTTTCGTTCATCATCGGAAAGAGCCATCGAAACGCCTCCAATCGGTTGCCCCTAGTCTACGGCTCACGCCGATAGTCTGGAACCGTGTCCACGCAATCCGCCTTTGTTGACCTTGTGCAATCTCGAATCGACGAGGTGATGCGTGCGGGTCACACCGACGTCAGCGCCATCGGTCGCGACGCCGAATCGCTGTCCGCAGTGGGCGCATCGCTCGTCAAAGGTGGGAAACGGTTTCGTGCACGACTCGCCTATTGGGGCTGGCGCGCAGCGATCACCTACGGCGATCCGGCGGTCGATGCCGACACACACCCCCAGGCCGATCTTGTCGCTTCACTCGCCGCGGGGCTAGAACTTTTTCACGCTGCTGCACTCGTCCACGACGACATCATCGACAACAGCGATACGCGACGCGGAACCCCTGCGGCACACCGTCAGTTTGAAACACTTCACACTGACCGCAATTTTGTCGGGGACGCGGCAAACTACGGTCGTTCGTCAGCCATCTTGCTCGGCGACCTTTTGCTGGCGTGGGCGGACGATCAATTCCTCACGGTGGGAATTGCTCTCGGTGACGACCGTAACAACGAGTTCCGCGCGGAGCTTCGAACCATGCGGACGGATGTCACGGCCGGACAGTTTCTCGACAACCACGATTCGTCGGCGTGGCAGACGATTAGCGACGATGTCGCGGTGGAACGCGCTCAGCGAGTAGTCCTCTATAAGTCGGCCAAATACAGTGTCGAGGCTCCCCTTGCTCTCGGTGCGATTGTCGGCGGAGCCTCCCCCGAACTCGTCGGCGCTCTCCGCTCCTTCGCGCTCCCCCTCGGCTTTGCATTCCAAATGCGTGACGACCTACTCGGAGTTTTCGGAGACACCGAGGTGACGGGCAAACCAGCGGGAGACGACCTCCGCGAGGGAAAACGAACCGTCCTCCTGGCGATGGCACGACGGAACGCCGATCGTTCGACGGTGACCCTGCTCGATGAACTCGTGGGCGACCCGAATCTCAGCGACGAACAGATTGCGATGCTGCGCGCAACCCTGACCGGAACCGGCGCTGACGACGCGATTGAGGACCTGATCGTGCGGTCGCGCGAACGTTCCCTCAGTGCGCTAGATGAATTGGGCCTTGACGCGGCCGTCGACCGAGAATTGCGCGGACTCGTCGACGCGGTCACCAATCGCGCCGTCTAAAACACGACACGCCCGACGCTCTCAACCCCGAGGTTGATTCACTTCCCTTTCAGAATGGGAGGTACACCAAGGAGGTGCGGTGGCCGAATCAGATTCTGCGCAATCGCCCCCGAACCCCGTTTTCGCCGGGTTGAAGCCCGAAGTGGTTGCGGAGGTTCGGACTTCCCGACGTGGCCGCGCCATTGTGACAGCAGCCGGTGTGCTTCCCCTCATTGCGGCAGGTGCCGTGACATGGGTCACCGGCGCGCCCGCGCCCGCTCCGGCAGAGGCACAAGACCAGTCCCCGGTCGATACGCAAACTGCCGATGGCGATCACACCGAAGTCATCTCCTCAACGGGTGCGACGACCCACACCGTTGAACAGGGCGACTCGCTGCAGTCCATCGCTGAACTGCATGGAATCCCCACCGCTGCGCTACTCGCACTCAATGGCCTCTCGTGGCAAACGTCAGTGCACGCCGGTCAAATTCTCGTTGTCGGCAAGAACGTGGAACCGACCGTAGCGGAACTCGCCGAGGCGCCTTCTTTGGAAAACCAACCGGTTCTCGCATCGGGTGTTCGCGCGAACGGCGGCAATGACGCGGACATCACGGAGTTGACAACTGAAATGACCGTCAACGCGCGCATCATTATTCAAGTAGGTCGTGAGATGCACATTCCCAATTACGGGATTGTGATTGCTCTTGCGACGGCCGCGCAGGAATCGCGAATGCGCAATCTTGATTACGGAGATCGCGACTCCGTCGGGCTGTTCCAACAACGCCCGTCTTCGGGGTGGGGCACGGTTCAACAGATTCGCGACCCACGGTACGCGGCTCGCGCTTTTTTTGGCGGACCAGCGTCGCCCACGCCCGGTTCGACTCGCGGGCTGCTGGATATTCGCGGCTGGCAAAATATGTCCGTAGCCGAAGCGGCCCAGGCCGTGCAAATCAGCGCTTTCCCCCGCGCCTACGCGCGGTGGGAAGTTAGCGCCTGGAACTGGTTGTTCGAACTCACCTAGACGCGAGGGCATCGTGGGCGTCAAGCCCGAGCGCGTAAACTAGGCGCATGGCGCAGGAATCGTCCGATCGACTCATCGGCTTGACTATCGATGGTCGATACGTGATTGAGTCACGCATCGCTCGAGGTGGAATGGCCAAGGTTTATCTCGCGACGGACCTTCGACTCGATCGCAAGGTTGCCGTAAAGGTGATGCACGACCATCTCGTTGACGACACCGACTACGCAGCAAAATTCATCCGAGAAGCGCAGCACACCGCCCGACTCGCCCACCCCAACATCGTCTCGGTATTTGACCAGGGTCACGAGGGCGACGTGCTGTACCTCGTCATGGAGTACTTGCCGGGAATTACGCTGCGGGAACTGCTCAACGACTTTGGCACCCTGACGGTTGAACAAGCTCTTGACATCACGACCGCAGTCCTGCAAGCGCTCGCAGTTGCGCACCGCGAGGGCATCCTGCATCGGGACGTCAAACCCGAAAATGTGATGCTCGTCAATGACGGTCGAATCAAGGTGGGCGATTTTGGGCTCGCTCGTCCCGTTTCGAGCGCAACGGAAACCGGAAAGTCTCTACTGGGAACAGTCGCGTACATCGCACCCGAACTCCTCACTCGCGGTCAAGCCGACCTTCGCAGCGACCTGTATTCGGTGGGTGTCATGCTCTACGAAATGCTCGCGGGCAAGCAACCGTTTAGCGGTGACAGTCCGATGCGTATCGCAATGCAACACGCAAAAACACCAATGCCGTTGGCGGCTCTTTCCAACCCCGCTGTCAGCCAAACGGTCGACAGTGTAATCCAGCGGGCAACGGCAAAGAGTCCCCAGGACCGCCCCAAGGACGCACGTGTGTTTCTCGACGCGCTTCGGAAAGCGTCGGTTCCGGGCGCGACTGATTCTGCAGCAGCTCGCGCAGCCAACACCGGCGAAATTGACGACGTGAACGGTCGATCCCCCGACGACGCGACGACAATCATCGAAACAGCGCTGTCCGACTCCGACAACTCGGATGCGACCGTGCCTATCGCGACGGGTCGCCCCGCGCGCAAGGGTAAGGCGGGTGTGGGGAATCCCGAGATCGCGCAACCCGCGACAATCAGAATTCCCCGACTGTCGCCAACGTCTAAAAAGAATCGCGGGTCAGGCCTCGAAGAATTTGAGGGACAAACCCAGCGTCGCCGGCCACGACTCAGCTCACTTTTTCTCGCTATCACCATCGCGCTCGCAGCCGGTGGGACCGCGGGTTGGTGGTTTTTGTCAGGCCCCGGCTCCTTGGCCAACGTAGTCGATGTGCGTGGGATGACTGTTGAAGACGCAACAAAAGCCCTGACCAACGTAAGCATCGTGGTTCTGGACCCCGCCGTCGAAAAATATGACGATGAGGTTGCCGAAGGTTCCGTCATCGGTCTCGACCCCGACATTTCTGGCGATGTTGCTAGGGGAACGGAAGTACACCTCATCGTGTCACTGGGACCTGCTCCGGTTGACCTGCCCGACTTTGATGGACTGTCTGCCGAGGAGTTTTCCTCGCAACTTGTATCACTGGGAATCTCGGTGACAAAAACCGACAAACAATTCAATGATGACGTTCCCGATGGATTGGTCATCGCCGTGTTGTCAGAGAACGGGAAAGTGATTCCCGCGGGCACGACCCTTCATCGCGGCGATTCGGTTGTGATTGCGCGTTCTGTCGGAACGGTACCTGACGTGACGGGGAAAACCGTTTCCGAAGCTACTACTGATCTGCAAAACGCCGGACTCACCGTCGCGGTCTCGGACTCGCGCGAATTCTCACTGGCAGTACCCGACGGTAACGTATCGTCTACCTCGGTCAGGACCGGTGTCGTGCGACCCGGCGACACCGTCACCCTCGTTCTGTCGAAGGGTCCCGAAATGCTCCTCATCCCCAACGTCGTTGGGATGACAATTCAGAGGGCCAGCGACACTCTCACCGCTGCGGGTTTCGCGATCACCGTCATTACGGACATTGCACCATCCTCGTGGAGCACTGCTCAAGTCACCAGCACTTACCCCAACGGTGGGCTTAAGGCACCGCGGGGATCGACCGTCAAAATCTTCGGCACGTTAACTCGGTGAGTTGATTACCCGAACGAGCTGGTGGCAAGAACTCCCGCGATGGTGAACATCGTTGCGGCGATGACACTGTCAAGGATGCGCCAGAAAACAGGTCGCGTCACGAAACGGGACAGCCTTCGCGCGCCGTAAGCGATGCCGAAAAACCACAGGAAGCTTGCGATGCAGGCTCCCAGTGCAAACCACCATCGATCAGGCCCGAACTGGTTGGCAATGGAACCGAGGAAGACCACCGTGTCGAGGTAGACGTGCGGATTGAGCAGCGAGAACGTCACGCTGCTCAGTACGATTCCCCATCTACTCGTTGCGGAATCTCCGTCGAGGGACATCGTCTCGCTCGCGAAGGCTCGGCGAACAGAGGAAATACCGAACCAGACGAGATAGGCGACGCCAAACCAGCGGACAATATCGAGAAGCACCGGAACCGTCTGGATGAGGGCACCGAGGCCGCCCGTCCCGAGCAGAATGAGCGCAGCGTCCAAAGTCGCAGAGACGATGGCAACCTCGAAGACAAAACGCCGAGTCAGTCCCTGCCGAATGACAAAAGCGTTTTGTGCACCGATCGCAATGATGAGTGACAGTCCCGTGACGAGACCCGGCAGAATCGCCGTCGCACCCGTCATCGACTAGTTTCCCGAAGCGATCTCTTCGGCAACGAGGAAAGCAAGTTCCAGTGATTGTTTGTGGTTCAGTCGCGGATCACATAGCGATTCGTAGCGCGACGACAGTGTTTCTTCGTCAATCATCTCGCTGCCACCGAGGCATTCAGTGACATCGTCACCCGTGAGTTCGACGTGGATTCCGCCCGGGAAGGTTCCGACCTGGCGGTGAGCATCGAAAAATCCCTTGACCTCATCGACGACGTCATCGAACTGCCGTGTCTTATACCCGTTCGGGGTTGTGATTCCGTTGCCGTGCATCGGGTCGGTGACCCAAACGGGAAGCGCGTCGCTGTCTCGGACCGCTTCGAGCAGTGGCGGAAGCGCATCGCGGATTACTCCTGCGCCCATCCGCGTAATGAACGTGAGTCGACCGGGTTCGCGATGTGGGTCGAGAATGTCGATGAGTTTTCTGACGTCGTCGACCGAGGTTGCCGGTCCAAGTTTGACGCCGATCGGATTCTCAATGCGCGAGAAGAAGTCGATGTGTGCACCATCGAGATCGCGGGTGCGCTCGCCAATCCACAGGAAATGCGCCGAGGTGTTGTACGGGTTTCCGGTACGCGAATCAATTCTGGTCATCGGTCGTTCATAATCCATCAGCAGACCCTCGTGGCTCGAATAAAACTCGACCGTCTTGAGTGATTCAAAATCCGCGCCAGCGGCTGCCATGAATCGGATGGCACGGTCGATGTCTTTCGCGACCTGCTCATAACGCTTGTTTGCTGGGTTCTCCGCAAATCCCTTGTTCCAGGAGTGCACCTCGCGAAGGTCTGCAAACCCTCCCTGGGTGAAAGCGCGAATCAGGTTGAGCGTCGAGGCGGCCGTGTGATAGCCCTGCACGATGCGACGCGGGTCTGCCGTTCGCGACTCGAGAGTGAACTCGTAACCATTGACGATGTCACCCCGGTACGCCGGCAGTGTGAGTCCGTCGCGAGTCTCCGAATCACTCGAGCGCGGTTTTGCAAACTGTCCCGCCATCCGGCCCATCTTGACGATGGGCATTGCAGCGCCGTACGTGAGGACGACGGCCATCTGAAGGATGGTCTTGACGCGGTTGCGAATCTTGTCGGCGGTGGCGCCTTCGAACGTCTCCGCGCAGTCACCTCCCTGCAACAGGAAAGCGTCACCTCGCGCAACGCGCGCAAGGCGGGCCTTCAGCTGATCGACCTCGCCGGCAAAAACCAGCGGAGGCAATTTTGCCAACTCCGCCGTTACAGCATCCAGGACGGTGGAATCCAGCCACGCGGGCTGTTGCTTGATTGGCAACGACTTCCACGCGTCGAGCCCAGCGAGTACGTTAGCTGACGCTGCCACGGTGTGTTCGGTCACGGGAATCCTTATCAATCAGGGTTTTCAGCCTATCGTGAGCGCACTATTGCTCGGCTCGTGCCCGTGCCGAGCTCGCGTACTCATCGGCGTATTCCTGACCCGACAACGCAAATATTTCGAACATGATTTCGTCCGTAATCGAGCGTAGGACGAATCGGTCTCCCTCGTAACCGTGAAATCGCGAGAAATCGAGTGGCTGGCCGATGACAACCCCGATTCGTTTCACGTTCGGAATCGGCTTGCCGATGGGCATCACTTTCTCTGTGTCGATCATCGCGACGGGAATCACGGGGACGCTTGCTTCGAGCACCATCCGGGCAATGCCCGTTCTGCCGCGATACAGCTTCGCGTCGGGGCTCCGGGTACCCTCCGGGTAAATCCCGAGAAGTTTTCCTTCGGCGAGAACAGCGAGGCCCGTGTTCAGCGCATCCTCACTGGCCTTACCGCCAGAACGGTCGATGGGAAGTTGGCCGGCGGCGAGGAAGAACTGTCGGACCAGCCATCCCTTCACCCCGCGGCCGGTGAAATACTCGGACTTCGCCAAGAAGACCACTGGTCGCCGGAGCACCAGCGGCAGAAAAATTGAGTCGACAAACGAGAGGTGGTTGCTTGCGAGGATCGCCGCGCCGGTTGTCGGGATGTTCTCGATACCCCTCGCCCATGGTCGAAAGACCCGCAACAGCAACGGCCCCAACACGAGGTTTTTCACCAGCCAATAGAACACGTCGAAAGCATAGTCTGCTGGAAAACTTTTGGAACAAACGTTCGCTTAAACACAGGAAGAACAAGTAGAGTTGTCAAAATTACCTGAGCGACAAAGGAGTCCCCATGATTGAGACAACAAACCCCCTGATTGTCCCCCATGACCCGTCTCGGACGATTTCGGACTTCCTCGAAGAGCGCTACAACAGCCACCCAGACCACGTGACGTTTGGTATTCCCCGCGCGGACGGCGGCTGGGACCCGATGACCACCGCGCAATTCCGTCACCGTGTCGTGGCCCTCGCTAAGGGTTTCATCGCGGCGGGGATCAAGCCCGGCGACAAGGTCGGCTTCATCTGCGCAACGAAATTCGAGTGGTCACTCGTCGACTTCGCAATGTTTTACGCCGGCGCGATTCTCGTGCCAATTTACGAAACCTCGTCACCGAGCCAGATTGCGTACATCCTCTCCGACTCCGGTTCCGTCGCGCTCATTGTTGATACGGCTGAACAGTTCACCCGATTCGACGAAGTACGGTCGGATGTCCCCGGGATAAAGTCCGTGTGGCAGTTGGGCCACGGCGACATCGACAAACTTGTTGCATCGGGCAAGTCCATCAGCGATGCCGAGGTTCAGAAGCGACGAAAGATGGCAAAGGGCGAGGACATCGCGACGCTGCTCTATACTTCGGGCACGACGGGAAACCCGAAGGGGTGCGTGCTCACGCACGCGAATTTTGTCGACACCATCGCGAGCTCAACCATCTGGATGGAAGAAGTGGTTCTGACTCCCGGAGCGTCGACACTGCTGTTCATCACGACCGCGCACATTTTTGCGCGCGTCGTCTCCATCCTCTGTATCCACGCAGGTGTTCGCGTCGGGCACCAGCCCGACACTAAGTTCCTGCTCCCCGCCCTCGCGTCGTTCAAGCCGACCTTCCTCCTGGCGGTACCTCGTGTATTTGAAAAGGTCTACAACTCTGCCGAGCAGAAGGCCGAAGCGGGCGGGAAGGGAAAGATTTTCCGTCTCGCGGCCCACACGGCAATCGCCTATTCGAAGGCGCTCGATGCGGGCAAGGTTCCTCTGGGCCTTCGAATCCAGTTCATGGCATTAGACAAACTTGTCTTGTCAAAGTTGCGCGCCGCGATGGGTGGGAACGTTGTCTATGCAATCAGCGGATCAGCGCCTCTCGGAATGCGACTCGGTCACTTCTACCGCGCACTCGGTATCCGGGTGCTCGAAGGCTATGGACTGACCGAAACGACCGCGCCGATTTCCATCAACGTCCCGCAGAAGTTCAAGATTGGAACCGTCGGTCCCGTCATTCCCGGAGTCAGTGCGAAGATTGCCTCCGATGGTGAAATTCTCGCAAAGGGCGTCAACGTGTTCCAGGGATACTGGCACAACGAGAAAGCAACAAAAGAGACCTTCGACAAGGGCTGGTTCCGAACCGGTGACATCGGCACTATCGACGAAGACGGTTACCTGATCATCACCGGCCGCAAAAAGGAAATCCTCGTCACCGCCGGCGGAAAAAACGTCGCACCGGCCGTTCTCGAGGACCCGATTCGCGCCAACCCGCTCGTGGGGCAGTGTGTAGTCGTCGGAGACAATCGCCCGTACGTCGCCGCAATTATCACACTGGACTCGGAAATGTTGCCCGTGTGGTTGGCGAACAACAAACTTGATCCCGAGATGTCACTGGAACAGGCTGGTGCACATCCGGCCATTCTCGCTGAAATTCAAACAGCCGTTGACCGCGCAAACACAAAAGTGTCGCGTGCCGAGTCGGTCCGAAAGTTCATCGTGCTCCCCCTGGAGTTCACGGAGGCAAGTGGCCACCTCACGCCGAAGATGAGCATCAAGCGACACGTCATCGTTCAAGATTTCTCCGCTGAAATCGAGGGAATCTACGACAACAACCCCGACACCAAGGGACTGAGCCTGGGCTCTTAGCGCTGGAACCAGTCCGATTCGCGAATCTCGCGCATCGCCTGGCGTTTGGTGAGTGGGTCGAGTCCCTCGACGTATACGCGTCCGTCGAGGTGGTCTGTTTCGTGTTGCAGCGCCTGCGCCATGAGGCCGTCACCCGATAGTTCGATCGGCTCGCCGGCCAAATCTGTTCCCGTCACGCGCGCCCAGGGGTATCGGAGCCGCGGGTAACCCAACCCGGGCACGGAAAGGCACGCTTCGTCCACCAGTGTTGGCTCTCCGCGCAATTCGGCCAACACGGGATTGAGAATGTAGCCCAGTTCACCGTCAATGTTGTAGCTGAACGCGCGGCGCCCAACGCCGATTTGGTTCGCGGCGACGCCGGCCCGCCCGGAGAGGGCGACAGTGTCCAGCAGGTCCCGAACCAACGCGCGCACCGAATCGTTGACCGACTCGATGGAATCCGTTGCGCTACGCAGAACGGGATCGCCGAACAGTCGAATTTCGCGAACGGCCATTACTTGGTGGAGGGAAGTCCCTCAGCGACGAGACCGGCAAGGAGGCTCGCCGAATCGCGAGTGAGCTTGCTCAGCTTGTCCCAGGTAATGACCGAACCAGCAGCAATGTGCGCGTCGTAAGGAATCCGGACTACATCACGAACGCGTGAGCGGAAGTGGTTCTCTATCTCGTCGAGTTTGACCAGGACCGTGTTTTGCGTCGCCGTGTTGATGACGACGATCGAATTCGCGACGAGTTCTGCGTGTCCGTTGGATTCAAGCCACGTCAGTGTTTCTGATGCCAGTCGAGCTTCGTCAACGGAACCTCCGGACACGATGACGAGTCCGTCCGCTCGCTGCAGAATCGGTCTCATGACCGTGTTGACAATTCCGGTACCACAGTCGGTGAGGACAATTGAGTAGTAGCGCGACGTGATGTCGGCGACGATGTTGTAATCGAACTCATCGAAAGCCTGCGAAACGAGTGGGTCCGAATCCGACGCCAGCACGTGGAGGCGGGTCACGTCGTGGCTCACGTATTTGGCAAATTCACTGAACGAATTAATCGCTGGCGCTTTCGCGACAACCGAACGGATCGTGTCACGAGTCTCACGTTGAACGCGGTCGGCGAGGGTTCCCCGGTCGGGGTTGGCGTCGATGGCAATGACACGGTCTTCGCGAATTCGGGCCAGCGCCATCCCCAGCAACACCGTTGTTGTTGTCTTTCCAACGCCACCCTTTCGGGTGAGGACGGGAACGAATCGGGCGTCACCGACGAGCGGGGTTGCGATACGGGCTTCCATAGCCTTGCGCGCACGCGCCCTGCGAGAATCTCCCAGGTGGACGGTGTGGAAGGTGATGGCATAAACGAACTCCTGCCAGAACCCTTCGGGGGCAACGCGCTTGACCTTGATGTCGAGCAGTCGTTCGTCCGTTAATAGGGCTGTCGGCTCGGGAGTGTCGGCCACACCGGTGTGTCGGCGGAGGTACATCTCATCCCCGTCGGTCGTGGCCGAAATCGGAATGGAAAATTCTGGAACGGAAAGGTCAATCGAATCAGGTGTGACCTCTGTCGCCGCCGAATCCGCCACAGTGCTTTCGCTGGGAACTTTGGTGACGGGTGCGCTGACCTTCTTCGTCGACTTCTTGCGTTCTACCAACTGTGACTCCTTCAACTTGCTAACACCATCATTCTACCCGAATACGTTTAGGCGGTGGCGTGAGGTTCCAGGACGACGAGCAGATCACCGGGTTCCACCTGTCGTGTCGCGGGGATTGCGACAAGGATTTTGCGAAACATGACCCTCCTTCACCTAACGCTCGAGCCGTTGCAGGCGGAATCAAGACTTCCAGACTACTTGACGGCTAATGTAGTCAGAGTGAAGGTAGTCAGCGTCAGCTCGTTAAAGGGCGGGGTCGGTAAGACCACGATCACCCTCGGCTTGGCGTCCGCCGCGTTTGCTCAAGGCTTGCGTGTCCTCATCATCGATATGGACCCGCAGTCCGACGTTTCCGCGGCACTCGCCTCGCGCTCGACCCACGGTTACACGATTGACACGGTCCTCAAAGCTGCCTCGAAAAGGAACGTCCGCCTTGCCATTGCGCCGAGTTCCTGGACAGAGTCGGGTGATGTCGCCGTCGATGTGTTGATGGGCTCGCAGGCTTCATCGAACCACGACGTTCCGAACCCGGCCAAAAGCGAGCTGTGGCGTCTCGAGGAAGCACTCGTGCTCGTTGAGAAGAATTACGACCTTGTGCTGATCGACTGCCCTCCGTCGTTCAACGCACTCACCCAGACCGCGTGGACTGCGTCGGATGCCGTCGCGATTGTGGCGGAACCGGGACTCTTTTCCGTGACCGCGGTTCACCGAACACTTCTCGCGCTCGAATCGATGCGTCTGAGCGTTTCACCTCGACTGCGAACAGCTGGTGTGATTATCAACCGCTACCGGGCTGACAGTCGTGAACATCTCTTCCGAATGAACGAAATGCAGCAACTGTTCGGTGAGCACCTCCTCACCCCCACCGTCGATGAAACCCTCACGATGCAGCAAGCGACCGGAGCGGCCTCACCCATCCACCGCTGGCCGGGAGAGTTGGCCCAAGGGCTCGCGCAGAAGTTTGACGTCTTGCTTCGTCAGATTGTGGTCGACAACCGCGTTTAGGACGCGCGGGTGGCGCGCTTTACGGCGAGTTCATCGAGAACCGCGGCAACCGGTGCCGTGTCGAATTCGATCAGTGTTGTCTCGACCTCGCGCAGTACCGCGCCGACCGCAATTCCAAAAACACCCTGGCCACGGTTGACGAGGTCGATGACCTGGTCGCTCGAGGTGCACAGGTAAACGGATGCTCCGTCGCTCATGAGCGTCGTGCCGGTGAGGTCGTCAATGCCGGCGGTACGCAACTGGTCGACCGCGATGCGAATCTGCTGCAGCGAGATCCCGGTGTCGAGCAGTCGCTTGACGAGCTTGAGAACAAGGATGTCGCGGAATGAGTACAGTCGCTGGGAGCCGGAGCCGGTCGCATTTTGAACCGTCGGTGCGACGAGTTCGGTGCGCGCCCAGTAATCGAGTTGGCGATACGAGATTCCCGAAGCCTTGGCGGCAACGAGTCCGCGATAGCCTTCGGTCGCATTTCCGAGGTTCTGCGTCATGTCAGTCATTCTGCACCAACCTTCACCTTCTACTTGAGCGTTAATGTCTCCACTGTAGTGACGGATTCGTCACTGGCTGCGAAACGCTCTGGGCGTGTCGCGTTAGTCGATTGACTCCTCGACCGACCTCATCATCACACCGAGTCGTACTTTTTCCAGATTCACTGCGAGGTCGCGAGCCATGTCAATTGCCTTCTGTCGCCCCACTCTACTGGAACTCTTCGCAACGGGAAGGATGACATTTCGCAGAGTTGCGGCGTCCTTCTCGGCCTGAAGCTTCAGCGAACGCAAGTGCCGTGGCTCGAGCCCTGATTTTTTGAGCTCCACGAGCGCAGCAAGAATCGTCAACGTCTCTTCGCCGTAAACATCGGCGGGTTGAACCAATCCCATCGAAACGGCATCGTTGAGCAGCGACGCGGGCGCACCCGACTTTGCGAGCAGTTCGGTTCGGGTGTACCGCACGTCGATCGACAACATCGATTCAACCGTGAGTTCCGTGCCACTGGGCAGAGCCGGCTTCTTTCCCGCGTCAACATCGGCAAGGATTCCCTGAATGACCTTGAGCGGAAGGAAGTGGTCGCGCTGCAGCGTGAGAACCATGCGGATGCGCGCGACATCGGTTGCGGCGTAGGAGCGGTAGCCGCTGGACAGGCGGGTTGGGCTGATGAGACCCTCGTCTTCGAGGTACCTCAGTTTCGTCGAGGTGAGATCCGGGAACTGAATCCTCAGTTGGGTCAGGACCTGACCAATCGATTGGCCTGTCGGGGCTGAGCCGGCCTTGAGTGCGCCCACGCCTAACCCCCCGCGAGGAGGTCGTGACGAGAGGCGAAGAAGGTCATGCGGTATTTTCCAATTTGGACTTCGGATCCGTCGACCAGTTGACCGTCAGAAACTCGTTCGCCCTCGAGATAGGTGCCGTTGAGCGACTCGAGGTCGCGGATAGTGAATGCGCTGTCAGCGCGAACAATTTCGGCGTGACGACGTGACACGGTGACATCGTCCAAAAAGATTTCGGCATCCGGGTGCCGACCAGCGACGGTGACATTGGCGTCGAGCAGGAAGCGCGCGCCCACGGTCGGGCCGCGGCGAACAATAAGCAAAGCACTTCCCGACGGGAGGGCAGCAATCGCCGCAAGTTCTTCGGCAGAAGCGGACTCTTCGAGTTCGGCAAGGCGTGCGGCGAAGTCGCGACCGAATTGCTCGGTGCTGTTCTCTTCGTCGCTCATGGGGCCTCCGCCGCCTATTCTATTCGATTCAGTCGCCGAGCGCGACGGGCAGTTACACGCACGAGAGCGGGCAAATACGTGAATCCAGCTATCCAGTAGAGAACCGCGCCCGACGACCCCAGCACCCAGCCGATCACGGCGAGTGAAATCGCAGCGGTTGGCATTACGTGACTGAGCACAATCACGGGAAACGCAACAAAGAGGACGAATGTCGCCGTCTTGCCCACGATGTTGACCCGCGGGAAATCCTTGACCCGAACCCCACGCACGAGAACGACGGCGAGCAAAAGGAAGTCGCGCGCCATGATCACCACGAGCAGGGGAATTGGAATCATCCCGCGAACCGCAAGTCCGACGACACTCGCGGCAATGAACAAACGGTCGGACGCTGGGTCGAGCAACGCGCCGAGCGTTGTGACCTGGTTGAAAGTCCTCGCGATGTAGCCGTCAACGAAGTCACTGGCCGTGGCGATGATGAGAACCGTCAAGGCTGGCCCATCTTGTCCGGTAACGAGCAGCCAATAAAACAGCGGGACACACGCGAGTCGCAGAAACGATATGGCGTTAGGGACGGTCCAGATGCGGTCCAGTCCCGTGCGAGTCATAAATGTGATTGTAGTCGCAGTGTTGCCGCGCGTACCCCGCGACGGACGCGGATTACGCCGCAGCGGGTGACGTGCGGCGGGCGAGGATGTGCCCGCGAACAAATGTCGTCATGACCGGCACGACGTAAGCGAACCACACCACAATTTCCAGCACGGTGGGATTCGCCCGGTAGCTGAACAGACCGTAGAGAAGCGAGCCGACAATGGTGTCTTTCCCGAGGATGGCGGACGCGTCGTAAACGACCACGGTTTCGGGCAGAAGCCCAACCTCTTGGAATTCGTGAATTCCATAAGCGAGAATACCGGCGGCGACGAGAATCAGTGCGGCGCCGGTCCATTGGAAGAACATGCGCAGGTTGAGCGTCAAGGCGCCGCGGTAGAAGAGCCAGCCGAGCCCGGTTGCGACAAGTATCCCCAGAATCACAACCGCGGTTGCTGCGACCGATTCACCCGATGCCTTCACGGAAGCCCACATGAAGAGCGCCGTTTCGACGCCTTCGCGCGCGACGGCAAAAAAGGCGACAAGCGCGACCGCAAACGAGTTGCGGCCAAAACTGTTTTCGAGGTTTCCTTCGAGCGAACTCTTGAGGTTGCGCGCGGTCTTTGCCATCCAGAACACCATCCACGTGATCAACCCGGCGGCGAGCACGGAAAGTGCACCGGACAGGATTGGCTCGAACGCTTCACCGGCCTCACCGAGCCCAAAGAGCAGGAATGCGCCGGTCGCTGCCGACAACGCAATTGCCGCGGCGACTCCTCCCCAAATGACGGGGATGACGTGGCGGCGGTTTGATCGAACCGCGAACGCGATGAGAATCCCGACGATGAGACTCGCTTCGAGTCCTTCGCGAAGTCCGATGAGGAAATTGGCGAGCATAAGTTTCTCCGCCTCGGCAGGTCGGTATTTCCAGATTGACGAGGTAAGGCTTACCTTACCAGATTGAAGGGAGCCCTCTGGACGCCACCGTTCCGCGTTTCCTTCACTCGTATCCCCTTCCCCGCTCGTTACGCTGATGCCATGACAACACTCACTCGATCCCTCCTCGTTGAATTCCTCGGAACCGCTCTGTTGGTCATTGCGCAAATCGGAACCGGATATCAACTCGACATTCTGACGGGCAACCCCGGCATCACACTGCTTGGAATCGCCATTGTCAGCGCACTTGCGCTTGCGATCGGAATCACCATCGGCGGCCCCATTTCCGGCGGGCACTTCAACCCCGCTGTGACCATCGGTTTGACCATCGCCGGTCACTCCAAAACATCCGTGGCGGTTCCGTATATTGGTGCTCAGCTGCTCGGTGCATTTATCGCCGCCGTAAGCGCAAACTTCCTCTGGGGTGCTGACCTGATTGCAACGACGCAGGGGTCTGTCCCCACCGCAGCGCTGCTCGGAAGTGAACTGCTCTGCACCGTCGTCCTCGTCGGCATCATCGTCACAATGATCCGCCGCAAGGGTGGCGAGGGTCTCAATGTCCTCGTCCCGCTGTGGATCGGAACCGCAATTCTGCTCACTCCGACCGGGAGCATGGCTAACCCCGCCGTCACGTTCGGGCACATGTTCACGGACTCGTTCACGACGGCCGGAGTCGCCGGAGTCGGTCCGTTTATCGGCATCCAGCTTATTGGCGCCGTGCTCGTCGCCGTTGTTGCCAACTTCGCGGCGCCGAAGAAATAGTTCACACTCTGTTCACCGGGGGCGGTTACGGTTGATGCCATGACCACTCCCACCGTTTTGTTTGTCTGTGTCCACAACGCCGGCAGGTCCCAGATGGCTGCCGGGTGGCTCCAGCACCTTGCGGGCGACCGCGTTCAGGTTCTTTCCGCCGGTTCGGCCCCCGCCGATTCCATCAACCCCGTCGCGGTCGAGGCGATGCGTGAGGTTGGCATCGACATCACCGGAAACCAGCCGAAAATCCTCACCACCGAAGCCGTCAAAGAAAGCGACGTCGTCATCACCATGGGTTGTGGCGACACGTGCCCGTTCTTCCCCGGCAAGCGTTACGAGGACTGGGTTCTCGAAGACCCCGCGGGCCAGGGAATCGACTCCGTTCGCCCGATTCGCGACGAGATTAAAGCGCGCATCGAGACGCTGCTGTCGGAGATTCTCTAACTTTCCGTGCCGTACCGGTCCGTGTAGTAGCGTGGCACTATGAAAGCCCTTCGCGCCTCGCTCGTTTCTGCCCTCGTCGCAACCGCACTGATTGGCGTATCCGGTATTTCGACGGCCTCAACGTCCACCGTCGCTCCGGGAACCACACTGACCGCGACCGCGTGGGAGGCCGCCCACGATGGTTTCGGATACGACTCCGGCGCCGTGATTCCCTCGCCCGATGGTGATTACGATGAATACGTGTATCGTTTGTTTGACGGTGCCACTCTGGTCGACGTGCAGTCAACGGCCGGGTACGACGGGCTGACCGACGCGGAACAGACGCAGTGGTACATCGATGCGGGTCTAGCCCCTTACGAATTCTCGTGGCACGCATTCTTTTGTCTGGCAAATTCAGTTACCGACCCGGCCGATGGTGTTCAATCCGATGCCGGTGTGACACTTGCTGAGGTGCAGTACATCTCCGCAGAGGTGTTGTTCCCCGATGCTAGCCGCTCGATGGTGACCGATTACCAGCCAGACCTGTACGGCCCGTGGAACGGCGGAACCTTGTTCGACGTCGACAACTACAGTGTCGAACAACGATCAACTGTCGGGTATTACTCGACCTTCGCGTGGGGAGACACGGTGTTTGCGACGAGCTACGTCGACGCGACGTGCCCAATCAACTCAACCCTCGTTGTCGCCGAGATTCACGAGCCGGGCACAAACTCACTTGCGGTTGACCGCCAGCTCACCGTACCTCAGACGCTCACGGTCGAAGACGCCGTGCTGGGGGAATTCGAGATCGATTCGAGTGGCGTGATTATCGGTGTTACGGGAAGTATTCCCGATTTGGATTTCAATGCGGCACTCTGGGGAGTCACCCAGGTCGACGAATCGGAACTCTCCGATACTGGGCTTGATCTGAACCTTGGTGCGCTTGTCGCGGTTGCCGCCGGTGCGGTCATCGCGGGCGTGGGAATTCTTCGACGTCGTCGCCGCTAGCCCCTAAGCCTTCACTCAAACTCCGCCTCGGTCAATCCTTTGCGCGCGGAAAGAACGGGCGAACGATCCCACCCATCTTTTCGATGACTCTCACGACCTGGTGGCTGTAGCCATACTCGTTGTCGTACCAGACGTAAACCACGGCGTGGTTTCCGCTCGTGATGGTGGCGAGCCCGTCGACAATTCCCGCTCGGCGAGAGCCGAGGAAGTCGGTCGAGACAACTTCGGCGGATTCGATGTAATCAATCTGGTGCCGTAACGGGGAGTTGAGCGCGACGTTGCGGAGGTAGGCGTTGAGTTCGTCCTTGGTCACCTCCCTGTCGAGCGTGAGGTTGAGGATAGCCATCGACACGTCCGGCGTCGGTACACGGATAGCGTTGCCCGTCAGTCTGCCCGCAAGTTCCGGCAACGCTTTCGCGACTGCGCTCGCCGCACCGGTCTCCGAAATGACCATGTTGAGAACCGCGGAGCGGCCTCTGCGGTCCCCGCTGTGGAAGTTGTCGATGAGGTTCTGGTCGTTCGTGAACGAGTGAACCGTCTCGACGTGTCCGTAGCTGACTCCATATTCGTCATTAATGACCTTGAGCACGGGGGTGATGGCGTTTGTCGTGCACGACGCCGCGGAAACAATCGTGTCGTCGTCGGTAATGGTCTTGTGGTTGATTCCGTAAACAATGTTCTTCACTGAGCCCTTGCCCGGGGCGGTGAGCAGAACACGAGACGCCCCTGCCGATTGGAGGTGCTGTGCAAGACCGCTCTCATCACGCCATTTGCCGGTGTTGTCGACGATAATCGCATCGGAAATCCCGTAGGCCGTGTAATCGATTGTGGCTGGGTTATCCGCATAGATGACCTGAATGGCCGTACCATTCGCGATGATCAGATTCTTCTCTTCGTCAATCGTGATCGACCCGTTGAACGGACCGTGCACGGAGTCGCGGCGAAGCAGGCTGGCTCGTTTGACGAGGTCGGTGTCGCCCCCTTTCCGAACGACGATGGCGCGCAGTCGCAGTCCCTGGATGTCCGAAGCCCGCGCCAACAAAATTCGGGCAACCAATCGGCCAATACGACCGAACCCGTAGAGAACGACGTCTCGACCGTTACCGTCGGCGTCCGGCTGCTGGTTGGCAATCGACGAGAGTTCAGTCGAGACCCAGGCGCCAAGATCGCTCTGCCCGCTTCCCCTAAACGCGGCATGCAAGCGGGCGACGTCGATTGACGCTGGACCCGGTTTCAGCGCCGTCAATGCCTCGAGCACTGTGGCGGTGTCGCCGATTGGCAGCTCAGACCCATCCATGTGCCGGGCAAAGCGGTGAATTCGCACGATGTCAATCGGCGAAAGGTTGAGCAAGCTACGACCGTGCACGGAAAGTACGATTCCGTGTACGCGATACAAGTGGCCGATGACGGGAACCAAACCCTCCGCAATCGCAACCTTAGAAGACCAATCAGTGGGATCGGAGTTGGCGGTCGTTTTCGTCATCACGGGGCCTTTCGCATCATCGCCTTTCCAGAGTAGTCGCTACACCGGCGTGCATGCCCAAACCTTGCGGGTTGCGCGGTCGACGGTCAATCCAGTTCCGCGGGCAGCAACGCCGCCTACGACATGAACGACATCATGTTTGCTCAGATGATGATTCCCCACCACGAACAAGCGGTCGAACTGGCCACCATCGCCGAAAGCAACACCGCGAATCCTGTCATCCTGGACCTTGCCAGCCGAATTAAAAGTGCACAACAGCCGGAAATAGACCAAATGCAGGGATGGCTTGACACCTCGGGTTCGGGGATGGACACGGGACACTCGATGCACATGCCCGGAATCGTCAGCGATGACGACATGGCGACCATTCGGAATGCACGTGACGCAGACTTCGACGCGCTTTTTCTCACCCACATGATCGCGCACCACGAGGGCGCTATCACGATGGCTCAGGACGTTTACTGAACCACCACGAGAGATGACGTCACCCGTCTTGCCGAGGCAATCATCGCAGCGCAGACCGCAGAAATTGCCGAAATGAAGGCTCTGCTCGACCAATAACCCCAGAGCGGGTAGACTGTAAGCAATGCACTCGAGATTGTTCGATGTGCGCGTCGAATTACGCATCCCTCACCGGCCATTTCGGTTGACATCTTTTCTTCGGCGAATGACTGTGCCAACCGGCATGCTCGCCCACCCGATCGCTTCCGCGCGTTTGCGCGTCGTCGGTCACCATCATGAAACAGGTACCACTGTGACTACCCCCACATTCAGCGCGCTCGGCGTGCCCGCAGCTCTCGTCTCCGTCCTCGCGGCGGATGGCAAAGAGCTCGCCTTCCCGATCCAGGTCGACACCCTTCCAGACACCCTTGCGGGTCGCGATGTTCTCGGCCGCGGAAAAACCGGCTCGGGAAAGACCCTGGCTTTTTCTATCCCAATGGTTATTCGCCTTGCGCAAACCGTCGGCACCGCGTCGCGTAAGCCTGGACGCCCAACCGGAATGATTCTGGCCCCCACGCGTGAACTGGCGACCCAAATCCTGGCGACGCTCCAGCCTCTTGCCGATGCCTACAAACTTCGCTCGATGACCATCTTCGGCGGGGTTTCTCAGAACCGACAGGTCGAAGCGCTGCGCAACGGAGTTGACATCATCGTTGCCACTCCCGGCCGTCTCGAAGACCTCATGAAGCAGGGATTTGTTCACCTCGATTCGGTGCAGATCACCGTGCTCGATGAAGCCGACCACATGGCCGACCTTGGCTTCCTGCCGGGTGTCACCCGTATCCTCTCGGCGACACCCCGCGGCGGACAGCGAATGTTGTTCAGCGCAACCCTGGACAACGGTGTGGACAAGCTCGTGTCCAAGTTCTTGCAGAACGAGATTCTTCACTCGGTCGACGAGGCGAACTCGCCCGTCGTCGAGATGACGCACCACGTGTTCGAGGTTTCGGGCGCCGACGTCAAGAAAGACCTCGTCAAGACTCTCGCCTCCGGAACGGGACGTCGAATTCTCTTCATGCGCACCAAGCACCACGCCAAGAAGCTGGCCAAGCTGCTCACGGAGCAGGGCATCCCCGCAGTGGACCTTCACGGGAACCTGTCGCAGCCGGCGCGCGATCGCAACCTCGCCGCCTTCAGCAGTGGCGAAGTCAAGGTTCTCGTCGCCACCGACGTTGCCGCACGCGGAGTTCACGTTGACGACGTCGAACTCGTCATCCACGTCGACCCCCCCACCGAACACAAGGCGTACCTGCACCGCTCCGGTCGCACCGCCCGTGCCGGGTCGGCCGGTGACGTCGTAACCATCTGCCTGCCCGAACAACGCAAGGACCTCGGGATTCTGTTACGCAAGGCATCAATCGCCGTTACCCCGCAGAGCGTTACACCCGGCTCCCCCGCCGTTGTCGAACTGGTCGGCGAGGTGGCCGAGTACGTGAAGCCCGCTCCCCGTGCCGCCGTGCAACAGCAGCAACCCCGCGGTTCCTCGACCGGCGCCAACGCGCAGCGCAAACGCGCTCAGCGCGGTCAGCGTGACCACTCGGGTCGTCCCGTCGCCGAGAGCAAGTTCTCGGAGCGCAGCGGTCAGTCGGCGAACAACTTCCGCAGCAGCCGCGGCGGAAACTCGACTCGCTCGATTCGCCCGCAGGGGCGCTAGGCGGGATCTGCGGCGGCCAACTGGCCGCACGCCCCGTCGATTTCCCTACCACGCGTGTCCCGCAGGGTAGTTGGAATGCCCGCCGACTCGATGCGACGGACAAAATCACGCATGACAGCGGGTTCGGACGCGGTCCACACCGAACCTGGAGTTGGGTTGAGCGGGATCGGGTTGACGTGCACCCAGCCCGTTCCACGGTCATTGAGCTTCTGTGCGAGCAGGTCAGCACGCCAACCGTGATCGTTCATGTCCTTGATGAGCGCGTATTCGATCGATACACGTCGACCGGTCGCATCGAAATACGCACGCGCAGCGTCGAGCGCCTCGTCGACCTTCCACCGAGAGTTGACGGGAATCATCTCGTCCCGCAGGGTGTCATCGGGTGCGTGAAGTGACAGGGCAAAAGTCAACTGGAGTCCCTCAGCGGCAAGCTTCTTCATTGCGGGAACCAAGCCGACCGTCGACACGGTGATGTGCCGTGCAGACATGCCGAGTCCGTTCGGCTGAGGGGCAAGCATGGCGCGGATGGAGGTCATGACGCGGGCATAGTTCGCCAACGGCTCCCCCATGCCCATGAATACGATGTTGGTGACGCGGCGTTCGCCGTCGACCCCGGCAAGTTCGCCGTCGGCTATAGCCCGATTCGCTTGCACGACCTGATCGACAATCTCCGCGGCGGACATGTTTCGCGTCAATCCCGCCTGGCCAGTGGCACAGAACGGGCAGTTCATGCCACAACCCGCCTGCGAGGAAACACACAGCGTGATGCGATTGGGGTACCGCATGAGGACCGATTCGACGAGCGCTCCATCGAACAGTCGCCACAGGAATTTAATGGTGTCGCCCTTGTCTGTCTTCAGGCGGCGAACCTCGGTGAGTAGTGGCGGAAGCGTCGCGGCAACGATGTCAGCACGGTTCTCGGCCGGTAGGTCCGTCATGTGGTCGGGGTTGGACGTGTAATGGGTGAAGTAGTGCGTGGACAGTTGTTTCGCTCGGAACTTGGGAAGCCCCAGCTCAACGGCCGTGGCTTCACGGTCCGCAGTGCTCAAATCTGCCCAATGCACGGGTGGCTTGGCACCGCGCGGTGATTCGAACTGCAGTGACGGTCTGCCATCCGGGCCGAGAGGTTGCGTCCAACCCTCGGCCGTCGGCATCACCTGCGGGCGAGCGGTGTCGCGCGACGGGAGGCGTTCGATGGGCATGCATCAAGGGTAACAAGTGAAAGTCGGGGACCGCCGGAAAGCCGGAGAAACAATGAAAGACCGACACGAGATCGGTCTTTCATCATTACGTCGGGCTGACAGGATTTGAACCTGCGACCCCTTGACCCCCAGTCAAGTGCGCTACCAAGCTGCGCTACAGCCCGCTGCCCCGAAGGACAACTTGTCCACTCTATCAAGTGTTGCCTGAGCGGTCGAAACTAGACGCCGAGGAGTTCGCGAATCGCCTTTTCGAATACGTCGTGGTGCTTCTCGACGTCCGCAACGGTCGTTGTCGGACACATCAGCGCCATGTTGTGGAACGGTGTGAGCATGATTCCCCGGTTGGCGAGGTAGAGGTGAAGGAAGTCTTCGAGGTCGCCGTCGGCGGCCGCGTTCGCTTCCCCACCGTTTCGCGGATACGGCTTGGCGAAACGGTATTCGCATCGGGCGCCAAGCTGGTTGATCGACCACGGCAAGTCGTACTTGTCAAAAATGTCGTTCATCCCGGCGGTGAAGACGTCACACGTGGCAATCATGTGCGAGAACGCGTCCTCTGTCAGCACGTGCTCGAGGGTCGCGCGCATCGCCGCGACGGAAAGCGGGTTTCCGGCGAGAGTCCCGCCAACGCCACCCATGTCGATGAGGTCGAGATCGTCACGCGCGAGGGCTTTCTCGGCGAAATCTGCCGACAGTCCGTAGGCGGCAGTGGGGATTCCCCCACCAATAGCCTTTCCGATGACCACGATGTCGGGGTCGAGGTCATTCGCCTTCGTCATTCCGCCCGGTCCTGCGCTGAAGGTGTGCGTCTCGTCGATGATGAGCAGCGTGCCGTACTTGCGCGTCAGCTCCCGCACTCCCTCGTGATAACCGGGCTCCGGCAGGACGATACCGATGTTGGTCAGTGCGGGCTCGATGAGCACTGCGGCAACATCGCCGTGAGCGAGTTCGCGCTCGAGCGCTTCGAGGTCGTTGAACTCTGCGACGCGACTGGTTTCGAGGACATCGACGGGTTCGCCGACGTTTCCGGGGCGGCTCATCGCGTGACCATCAGGCCCCACCACGATGAGCGACTCGTCAACCGAGCCGTGGTAACAATACGAGTGGAAGAGAATCTTGGAGCGTCCGGTCAGCGCACGAACGAGTCGAATCACCCAGCGGTTCGCATCGGTTGCGGTCAGCGCAAAACTCCAGCGATCCATGCCGAATCGTCGCGCCAACTCCGCACCAACCCATTCGGCATCCGTCGTGGGCAGCATCGTCGTGAGACCGCCCTGCTCACCGATTCGCCTCTGCACAGCGGCGACTACTTCCGGTGCCGAGTGCCCCGCCATCGAGCCGGTGTCCCCCAGCGCAAGATCGATGTACTCGTGTCCGTCGATGTCGAGAACGCGGTTGCCCCTCGCCGATTCAAAATAGATCGGGAACGAGCCCGACTTCTTGTTCATCCACGTCATGGGAACGCGGCCAAAAAGGTGGTCAGCGGCCGCATAGGCGGCTTTCGATTTCGGGTGGCTCGCATCGAATTCTGCACGCTCGCGGTCAAACAACTCGGCGAGGCGCTGGCGGTCAATCTCGGTCACGGGTCACATCCTTGTGAAATCAGTGCTGGACATCCCAGACTATTCGATGTGTCCGGCGAGCAGGTCACGCAAGTGCGGCCAGTTTTGTCCAAACCGCGGGTGCAGTTCCAATTCTTCAACGGCCGTGCGACTCACCCACTGCAGGTCAATGCTTTCCTGGTCGTTTTCGACCGGCTCGAAGTGTTCGGTCGTTCGCGCAATGACGGTCGTATACGACCAAAACCCGAGGTCGATGATGAACTCATCGATTGCCTCGAGCAGTTCCTCGGGGACGCCCGCTTCTTCGTGCGCCTCGCGCAATGCACCCTCGCGGGCCGATTCGCCTTTGCGCATCGCGCCGCCGGGAATTCCCCAGGTGCCACCGTGGTGTGACCATTCGGCGCGCAATTGCAGCAAGACGCAATCCGTGTCGCGGTTCCACACCAACACACCGGCCGCTCCGAACGCCCCCCAGACTTTTTCGCCGTTGGGACCATAGACCCACTGGTCACCGGGGTCGCGCAGGTGCGGAGGCGGCAGAAAGTTCACGATTATCGCTTCGGCCCGCGGCGCTCACGAACGCGCATCTGGATCTCGATCGGCGACCCCTCGAAACCCCAAACCTCGCGCAACCGGCGGGTGATGAAACGGCGATACTGCGGGTCGAGGAACTGCGTGGTGAAGACCACGAACGTCGGTGGTCGGGTGGTCGCTTGAGTTCCGAACAGGATTCGCGGCTGACGGCCACCACGCACGGGGTGTGGGTGTGCTGCGGCCAGCTCGGCGAGGAACGCGTTGAACTTCCCGGTCGGTACTCGGGTGTCCCACGATTCGAGCGCCAGCTCGAGCGCCGGAACGAGCTTTTCGAGGTGTCGTCCGGTGCGCGCGGAAATGTTCACACGCGGTGCCCACGCAACGTGTGCGAGGTCCTGTTCAATCTCGCGTTCAAGGTATCGGCGACGGTCGTCATCAAGCAGGTCCCACTTGTTGAACGCGAGCACGATGGCGCGTCCCGATTCGAGCGCCATATCGACGATGCGAATGTCCTGCTCGCTGATGGGCTGCGTCACATCGAGGACGATGACGGCAACCTCCGCTTTTTCCAGTGCGGCGGCCGTTCGCAGCGAGGCGTAGAAGTCGGCTCCCTGAGCCATGTGCTGGCGGCGGCGGATTCCCGCTGTGTCGACGAATCGCCAGACTTTGCCTCCCAGTTCAATCTGTTCATCAATCGGGTCGCGTGTCGTCCCGGCCAGTTCGTTGACAACGGCTCGTTCTTCACCCGCCGTCTTGTTGAGCAGCGACGACTTCCCCACGTTGGGGCGCCCGATGATGGCGACGCGACGAGGTCCGCCAATCTCCGTCTTTGCGACCGAGCTGATCTCGGGCAAAATCGTCAGAACATTGTCGAGCAGGTCGGCGACCCCGCGACCGTGCAGAGCCGAGACGGGCCACGGACTTCCCAGCCCCAGCGACCACAGCGTGGCGGCCTCGATTTCGTGGCGGACATCGTCGACCTTGTTGGCGACGAGAATGACGGGCTTTTTCGTTGCGCGCAACATTTTGACGACGCGTTCGTCGGTCGCGGTTGCCCCCACCATCGCGTCGACGACGAACAGAACGGCGTCGGCGAGTTCGATGGCGATCTCAGCCTGTTGCGCAACGGAAAGGTCGATTCCCTTGGCGTCGGGTTCCCAGCCGCCGGTGTCGACGATCGTGAATCGGCGGTCATTCCACTCGGCTTTGTACGCAACACGGTCGCGGGTTACGCCGGGAACGTCCTCGACCACCGCTTCGCGGCGACCGAGAATTCGGTTGACCAGCGCGGATTTTCCGACGTTGGGTCGCCCGACAATCGCCAAAACCGGCAGGGCAGGCATAATGATGACCTCGTCGGTATCACCGATCTGCGATTCAAGAACGGCGATGTCGTCATCGTCCAGGTCGTATTCCTCGAGCCCGCGGCGCAGCGCTTCCGTGCGCTGGAGAGCGTCGGCGTCCGACATCCCCTCTAGTCGCTCGACAATGTCGTCGGCTCCAAACTCGTCTAGTTCGTCGTTACTCACGCGTTGCCTCCTGTGCACAGGCCGACAACCGCGTCGACAGTTTCGTCAAAACCAATGTCCGACGAGTCGACGACGGCTACCCCGGGGGCGGCGGTCGTGAAATCGACAACGGTGGAATCCTTCGCATCGCGTTCGTTGATGGACCTCGCGGTGATGTCAGCGGTCGCATCGGTTTCTCCCGCACGGCGTGCGATACGCACCTCTTCGCGCGCGGTCAGCAAAATCCGAGTTTCGGCATCGGGGAAGACGACGGTCGTCATGTCGCGACCCTCGGCAACCACGCCGGGATACTCCACGTGCTCGACGAGCGAACGGGTGAAACTCTTCATCCACGGGCGAACATGCGGGTTTGTCGCGATGGCGCTGACGTTCAGCGATATGCGCGGGTCACGGATGGCGTCCGTTACCTCAATCTCGCCGACAAGCACGTTCTCGAGGTTGGGGTCCAGTGAAATCGCGTACGGAAAATTGGGAAGCAGTGCGGCGATCGCGTCGTGGTCGTTTACATCGACCTCACGGTCCAGGGCCCACCAGGTCAGTGCGCGATAAGCGGCTCCCGTATCGAGGAATCCGTATCCCAGTCGACGAGCAACTTCGCGTGAGACGCTCGACTTGCCGCTGCCCGCTGGACCGTCGATGGCGATGACCGCGGTCATCGTCCCTCCCCCGCAATTCGCCAGCCACGGCTCTCCAGTGCGGAAACCAGCTCGTCCTCGGCGGCCGGAACGACCGACACTTCGGCGAACCCAATCTGCGAGCCCGGCGAGTGCTCGAGTCGGAGGTCTTCCATGTTGACCCCGAGCTCGCCAATATCCGTCAACAAGCGTGCAAGCTGGCCGGGGGTGTCATCGATGATGACGAGAATCTGCGCGAACTGTGCGCTGGCTCCGTGCTTGCCGGGGATGCGCGCAACCCCGTTGTTTCCCGTCGCCAGCAGATCGGCGAGTACCGCAGTGGCCGTGCCTGAATCGAGCGCGGAAAGAACGGAATCGAGCTGGTCGCGAATGCCGCGCAGAATCCCGGCGACCTCGGCGGAGTTCGCCGAAAGAATCTGAACCCACAGCGTCGGGTCCGACGCGGCAATGCGGGTCACATCGCGCAAGCCACCGCCCGCGAGGGTGACGTAATCGTCACGGACCCCCACCAGGCTCGATGCAACAGCCGACGCCACAATCTGCGGGACGTGGCTGACCAGGGCGACAGCGGCATCGTGGTCGGCAGTGTTCAATTCAACAACGTTTGCGCCGCACGCCTCCGCAAGCGCAGTCACGTGGGACACGGTCTCTTCCGAGACACCAGGCCGGCCGCAGACAATCCAGGCGCGACCCGTGAACAGGTCGGCCCGAGCAGCAACTGCTCCTCCGCGTTCGCGACCCGCCATCGGGTGTGAACCGACATAGGTGGACAGGTCGATTCCACGCGATTCCAAAGAGTCGAGCACCGACCCCTTGACGCTCGCGACATCGGTGACGATGGCGTTCGGAAAACGCACAATTTCGGCGGCAACGACGTCCGCAACAACATCCGGAGGGGTCGCGACGACGATGAGGGCGGGTGAATCGGAGTCCGTCGCGGCGCTGCCGGCACCGTATTCGCTCGCCAGTTTCACCGCTGTCGGCGACGCATCAACGAGCGACACCTCGACGCCCTGACGGCGCAAAACAAGACCGATCGAGGTTCCCAAAAGTCCCGTTCCGACGATGCGAACGGGTCCAACAACGCGCGACGAAGTCATGCGGTGTCCCCTTCCGAATCGCCTGCAAGCGCCAAAATACTGCTCACTTCAACCTTACTGAGGTCCCGCATCGCCCCTGACCCGAGGGCTCCCAGCGTCACCGGACCGAAACTCTTGCGATGCAGTTCGACGACGGGGTGGCCGACGGCCGCGCACAATCGGCGCACGATGCGATTACGACCGGAGTGCAACGTGAGTTCGAGAATCGTTTGGCCGCGCGACGGTTCCCCCTTGACCGCGACACCATCGACGGCGATGGGTCCGTCATCCAGCTCGACACCCGACTTCATCTGGCGCAGTGTCGAGGGCGTGACTTCACCCTCCACTTTGGCAAGATACGTCTTGGTGACCTCGAAAGACGGATGCGCGAGGACGTGCGCAATGGCGCCGTCGTTGGTGAGAATCAGCAAACCGGAGGTTTCGGCGTCGAGTCGTCCAACGTTATACAGTCGCTCGTCAAACTGAGACGTGAACTCGGTGAGGTCTCGACGTCCGTTCTCGTCCGCCAGTGTGGACACGACACCCGTCGGCTTGTTGAGCATCACGTAGCGCATCGACACGTCGACCTGAACCGGGGCGCCGTTGACGGTGATCTTGTCCACCTCTGGGTCGACGCGCGACCCGAGTTCGGTGACGACAGTTCCGTTGACCGTCACTTTTCCGGCGACGATGAGATTTTCGCTCGCGCGACGCGACGCGACTCCGGCGGCGGCAAGAACTTTCTGCAGGCGCTCAGTTGGCATCGTCGAAACCACCGGAACCGTCGTCGAGCAGTTCCGACACCGGGGGAAGCTGTTCGAGGGAGTCGATTCCGAGGTGGGTCAGCAACAAATCGGTCGTTCCGTAAAGGATCGCTCCGGTTTCTGTGTCGCTGCCCATTTCCGTGATGAGCCCGCGTCCAACGAGAGTACGGACGACGGAATCGACGTTCACCGCACGGATGCCCGACACCTGTGCCCGTGTGACGGGCTGCTTGTAGGCGATCACGGCGAGAGTCTCGAGCGCGGGCTGGGACAGCTTGCTCGCGTTTTGGGCGTGCACAACGTCGCGGACCAGGTCGTCGTAGTCTTCGCGCACGTAGATGCGCCATCCCCCACCGATTTCCCGCAATTCGAAACCGCGTCGCAGGCCTCCGGACAAGCCGTCGAAATCAGCTACGAGTCGCGCTATTGCGGCCTTGACCTCCGCGACCGGAGTCTCCAAAACTGTCGCGAGCGAGACGAGACTCTGCGGCTCATCGGCGACCATGAGTATCGCCTCGAGCTGGCGTTCAAGTTCACTGTCCATATTCGGCTCCCAGGGTGACAAGGTTTTCGTCGGACCACGTGTCAGCGGTCCAACGGATGGTGAGTTCACCGAGCGGTTCGATCTGCTCGAACGACACGGCGGATTGGCGGTACAACTCCAAAACGGCGAGGAAACGGGCGACGACGACACCCTTTTGGTCCGCGCCCGCAATCAACTGGCGAAACGTCATCGGACCGGTGCGCACCATGGCGACGATATACGCGGCCTGCTCGCGCACCGAAACGAGTGGGGCGTGCAGGTGGTCCAGTCCGATCATCGGAATTTCCCGCGGGGCCAGCGCCAAAAGTGCGAGCATGTGGAAGTCGTCGAGCGACGTCGTCCAGACCAAATCGGGGGTTCGCTCGCGGAACTTGTCCTCTAGACGCACGGCACGCGGGTTGCGCGCCGATTCCGCCTCGACGCGAATCGCAAACCACCCCGAAACCTCTTTGAACGCTCGGTATTGCAAGAGACGGGCAAACAACAGGTCCCGGGCTTCGAGTACGGCAACGTCCTCCGCATCGGCGTATTCACCTGCGGGCAGCAGCCCGACAATCTTCATGTCGAGTAGCGTCGCGGCAACGACGAGAAACTCGCTCGCGGCATCCAGTTCCGCCGAGCCGTCGAGATCTTTGAGGAATGCGATGAAGTCATTCGTCACCGCAGCAAGGCTCACCTCGGTGATGTCCATCTCGTGTTTCGAGATGAGCGACAGGAGAAGGTCGAACGGTCCGTCGAAGTTCGTCAGACTGACGCGGAAGCCGTCCTCGGCGTCAGGCAATCTTTCCACGAGAAATCAGTTCTCGGGCCAACTCGCGGTACTCGTTCGCAGCGGGGTGATCGGGGGCGAACAGGGTGATCGGGCTACCGACGACCGTGGAGTCGGGAAACTTGACCGTGCGCTTAATCGTCGATTTGAGAACCATGTCCCCGAGGTTCTGGCGCACGAGATCGAGAACCTCTTTCGAGTGCAGGGTGCGCGGGTCGTACATCGTCGGAACGATGCCGTCGACCTGAATGTTCGGGTTGAGGCGTTGTTTCACCTTGTCGATAGTGTCGAGCAGGAGCGAAACTCCCCGGAGTGCGAAGTATTCACACGCAAGCGGGATGAGCACGCCGTGCGCGGCCGTGAGCGCGTTGACAGTAAGCAGTCCCAGTGAGGGCTGGCAGTCAATCAGAATGACGTCGTATTCGTTGAGAACGGGTTTAAGCACGGTCAGCAGGATGCTTTCACGAGCAACTTCGTTGACCAGCTGCACTTCGGCAGCCGACAGGTCGATGTTGGCCGGGATGATGTGCAGGTTTTCGATCTTGGTCGCCTGAATCGCGTCGCGAATCCCATACTGCGAGCCGATCAGCAGGTCGTAAATCGTTGGCACATCGTGTGCGGTGGCGCTGAGCCCCGCGGTGAGCGCGCCCTGCGGGTCAAAGTCAACCACGAGAACCTTGCGGCCGTACTCAACGAGCGCGCCGGCCAGTGAGATCGTCGTCGTCGTCTTGCCGACGCCACCCTTTTGATTGCACAGCGCGATGACGCGTGCAGGACCGTGGCTCGTCAGCGGTGCAGGCACGGGAAAGTCGGACATAGGTTAATCCTAACCTGTGGCGCCCAACCGTCTAGTGTGCGCGGGGATGAGAGGTGCGGTACGCCTCGTTGAGCGCCTCGCGGGTGACGAGGGTGTAGATCTGGGTTGTCGCAACGGAGGCGTGCCCCAGTATCTCCTGAACGACACGGATGTCCGCACCACCGCGCAACAGGTGCGTGGCGCACGAGTGCCGCAGTGTGTGCGGCGAAATCGTCTGGGTAATGCCGGCCCGTTCGGCGGCTGCCCGAATGATGAGGAAAGCGTTTTGCCGTGACAGCGGTCCACCCCGCGCCCCGAGGAACAGCATCGGCGTTCCGCGGCCCTGCGCGATCAGCGCCGGACGGCCTCTAACCAGGTACGCGTCGATTGCGTCACGAGCAAACGCTCCGAGCGGAACGATTCGCTGCTTGTTGCCCTTACCTGTCAGCGTAATCACATCGCTCACCTCGTCGGGGCGAACCTCGTCGACCGCGAGCGTGACGACTTCGGAGACCCGGCCGCCCGTCGCGTAGAGCAGTTCGAGCAGGGCGCGGTCGCGCAAACCCGTTGGGCTATCCGTCGGCGTTGATTCCAACAGGGTGCTGACTTGTTCAATCGTCAACGCTTTCGGCAAACGCTGAGCGCGGCCGGGCGCCAGCACCGAACCCGTTGGGTCAATCGCCGCGAGCCCCTCGGAAACAAGAAACCGGTGAAACGAGCGAATGGACGAGAGCGCACGGGTGATTGATGCCGACGCAAGCCCCTCCGTGCGAAGAGCGGCGAGGTGGTCGGTGACGTCCACGGACGACACGGATTCAAGTCGCCGTGTTCCCAACCGAGCGGCCCACCGCTCCAGATCACGTCGGTACGCGGAAACCGTGTTGGCACTTCGCCCTCTTTCCATCGCCGTGTGGCGCAGGAACCGTTCTACGAGGCCGGGTACCTCAGACGGCATTTAGAGTCCGTCGCCGTAGTCGACGTCGAGGACGTCCGAGGTGTGGCGTTCGCGAGCAGCGGCAATGAGCCCGGCGAAGAGCGGGTGCGCGGCGGTCGGTCGTGACCGGAGCTCGGGGTGCGCCTGTGTGGCGATGTAATACGGGTGGACGTCCGCGGGCAGCTCGACGAATTCGACCAGGCTGCCGTCCGGACTGGTTCCCGAGAACGACAGTCCCGCTGCCGCGATCTGATCGCGGAAACGATTGTTGACTTCGTAGCGATGACGGTGACGCTCGAACGCTGTCTTCGCTCCGTAAACCGAAGCCGCGACGGATCCCTTGGCCAGCGCGGCTTCGAAAAGTCCCAGACGCATGGTTCCGCCCAGGTCGCCGTCCGCGATGATGTCCACCTGTTCGGCCATCGTCGCAATCACGGGGAATTCTGTGTCGGGATCGAATTCGCTCGAGGACGCCCCCGCCAAACCCACAACGTTTCGGGCGAATTCGATGACCATGCACTGGAGCCCAAGGCAGATGCCCAAAGTGGGAATCATGTTTTCCCGCGCGTACTTCAACGCACCGAGTTTTCCTTCAATCCCGCGGACACCGAATCCGCCGGGCACAAGGATGCCGTCCAGGTCGGCGAGGGCTTCGGCAGCACCTTCTGGTGTTTCGCACGTATCAGAAGGGATCCACGTGATGTCCACCGCAACGTCGTTGGCAAACCCGCCAGCCTTGAGCGCTTCGGTGACCGAGAGATACGCATCGGGCAGGTCGATGTATTTTCCAACAAGCCCAATCGATACCGTGCCCTTGGGGTTGTGGACCGTGTCGAGCAGTTCGGACCAACCGTTCCAGTCGACTTCGCCGGCCTTCTCGAATCGCAATTCATCAACGATGTATTGGTCGAGACCCTGCGAGTGCAGCATCGCGGGAATGTCATAAATCGAGGGGACGTCGACGACGTTAACGACCGCGTCCTCATCCACGTCACACATCAGCGCAATCTTGCGCTTGTTCGCCGCGGTGACCGGCCTGTCCGAGCGCAGAACCAGCGCGTCGGGCTGGATACCGATTGACCGAAGTGCCGCGACGGAGTGTTGAGTGGGCTTGGTCTTTTGTTCGCCCGACGCCCCCATGAACGGCACGAGCGATACGTGAACGAAGAAAACGTTTTTGCGCCCGAGTTCGTGGCGTACTTGGCGCGCCGCCTCGATGAACGGTTGACTCTCGATGTCACCCACGGTTCCACCGATTTCTGTGATGATCACATCGGGGGTCGGATCGAGGTCTGCTTGAAGTCGCAGTCGTCGCTTGATCTCGTCGGTGATGTGGGGAATGACCTGGACGGTGTCGCCGAGGTATTCGCCGCGCCGCTCCCGCTCAATCACGCGCGAATAAATCTGGCCGGTCGTGACGTTCGCAGCCCGATCGAGGTTGATGTTGAGGAAGCGTTCGTAGTGTCCGATGTCGAGGTCGGTCTCGGCGCCGTCATCGGTGACGAAGACCTCTCCGTGTTGGAACGGATTCATTGTCCCCGGGTCGACATTGAGATACGGGTCAAGCTTTTGCATGACGACATGCAATCCACGACGCGTCAAGAGGTTCCCGAGAGAGGCGGCGGTGAGGCCTTTTCCGAGGGAGGAGACGACTCCACCGGTCACGAATATGTGTCGTGTCACGACCCGTTTGGAGTCAAAATCTGTATCCCTCACCACGGGATTTAACTGTATCTCTCGAACCCACGAAAAGACGAATTAACCGCGTGCGCCACGCCCAAGAGATGCAGATTCGAGCATTTCGCGTGCGTGGGCCCGGGCGTTGTCCGAATCGGTTCCCGACAGCAGTCGCGCCATCTCCTCGATGCGCTCGTCGCCGGTCAATGCGGTGATGGTCGATTCGGTAACCTCGCCGCTCGTGTCCTTCACGATGCGCAGGTGGTTGGTGGCGAAAGCGGCGACCTGCGGTAGGTGTGTGACCACGATGACCTGAGCCGTTTCGGCCAACTTCGCGAGCCGACGACCAATTTCAATCGCACTGGAACCGCCAACACCCGCATCGATCTCGTCGAATACGAGTGTGGGAACGGTGTCGGTTCCCGCGATGACCACCTCGATGGCCAACATCACTCGAGACAGTTCGCCGCCGGAGGCGGTCTTTGTCACCGGCTTTGGGTCTCCACCGGGGTGCGGGCGCAGCAGCATATCGACGGTATCGCGGCCGTGCACGTGAAATTCGGTGCCCGTCGACACGGCAACAACAAACTCGGCGGTGGGCATCGCGAGGTGGTGCAATTCTTCGGTGACATTCCGTGACAATCGTGTCGCCGCGTCGGTCCGCGCGTCCGTGACCGCGACGGCAAGCCGCTCCATCTCGTTACGGTCGGCCTCGACCACCGCGGTGAGTTCACCGATTTCGTCACCGGTTCGGTCGAGTTCCATCAGCCGATCGGACGCCGTCGACCACATAACCAGGACATCGGCGAGCGTCGGCCCGTACTTGCGAGCGAGCGCATTGAGCACCGCAACTCGTGCCTGAACGGTTTCAATGTCTTCGCCCTCGACGTCGAGGCCGTTTGCATACAGGGCCACCGACTGCGCGGCATCCCGAACGATGATCGACGCTTCGGACAGTTGCGTGATGAGCGCCGCGACGGTTGCGTCGTGCCCGACCACGCGCTCCAGCGCCTTGCGAGCGTTCTCCAGCAGGGACACTGCATCAAATTCCGAGTCCTCGGCCGACAGGGCTTCGTGCGCCTCTTGCGCGGCGCGACGCAAATCGTCACTGTTGGCGAGACGTTCAATAACCGACTTGAGTCTTTCGTCCTCACCGGCTACGGGTTGGACTCCATCAATTTCGACAACCGCTGCGCGAAGTTCATCGGCCTCGCGTCGACGGGCTTCCGCATCGCGGGTCAATTGCTCCAGCCGCGCGGCCGATTCGGTCCACCGGCGGAAAACCTCTTGGTACTGGCGCAAAACGCCACGAACGGATTCGCCGGCGAAACGGTCGACCGCGTCGCGCTGTGCCGTCTGCGATCGAAGACGCAGTTGGTCGCTCTGTCCGTGAATTGCGACGAGGTGCTCGCCGAGCTCGCCGAGGGCGCCGACGGGCGCAGCGACTCCGCCGATGACGACCTTGGAACGTCCTTCGCTCGACACGGACCGCGACACGATGAGCTCGCCGTCTTCGACGACCCCGCCGAGGGAATCAACCGCCGCGGCGATTTCGGTCGAATCGATTCGCCACCGTCCGTCAACCTGGGCGCGACTGGCGTCGTGACGAACGACACCGGAATCCGCGCGTTCTCCGAGCAGTAAACCGAGAGCGGTGACCACCATGGTCTTTCCCGCGCCTGTCTCGCCCGTTACGGCGGTGAACCCGGGAGTGAGTCGAAGCACGGCTGACTTGATGACCCCGAGGTCGCGAATCGAAATCTCGTTGATCATCGGGTACTTCCGCGCCACCCCTCGGTGGGCAACGAAAACTTCTGGACGAGCCGTTCGGAGAACGGACCCGAATGCGTGTGTGCGAGGCGGACGGGAGTGTCCGACCGGCGCGCGGTCACCCGAGACCCCGGTGCCAGCACGTGGGTTCGGCGTCCGTCACACCACAGCACGCCCGAGGCGCCATTTCGGTCGAGAATATCGACGGTCAGCGTCGAGTCGGGAGTTGTCACCATCGGGCGCGAAAACAGCGCGTGAGCCGACAGCGGAACCATGATCAGCGCTTCGACCGTGGGCCAGACAACGGGCCCTCCCGCCGAGAACGAATACGCGGTCGAGCCGGTTGGCGTCGACAGGATGACCCCGTCGCAACCGAAAGTCGAAATGGGGCGGTCGTCGATGGCGATGACGACCTCAATCATGCGCTCGCGTGCAAGCTTTTCGACACTTGCTTCGTTGAGCGCCCAGGTCTCAAATACCGTTTTCCCCTCGAGTTCGACAGTGACGTCGAGGGTAAGCCGCTCGTCGACGGTGTAGTCCTTCGCGAGAATTCGCGCAACGACCGATTCGAGGTCTTCGGCCTCGAGTTCGGCGAGGAAACCGACGTGACCCATATTGACGCCGAGGAGAGGGGCCGAGCAACCGCGCATACTCTCGGCGGCCTTGAGAATTGTTCCGTCACCACCGAGGCACACGACCAGTTCGATATCTGCGGCCGCGACTTCCTTCTCAAGCTGCAGGAACGTCACATCGGATGTCGCGGTCAGCGCGGGGTGCTGCGAATCGAGACACACGGCCTGGACGCCCGCCGCGGCAAGCTGTCGTGCCACAACGATTCCAGCATCCAACGATGCGGGGCGACCCGTGTGCGCGATGATCAGGAACGAACGCGTCATGTGCTCACTCCTTCCACGTCGATTCGACCAGGTCCTTCCATTCTCCCGCATCCAACGACATTGTGGGGTCGCCGTACACAAGCGCTTCACGATTTCCGTGCTCACCGTCGATGGGTGACGCCATGATTCCCGAGATGGGCAGGCCGGCTGCGACGAGAGATTCGCACACAGCATCAAGCGCGGCGGTCCGTTTCGCCGCATCCCGCACGACGCCGTCGACCAGATTGCCTTTGCCGACCTCGAACTGCGGCTTCACGAGAACGACATATCGGAACGAGGTGCCGAGAGCCGCGACGAGCGCGGGAATGATGTGCGTGAGGGAGATGAAACTGACGTCAACGACGACGTCATCGATTTGCGTCACGCCCCACGATTCAACTTCGTCACTGACAAGAATTCGGGCGTTCACGCCCTCGCGCACGACTACGCGGTAATCGTCACGAATTCGCGGATGCAATTGGTCGTGGCCGACATCGAGTGCGACGACCCTCACGGCACCTCGGGACAACGCGACCTCGGTAAACCCGCCGGTGGAGGCGCCGATGTCCAGGACCGTCTTTCCGCGATAGTCGATGTCGAACCGTTCACACGCGGCGAGCAGCTTGAGCGCCGAGCGTGCCACCCAGCGCGTCAACGCGGTCACATCAATGTTCGAGTCAGGTCCGACGCGGAAGCCCGCTTTGGAAATGATGCGGCCATCAACCTGGACGTCACCCGAATCGATGAGCCGAGCCGCCCTGGTCCGCGAGTCAGCCAGACCGCGCTCAACGAGGGCGAGGTCTAGCCGGGGAAACTCAGCGGGACTGGTCATCAAGTCGATCGCGCAGTGCACGCTCGAGGTCGGCGAATGCCGCGGCGCGCTGCTCGAGCGGGAGTTCGTTGATCTGCTCCACGGTCGGGCGTTTCTGCTCGTTATCCATGCTCACGAATATATCGCGGGGTCGACGTCGAGGCCGTAAATTCGCAGTCCCGAACGATAAATTGCCGTCGCGCCGGCGCGCAACAGGTCGAGGGAATTCTTGCCTTTTTTGTGTGCGCTGACGACGTTGCCGGTCATGGTCACGACAGATTTTCCGACCGCCACGGTGACGGTGCCGGCTTTCTCCGTGACGATTGCCTCCGGATACGGTTGCGACAGTTCGCGCAGGTCACCAAGAATGTACGTGGGTTGCTGGTCAGGAGTCGCGGCGAGTACCTGTTTGGGTCCGTCAATCCCCGTCAGAACGAGGGCGCTGCGCATCCCCGCCCGGTTCGCTCCTGCAATGTCGGTGTCGAGCCGATCTCCGATGACGAGCGCGTTGCGCGCGTCGAAGCGCTCGGACGCGAGGTCAAACATTGCGCGCTCCGGTTTTCCCGCGAAGACGGGAAGACGCCCGACGGCGAGGTGCACCGCGGACACGAGCGTGCCGTTTCCGGGGGCGACTCCGCGGGCAACCGGGATCGTCCAGTCCGTGTTCGTCGCAACCCACGGGATGCCGGTGTGTAGTGCAAAGGACGCTTCGGCGAGATGCACCCAACCGACGGTCGGGGCAAACCCCTGAATCACCGCGGCGGGATTATCGGTTGCCGACTCGGTGACGCGGAACCCCGCGTTGGTGACTTCGCTGATGAGCCCCTCGCCACCGACAACCAAAATCGTCGAACCGGCGGGCACGAGCGTTGCGAGAATCTTTACCGCAGCCTGCGGGCTGGTCACCACGTCGGTCGCGTCGAGCGTGAGCCCGAGGTCGCGCAAGTGTTGAGCAACGCTCTCGGGGGTGCGCGATGCGTTGTTGGTCAGATACGCGACGCGCACCGACTGCGCTGCAGCGGTCAGCGCGGAAACGGCGTGCGGGACAGCGGACTCGCCCGTGTAGATGACACCGTCAAGGTCCGCGAACAGAACGTCCGTGCCGTCGAGCGGGGTCACGGAGTCTTCTCCTCCGCTTCCTCGCCTTCGACCGGCTCCTCGGCCGCGATGTCGTCAACGACATCCGAGTCGCCTTCTTCGGTGACGTCAAATGTTGACGGATCCGGCTCGAGATATTCGGTCGTAATCGTCATCTCTTCATCCGGCGCATAGTGCGCCTCGGTCATGCGGGCGTATTTCCGCCACTTCGCGGCTTCGTCGGTCCGCCCCAGCTCTTCGAGTACTTCGGCGTTTGCATCGAACAGTCCGACACTCTCGCTCGTGGCGTTCGTCGGGTCGAGTTCGGCAATCTGCAATTCCGCAAACGCGCGCTCGGTTTCGCCCCGATCCAGCCGAATCCCCGACAACACAATGGCGAGGTCGATTCGCGCTTCGCGCGGCAGGGTCGTGCGATCGAAATCGCGGGCAAGTTTCAGCCCCTCCTCGGCGCGGTCAAGTGCTCGTAAGCAGTCGATGATCAGACCAATCTGCTCATTCGAACCCGAAATGCGGGCCGCGGTGCGCAGTTCGGCCAGAGCGAGCGCAAAATCTTCGGTGACGTACGCCATGATTCCAACGGTTTCGCGGACAACGGCAAGCCGCGACGCCCGACGCTTGGCGGCCAGCGCGTGCTGCAGTGCCCGCTCGGGGTCCGTATCGACAAAGAACGCAGCCGATTCGAGGTGTTTCCCCACGATGATCTTGTTGTCCTCGTTGAGCGTCGACGTGTCTCGAACAACCGCTCGATCGAGGTTAGTACCGGTGAACTGCGACTCGAGTTCCGGTTCTAGGGCGCGCTCTTCGCGCCTCTTCAGTTCAAAAGGGGTCAGCGGATTCGTTTCAAAGTCTCGGCGTGGACGATCGCTGCCACCGCGGTCAGCGCCGGGCTTGCCGTCACGCGACCAGGGCTTACGTTCACCATCTCTGGGAGGTCGTGCGGGTCGATCGCCGGGCTTGGCATCGCGAGACCACGGCTTACGCTCGCCATCAGCAGGTTTTCCATCGCGCGACCAGGGCTTGCGTTCACCAGCAGGCTTACCGTCGCGGGAATAAGGTTTGCGCTCGCCAGCAGGCTTGCCGTCACGCGAATACGGCTTCCGCTCGCCATCGCGAGCCGGTCGTGCCGGCCGATCGCCAGGCTTAGCATCACGCGACCACGGCTTACGCTCGCCATCAGCAGGCTTGCCATCACGCGAATACGGCTTTCGCTCGCCATCACGTGCGGGTCGCGCGGGCCGATCGCCGGGCTTCGCATCCCGCGACCACGGCTTGCGCTCTCCATCAGCAGGCTTGCCATCCCGCGACCACGGCTTGCGTTCACCGTCGGCTGGTTTGCCGTCTCGAGACCAGGGCTTGCGTTCACCAGCAGGCTTATCATCACGCGAATGCGGCTTACGCTCGCCATCACGTGCGGGACGCGCGGGCCGATCGCCCGGTTTCCCGTCGCGGCTATACGGTTTGCGCTCGCCCGAAGGCTTGCCTGCGCCGGGTCGACCCGATGCAGGACGGCCGCCACTCGGCCGCCCGGTACCAGGCTTACGGGGACCGCGATCGCGGTCTCCGCTTTGACGATTCTCGTCGTTCATGAATTCTCCTGTTAAATGACAATGGCCACCCCATAGGGGTGGCCATTGTCTAAATTAAGTCCGGCGGTGTCCTACTCTCCCACAGGGTCTCCCCTGCAGTACCATCGGCGCTGGTGGTCTTAGCTTCCGGGTTCGGAATGTTACCGGGCGTTTCTCCACCGCTATGGCCGCCGAAACACTATTGATTTATCAGTCTTCGGCACTCAAACGTATCCATTACTGGATCTGAGTGCGCAGTTCTCGACCGTCAATCAAGAACCACAAAGTGGACGCGAGCGTTATACAAAACATAGAAAGTAATCAAGTCATCGGCTTATTAGTACTGGTCAGCTTCACGAGTCTTTAGTCCTCGCTTCCACATCCAGCCTATCAACCCAGTCGTCTACTGGGAGCCTCTCGACCTCGAAGGTCATGGAAATCTCATCTTGAGGCCGGCTTCCCGCTTAGATGCTTTCAGCGG
>JBIILU010000053.1:0-3952 GCA_044338315.1 Microbacteriaceae bacterium | reverse complement strand
AATTCGAACGCCACGTTGGGTTCGCGGAAGTTCGTTTCGGGCACGACGAGCGTCTCGACCGTGTCATATCCGTGGTGTTGCAACCGTTCAGCAACCGGACCGGGCGGCGACACGTGGTCGTGTTGAACAAAAAGTGCCTTCATTTTTCCCTTTCCGCTTCCATTCTGGCGTGACACCATATTAGTATTTCGTTTGAGCCCTAACGAAGTAGTTCGGGAACGCGACCAGTCAAGGAGTTGCAATGAAGCACAACCTGAAGGCCATCAAGGCCGACCTGCAATCGCGCGGGATTGACGTCCTGCGATTCGTCTATTCCGACGTCATCGGGGTTTGCCGGTCGAAGGACGTTCTCGTCAGCCAAATGGAAAAATCGGCGGAGAACGGACCGGCTTTCTGTGAAGGCGTTTGGGTCACCAACACTCGCGGCGATGTCATCGAAGCCGGCGACATCCTTGCCGATGGTCTTCAAGATATGGTCAGTCAGCTAGACCCCGAAACGATCACGCCGATGCCGTGGGAGCCGGGCGTCGCATACGTCGTTATCGATTCGCTGAAGCCCGACGGCGCAGCGAACATGTTTTCGCCGCGCGAAGTGTTGCGCAAGGTCATCCAGGGGTATCACGCCATCGGGCTAAAGCCGATCGTCGGCCCCGAGCTCGAGTTTTACATTGCCAACCGACTCGCCGGTGGCGGGTTCGAACGCAGCCTGACCCAGACGGGCCGGGTGTACACCACCGGCGCCCTCGTCGACCCCAGAGGCACGTTCCTTCATTTGATGCGAATGCTCGATCAAATGGACATCGGGGTGTTTGCGGGCAACCACGAGTTCAGCCCCAGCCAGTACGAGATCAACCTGTGGCACTCCGAAGCGCTCGACGCCGCCGATCGGACGTTCCTGTTTAAGACGGCGATCAAGGACATCGTTCATCGAACGGGTCAGCACGCAACGTTCATGGGTAAGCCCTGGAACGACGAGGGCGGTAGCGGGTTCCACCTTCACTTCTCGGTGACAGACATGAAGGGCACCAACACGATGCACGACGGCAAGGGCAATCTGTCCGAAACCGCACGAGCAATGATCGCCGGTGTCACCGCAAATGCCGCCGCTCTGACGGCACTGACGAACCCGACGGTGAACGCATTCAAGCGTCTCGGCCCCGACACTCTGGCGCCGTACCGTGCGAACTGGGGATACGACAACCGCTCGTGCATGGTTCGCGTGCCGCCGGAACGAGGTGGCGGAACTCGCCTCGAGGTTCGAGTGGGTGACGGCGCCGCGAACCCGTATCTCGTCATCGCGGGAATCCTTGCCACTGCGCTCGACGGAATTACGCGCAAGTTGCCGTGCCCCGATGACGCCGTCGGAATGGCATACGACAACGAGGACGCGCCGGTTCTTCCGGCAACCTTAACGGAAGCCCTCGACGCACTCGAAGCGAATGCGAACTTGCACGACCAGTTGGCGCCGGAGCTAGTTGGCGTATTCCTTGCCATGAAGCGCGATGAGATTTCCCGCTATCAGCAAGCGCACAGCGCCGCGGACGATCGAATCGTCACCCAGTGGGAACTCGACGAGTACATCGAAGAGTTCTAAACCGGCATTGAACGACTGCGGCCCCCGACGAATCGGGGGCCGCAGTCGTTCACCCACTGATTTAAATCGTTGGATTGGAGCTGTCGGCGATGAGCGCACCGCCATTGAAGGTCACACCGACCTCGCGGTAATAACCCGCGATGATTTCCTTGACAGGGAGGATCGAATCGAGTTCGTCCCACTGCGAATCCGAGAGGTGCAGCTCGGCTTCGCCCTTCCACGGTTGCCCGAGGTCGGCATCGACGCCACCCATCGCAATGAGTTGGTCGAGCGAATTCCCCAAGCCCGGCGTTATGGAAGGCATGAACCTCGAGTGCAGCATCTTGTGACCGTTGACGAAACCGTTGGTTTCGGCGGGTTCGCGCAGGGTGACAACGGCAGATGCGAGACGGTGGTCGTACGCCGACACACTCGCTCCGAGCTTCGCTCCGTTTTCGAGCCGCGGACTCGCTTTGCCGTGGTTGAAGATGCGCGTGACGGCGATGTTGCCCAGCTTCTTGGGGTACCCCTGAAACCAGCCACGGGCGATGGCGAAATCTTTCGTCACCCAAATGGCGACGCAGCGGCTATAGGTGACGCCTTCGTATTGACAACGGACGACGACGAACGCTTCAAGATATTGCGATCGCACGGGATCGAGCAGTTCGGCACCCCCCTCGCTGCAGGACTGCCAGTCGGCCCAGATGAAAGCGACGGCGCCCGGGTCGTCGTCGGCCAGGTCGAGTTCGGGCGGAAGAATCGCGCGCACGTTCGCGGGGTCGGTGCGGTACTCCACAGTCAGAAGCGTGCCCGAGTAGTACCAGGGCATCTTCGGCATGAGGCTGCTCTTGCCGGTGGGGGTCAAAGGGGGAAAGAATCCGTGCAATTCGGTCATGTGGCTACCGTACCAATCATTCGTGTCCGAATAAAGTGCCGCGTCCGAATATTTTGTCCGAGATGTGGGGCGAATAAATCGGGCGAAATGCTTGACCTTGAGCAGAAACTTCGGCACTCTTGTCTTAAGTCGTTCGGATATGAACGATTTGTGTTCGCACTCAATGAGGAGAAACTACACATGTCAACAGAATCTAAGTCCGGCACAACCCTTCGTAAGGGTCGTCTCGGAATCTTCGGAATCGTGTTCTTCGTCGTGGCCGCGTCAGCGCCACTCGTGGGCATGACCGGCGCCGTGCCGGTCGCAATGCTCGTCGGAAACGGTGCAGCCGTTCCCGGCACCTACCTCGCGGTTGGTCTCACCCTGTTGCTCTTCAGCGTCGGTTATGCCGCAATGAGCCACAAGGTGACCAACACCGGTGCCTTCTTCGCGTTCGTTGGACGCGGGCTGGGAACCAACATGGGTGTCGCTTCGGCGTTCACCTCGATCCTCGCTTACGTGACGATTCAGTTGGCCATTTACGGATTCTTCGGCGGTCTTGTCGCCGGAACGATGGCCGGTTACGGCATCGACCTTCCGTGGCTCGTCTGGTCGGGACTCGCCTGGGCAATCGTCACCGCACTCTCGCTCCTGTCGGTTGACATCGGCGCGAAGGTGCTCGGAGTCTTCCTCGTTCTCGAGGTGCTGGCTCTCCTTACCGTTGCTGTCGCAATCCTCGTCAACGGCGGACCCGACGGTGGCGTCAACCTCGCAGCATCGTTCGACCCCACCGCGATCCTTGCGGGCGGAATCACCGGTGCTGCCGGTATCGCCATCGCCTTCGCATTCGCCTCGTTCATCGGGTTCGAAGCAACGGCCATTTACGGTGAAGAATCGTCCGACCCCAAGCGCACCGTTCCTCGCGCGACCTACTGGGCCATCGGAATCATCACGGGACTCTTTGCGATCGTTTCACTCGCAATGGTGACCGGTTACGGAACCGGAATGGTCGACGACGGAGCGGGTGGCGAAATGCCTGCGCTCGTCGCGGCAATCCTCAACGTCACGGCAATTGACGGAGCACCTCTCGCGAACCCCGCCGGAATGCTCTTCGACCTCGCTGCAACATATGTCAGCCCCGACCTCGTCGTGGTCATGGAAATCCTCGTGATTTCCAGCCTCTTCGCGGGTCTGCTGGCTTTCCAGAACGCGTCGGCACGGTACTTCTTCGCGATGGGTCGCGGTGGAGTCCTCCCCAAGTCGTTCGGAAGCGTCAACGGTCGCGGTGCACCTCGACTCGGAGTTTACGCAACGTCGGCACTCGCGATGGCCGTCATGGTGACATTCGTCGTCATGAATCTCGACCCGGTCCTCAACCTCTTCTTCTGGATGTCGTCGATCACCGCGGTGGCCGTCATGTTCGTCGAGGTTCTGGTTTCCCTCGCGATCTTCCGCTACTTCCGGAAAGAAGGCGGCGGCAACCTGTGGAACTCGATCATTGCACC
>JBIILU010000052.1:0-3963 GCA_044338315.1 Microbacteriaceae bacterium | reverse complement strand
ATCACGCCGAACAACGCGGCGGTGACGGGCGGGCGGCTCGTCATCGCGCTCACGCCGGCGACGATCAGAAGTGCGGCGCGGCAATTCGTTCGCGACAGCGCCGAGCCCGGAGTTCGGGTGAGCGCCGGGACCACCCCGGACGGTCGAACCGCGATTGTCACCCTGACGCGGGTTTGGCGCGCACCCATCGACAGCGAATTGATTCCGCTTCGACTGCGGCTGAGCGCAACCGCCCGCGCGAGGACCGTCTTCGGCTGAGGGCGTTCGATAGTGTGGTGTTCTCATGATTGCTCTCGATGTGTCGGACCGAATCGCTGCGATTCGCGGTTCTTTCGCGGACATCGTCAGCGTGGTTGACCTGCCAACGCTCGAGACCGCCATCGCCGAGTTGTCGGAGAAGGCCGGTGCGACAGACCTGTGGGACGACACCGCCGCGGCACAGAAAGTGACGAGTGCACTGTCTCACGCTCAAACCCAACGCACCAGAATTCATGACGTCCAGCAACGCCTCGACGACCTTGATGTGCTCCTCGACATGGCGAAAGAAGCCGATGACGACGATTCGGCACGAGAGGTATTGTCGGAACTCGCTGAACTGGAAACGCTCATCGGCGAAATGGAGGTGCAAACACTTCTCGACGGCGAGTACGATGCACTTCCCGCACTCATCACCATCCGCTCGGGTGCCGGTGGCGTCGACGCCGCCGACTTCGCCGAAATGTTGTTGCGCATGTACGTTCGCTGGGCGGAACAACACAAACATTCCGTCCAGATTCTGGACATCTCCTACGCGGAAGAAGCCGGCATCAAGTCGGCCACCATCGAAATCGACGCACCGTTCGCGTTTGGGGTTCTGTCTGTCGAGGCGGGGACCCACCGACTCGTTCGCATGAGCCCGTTCAATTCGGCGGGCAAACGACAAACGTCGTTTGCGGCGGTCGAGGTCGTGCCGTTGCTGGCTCAAGTTGCGGCAATCGACATTCCTGATTCCGACATTCGCGTCGACGTGTTCCGCTCGTCCGGGCCGGGCGGTCAGTCGGTGAACACGACTGATTCTGCCGTCCGCATCACGCACCTTCCGTCGGGCATTGTCGTCTCGTGTCAGAACGAAAAGAGCCAGATTCAGAACCGTGCTGCGGCGCTGCGAGTACTTACAAGTCGGCTGTTGCTGGTTCAGCGCGAAGAGGAAGCAAAGAAGAAGAAGGAACTCGCGGGTGTGATTACGGCGTCGTGGGGCGATCAGATGCGCTCCTACGTGCTCGCCCCGTATCAAATGGTGAAAGACCTGCGCACCGACTATGAAGTGAACAACCCGAGTGCGGTGTTTGACGGCGATCTGGACGGTTTTATCGCCGCGGGAATCCGCTGGCGCAAGCACGCGCACTAAACCGTCGGGTGTCGTTCCCACTCCCTCGGAATGCGCGCGTTTAGGCTACAAACACAATGATTCGCTTCGACGGGGTTTCCAAGCAGTATCGGTCGGGCAACCGTACCGCCCTCCACGACGCGACCCTTCAGGTCAAGCCGGGCGAGTTCGTCTTCCTTGTCGGCGCTTCCGGTTCGGGAAAATCTTCGTTCCTGCGACTGATTTTGCGGGAAGAGCGTGCCAGCTCCGGCCAGATTCACGTGCTCGGCCAGGATCTGGGCCGTTTGTCGAACCGCAAGGTCCCGCACTACCGCCGCAACCTCGGCGTCGTGTTCCAAGATTTCCGCCTTCTGCCGACGAAGACCGTCTTTGATAACGTCGCATTCGCCCTCCGCGTTCTAGGAAAGTCGGAGGCATTCATTCACGACGCCGTCCCGGAGGTACTGGGTCTCGTTGGTTTGGGCAACAAGGAAAACCGCCTGCCGCACGAACTGTCCGGTGGAGAGCAACAGCGAGTAGCCATCGCCCGCGCGGTCGTGAACAAACCCGCGATCCTGCTCGCCGATGAGCCGACGGGAAACCTCGATCCGACCACGTCCAAGGGGATCATGGACGTGCTGCGCAACATCAACGCAGCCGGCACAACCGTCCTCATGGCCACCCACGACACCGCCATCGTAAACCTCATGCAAAAGCGCGTCGTCGAGTTGAGCGACGGGCGCATCATCCGCGACGAGGCATCGGGAAGCTATGTGACCACCGCGCACGACATCATCGTCCTCGATGAGAGCGCTCTGCAGCGCGCGGATTCGCAACCGATTGCGCTCGAGCCACTCGACTTTGACCCCATTCCTGACTTCGACCCGATGTCTCCGACGAGCGAAGCACTTGACCTGTCCTATCTCGACCGCATGAGGGACGAGGACCCGCTGTGAGTCTGAACTTTGTCCTCATTGAGGCCTGGAACGGGTTGCGCCGCAACGTGTCGATGGTCGTGTCCGTCGTGCTCGTCACCCTCGTGTCGTTGACCTTCGTTGGCTCTGCTGTGCTGTTGCAACTGCAGGTTCAATCGATGAAGTCGTTCTGGTACGACAAGGCGCAGGTCGCGGTGTATCTCTGCACCGAATACTCGGCGCTCGGCCAGTGTGACCAGGCCGAAGCGAGTGTGGAACAGATCGCCGCCGTTGAGGCGCAACTGAATTCGGCGACGCTCACCCCGTACATCGACAAGTTCTATTTCGAGACGCACGACGACGCGTATGCGAACTTTGTCGAGCAGTTCAAGGGCAGCGGAGTGGTCGACCTCGTGACCCCCGACCTGCTGCCGCAAACGTTCTGGGTCAACCTGAAAGACCCCACCCAATCCGCGATCATCTTCGAGGCGGTCGGCGGCATGTCCGGCGTCGAATCCGTCGTCGACCAGCGGTCGTACCTGGAGGGCATCTTCTCGATGCTCAACGCCGCGAGTCTCACCGCCGTGGGTATCGCCGCGCTGATGCTCGTTGCAGCGGCTCTGCTCATCGCCACGACTATTCGCTTGTCGGCGTTCTCACGCCGGCGTGAACTCGCCATCATGCGGCTAGTCGGAGCGTCCAACTGGTTCATCCAAACGCCCTTCATTCTCGAAGGCGTTGTCGCGGCAACCGTCGGTTCACTGCTTGCCTGCGGGGCGATTGCCGGAATCGTCGTCTTCTTCGTTGACGGCTTCCTCCAATCCTCGTTGCCAACAACCTCATTCATCCAATTGTCCGATTCACTAATTGTCTTCCCCGTTTTACTCGGTCTCGGCGCTGTCTTGGCCGCCACCAGCGCCTACATCGCTATTTCTCGTTACCTTCGCGTGTAGTCCGCGATAAACTGAAAGGCTGGGGCTCACCGAGAAAAGGGAAGGGGGTGCGCCATGCCAAGGGAAGAAGGCGAGAAAATCGTCGCGTCGAATCGCAAGGCGCGCCACGACTTTCACATCGAGGACACGTTTGAGTGCGGCCTCGTTCTGACCGGTACCGAAGTCAAGGCGCTGCGCCTGGGCAAAGCGTCGCTCGTTGATGGGTGGGCGCAAATCGTTGACGGCGAAATGTGGATGGAATCTGTCCACATCCCCGAGTACACCCAGGGGACGTGGACGAACCACGCGACCCGTCGCAAACGCAAACTTTTGCTGCATCGTGCCGAGATCGTCAAAATCTCGCACCGAGTCAAAGATGGCGGATACACGTTGGTGCCGCTGAAGATCTATTTCCTGGACGGCCGAGCCAAAGTCGAACTGGCGATTGCCAAGGGCAAGAAGGATTACGACAAGCGCCAGACACTGAAAGAACGCGAAGATAAGCGCGAAGCGGATCGCGCGATGAAATCGAAGACGTACCGTTAAGGAATAAATCGTCACTGGTCGGACTTACACTAGAGAAGTCGCCATCGCGATGACTGAAAACTCCATAGCGTGGAATGTGACCCGCCCCCACTTGGGGATGATCGGTTTCGACAGTGTGTTCTAAGTTGGAGAGAAGCGGGTCGAGGATGCAGGGTTATCTCGTTAACGCCCCTTGCAAACCAATAGGTGCCAACGCTAAGCGCACCGACTTCGCTCTCGCCGCCTA
>JBIILU010000009.1:0-44266 GCA_044338315.1 Microbacteriaceae bacterium | reverse complement strand
AGTGTTGACATACTCCGCGGGAGGAACCGGCCCATGCTCAACCACCCCATCTTTGACAAACCATTCACGACCTGCGTCACATTTCCGAGTGGTGGATCTGAGGGGACTCGAACCCCTGACCCCCTGCATGCCATGCAGGTGCGCTACCAGCTGCGCCACAGACCCGTCGTGCCGTTTCCGACAACCTGTTCAGGTTACTAGACGAGAGCGGTTGCGACAAAACGGTCGGCTATTCCGCAGTGGCGGGGATATCAAGCGGGACTACGGGGCAGTCGTGCCAGAGCCTCTCGAGCCCATAGAAGACGCGCTCCTCTTCGTGGAAGATGTGGGCGACCACGTCACCAAAGTCGAGCAGGATCCAACGCCCGAGCTCTCGTCCTTCACGACGAAGTGTCTTGCGCCCAGCCTGAATAGCCTGGTCTTCCATTTCGTCGGCAATCGCCTGGACGTTGCGTTCGTTGCGTCCCGTGACGAGAACAAAGATGTCAATCATCGCCAAGGGGCCGGACACATCAAGTGCGATGATGTCTTCGCCCTGTTTCGAATCAGCCGCAATGGCAATAATGCGCGAGAGTTCGATGGAATCGGTTTGTGCAGCCATGGTTTAGATGATGTCCGTAAAGTAGGCGAGAAGCCCGAGCGCCACGACGGCAAGCCCGAGGAATGCGGCGAGACCGGCCGCAACGGCTGAACCGACGGAAAGTCCGCGTTTCGACCTGACGTTCTTGGCAGGCTTACCGATGATGGACAGCGCTTCCGAGGCACGGCGCGGAATTGCCGGCTGGTTGACTTCAACGCCCGCGTCAAACGGCCGCGCAATGGGGTCATCGTCACCCAGCGAATCGAGCAGAATCTGACCGGTGATGATGATCTCGCCCGTCGAATTCAGGGGCCCCGTGATGTCCCCGGTGTGATAGCTGTCGACCACAAGCGTGTGCAGCGCCGGGCTCTGCACCACGCCAACTCCCGAGTCGTGATTTGCCACCATGCCATGGTCATAATCTGCCTGCAACTGGTCGCGCCAGTCACCCTCGAGCGCAGGAGAGACGGCCGTTTGGTGTCCCTGCACGTCCGCTTCGATCATCTCGGCGGTCAACACGGGAATAACGCCCGTCTCATGAGCACGGCGGCGCAGTTCTCTGCGCGTGGGGAACGGGGCAAGGTCGTTTGCCGCACCGGCGTTCCCCGCCAACGCTTGTTCCGCCTCACGCCGTTCGCGGCGTGAAAGGAATGGCTGCGCGGACTCGGTCATCTCAACCACGATACAACTCGTGTTTCGCAATGTACTGAACAACACCGTCGGGCACGAGGTACCAAACCGGAGCTCCAGAGCGCACTCGGTCTCGGCAGTCTGTCGACGATATTGAGAGCGCCGGTATCTCGAGTCGGCTGACGTGGTCGGCCGGCAAATCGTCAAGCGACAACGCATGACCCGGTCGAGTGACCGCGACGAAGTGCGCGAAATCCCACGCCTTGTCGATGTCCTTCCAGTCGAGAATCTGCGCGATCGCGTCCGCCCCCGAGATGAAGTACAGGTCAGCGTTCGGGTACTGCGCGCGCACATCGCGCAGGGTGTCGATTGTGAAGGTGGGACCGTCGCGGTCGATATCCACGCGCGAAACCGTAAAGCGCGGATTGGATGCCGTCGCGATAACGGTCATCAGGTACCGGTGCTCCCCCGGCGACACATCCCGCTTTTGGTAGGGCTGTCCGGTTGGGACAAAAATCACTTCGTCGAGTGAAAAATGCGTCGCAACCTCGCTGGCCGCAACAAGGTGACCGTGGTGAATGGGGTCAAACGTGCCACCCATTACCCCGATTCGACGTCGGGCCGCCTCCGCAGCCATGGGTGATTCCTAGTGGTGTGCGTCGTGGTCGGCGCCGCGGCGAGGATTACGGTGGGCAACATCTCGGTTCGCGAGGACAACAACAGCCAGTGCGATGAATCCCAGTGCGAAAATGCCGGCCCAGACGAGGGGCGGGAATACGAGCGGTGCAAGTTCTTCGGTCGCGCGAATAACGATGTTCACCTGAATCTCCTCTGTTCGAGTAGTCCTAGACTACCTGCGCCACTGCCCATTGCCCCGCACGAGCAACGTCGCTCAGTCTAAATTGCCCGTGGTCGGCGACGCTTCGAACCAGGTGCCAACCTCATCGCCGTCAAGGGCGGCAGCCACATTCGCCGCTGAAGTCAAAATGACCGGAATACCGTTGTCCGTTGCGTGCCGCGCCGCTTGAATTTTGGTCTCCGCTCCCCCGGTCCCCACGAGTGACGCGTTTCCACCGATTTCGATACCCGCGAAGTCGTCCTCGTGAGTGACGAAGTCGATCTTGGCGGCACCGGGCGCCTGAGGAGGTTTTGAATACAAGGCGTCGACGTCGCTGAGAAGGACGAGCACATCCGCGCGGAGCAGCGTCGCCACGAGAGACGCGAGTCGGTCGTTGTCACCGAAACGAATCTCGTGAGTGGCTACCGTGTCATTTTCATTGACGATGGGAAGGAACCGCAACTCCAGCAACTTGGACAGCGCAGCCGTCGCGTTGACCCTCGTCGACTCATTGTCGAAGTCGCTCGCGGTCATCAAAATCTGTGCCCCAACGATGTCGTGTGGGCGAAGGGCTTCACGATAACGGTCCATGAGGATGGTCTGTCCGACGGCCGCCGCAGCCTGTTCGGTCACCAAATCGTCGGTGGGTCGTGATTCGAGGCCGAAAAACGGTAACGCCGAGGCAATTGCGCCGGAGGACACGAGAACAACCTCTACGCCCCGGGCGTGGGCGGTCGCCAGGGCATCGACGATACCCGGCAATGCCTGCGTGTTCTCACCGCTGATCGATGACGACCCGACTTTGACGACGATTCGTTTCGCCGCCATCACCTCACTCCGCGTCACGTCCGTCCTCTTCCTTCCAGAGACCCGCCTTGCGCTCCGATTCGAGTTCGGCGCGGGCGGCAGCCTTCGCGTCCATTCTCTCCTTGTACGACTGTCGGCGTTCCTTGTTTGTGGTGCGGTCGTTCGGGTCGAGGCGTGCGTCTGTTCCGCGAGGTCCCGTAATCAGTTCGGCGGCGCTCGTCAGTGTCGGCTCCCAGCCGAAGACGAAACGATCGCCCTCGCCGATGTAGACGGTTGCCCCCGGGGTCGCGCCGGATTTGAAGAGTTCGTCATCGATGTCAAGTTTTGCGAGTCGGTCAGACAGATAGCCAACCGCTTCTTCGTTGGTGAAATCGGTTTGTTGCACCCATCGCTCCGGCTTTACACCGCGGACGCGATAGGTCGTGTCATCACCGCGCACTTCCACGACAACGTGCAGCTCCTTTTCGTTCACGGCTCTGGGGCGGATAACAATTCGTTCTCCGTTCAGTTCGGCCGCTTCGCGTTCAGCCCGGTCGCTTCCGACGATCTGACCCAGTCGAATCGTCAGTTCACGCAGACCGATTCGCGCCGCTGTCGAAATCGCGAACACCTCAAATCCGCGCGCCTCGAAGTCGGCCCGAACCATCGTCGCGAGTTCCTGGGCTTCGGGGATGTCAACCTTGTTGAGAACGATGATCTGCGGGCGGTCGAGCAACGGCACGGCACCCTCGGGGACGGGGTAGGCCTCGAGCTCGCGGCGGATGATGTCGAAATCGCTCATCGGGTCGCGGCCGGATTCGAGCGTCGCACAGTCGATGACGTGGACGAGAACGCGACACCGCTCGACGTGTCGAAGGAAGTCCAGCCCCAAGCCTTTGCCCTCAGAAGCGCCCTCGATTAGTCCGGGGACGTCGGCGATGGTGTACCGGTATTGTTCGACGTCGACCACGCCGAGGTTGGGGTGCAGCGTCGTGAACGGGTATTCGGCGATCTTGGGCTTAGCTGCTGACACCGCTGCGACGACGGATGACTTGCCGGCCGAGGGGAATCCGACCAGCGCAACATCGGCGACGGTCTTGAGTTCGAGGACAACATCGCCCTCCCAGCCCAGAGTTCCGAGTAGAGCAAAACCAGGTGCCTTTCGCTTGGTCGAAGCGAGAGCAGCATTTCCCAGACCACCCTGACCACCCGGTGCAATCACATATTCGAGACCGGGCTTGTCGAGATCGACGATGAGCTCACCGTCGACATCCTTGACAACGGTCCCTGCCGGAACAGAGAGGTACATCGTTTCGCCGCGAAAACCGGAACGGTGGTCTCCCATGCCAAACCCGCCGTTGGTGCTGTTGCGGTGAGGGCGATAGTGAAAGTCGAGCAGCGTCGTCACCTGCGGATCAGAAACAAGGATGATGTCGCCGCCGTTGCCGCCGTTGCCACCGTCCGGTCCCGCCAACGGTTTGAACTTTTCACGACGAACCGACACGCAACCGTTTCCGCCGTGCCCGGCGCGAAGGTGAACCGTTACTTCGTCAACGAATGAGACCACGGTTCCTCCTTCCCTGAAAATACGACGAGGCGGGCCGAAGCCCGCCCCGTCAAAGAGTCATCGCTACGCAGCGACGATATTGATGACCTTACGACGGCCCTTGCTGCCGAACTCAACAGCGCCGGCGATGAGGGCGAACAGAGTGTCGTCCTTACCGCGTCCGACCCCGGCTCCGGGGTGGAAGTGCGTGCCGCGCTGACGAACGATGATTTCACCAGCCTTGACGACCTGCCCACCAAAGCGCTTGACGCCCAGGTACTGGGGGTTTGAGTCGCGTCCATTTCGAGTGGACGACGCTCCCTTTTTATGTGCCATGTCGGTGCTCTCCCTCGACTACTTGATGCTCGTAACCTTGACACGGGTCAGGTCAGCGCGGAAGCCCTGACGCTTGTGGTACCCGGTCTTGTTCTTGAACTTGTGAATGATGATCTTGGGTCCGCGGAGGTCTTCGAGAACCTCTGCGGTGACGGTGACCTTCGACAGCTTGGCGGCGTCCGATTCGACCTTGTCACCGTCTACGAGGAGCACAGGAGCGAGCTCGATGGTGCCATTGGCGACGTTCGACAGACGGTCGACGGTGAGGATGGTCCCAACTTCGACCTTTTCCTGACGGCCTCCGGCGCGCACGATTGCGTAAACCACGGTGATGTCCTTTCGAAAACTGCGTGCGCACCTCAAACGGGATAACGCACCAAGGGTCAAGAATAGTCGATTTAGCCCGCGCGGGCAAATCACGGTTACTCGGTTGTGTCAGCCACCTGCGGGACGGACTTCTTTGTGGCACGACGGGGTCGTCGTGAAGCCCGTTCGGCCGGGGCCGCATCGGGCAGTGCATCGAGCAACGAGTCAAGGTCGGCGACCTTCGGCTTCTTGCCGTCGCTGGATTTCGTGGCTTCGACGGGCTCGGCGTGAACGGTTGAGGCGGCGATCGCAGCGAGAGCGCTGCGGGCGCCGTCGGTAATCTCGTGTGTTCCACCAACCGTTGCCGGCTTCGACGGCGACTGCTTGCCGCGACCGCGACGCGCACCGGTGTTGCTCTCGGCGGGGGCGTCGGTGGCGCGGCTCTTTGCGACGGGCTCGTGATGCACGATCAACCCACGACCGGCGCACACCTCACACGCTTCTCCGAAGGTTTCCAGCAGGCCCAGACCAAGCTTCTTTCGCGTCATCTGGATGAGTCCCAGACTGGTGACCTCGGCAACCTGGTGCTTCGTGCGGTCTCGCGACAGGCATTCGATGAGGCGACGCTGAACCAGGTCGCGGTTCGTTTCGAGAACCATGTCGATGAAGTCGATCACGACGATCCCGCCGATGTCGCGCAGTCGCAACTGTCGGACAACTTCTTCGGCTGCTTCAAGGTTGTTCTTGGTGACCGTCTCTTCGAGGTTTCCGCCCGAGCCCACAAACTTTCCGGTGTTGACGTCGATGACGGTCATGGCCTCGGTTCGATCGATGATCAACGAACCACCAGAGGGCAGCCAGACCTTGCGGTCGAGCGCCTTAATGATTTGCTCGTTGATTCGATAGGCATCAAACGGATCTATTGCGTCCTTGTGAACGATCACACGTTCGAGGAGGTCAGGGGCGACCTGCGTCAGATAGTCGGTGATGACGGTGTACGCGTCGTCACCGTGAATGACAATGTTCTGGAAGTCTTCGTTGAAGACATCACGGATTATTTTGACCAGCAGGTCGGGCTCGGAGTGAAGGAGCTGCGGCGCGATTCCCGTCTCAATCTTCTTCTGGATGGCATCCCACTGTGCGGTGAGCCGTTGAACGTCGAGCGTGAGCTGTTCTTCGGAGGCGCCTTCGGCCGCGGTGCGGACAATAACTCCGGCGCTTTCCGGCAGTACGGTCGACAGAATCTTCTTGAGTCGAACGCGCTCGGAATCCGGAAGTTTCCGGGAAATGCCATTGATGGAACCGCTCGGAACATAAACGACGTATCGGCCGGGAAGTGAAATCTGGCTGGTCAGTCGCGCACCCTTGTGTCCGACCGGATCCTTCGTGACCTGAACGAGGACGGTGTCGCCCGACTTCAGCGCAAGTTCGATTTTGCGGGGCTGATTCTTGTCACCGTCTCCGGCGGCGGCGGCGGCGGCGTCCCAGTCGACCTCGCCCGAATACAGGACCGCGTTACGACCGCGGCCGATGTCGACGAACGCTGCTTCCATGCTGGGCAGAACGTTCTGAACCTTACCGATGTACACGTTGCCGATGATGCTCGATTCGCTGGATCGAGCGACGTAGTGTTCGACCAAAACCTTGTCTTCGAGAACACCGATTTGGATGCGGCCATCCTTGGTGCGAACGACCATCTGGCGGTCAACGCTTTCGCGACGTGCCAGGAATTCTGTTTCGGTGACGACGGGGCGACGGCGGCCGATTTCCCGTGAGTCGCGGCGGCGCTGACGCTTCGCTTCGATTCGGGTCGAACCCTTGATGCGCTGCGGCTCGGTGATCAGTTCCGGCTCGATAAAGACTCGATCGACGCGCTCGGAGCGCTCAACGCGGTTACCGCGCGTTCGGCGACGGACCATGGGCGAGTCGTCATCTGCACGTTGTGGCCGAACCGGCACGTACTGGGGGTCCGGCGCACGGAACACCAACTGCATCGGCGACTCCAGCAGGATCGGCTCGAATACGGGCTTCTCGGGTTCCGCGGGAGTCGACTGGTCGGCTACCGCAGTGGAATCTCCGTTGGCAACAGTTTCGTCGGACGGCACCTCCGCCGCAGAGTCCGGTGTGACGACGGTCGGTCGCGACTCGGGAGCGTCGAACGGGGACGCTACGTACTTGGTTGGGTCAAATTCTGTATTTTCCACCATGAGATGGTGCACCTCTCGGCGGTTCTTCGAAAAGAACCGGAACTCTGTCGGGGTAAAACCCCTAAAAACTTTGGCTGTCACAAACACATCGGTGATGTGTCCTGCGTTCTCTCACCACGCGCGGCGCTGGCTAGCCGCTCCGACCCGAAGGCCCCTGTACCCGGTAATGCCCAGAAAAGTCGTGCACGAACAACGTGCAGTGCAATAGTAACACGGCACGACCCCATAGGGGGGACGCGCACGGCGGTCACGCGTGGACTGAGATAATGGAGACGTGAACCCAGACTTCCGCGGACGCCGACTGTTCGGCGTATTCCTGCTCGTGTTCGGGTTGCTCTCGCTCGCGGCCGCGCTGACTCTGTCCACCGAGGGGTATTACCTCCTCAAGGACGGCACGCAACCGTCGTGCAACATCAACCCGTTCTTCTCCTGCGGCAACGTCATGCAATCCGACGAAGCCCGCGCATTCCTCGGCGTCCCCAACTATTTCTGGGGGCTCATCGGTTGGGGCGTCGTGTCCGCCGTCGGAGCAGGGATGCTCGCTGGTGCGACTTTCGCCCGATGGTTCTGGCGAACATTCGCCGTCGGCATGTTCGCCGCGTGGTTCTTCCTCATGTGGCTGTTCGAGCACGCGGTTTACGAAATCGGATTCCTGTGCCTGTATTGCATGATCACGTGGGTGACCCAAACAATCATGTTGTGGATCATCCTGCCGTGGCTAATGCGCGAGAAGCTCCTCACCGCCAACGAGCGGGTCGCCCGCATCGGCGCAACTCTGCTTCCCTACTCGTGGCTACTCGTGGTGGCAAACCTCGGCGCAATCGCGCTGTTGATCATCCAGCACTTCCCGCTGCTGTTGCCCTTACTGCTGAGCGGGAACTAAAACCACAGCGCAAGTTCGCGCTCGGCCGACTCGGGTGAATCACTGCCGTGGACGAGGTTCTTCTGAACCTTCACTCCCCAGTCACGCCCCAGGTCACCGCGAATGGAACCGGGCGCCGCGACCGTCGGGTCGGTTGCGCCGGCGAGGGCTCGGAATCCTTCGATGGCGCGGTGCCCGCGAACGCGCGCTGCCACGACGGGCCCGCTCGACATGAAATCGAGCAGCGGCGCGAAGAAGGGCTTGCCCTCGTGTTCGGCGTAATGGGCGCTCAACAATTCCGTTGACGCGGTCAGCATGCGAAGGTCAACGACCTCGTAACCCTTGGCTTCGATTCGACGAAGGATTTCACCGATGAGGTTGCGCTCGACACCGTCGGGCTTGATGAGGACGAGAGTGTCCTGCGTTTCCGTCATTTCTGATCCTTTCGGCGGTCGAGCTGAATGCCCTTCACTAGGCACGATACCCAGAAGATCTCGCAAATTCCCCAAGCGACAAACCACAAAGGTTCGATTGCGACGGGAAGTAGCAGTACGACCTGCGTCACGAACGCAATCGGGTTGAGCCCCCGTCGAAGAGTGGCAGCACCCAGTGCGAGCACGCCCATCAGCAGGATGGCCGCGATGATGACCTCGAGCGCGCGGTCCTTGTTGGCACCGGCGATAGCGATGGTTCCGAACAACACGATGACCATCTCGACACCGAACGCAATGGTCACCAACGATTCGGTTGCGGTTCGTTCGCGTCTCTCGCTCATGCCCATCCTTCTTCCTGCGCCAGGGTGATTGCGTCTCCCACGAGCGTGATGCTTCCGGTAATCACGACCGCATCTCCAATCTGCCATGTCGAACGGGCTGCACGAACAGCATCGCTCAGGTTCGGCTCGATGCGCACGCGTTCGGCACCTGCGACCGCGCTGACGAGTTCGGCGAGTTCGGCCGCGGCGAGGGCCCGCTCGGAAACCGACCGAGTCACAATGAACCCTTCGACGACAGGGTCCAGTGCTGTGATGATTCCGAGCGCGTCCTTGTCCGCCAGTACCCCCAGCACACACCACACGCGTTCAAACGGAAGTGTTTCAGAAATCGCACGCGCAAGCGAGGCCGCGCCGTGCGGGTTGTGTGCCGCATCGACGATGACGGGCGGTTGTGCCGCGAGGTACTGCAATCGGCCGGGGCTGGTGGCTGTGCCAAGCCCTTCCGACAAAACTTCCGTCGTCAGCGCGCGTGTTCCGTCGCCGAGCAACGATTCGACCGCCGCAATTGCCAGCGCGGCGTTGTGTGCCTGGTGTTCCCCGTGAAGAGTAAGTGGAATGTCCTCGTATGTTGCGACGCGCCCACGAACTCGAATCACCTGTCCGCCAACGGCGGCCGTCGCCGACAATAACTCGAACGCCTCCCCCTCGACCAGAACCTCGGACCCGAACTTGCCCGCCGCGGACACGATCTCGGCCATTGCCTCGAGCGACTGTGCCGCGGTGACGATAATTGACCCCGGCTTGATGATGCCCGCCTTGGTTCGGGCAATCTCCGTCACGGTTTTGCCCAAGCGCTCGGCGTGGTCAATATCGATGGGGGTGAACACGGCAACATCCGCGTCGGCGACGGTGGTCGAATCCCACTCGCCGCCCATGCCGACTTCGAGGACAGCAATGTCGACGGGGGCATCGGCAAAGGCAGCTAGGGCAAGTACGGTGAGCGCCTCGAAGTACGTCAGTGGTTCTTTGCCCGATTCGACGAGGTCATTGTCGGCCATCCCGATCTGGAATTCGACATCCCGCCAATTTTCAACGAATCGCTCATCACTGATTGGCTCGCCGTCAATCATGATTCGTTCGTTCACGCGCTGCAAGTGTGGGCTTGTCATCAGCCCTACACGCAACCCGTGCGCGCGCAACAGCGCCTCGATCATGCGGGCGGTCGATGTCTTGCCGTTCGTTCCCGTCAGCGTGATGACGGAGTACATGTCTTGCGGATTACCCAAATAGTCGACCGCCAGCCGCGTCGCGTCGAGTCGCGGTTGCGGATTTGCCTCACCGATCCGAGCAAGAAGCGACGCATAGATTGCGTCCGCCTCGGCACGAAAATCGGTCACGCCTTCACCACGCCGACACGAACCCTGGAACCGGATCCGACCTCGACGTCACCACCATGGCCGTCGATGAGTTCGAGTTCGACCGCCAGCGTTTCCCCCGCGATGAGGTCCTGGTGTTCCCGCATTGCGAGCACGGCGATTCCGTCGCCCTCGATTTCTAGTCGGATTCGATCGGATACGTCAAGTCCGGCATCCTTTCGAGCCTGTTGAACGGCACGCACGACGTCACGCGCAAGCCCCTCCGCTTCGAGTTCGGGGGTGACGATTGTGTCGAGCACAACGAACCCCGCGTTGCCGAGGAATGAAACCGCTACCGCCGTGTCGGCGACGTCGAGCACAAGCTCGTACTCACCCTCTTCGAGCGCGATTCCACCGACGGTGACCACTCCGTCGACAACCGACCAGTCCCCCGCCTTGGTCGCAGCGATGACCTGTTGAACTTGACCACCAATGCGAGGGCCAAGCGCTCGCGAATTCACGGACAGTCGACGGGTGATGCCGTATTCGCCGACTGACTCTTCGCGCAGTTCAACCACCGATAGGGACTTGACGTTGAGTTCCTCACGCAGGATTTCCATGAATTCGGGAATGGTCGGAGCCTCGGGAACGACAACGGTGAGTTTGGCCAGTGGCAGCCGTACACGCAAACCCTGCGACTTGCGCAGCGCGAGCCCGGCCGATGCAACTTCGCGAACGCGGTCCATCGCCAACACCAGACCGTGGTCTGCGGGGAATTCGGTCGCGTTCGGCCAGTCGGTGAGGTGCACGCTCTCTCCGCCAGTCAGTCCCCGCCACACTTCCTCGGTGACGAGCGGTGCGAGTGGCGCGGCGACTCGGCACACGGTCTCGAGAACGGTGTACAGCGTGTCCACCGCGTCGGAGTCGGTGCCATCCCAAAAACGTTCGCGCGAACGACGTACATACCAGTTGGTCAGAACGTCGGCGAAGTCGCGAATCTTCGCCGCGGCCATCGGGCTGTCGAGCGCATCGAAGTCGACGGTGACCCCGTCGATCAGTTCGCGCGTCTTGGCCAGCAAATATCGGTCGAGAACGTTCGTCGAATCGGTTCGACGCGTCGGCTCCCTGTCCCCCGCATACAGCGTGAAGAAGTAATAGGTCGACCACAGCGGCAACAGGAACTGCCGCACGGCTTCGCGGATGCCCTCCTCCGTGACGACGAGGTTTCCACCGCGGATGACGGAGGACGACATGAGGAACCAGCGCATCGCGTCGGCGCCGTCGCGTTCGAACACCTCGGACACGTCGGGGTAGTTGCGCAGAGACTTCGACATTTTCTGGCCATCGTTGCCCAACACGATTCCGTGTGAGATGACGTTGGTGAACGCCGGACGGCCGAACAGTGCCGTCGACAACACGTGCAGCGTGTAAAACCATCCGCGCGTCTGCCCGATATATTCGACGATGAAGTCAGCGGGGTTGTGGGTGTCGAACCATTCGCGGTTCTCGAACGGATAGTGCACCTGGGCGAACGGCATCGACCCCGAGTCGAACCAGACGTCAAGAACGTCGGTGATTCGGCGCATCGTCGATGTCCCCGTCGGGTCGTCGGGGTTGGGTCGAGTCAGTTCATCGATCATGGGGCGGTGCAGGTCCGTCGGGCGAACCCCAAAATCGGCTTCGAGTTCGTCGAGCGACCCGTACACATCGATGCGCGGGTATTCGGGGTCGTCGCTCTTCCAGACGGGAATCGGGGAACCCCAGTAGCGGTTACGCGAAATCGACCAGTCGCGTGCGCCGGCGATCCACTTGCCGAACTGCCCGTCCTTGACGTTGTCGGGAACCCAGTTGATGCCCTGATTCAGGTCAACCATGCGGTCGCGGAATTCCGGGACTCGAACGAACCATGACGAAACCGCTTTGTAGATGAGCGGGTTGCGGCAGCGCCAGCAGTGCGGGTACGAGTGGTCGTAGGACTTTTGCTGCAGCAGTCGCCCGTCCGCCTTGAGCCTTTGGGTAATCGGCTTGTTCGCATCAAACACGTGCTGCCCAGCAAAGTCGGTGACGTCGGGCAGGAACTTGCCCGAATCGTCAATCGAGATGATCACCCCGATGCCGTGCTGACCCGTGATGATCTGGTCATCTTCACCGTAGGCCGGAGCTTGGTGAACAATGCCGGTTCCCTCGCCCGTCGCAACGTATTCCGCGACGAGGATGGTGAATCCGTTCGCGTTTTCTTCGCGGTCGGCGTAGTAGTCAAAAATGCGGGTGTAGTCGATGCCCTCGAGCTCGTAGCCGGTCAGGGTTTGCGCGATGGCGGCCTTCGCAGCCTCGGCGTCCTCGTATCCGAGTTCCTTGGCATACGCGCCGACGGTGTCGACCGCCAGCAGGAAACTCTCGCCGTCGGCCACGGCACCGCTCGGCCCGGCGGGCACGACCCCATAGATGATGTCGGGCCCAACGGCGAGCGCCGCGTTGGTGGGGAGTGTCCAGGGCGTGGTGGTCCACGCGAGCGCGCTCACGCCTGCCAATCCGAGTTTCTCGGCCCTATCACCCGTGAGCGGGAAGGTAACGGTGACGGACTGGTCTTGACGCGACTTGTAGACGTCATCGTCCATCCGCAGTTCGTGATTAGACAGGGGGGTCTGGTCGCGCCAGCAATAGGGCAGCACGCGGTACCCCTCGTAGGCCAGTCCCTTGTCGTGCAGTTGTTTGAACGCCCAGATGACGCTCTCCATGAACGTGATGTCGAGGGTTTTGTAGTCGTTCTCGAAGTCCACCCAGCGCGCTTGGCGGGTGACGTACTCCTCCCACTCCTTGGTGTACTTGAGAACGGATTCCTTGGCCGCCGCGTTGAAGGCGGCGATTCCCATCTCTTCGATCTGCGACTTGTCGGTAATCCCCAGTTGACGCTCGGCCTCGAGTTCAGCGGGCAATCCGTGCGTGTCCCAGCCGAATCGTCGGTGAACGAGCTTGCCGCGCATGGTCTGGTACCGCGGGAACAAGTCTTTGGCGTACCCCGTCAGCAGGTGGCCGTAGTGCGGCAGTCCGTTGGCGAACGGAGGCCCGTCATAGAACACCCACTCGTCGCAGCCTTCACGGTTGGCAATGGAACGACGGAACGTGTCGTTGGTCGCCCAGTACGCGAGAACGTCGTCTTCGATCGCGGGGAACGCCGGTGACGGTGCAACGCCGTCGGTGTCGCGGTGGCGGGGGTACATCATTCGGGGCTCCTTGGTGTTTTTCACTCCCAGGGACGAAGCGTGCGCTCCGCGGTACCACCCCGATTGCCCTCGCAGGCCACTCGTTTACCGCTGTAACGGGCTTACCCGCACGGTTCTACTGGGCCGAGGCCGTTCTTCCGTGGACTCACCGGTGATGGCCGGTTCAGCGTCTGTCTTTCCATTCTAGGCGATTGCGATTGACCGGCGTAGTGTGAGGGCAAAAGCACAGGAGAAGGCATGTCGACTTATATCCGTCCCCGTCAGGGTCTGCCTCTTGTCATTTCGCTGATTGTTCCGTTTGTCATTGGAGGATTAGGCGCTCTCGCCACTGCGGGCAATGTCGAGGGATGGTATGCCGAAGCAGTCAAAGCGCCCTGGACGCCGCCGAACTGGGTTTTTGGCCCCGTTTGGACCGTCTTGTATGTGTTCCTCGGACTGTCGTTCTGGCGAGCATGGCGTGCAGTCGACAGCACAGCACGCTCACTCGGAATTCAACTCTTCATTTCTCAAATGGTTCTCAACGCAATCTGGACGCCGATCTTCTTTGCCGGCTACCCGACGTGGGGCGCATCCGCGTTCTGGCAGGGTGCGGTCATCATCGTCGCAATGGACGTCATCACGTGGCTGACCATCGTGCAGTTCAAACGGGTCGACGTCACGGCGGCACGATTGCTTATTCCGTATGAGGCGTGGCTGTGGATTGCGACCTCGCTCAACATTTACTTGTGGCTGAACAATTAGCGACGGCACTTCCGTTCGGTTCGACTGATAGATTTGGGTCACCAATGTGAGGCAGCCATACCCGCTGCCGCCGATAGTGAAAAGAGTCGCTCATGTCCCGCGAAATCCCTGAGAAGCCCGCTCTGGAAGGGCTCGAAGCGAAGTGGGGTGAGGTCTGGGAGAACGAGGGAACGCATTCGTTCAACCGCGCTCGCGCTCTCGACATCGGCAAGGACAACGTTTTCTCGGTTGACACTCCCCCGCCGACAGCGTCTGGTTCGCTGCACATCGGGCACGTGTTTTCCTACACGCACATGGATCTCGCCGCGCGTTACCAGCGCGCGAACGGCAAAGAGATCTTTTACCCGATGGGGTGGGACGACAACGGACTACCGACGGAACGCCGAGTCCAGAATTACTACGGGGTTCGCTGTGACCCTACTCTGCCCTACACCCCCGGTTTCACGCCGCCGCTCGAGGGCGGGGACAACGCGTCGACCAAGGCGGCGGATCAGGTTCCGATTTCCCGCCGTAACTTTGTGGAACTGTGTGAGCGTCTGACCGTCGAAGACGAAAAGAAGTTCGAGGAACTCTGGCGCACGCTGGGGCTGTCGGTCGACTGGGCGCAGACGTACCGCACCATTTCGGACGATTCACAGCGCACCGCTCAGCGCGCGTTCCTGCGAAATCTTGCCCGTGGCGAGGCGTATCAGGCCGACGCCCCAACCCTCTGGGACATCACGTTCCGCACGGCAGTGGCGCAGGCGGAACTGGAAGACAAGGAGATGCCCGGTGCGTACCACCGCGTCTCGTTCCACAAGCCCGACGGCGGAACCATCGACATCGAGACGACCCGCCCCGAGATGATTCCAGCGTGTGTTGCACTCGTCGCCAACCCCGAGGACGAGCGGTACAAGCCGTTCTTCGGAACCACCGTTCGCACACCGTTGTTCGGCGTTGAGGTCCCCGTTCTGGCGCACCCGCTCGCCCAAATCGACAAGGGCAGCGGAATCGCGATGATCTGTACGTTCGGTGATGTCACCGATGTCATCTGGTGGCGCGAACTCAGCCTGCCGACCCGACCAATCTTGGGGTTCGATGGACGCGTCATGAGCGAGGCTCCTCAGGGAATCGACACCGACGAGCAAAAGGCCGTGTACGCGGAACTGGCCGGCAAGACGGTCTTCAGCGCGAAGGCGCGCATCGTCGAACTGTTGCAGGAATCGGGCGAGATGATCGGCGACCCGAAGCCAATCACCCACCCCGTCAAGTTCTTTGAAAAGGGCGACAAGCCGCTCGAAATCGTCACCACCCGCCAGTGGTACATCACGAACGGCGCGAAGGACGAAGACCTGCGCGCACGATTGATCGGTCGCGGTAGGGAAATCGCGTTCCACCCCGACTTCATGCGCGTTCGCTACGACAACTGGGTCGGCGGCCTCAACGGCGACTGGTTGGTTTCGCGCCAGCGATTCTTCGGTGTGCCGATTCCGGTGTGGTACCCGCTCGATGGCGACGGCAATCCCGTGTTCGACGCGGCAATCGTTCCGAGTGAAGAACAACTGCCCGTCGACCCCTCGTCGCAGGCGGCCCCCGGGTACGACGAAAATCAGCGCGGAGTTGAGGGCGGTTTCATCGGCGAGGTCGACGTCATGGACACGTGGGCGACCTCATCACTGACACCACAGATTGCGGGCAAGTGGGCCGAGGATGACGAACTCTGGAATCTCGTGTTCCCCTACTCGTTGCGGTCACAGGGCCAGGACATCATCCGCACCTGGCTGTTTTCGACCGTGCTGCGCGCCGAACTCGAACACGGCCAGGCGCCCTGGGCGAACGCCGGGATTTCGGGGTTCATCGTTGACCCCGACCGCAAGAAGATGTCGAAGTCGAAGGGCAATGTTGTCACGCCCCAAGGAATGCTTGACGAGCACGGTTCCGACGCGGTTCGCTACTGGGCCGCATCGAGTCGCCTGGGAACGGATGCTGCGTTCGACCCCGAAAACCCCAAGCAAATCAAGATTGGTCGCCGCTTGGCGATCAAGGTACTGAACGCTGCGAAGTTCGTCTATTCGTTCCCCCACACCGAGGGTGCCGAGGTTACCGAGCCGCTCGACATCGACCTGCTGCGCCGACTCTCCGAGGTCGTTCGGATCGCGACTGATTCGTATGAGCAGTTCGACCACGCCCGTGCTCTTGAAGTGACCGAGCAGTTCTTCTGGACGTTCACCGACGACTACCTGGAACTGGTCAAGGAGCGTGCCTACCGTGAAGACGGCGGACAGGAACAGGCCAGCGCGGTCGCCGCTCTGCGACTGGCCATCAACGTGTTCCTGCGACTTCTGGCGCCGGTCATCCCGTTTGCTACAGAGGAAGTGTGGCGCTGGACTCACGACGACTCGATCCACACCGCCTCGTGGCCGACGGTTGCGGAAATCCCCGTGACGGGCGAGACGACCGGCTTGCTTGACCTGTGCGGTGTTGCGCTGGTTGGAATTCGCGGTGCGAAGACCGATGCGAAGGCATCCCAGAAAACACCCGTAACGCGCGCAGTGGTTGCTGGTCCGGCCCTGCTGGCGGAGGCCAAGGACGACCTTGCCGCCGTCGGTCGCATCGAGACCCTCGAACTTGTCGCGGGTGACACCGTCATCGTCCAATCGATCGAACTCGGAGAGGTGCCCGAATAATGGCCGCGACGATTCGACCCATCGAGACACGCGACCACGACGAGTGGCGTGCACTGTTCACCGCCTACGGCGTGTTCTACGAAACCGAGTTCACCGCGCCCCAAATGGACGCCGTGTGGGGCTGGCTCATGGACCCAACTCATCCACACAACGCGTGGGTGGCGGAAATCGACGGGGCGTTGGTTGGATTCGCGCATCTTCGCCAGCATTCCGACACCTTTACCGGCGGACCCGCGTGGAACCTTGACGATTTGTTCACGTCACCCGCCGCCCGCGGACACGGTGTCGCAACGGCGCTCATCGCCGCTCTTCGAACACACGCCGATGCAAACGGTGGCGGCACGATTTCCTGGATCACCGCTGACGACAACCTCACCGCACAGGGCGTTTACGACAAACTCGCAACGCGTGCCCGGTGGGTCACCTACGAACTGGGCGAGTAACTAGGCGGATTTTTCCGCGCGACGCTCAATCATGATCGGTTCAGCACCGTCAAGAACCGCAGCCTTTGTGACGATGACCTTTTCGATGGTGTCGGTCGACGGCACCTCGAACATGATGGGCCCAAGGACGTCTTCAAGAATCGCGCGGAGTCCGCGTGCACCGGTGCCGCGCTTGACGGCAAGATCGGCGATGGCGTCGAGTGCATCCTGTTCGAAGTCGAGGACGACATCGTCGATCTCGAACATCTTTTGGTACTGCTTGACCAAGGCGTTGCGGGGGCGGGTGAGGATGTCGATTAGCGCATCGCGGTCGAGCGGCAGAACCGACGTGACAATGGGGAGTCGCCCGATGAACTCGGGGATGAGCCCGAACTTGTGGAGGTCTTCCGGTTGAACCTCGGCGAACAGGGTCTGTTCGTCCTTCTTCGAGTGCAGCGGGGCGCCGAAGCCAATGCCGTGGCGGCCGATCCGCTGCGAAATCATCTCTTCCAACCCCGCGAACGCACCGGCGACGATGAACAGCACGTTGGTCGTGTCAATTTGCAGGAATTCCTGGTGGGGGTGCTTGCGCCCACCCTGCGGGGGAACCGAGGCAATCGTGCCCTCGAGAATTTTGAGCAGCGCCTGCTGGACGCCTTCGCCCGACACGTCACGAGTGATGGAAGGGTTCTCGGCCTTGCGGGCAATCTTGTCGATCTCGTCGATGTAGATGATTCCCTGCTCGGCACGCTTGACGTCATAGTCGGCGGCCTGAATCAGTTTGAGAAGAATGTTTTCAACGTCCTCGCCCACATAACCGGCCTCGGTCAGTGCGGTGGCGTCGGCGACGGCGAACGGAACGTTGAGTCGCTTGGCCAGCGTCTGGGCCAAATATGTCTTGCCACAGCCGGTTGGTCCGATGAGCAAAATGTTCGACTTGGCAATCTCGACCTCGGATTGCGCATCAGCGGATCGGATTCCGTCGCGGGCACGAACGCGCTTGTAGTGGTTGTAGACAGCGACGGACAGCGCGCGCTTCGCAGTGTCCTGGCCGATGACGTACTCGTCGAGGAATGCGGCGATTTCTTTGGGCTTCGGCAGATCGAAATCGATGACCTCGTCGCTGTTCTGCCCGGCTTCCGCCATCCGCTCGTCGATGATCTCGTTGCAGAGTTCAACGCACTCGTCGCAGATGTACACACCGGGTCCGGCGATAAGTTGGGCGACCTGCTTTTGCGTTTTCCCACAGAAGGAACACTTGAGCAGGTCGGTGCTGTCACCAATACGCGGCATGGTTCCTCCTTTTCGCGGTAATTCCAGCCTAACCCCGCGTTGGGACGGGGTCAGTCACATTGTGGACAACCCCGTCGGCGTGGCGCATAGGATGAAACGGTGAAGATCAGTCGAGTGGGCGCTGGCGTTTCCGCAGGTTTCGTGCTCGCCGTCATTCTCTCGGGCCCGGCTTTTGCGCACGCCGCGTTGACGGGCACGAGCCCCGCGAGCGGCGCAGAATCTACAAACCTGACAGAGGTCTCGCTCACCGCCAACGAAGACCTGCTCGACCTCGGCGGCGGCAACGGGTTCGCAATCTCCGTGACCGATGCTGCCGGACACTTCTACGGCGACGGCTGCGTCCTCGTAGACGGACCAACGGCAACAATGCCGGTCCGGTTGGGGAAAGCGGGCGACTACGCGGTCGCATATCGTGTAGTTTCGGCAGACGGTCACCCAATCGAGGGCGCGTGGTCCTTCACTTACAACCCCGCCGCCGACATGATTGCCGGCCCGGCATATCTGGAACTGCCGGTCTGCGGTGAAACCCCGATGCCCGTCGTGACGGCCGAGCCGGAGCCGAAGCCAACCGTCACCGCGATGCCCATCAGCGCACAGGACGACGGATTGGCTATCGCGCCAATCATCGGAATTGCGACAACCCTCGCCATCGCTGGCGCAATCTGGTTGCTGATGCGCTCACTGGGTAAGCGCGACAGTGAAGACCACTTGAGTTAGACGACGTTCTTTCGGCTGGACAACACCTGGTCGATCAGACCGTATTCGAGCGCTTCGGGTGCCGTGAGGATTTTGTCGCGGTCGATGTCCTTGCGAACCTCGTCGGCTGTCTTGTTGGAGTGCTTCGACAGCGTGTCTTCGAGCCACTCGCGCAGACGAGCAATTTCCTTCGCCTGAATCTCGATGTCCGACGCCTGACCGTGACCCGAGTCACCGCTGGAGGGCTGGTGGATAAGGATTCGCGCGTTCGGAAGTGCGAGGCGCTTTCCCGGCGCTCCTCCGGCGAGCAGAACTGCGGCGGCGGAAGCGGCCTGTCCGAGGACGACCGTCTGAATCTGGGGGCGAACGTACTGCATCGTGTCGTAAATCGCCGTCATCGCGGTGAACGATCCGCCGGGAGAGTTGATGTACATGATGATGTCGCGTTCGGGGTCCTGCGATTCAAGGACGAGCAGCTGAGCCATGATGTCGTCGGCCGAGGTGTCGTCAACCTGAACACCGAGGAAGACGATTCGATCGCCGAACAGTTTCGTGTACGGGTCGAGCGAGCGGGTGCCGTACGACGTGCGCTCCTCGAACTGGGGAACGATGTATCGCGATTCGGGAACGGCGATGCCGGACTGGTTGGTGTCGAATTTCATGTGCTCATTCCCTACTTAGTCTTTGTTCCGCCGCCACCGATGACATCGTCAGCCGATGCGCGGATGTGGTCGACGAAGCCGTAGTCGAGCGCTTCTTGAGCGCTGAACCAGCGGTCGCGGTCGCCGTCCTGTGAAATCTGTTCGACGGTCTTGCCGGTCGCCTCGGCGGTGATCTCGGCAAGGCGCTTCTTCATGTCGTTGATGAGTTGCGCCTGGGTCTGAATGTCGGATGCGGTTCCACCGAATCCACCGTGGGGCTGGTGCAACAGGACGCGAGCGTTCGGGGTGATATAGCGCTTACCCTTGGTGCCGGCGGTGAGCAACACCTGCCCCATCGACGCGGCCATTCCGATTCCAACCGTGACGATGTCGTTTGGTACGAACTGCATCGTGTCGTAAATCGCCATACCCGCGGTGATTGAGCCACCCGGCGAGTTGATGTACAGGTAGATGTCTTTCTTCGGGTCTTCTGCGGCGAGCAGCAGAAGCTTGGCAGCGATCTCGTTCGCATTGTCGTCACGGACCTCACTGCCGAGCCAAATAATGCGGTCTTTCAGCAGTCGATCGAACACGTTTGGCGGGAACATCGAATCACTCATTTAGGCACTCCTTCAAGGCTTCTCTGCCAGCGTACCGACCGACGGCAACCAATCCCCCTGATTTCGCTACGGGCAAAAGTGCGTTGAACTAGTTGGTCAGGGCCCCGTCAAAGAAGCTGTTCAGAGCGGCTGCGTATCGATCCGTTTCCGTCAGCATGCCTTCCGTGTGGTCAGCGCCACTGAACGTTTCCAGTGTCACGTCGGCACCAATCGATTTCGCATACTCAACAAAGTCAACGGACGATTGATAGTCAAGTCGCTGGTCGGCATCACCGTGCAAGATGAGCATCGGGCGGTCGCCTGCGGCAACAATCGCGTCGGGAACACTGGTCTCCGTCAGGTTGACGCCGTGGAACAACTGGGCCGAGACAAGGGCGAGTTGCCAGAGGAACCCGGGGAATCCCTGAAACTCGACCTCTTTGGTTGCCGCGGCGTTGAAATCAAAGATGGTGCCTTCCATCGCAAACGCCGATACGTTTTCGGTCTTGGCAGGCAGCAGGCTAGACGCAATCGCTCCACCGGAAACCCCGAACATTCCGAGGCTGTTCGCGGTGACGCCCTTTTCGGCGATCAGCCAGTCGGCAACCGCCGCGAAATCATCAGACTCTTCCTGCCCGGCCGAATGGCGGCCATCGGTGCACGTCGATTCCCCCGTGTCACGGGTATCGATGAGCAACACGTTGAACCCGCCCTTCGCCAACATGGAACTGGGCAACAGAGCATTGAAATCTCGGCGTGACGTGCCGATTCCGTGGGTGACCATCACGGTCTTTCCGTTTCCATCAGGCGGGGTTATCCACCAGGCAGAAAGGTCGACGCCGTCCGCGACAGGAATTGTGACTGCCTCATAGGGAACATCGGTCATCCACCATGCGGAAAGGTCGTAGTTGGCCCATTTGTCCCAACCGGGACCCTCAAAGGGGCCGTTGCCCGCGGCGGGGGCGTAGAAGTTTTCCGGGGCGTTATCCACATCGTCATCGTTGATGGCACAGGGGACGGTGGTTCCCGAGGTGTACACGTAATCACCGGCGGCGAGCGCTGCTCCGGACACGAGCACAACAGTAACTCCGGCTGCGATGGCCCACTTTGACGACTTTTTCATGGCTCGACACTAGCACCGTTGGTTCACCGGTCGGGCGGGGGCCGCCAACGGCTTCGAGGAAGCCCCACGGCTATACTTTGGAGTTATGAAGGTTTTTCTCACTGGCGCAGACGGGTTTATCGGTTCACACCTCGCTGAAGAACTTGTTCGCCAGGGGCATGAGGTGCGCGCGCTGTGCATTTACAACTCCATTGGCTCATACGGTTGGCTCGACACGGTTGATTCTGCGGTCACAAAGGAAATGGAAATCGTCCTCGGCGACATCCGTGACCCGCGTCACATGAACCAGCTGGTCGCGGGGACTGACGCGGTGATGCACCTTGCCGCACTTATCGCGATCCCGTTCTCGTACGTTGCGCCAGATGTCTACGTTCAGACCAACATTCAGGGCACGCTCAACCTGCTCAACGCGGCGCGAGACCATGGTGTGGCTCGATTCATCCACACCTCCACGTCAGAGGTTTACGGCACCGCTCAGTATGTTCCGATGGACGAAGGGCACGTTCTGCAAGGCCAGTCGCCTTACTCGGCAAGCAAAATCGGCGCCGACATGATGGTGAATTCTTTCCACACCTCGTTTGAGCTTCCGACAATCACCATTCGCCCGTTCAACACTTACGGTCCCCGACAGTCGGCACGCGCGGTCATTCCCACGATCATTTCGCAGCTTGCGTCTGGAATGACGGAAATCAACCTCGGTTCGCTGTCCCCCACTCGTGACTTCACGTTCGTCACGGACACGGCAAAGGGGTTCGAAAAGGCCCTCCACGCCACGAGCAGTTTCGGCGAAGTGACGAACCTTGGTGTTGGGTTCGAGGTGTCGATCGGTGAGACCTTCGAGATCATCAACGAAATTATGGGCACGAACGCCGTCGCAACGGAAGACCCGAACCGAATCCGCCCAAAGAATTCCGAAGTCGAACGCCTCTTTTCCGACAATTCAAAGGCCAAAACGGTCCTGAAGTGGGCTCCCGAAATTGACGGGAAGGATGGCTTCCGCGCCGGACTCGAAAAGACGATCGAATGGTTTACGAACCCCGTCAACCTCGCTCGATACCGTCCGAGCGAATACACCGTTTAGGCGACTCGTGAGTATCTCCGGACCGCTTTTTGTCGACACGATTCGTTCCGTTATCGGCGGCTCACCGTTGGTGAGCAGCGGCATGCCGGTTTCCCTCCATGAACCGGAAATCGGCGAGCGCGAGCACGAGTTCCTGAAGGATTGCCTCGATTCGACCTTCGTCTCTTCTGTCGGCCAATACATCACACAACTTGAGGACCGCATTCGCGAAATCACCGGTGCTCGTCACGCCATCGCGGTATCAAACGGCACCGTCGGCATCGAGGTCGCACTCGTCCTCGCCGGCGTGAATGACGGGGACGAAGTAATCATCCCGACGCTGTCGTTCATCGCGACGGCCAATGCGGTCGTTCACGCTCGAGGGATCCCGCACTTCATCGACAGCGAAACGGCGACGTTGGGGATGGACCCCGATGCCCTCGCCGAACGGTTGGCGTCGTTTGAACGCCGCGGTGACGACCTCGTCAACCCGGCAACCGGCCGCCGAATCGGTGCGATTTGCCCCATGCACACCCTGGGGCACCCCACCCGCATTGAAGAGATTTGCCGAATTGCCGACGAGTACGGTATCCCCGTCGTTGAGGATGCGGCGGAATCCCTGGGCTCTTACGTCGGTGCTCGACACACGGGAACATTCGGATTGTTGGGAGTGTTTTCGTTCAACGGGAACAAAATCGTGACAACCGGAGGCGGTGGGGTAATCGTCACGAACAACGACGAGCTGGGCCGCCGCGCAAAACACTTGACGACGACCGCAAAGTTGCCGCACAAATGGGAGTTCGAACACGACGAGGTCGGCTGGAACTACCGCATGCCGAACATCAATGCCGCGCTGGGCATGGCGCAACTGGAGAAGTTCCCCCGAATGCTCGAGGACAAGCGGGTTTTGGCAGATCGATACGCCACCGCCTTCCACGGCATCCCGGGGCTCACGTTTGTTGGTGAACCGGCCGGCACAACATCCAACTACTGGCTGTGCGCCATCAAGCTCGACAACGCTGACCTGAAACTTCGTGACGAGTTGATCTCGACCGCGCACGATAACGGTTTACTGGTTCGCCCGATGTGGAACCTCCTCCACCAACAGCGGCCGTATCGCGACTCCCCCACCGCATCGACCACGGGCGCCGAAGAACTTCACGCGTCGATAATCTGCATCCCCAGTACCCCACGATTGGTGCGCTGAGTCCGTGACTCGTCGAATTGCGGTGCTGACCGGAACACGGGCCGATTTCGGCCTGCTGCGTCAATTGTGCGTGGAGATTGACGAGTCGCCCGATGCGGAGCTCCTTCTCATCGCAACCGGAACACACGTGTCGGAACGACACGGAACCACGCTGAGCGAGATCACGGATTCCGGGCTGACTCCGGCCGCAGTCGTCCCCATCTGGTCCGAGCGTGACGACTCGACGGCGATGGCGCGAGACACCGGTGGGGCAATCGGGGCTTTTGCACAAGTACTTTCCGATTTGGCTCCCGACGTCGTTGTCGTCCTCGGAGATCGACTCGAGGCATTTGCGATGGCGACAGCCGCGACGATTGAACTGGTGCCCGTCGTTCACATTCACGGCGGTGAACTCACCGAAGGCGCGATGGATGACTCGCTGCGGCACTCCATCACCAAACTCAGCTACCTTCATTTCACGACGACGGATGAGCATCGGCAACGAGTGATTCAGTTGGGAGAAGACCCCGCTCGCGTCTTCAACCTGGGAGCGCCGATCGTCGACGTCGTCGATTCGATTGAGTACATGTCGCGCGCGGAACTGAAACACGAATTCGGTGTTGAGTTCGGTAACACGACCGTGTTGCTCACGTTCCACCCGGCGGCGTTCGATGAACGTCCGGCGACAGAGATGATCGAGGAAATTCTCCAGGGCTGTGCGGCGATTCCCGATTCACGACTCATCATCACCGGCACCAACAACGACATCGGATCGGATGCAGTGCGAGACGCGATTGCCGCCTACGTTGCCGCACATCCCGATTCGACCTCGTTCGTCGAGTCGTTTGGCCAGCGCGGATATCTTTCTGCGGTGAAGGAAGCGGACGTGGTGGTGGGTAATTCGTCCTCAACGGTTTTGGAGGCGCCCATCGTCGGGACACCGTCGGTTCTCGTGGGTCTGCGTCAAACCGGCCGGCCTCTGTCCGCCAGCGTGAGCGCCGTCCGCGCGGAGCGGTCAGAAATTGCGGCCGCGATTCGCACCGCCATCGATTCAGGTCGAGGCGAATCTGCAGGCTTCAGTGTCTTCGGGACACCGGGATTCGCGAAACGGGCGTTAGTAGAGTTGGCTCGTCAGTCGATCCCGCGCCCTCCGCGCAAAGCATTCTGGGAAGTGGAGCAATGAACGAACGCGTGTTGATCATTGCCGAAGCCGGCGTCAACCACAACGGCTCACTCGAGCGCGCGCTGGAAATGGTCGACGTCGCTCATGCCGCCGGCGCGGACATCATCAAGTTTCAAACATTCTCCGCAGACAAGTTGGCGCGAAAAGATGCACAGCTCGCGGACTACCAACGGCACGGCGAGGACGACTCGCGCACGCAATGGGATCTTCTCAAGGGACTCGAGCTCAGCCACCCCGAATTTATTGCGCTGCGTGACCACGCCCAGAAGGTTGGCATCGCTTTCCTGTCCACCGGATTCGACCTCGACGAACTTGACTTCTTGATCGACGAACTCACCATCCCCCTTGTCAAGGTTGCATCGGGAGACCTCACCTTCGCACCGATGTTGGTCAAGGCGGGATCGTCGGGACTTCCCATCATCCTCTCGACGGGAATGGCGACCCTGGACGAGATTGACGCAGCGCTCGACTTCATCGCATGGGGAATCGCCGTGAACATCGCGGTCGTCGACGGTGACGCAATTCCCACATCCGAATCCCGGGCTACCGTCCGCGCAGAGGCCTCGGTTATGGCGGCACTGCGCGATCGGGTCACGATTTTGCACTGCACAACGCAGTACCCGGCCGAACTCGGAATTCTCAACTTGCGGGCGATTCCCGTGATTGCCGAACGATTTGGGCTCGCCGTTGGATATTCCGATCACTCGGCCGGGTTTGTCGCATCGGTCGCTGCGGTTGCCGTCGGAGCCACCGTGATTGAAAAGCACTTCACGCTGGACAAAAACCTGGACGGGCCGGACCATGCCGCGTCGTTGAGCCCAGACGAGTTGCGTGCCCTGATTCGCGACATCAGAGATACGTCGGAAGCCCTCGGCGCGCCGGTCAAGGAATGCCAGCCTGTCGAGGTCTCCAACAAGGCCGTTGTTCGTCGAAGCCTGGTGGCCACGCGCCACATCGCCACCGGGGCGATCATCACGGAAGACGACATCGAGTGTCGGCGGCCGGGATCAGGAAGAACGTCATTCGACTTCTACGACGTCATAGGGACGACGACGGCGCACGATTACCACGAAGGTGACTACCTTGACTAAGTCGAGTACATACCTCATTGGAGCCGGCGGTCACGCAGAGGTGTTGCGCGAGACGCTAATCGAACTCGGTACGAGCGTCGATGGATTTGTCACTCTCGATGGTCACGCAACCGCGGTGACAGGTAACTCAGCTGTGGTCGCCGAAGACGTCGCACACACACAACTTGATTCGGCAGCGGTGGCGCTTGTCAACACCATCGGGTCAACAGCAGACCTTTCCACCCGCGCCCGAGCCACTGAGCACTTCGCGAACCTCGGCTTCGAGTTCCGCACAGTCGTTTCGACGAGCGCCCTCGTTGCTGACTCAGCCCACATTGGGATCGGTGCGCAGATTCTGCGCGGGGCAATCGTCAACACGCGGGCACACATTGGAGACAATGCGATTGTGAACTCTGGAGCCATCATCGAACACCACGTCACCATTGGCGCTGGTGCCCACGTCTCTCCCGGCGCTGTGGTCTGTGGCGGCGCCACCGTCGGCGCGCGGACTCACATTGGTGCCGGAGCAACAATAATTCAAGGCGTCTCGGTGGGTGACGATTGTGTGGTCGGCGCTGGCGCTGTTGTCCTCGCGGACGTGCCCGACGGGCACACGTCAATCGGCGTCCCCGCCCGTTCTGCGGCTACAAAGGAGCGCCCGTGATCACGAACTTTTCCGCAATGACGGTGCTGGAAAGCGCGACTCTTCGAGACGCCATTGCCGCAATCGACGCGGGTGGTCGTCAACTCGCCATCGTCCTGGGCGCCGGCGGTCACCTCATCGGCACCATCTCGGACGGGGACATTCGTCGGGGACTATTGCGCGGCGTCTCACTCGACGCAACCGTTGCTGACGTCGTCAACACCTCACCGACGGTCGCCTCCGTGTCGTCGTCGATGAGTGATGTCATCGACGACCCGGACTCGTCAAACATCCACATCGTCCCCGTTGTAGACGATGCGGGAATCGTCGTTGGATTGCTTGCAGAAAACGAAGAAGCGGTAATCGAACCGCTCAGCACACCAGTCGTCCTCATGGCCGGTGGGAAAGGAATTCGGCTTCACCCGTTGACGTTCAACGTGCCGAAACCGATGCTGACGGTCGGTGAAACACCCATACTCGAAATCATCCTTCGTAAATTGCATGCTCAAGGTTTCCGAAAGATCTACATTTCCGTCAATTACCTCGCAGAGATCATCGAAAATCACGTCGGTGACGGGTCGTGGCTGGGGCTCGACGTCACGTACATCCACGAAGAAAAGCCGATGGGCACCGCCGGTGCTCTCGCCCAGATGGATCAGTTCTTGGCAGAGCCGTTCCTCGTCATGAACGGCGACCTCCTGACCAATTGCGATCTGTCCGACGTTGTGCGGTCGCACACGAAATCGGGTGCTGAAGCGACGCTGTGTGTTCGCGAATACAGTTTCCAAATCCCCTACGGTGTGGTCAACGTCGAGGGAGATACGGTTCAGTCAATTTCCGAGAAACCAACCCACTCGTCGCTCGTATCGGCCGGAATTTACGTGCTCAACCCGACAACAATCGACCTGGTCCCCAAGAACTCGTATTTCGACATGCCCAGCCTGCTGACCGCAATTTCTGACTCCGGCTCTCCCGTGGTTGCGTTCCCCGTGTTTGAGCCCTGGCTTGACATTGGTCGTCACGATGACCTCGAGGACGCACGGTCAAATGTTAGCGACTGGCTCAACGGAACGAACCTGAGGAAATAGGGAACCCATGAAGGTTTGCACGATTTGTGCCGGTGGGTAGCGACAAGCAATGGACAATGAACACAACTCACCACCCAACGCGTCGGTCGAAGAGGTCTTCTCGTTCATGCGTGGAATGGAGGACGACCTTAAGTTGTTTGATTGGCGGGTCGGGGGCGTTCAAGCGTGGCCAATTATTCGGTACTCCTTCTACCAACACATCGTTCGAACCCTCGGTTCACTCGAAGCGTCAAAGCAAGGCATCGACAAGAAACGCCTCAAACTCAATCGCCTCATAGGCGCCGCCTGGTATCTCGTCACTCGCGGAAACCCCTTGCGCCGCATATGGCGGCCGGTCAGGAAGGCTTTACGCTTCCTACCTGCGGTGCCTTCAAAGGTTCTCGTTTTCCCGTTCTATCGCCGAGATGGAGACGGTGTGGACGCTTACTCCGAGGAAACAATTCGCCAATTCGGCAACCGAGCAATCACGATTGGCGTCGGCGAGTTCGACAAGACCGTTCCAGGCTTGATCAATCGTGCGGAGCTCACCTGGATTTTCAACAAAGGTTTCGACCCGCTTGCAAAACTCTGGTTGAAGCGGCATTTCACCGATGCAGATCGGGCAATTTATCAATCCATTCTCCAGGCTTACCGGAATCGATTCGGCGTCGAAGTTGAGGGAAATTGGGCGGAGTACCCGGAGTTCAGGCTCCGGCGCTATCTATGTGCGGCGTGGGGATACGGCCTCTTATTCCGCTCAGAAGACGTAAAAACGGTATTTGTCGTCAACCCACTAATCCAAGGAATCTTTGGGGCGGCACGCCGCGCTGGGGCACAAATTGTGGATCTTCAGCACGGCTCGGTGTCGGTATATCACCCGATGCACAATTGGCCCCCCGGGGTCGCAATCGACAATGTCCCCGACGAATACTGGGCGTGGGGCGAGAACTGGGTGCGCGGAATCGGCTTTGCGTCGCGCACAACACCGAAAATCGTCGGCGCACTGAACAGTTTTGAATCGGTTCGCAATGCGAAATACGCGATAGTCACCGGACAGGTTGCGGTGATGAGTTCCCCCGACAACACTGCGCGATTGTTTGCGGCGACGCTTGAATGCGCGATCGCTCATCCGGACAAGACGTTTGTTTACAAGGGGCACCCGCGCGAAAACCTCGATGCCCAAATCCAACAGTTAGCGACGATGCCGTCCGTGACTAACATCACGTTCGTGGAAAAAACTCAAGGCGCGTTGCCACTCATCGCACAATCGGAATTCGTCATTGGGGTCAATTCTACAACGCTGTTCGAAGCGGCGGGGTTGGGCAAAAGGGTCGCTGTCGTGGGAATCTCCGGCTGGGAAATCGCCGAAGCGCTTGTGTTGGCCGGCGGCGCTGAATTTATCGAGGACCCTGCGGATCTTGGCGCACGGTTGGATTCCATTCCGACTGCCAAGAACCCCACCGCTTTCTATGCGCCCCAGAAGCACGTCGATATCAGTCGTTACTAGACAAATCAACGCCCGTAACGCTCCAAAAGGTAGGATTGGAATTATGTCGTCCGAGCTCACTCAATTTGCCGTTGACAACGGCCTGCGTAAATTGGGGAGTCGACCGCGACTCATCCCGTACCTTAAAGACGCGTGGAATCGCCGAGCCTTCGCTTTCGTCTATGCCCGCTATTCACTGGATTCGGCGAATGCGCGTAATCGTTTGGGCAAGGCCTGGGTGTTGCTCGTGCCGGGAATCCAAATCGGCATCTACGGGCTCATCTTCGGCATCATTCTTGGGAATTCGAGGCCCGATAATTTCATCCCCTATCTTGTCGCTGGTATCACTGTCTTTCGCTTCATCACGGGCGCTTTCTCGGTTGGTGCAAAATCAATTTCGGCGAATATCGGGATGATCCGAGCGCTTCGATTCCCCCGTGTACTCTTGCCGTTCACGACAGTCATTAACCAGTTGTATTCGTCGTTACCGATGTTTGGCCTAATGTTCGTTCTTTTGCCGTTCTTCGGCGAGTTACCGCGCTGGGATTGGTTGCTCATTATCCCCGTTATCGGGTTGGCGTTCATTTTCAGCTTCGGGCTGACCATGATTGCCGCTCGTTTGACCGTCAAATCCTCCGACGTTGAAAAGCTCATCCCGTTTATTGTCCGCATCGCGTTTTACGTCAGTGGTGTTTTTTGGTCTGTTGAGAAGTTGCTCGGCCCGCTCGGCCTGATGGCATGGGCTCACCTCAATCCCCTCTACGTTTTTCTCACCCTCGCTCGTGGTTCGGTTGTCACGGGATACACCGCGACACTGTATGACTGGGGAATCGCAGCCGCCTGGGCTTTCGCGTCATTACTGCTCGGCTTTATCTACTTTTTCCGCGCGGAAAACCGGTACGGTCGCAATGTCTAAAGCCAAGAACGAGCCAGTCCCCGCCATCGTCGTCGACGACGTCCACGTCACATACGAGGTCTACGTCAGCGGTAAGCGAGTCCCCCCGCGGGCAGGTTCGCGTGTGCGGGCTCGAGGCAACATTCGCCAGGTTGACGCACTGCGCGGAGTCTCGCTACGCGTCTACGAGGGTGACGCTATCGGTGTGATCGGGTCAAACGGATCGGGCAAATCGACCCTCATGAACGCCCTCACGGAGGTTGCCCCCGTCATCAAGGGCGCCATTTATGCTCGATCGAACCCGAGCCTGTTGGGCGTTGGCGCCGCGATGATGGGAGCGCTTTCGGGTCGCAAGAACGTCATCCTCGGTGGCCTGGCGATGGGGTACACGGCCAAAGAAATCCATGACAAATTTGACGAAATCGTTGAGTTCTCGGGGATCGGTGACTTTATCGACTTCCCTATGTCCACTTATTCAGCCGGAATGGTTGAGCGATTGAAGTTTGCGATAACGGCAACCAAGAAGCACGACATTCTTATCATCGACGAAGCCCTCGCGGTGGGTGACCAGGATTTCCGCACCAAGAGTGAACGGAAGATGCGCGAACTCATCCGCGACGCGGGTGTGCTCTTCCTCGTCAGCCACTCAATGAAGTCAGTCATGGATATCTGTAATCGCGTCATTTGGATTGAAGAGGGTCAGATCGTTATGGAAGGCGACCCCAAAACCGTTTGCACCGCGTACGCGAAAAAAACCGGCTCACCCCTCGACGACTAGGTTGCGTCAAGCACGTGCGGACCTGAAGACAAATTCTTCGGGGTTGCGGACACCGCGAACGATTCCGTTTTCCGGGTTGGGCTGGTCGGTCCAGATCTCGTTGTAGGCGATCACGTTGTGATCGGGACGGAATCGGGCTTGGAGTTCCGGGGCATAGAGCACGTGCGTGTATCCGTTCAAACGGATTCCCAGGTGATTGGCCTCACCGTGGGCCAGATAGAAGACGGTTGTCGGACCGTTCGAGCGGACGACGTTGGAGATGAGCTGAGCGGTCGGGGCGTAGTGAACGTCGACAACTGTGCGGAACGAGGGCCGCGCCAACCACCGAATGCCAAAGCGCAGCAGGTTCCCCCACGACTTGACGACAAGTCGAACTTTGCCATTCGGGGATGATGGCGCAAAACGGTGAATCGCTTGCTCGACCAGTGCGTCCGGCACCACAGCCTTGTTGAGGGCTAACAGGTTCACACTGGGGCGCGGGTTCGACGGTGTGATGATTCGAGCGAACGCGACCACCATCGCAGCGACCTGTCGGGCGAGCGGTTGGCGTTTGAGGTAAGCGATAAATCGCGCTCGAACCGAAACCTTGTCTTTGGATTCGGTCGACGTGCCAGCCGCATCACTGCGCGGCGATGCCCGCTCGACCAGTGCCATTGTCTCGTCAATGAACCGCTCGCGGCCCGATGCAGGATTCACGCTCGACGCGTAATAATGCGAACCCCAGCTCTCGAAGAATGAACGCGCCGATTTGTCTTTGAGCGCTGTCGAAATTCGGCTTGCTATCGAGTTCGAATCGGTCACGTCAATGAGGTCAATCGCACCGAGAATCCCGCCCAGATATAGTTCGGCGCGCGGCTCCACTGGCTTGGTGAGTGCCAGCGGCTTGCCCGTCGAGAGCCAGTCGTAGGCGACGGCCGACACATCGGTGATCAGGAAGTCTGCGTACTCGAGATGCCACCCGAACGGACTGGAGTCGACGTAATGGACCCCATCGGCCACATTTGCGGACTCGATGATGTCCATGATTCTTGAGCTCGCAGCGCTCCATTCGGGGAAAATCGATCCCGTGAACGGGTGCGGCTTGTAGATGAGTTGAAAAGTGTCGGGGTGTGCGAGCACTGACCGAACCAATTCTTCCCCGTGGCTGACAACCGAGCCGTAGCGGTTTTGAAAGAGGCCACCCTCCCACGTCGGGGCATACAAAACCACTCGGCGATTCCCAGGGTCGGGGATTGATTGGGGACGTGGTTCAACCTGATCAAGCAATTGAGGACGGCCAACGGGGATGAGGCGCGAATCCGCAATCGTGCCGATGTTGCGCCGAATACGATCTGCCGCGACCTCACCGGCCACAAATATGTAATCGAAGTAGCGCAGGCCGTTCTGAGACATATAAGACTTGTCCGATTCGCCGTGGCTGACGAAGACGTGGAATGCCTTCGAATCCGCCCACACATCAAAGTTCAAAAAGAACTGGTTGGGGTATAGAACGACCTTGGGTTCGAGATCTCGAATGAACCTTTTAGACGCCTTCATTCCCGGATACTCGACAGCGGATAACGCGGTTTGCTCGGTCACGAACCGGTACGCGACCGGATTCGCGCAAACGACGGTGACCGTGCAGAACTTCTGGAGGCGTTCGAGGGGTTGCACCCACTGCTTCAGCTGATAAAGACTGTTGCGCTCGTGCGGGTCACCGAAATAGAAGACGACATCGCTGGTCATGGTGACCAGCCCTAGTGGTTGTGACCTTCGTGGTCGTCGTGACCGAGGTCACCCGAACCAACACCGTCGACAACAGCGGCCGTCGCACCGGAAGTGAACTCGGAGAGGTCAATCTCTTTGCCCTTCTGGTTGACGACCTTCGCCTTGGAAAGAGCGACGGACAGCGCCTTTGACCGAGCAACCTCGCCCGCCATCGCAGGAACCTGCCCGTTCGATGAAACGACCTGAATGAACTCGTTGACATCCATGCCGTACTGCTGGGCGGATTGCATCATGTAGTTGAGCAGTTCGTCCTGGCCAACCTGAACGTCTTCTTTTTCGGCGATCGAGTCGAGCAGAATCTGGGTTCGGAACGACTTTTCCGTCGATTCCATGACCTCGGCGCGGTGAGCGTCGTCGGCCTGGCGTCCCTCTTGCTCAAGGTGTCGCTCAACCTCGGCGGTGATGACACCGGCCGGCACCGGAATGGTGACCTTGGCGATGAGCGCGTCGAGCAGGGCCTGACGAGCCTTCGCACCGAGATCAAACACCGAACGCTTCTCGAGCTGAACGCGAAGGTCCGCGCGCAATTCTCCGATGGTGTCAAACTGGCTTGCAACCTGGGCGAACTCGTCATCGGCGTCAGGTATTTCGCGTTCCTTGACGGTCTGAACCGTGACGGCAACTTCGGCTTCTTCGCCGGCGTGGTCGCCACCGAGAAGTGTCGACTTGAACGTTGTCGATTCGTCCGCCGTGAGCGTGTCGAGGGCCTCGTCGAGTCCGTCGATGAGATCGCCCGAGCCAAGCTCATACGAAATCGAACCGGCGGTGTCAACGACCTCGCCCGCGATGGTCGCGGTCAGGTCGAGAGTGACGAAGTCACCCTTCTTAGCCGGTCGCTCGACGGTGACGAGAGTTCCGAATCGCGTGCGAATGGACAACAGTTCGTCCTCAACGGCGTCCGCCGTGACGTCCGCTTCGTCGATGGTGATCTTCATTCCGTCATACTTCGGCAAATCGAACTCGGGGCGCACGTCCGTCTCGATGACGAGAACGAGGTCACCGGAAAAGTCTTCGACCGATGGCAGTGTCTGGTCGATGATCTCGGGTCGGCCAAGCGTGCGAATCTTTTCGGCGGCAACGGCCTCGCGGAAGAACTTGTCGACACCCTCGCCGACGGCGTGGTTGATGACCTCGGCCTTGCCGACGCGCTGGTCAATCAGTTGCGGCGGAACCTTGCCCTTGCGGAAACCCTTGATCTGCACCTGCTCGGCAATGTGCTGGTAAGCGTGTTCGATCGATGGCTTCAATTCCGCCGGTGACACCGAAATCGACAACTTGACGCGCGTTTCCGAAACCCGCTCAACCTTGGTGGTAGGCACTGCTGTTCTCCTTGAATATGACTGGACAGAAGTCGTCGGGGCGACAGGATTCGAACCTGCGACATCCCGCTCCCAAAGCGGGCACTCTAGCCAAGCTGAGCTACGCCCCGGCCGCCGCAACCCGAAGGGCACGAGGCAGTCCTTAGTCTAGCGGGTGGCGGGCGGTGCTCAGTTTGGAGTTCGCCCCCGGTTCGTAATAGGCTCCTCGTGGGGATGTAGCTCAATGGTAGAGCCCCAGTCTTCCAAACTGATTACGCGGGTTCGATTCCCGTCATCCCCTCCATTTGGCCTCTCATAGACTGTCGGAATGATTGGCATCGGCACACTGACAAACGTTCTGGCGATTGTGTTCGGTGCCGTCATCGGTGTCGCACTGGGCAGTCGGTTTCCCGAGCGCACCAACCGAGTGGTCATCGACGGGGCCGGAATCGCCGTTCTCGTGCTCGGCGGCATCAACATGATGTCGCTGTTTGACAGCTCGTATGTCGCAGCTGTCACGGGTGCTGGCACATTCCTCGTCGTTGTTGTTTCGGTTGTCGTCGGCGGCGCAACGGGTTCCCTTCTACGCATCGAGGACCGCATCACGGGGTTCGGTTCATTTCTGCACGATCGATTCGCACGCGGTGCGAACGACAACGCCAAGCGCGCCAAGTTCATCAACGGATTCGTTTCGTCGTCACTGATCTTTGCCGTTGGGCCGATGGGAATTCTGGGTTCCGTCAGTGACGGGATGGGCACCGGAGCCGACACCCTGTTCCTCAAATCACTCCTCGACTTCATCGGCTCCATCGCGTTCGGTGCCACCATGGGGATTGGTGTGGCTGCGAGCGCCATCTCGGTCGGTTTGTGGCAGGGACTGGTCACGGTCTGTGCCGCGGTGTTCAGTGCCGGTATCCCGCCGGAGGCAATTGCCGCTGTCACCGCAACCGGCGGAATCTTGATGTTGGGCATTGGCTTGCGGATTCTCGAGATTCGCCAGATCGCCGTCGCCGACCTGTTGCCCGCACTCCTCGTAGCCCCACTGCTTACGCTAGGCATCCAGGCAGTGATTACGTGACGTGGAACGTTGCTCTCGCCATTGGCATGTTCGGGTTTGTCACGGCGGTGACTCCCGGTCCCAACAACACAATGTTGTTATCGCTCGGGGCAAACTTCGGTGCTCGTCGGTGCCTGCCATACATCAATGGAATCTTGGTTGGCCTCACAATCAACCTGACTGCTCTCAGCCTCGGGTTCGGTGCGGTTCTGACGGCTTTCCCCCAGGTGTACCTCGCACTCAAGGTGGTGGGCTTCTCCTACATCGTGTACTTGGCGTTCATGATTGTGCGTTCAATCAAGTCGGTCGATGCGAAAGAGGCAGCGTATATAGGGTTCGGACGAGCAATTGCCCTCCAGTTCGTCAACCCGAAGGCGTGGATTGTCGGTGCAACTCTCACGTCGACGCTTATCCCTGTTGGCGGGGGCTGGACTCCCACGGTGATTGCCATCGCAATCTTTCTCGTCACCACCTGGCCCGGTGCTTTCATTTGGGCGTCGATCGGTCAGTCCCTTGCGTCACTGCTCAATAACTCCCGTCGCCGAACAGTCTTCAACTGGATGTCAGCGATCTTGCTCATCGCCTCGATGATTCCCGCATTGTTGGTCTAAGACACGTGGAGTTTACCTTCGACACTGTCGTCATCGAATGGCGCGGGCCGGCGCCGTTCTATTTCGCGAAGGTCCCCGACAACATTGCTGCCGAAGTCAAACTCGCCGCTCCAACGCTGACCTACGGGTGGGGCGTCATTCCCTCCGCGGTCACTATCGGCAACACCACCGAGACGACATCACTGTTCCCCAAGGACGGTGGCTACCTTGTGCCACTCAAGGACGCTCTGCGCAATCCCGAACACATCAGCAACGGTGACACCGTCACGCTGACCCTGGTTCTGGGGCGTTAGAGAACGGCCGCGAGGTCGCCGTCGGTCGTAAGGGAGATCAGGTCCGCGGGTTGGCCAACTTCCACGGTGGAGCGCTGCGAACAACGAAGGGCTTCCTCGAACGTCAGCGCTTCCTCCGGGTGCCACGCTGGTCGAGTGTCGGCGGTGCGGTTCGTTGCCATGCGAATCGTGTGCCACGGGTCGAGCGGCGCCACCGGTGCATCCGATCCAAATATGACCGTAACGCCCGCATCCAGGAAGGATCGCATGGGATAGGCGTAGTCCGTTCGCTCACACCACAGCACATCGGCGACATCACGGTCGTCGACCGCGTGGGCAGGCTGGATGCTGGCCGTGAGTCCAAGGCGAGCCATGCGAGCGACGTCGTCGGGTCGGACCATTTGCGCGTGTTCGATGCGGCCAGTGACACCGACTTTCTCGAACGCGTCAATGACGACGGTGTTGGCTCGGTCACCAATGGCATGCAGCGCGGGCGTTATGCCGTGCGCCTGCGCATCGCGCACGAGTCGCTCCAACTCGGCCTCGCCCGTATTCAGTCCGCCAATGATGTCCGTCCCACAAAACGGCTCGTGCATGTAGGCGGTCTTGGTGTTGATGGATCCGTCGGTGATGATCTTGAGAAACCCCATTGATACCGAACCGGCCACCCGGTCCCCCGTGTGCAGCCCCCGGTCGAATGCCTCGTGAATTCGTTCGGGATACAGGCTTGCGGTCACCGTGATCACATCGAAACCGTTGGCGACGCGGCGATCCCAGTCCTTCAGGGACTCCATCTCGAAACTCGTCACGCCCACAATTCCCTTAGCGCGGGCATCGCGAGCCGCACGGTCAATCAGCGCATCCATCTCGGCATCGGGGATGTCTGCCATGAGCGTCAGAAGTCGGAACGCGTCGTGTTCACGCAGAATCCCCGAATCTCCCACCAGGTGCGCGCAGTCGTATTTTTCGGCCGCCGCCGTGTTCACCCACACGGAGTGAACGTCCATAGAAAATGCGAGCACGGGTTGTGTCGCACTGACGGCGTCCAGATCGGCGATTCGAGGGTCTTCGGTCCACAGGGCGTAGCGAAGCCCGTGCCCGATGATCGGCTCGTCGCCTCGAGTCGGGTGCTTTCGCATAATCTCGACGACGGCGTCGGGGCCGTCCGCCGGCAGAAGGTCGGCGCGGTCCAACATCTGGGCCCACGAGCGGATGTGAACGTGCTCATCCCACAGACCGGCCGTCACGCGTTTTCCGCCGGCGTCGATATCGCCGGCATGGAATCCACCCGTTGCGGGGACAATCGCGACGATCAGACCACGCGCGGTATCAATATCGACGAGGGAACCGTCAACGAGAGCGTTACGAATCATCCGGAAACCCCCTGGCACTGCGGACAGAAATAGAGTTTCCGCGCTTCCATCATCTCCATGACGATCGGTGTTGCGCAGACGCGACACGGTTCGCCGGCCCGGCGATAAACCCAGTGTCGGTCTTCGCGGTTTGCCAGTGCTGCGCGTTTCTGACCGGGCGTGAGCCCGTCCATCGTCATCATCTGCCCCGTTTTGACACCAATTCCCAACAGCGAGACCCAGTCGCGCCACAGCTCACGCAGTGTCTCCTCGGGGAGTGTCTTGGTCACCGCGAACGGGCTCAACCTGGCGCGAAACAGCATTTCAGCGCGATACACGTTGCCAATTCCCGCAATAATTTTTTGGTTCATCAGTGCGCGGCCGATGGGCGTTGCCGTTGCGCGGCAGCGCTCGACGAATCGGTCCCCGCCTTCTTTATCGACCAGCGGGTCAGGGCCGAGGACGCTTCGGACACGGGCGACACCACTGGGAGCCAGCACCTCGCACACGGTTGGCCCGCGCAGGTCGGCGACAACGTCATCGGCAAGGATCCGTGCGCGCACCTGCCCGATGGGTGGGGGTGGGAAGTCGACCGGGCTCACTCCACCCTGCTCGCTTTCCCCGATCCGCAGTCGCGTCCGGCGCGGGGCTCCGATGGAGGCGAGAGAGTCCTCGTGCGCGCCGACGACCGTTCCGCGCCCGCTGGTTTGCCCCATCCGACCAGCGGCGCTGGCAGCGGTATCGTCCAATTCCACATCACCGGCAAAATCCCACGCTCCATAAATCCCCAGGTGCACATGTAGCGCATCGCCGCTGTCAACGGTCACGAACAGGTGCTTGCCTACGGCGTAGGCGTCGGTGACGGTGTGCCCGTCGAGAAGAGCGCAATCACCGAACCGCCCCTGCGGACTGGTGAAGGAAATGCGTTTGCCCACGAAGTGTCGGCGGAACTGTGCCGCGATGCGGTGGACGGAATGTCCCTCGGGCATGCCTAGACGATGTCGAATCCGGCGATGCCACCAGTGGTTTCAAATTCGGCCAACTGCTTGATTCGGCGAGTGTGACGTTCTTCCCCGGGAAAATCCGTGTCGACGAAGAGGTCAATCAAGCGCAGTACCTCCGCGGTTTCGTGCTGCCGCGCACCAATCGCACAGACATTCGCGTTGTTGTGTTCACGAGCGAGAACCGCGGTCGCCTCAGACCACACCAGTGCGGCGCGGATTCCCTCGACTTTATTGGCGGCAATCTGTTCACCGTTGCCACTGCCACCCAGCACGATGCCCAGTGCCGAAACTCCAGCGAGTTCGTCGCGGCGAACGGCCCGAGCAGCGTTGATACAGAAGCCAGGATAGTCGTCTGCAGGGTCAAAAGTTTTCGGGCCGTGATCGACCACCTCGAAACCTCGGTTGCGCAAATGTTCCGCTATTTCAGCACTCAATTCAAGGCCAGCATGGTCGGTTGCCAAATGGAATCGCACAGTACTATTATACGAATCAAGAAAAATCGTTGGCTAATTATCACTAGTCCACGAACTATACTCAGAGGAAGACCCGACAAAAGACCCAATTTTTCTGGAGAAAAATGACCACGACCAGCTTCAAACGTGCTATCCGCGGATACGACAGTTCCGAAACGGATGCGATTGTGGCGGATATGCTCGCGCGACGCGACGAACTGTCAGCCGAGATTGGTGAACTTGCGCGCGAGGTCCAGCGGGTGTCCCGTGAACTGTCCGATATCAAGCGAAATAAGCCGTCCTTCGGTGAACTCGGTTCCGCCTTCGAGGAGACTCTGCGCCTCGCGGAAACGCAGGCCGAAAAAATGGTTCAGGATGCCCGCAACGAAGCGGATGTCATCTTTAGCCAAGCACGACTCCGCGTTCGTGATCTCGAAGAATCATCGGAGCGCGACGCGGCCCAGATTCGATCGGCAGCGGAATCATTGGTCGAAGAGGCCAAAATCAAAACCGACCGCGAAGTTGCCCTCGAGCGTCAACGAGCAGCGGATGAACGGGTTAAAATCGAGTCCATCTCGGCCCGGGCGGAACGCGCCGTTTCGGCGATGCTGGGCGAGTCTGAACGTCAGATTGCCCAGCTTCGAAGTGACGCGCAGCGGTCATCGCAAGAACTGATTGACGAAGCGAACGAAATCATTCGTGCCATTGGCGAATTGCGCAGTGACGTCATGAACCGCATTCAAGATGAGCTCAGTGAAGCCCAAAACAACGCGACCGCCGTTCACGACGACGCCACGCGCTATGCCGACCAAGCCCACCAGCAGGCAGATCTCTATGTTCAGACTGCGATTGAGCGGGCGGCAGAATCTGCACGCGGTGCCGATGAGCACCTGCAGTCGGCGAGGGAACGCGTAACAGAAATTATTGATGTCGCAAAAGCCTATGCCGATCGGCTCATGAGCGAGGCCGTGTCTCGTGCAAGTGAAATCTCAACGGAGACCGAAGCGCTTCTCAACTCGTTCGCCCTCGACGCAGAGGGACGAATCAATGACGCGCGCCGCGCAAAGTCCGAACTCGCAGATTTCACACACCGCCAACGCATCATCACGAACACGCTCGGTGCCAAGCGAAACCGTTCCGTGTCCGCCGCGGACTCGGCACCAAAGGCTAAGCCCACCTCCAAGGAAAGTGACGACTGATGTCCGACGCGTCAGAGCAAACGAATACCACGACCATGCGCAAAGTGATGGGTGGGTACGACCAGTCCGAGGTCAACATCTTCCTGGGGCGCCTCGAGCGCGAGATTGAGGAAAAGGCGTCGGAACTGCAGGAGATTCGCGAAGATTTCCGTCGTTTTTCAGCGCGACGGGACGCCGCAAACCGGGAACGCCCCTCGTTCAGTGAGCTCGGCGGTGCGTTCGAGGACGCGCTTCACATGGCGGAGGACCAGTCAGCGAAACTTGTTAGTGACGCCCTCACCGAGGCAACAAAGCTCATCTCCGACGCAAAAGCCAATGCCCACCGACTCACCGATGCAGCCGAGGTAAAGCACGACTCCATCATCAACGGCGCCACCGCTGAGGCTGAAAGAATCACGTTGCTGTCCGAGCAAGAAACGGCAAAAGCCGGCACCGAGATTTCCGAAATGAACGCGCAGCTCGCCCTCAGCCGGTCCAAAGCCGAACGCGAGGCAGCACAGTTGATTTCGGATTCCGAGCGCAAGACTCAACAAAACTCTGCCGAGGCAGTTCGCGAAGTAGAAAAGCTCAAGCGCGAGTCGATCGAAACGGCGCGCAGGGCCAAAGAATTCCGCACCGACACCGAATTCGAATTGCGCCAGCACGAAGAAGACGGGCAAAACCAAATCCAACAACTCACCTCGGAAGCAGAGTCCTACTCGAAGAGCGTCTATGCCGAAGCGGACGAACACACCGAATCGGCCATCGAGTCGGCCACGGTAATCTCGCGCGAGGCCGACGAATATGTCGAAACCACTCACAATCGGGCCTCCGAATTGTTAGAAGAGGCCGAACTGAAGGCTGAGGAAATTCGCGAGGAAGCAGAGCTCCTCGCGGGGAACATCTCTTCCGAATCGGCAGCGTACGTCGCCGACTTTGTGGCCACAATTGAAAGCCGAATCAAGCTGGCCCGAGAACAGATGGACGACATGGGCATCCTCGCTCAAAATCTGAAGTCCATCGTGAACGGCTTCGATCTTGGCGAAATCTCCTCCTCGACAAAGACGTCCAAGTATGGCGAAGTTGTCGCCGCGGAAATTGTCGAGGATTAGCAAACACTGCAGCACCCGATGAATGCCCGCTCCGGCGGGCATTCGCATTAGGTGCGCAGGAATAGACTCAGTAAAGAATCAGCGAAAGGTCCTACTGTGCCCGGAGAAAACCTCACCCGTCGAGAAGCGCAGGAGCGTGCCGCGGTCATTTCGAGCGAGTCCTATGTTGTGCACCTTGACCTCACCGCGTCGGAAACGACGTTTCGATCAACGACAACAATCGAATTCGGAGCAGCGGCGGGTGCGTCAACGTTTTTGGACGCCATCACCGATACCGTTCACTCCATCTCGCTCAACGGCATAAGTCTCGACCCAACGGCGGTTTCCGATGGTGTCCGCATTCACCTCGACGGACTCGCTGAGCACAACGTGGTCGAAATCGTTGCTGACATGTTTTACACGAACACGGGCGAAGGGCTGCACCGGTTCGTTGACCCCGTCGATGGCAAGGCATACCTGTATTCACAATTCGAGGTTCCCGACTCGCGCCGCGTCTATCCGGTGTTCGAACAGCCCGACCTCAAGGCAACCTTCGATTTCACCGTGGAAGCGCCGTCGGATTGGGTGGTGGTCTCCAACTCTCCGACCCCACACCCAATCGACAACGGTGCCAGCAAGACCTGGGTGTTCCCGCAAACCCCGCGCATCTCGTCCTACATCACCGCAATCGTCGCCGGCCCTTACGTGTCCACCCACGATTCATTGACCTCGAGCGACGGCCGCACCATCCCACTCGGAATCTATGTTCGCCAGTCGCTCGCAGAGTTCCTCGACAACGACTACATCTTCGACATCACCAAAAAGGGATTTGAATATTTCGAACGCGAATTCGGTGTTCCTTACCCGTTTGCCAAGTACGACCAACTTTTCGTCCCCGAGTTCAACGCCGGTGCGATGGAAAACGCCGGCTGCGTCACCTTCACCGAGGTTTACGTGTTCCGGTCGAAGGTCACCGACGCCGTTCGCGAACGTCGAGTGGTCACCATCCTGCACGAACTCGCACACATGTGGTTTGGCGACCTGGTCACGATGAAGTGGTGGAACGACCTGTGGCTCAACGAATCTTTTGCCGAGTGGGCGTCGACAATTGCCACCGCCGAGGCGACCGAGTGGGTCCACGCGTGGGCCACTTTCCAAGCGATGGAAAAGTCGTGGGCGTATCGCCAAGACCAACTGCCGTCGACCCACCCAATCGTTGCGACCATCAACGACCTTGAGGACGTGCAGGTCAATTTTGACGGCATCACCTACGCCAAGGGCGGTTCGGTGCTCAAGCAACTCGTGGCCTATGTCGGCCGTGAGGCCTTCTTCTCGGGAGTCTCCAACTACTTCAAGACGAACGCCTGGAAAAATGCGGAACTCGCTGACCTGCTGCGCGAGCTGGAGAAGACGAGTGGTCGCGAACTGTCGTCGTGGAGCGCCAAGTGGCTGGAAACCGCCGGAGTGAACACACTCATACCCGTCATCGAAACCGACAACGACGGACTGATTACCCGATTCGACATTGCCCAGTCAGCACATCCCGACTACCCGACTATTCGGCCACACCGCCTGGCCGTCGGGTTTTACGACTTCGAGGACGGCGCTCTCGTGCGCACCCACAGAATTGAACTGGACGTCGACGGGGAAACCACGGCCGTGACCGAGGCCATCGGTCTCGCCCGAACGCCACTCATCCTCGTCAACGACGACGACCTGGCGTACGCGAAGATTCGACTCGACGAAGAATCGCTCGAAACGTCGATTGACAACCTCGCCCTCATCGCCGATCCCCTAGCGCGCGCGCTCGTGTGGGGCAGCGCCTGGGATGCGACCCGCGACTCGGAAGTCGCTGGCAGTTCCTATGTCGATCTCGCACTTGGGAATATTGCGACCGAGACCGAATCGACCACCATTCGCTCAATCCTCGCGCAACTCGCAACGGTCGCGCGAATATATGTCACACCGTCTCGACGCACCGAAACGCTGTGCCGCATTGCCGACACGATGCTAGTCCTTGCGCAGAACGCCACGCCCGGCTCGGACGCGCAGTTCCAGTTCCTGCGAACCTTCGCGACGACTGCGTCTACCGTCGAACACGGCGAAGCGCTGCGACAAATTCGTTCCGGCGAAATCGTACTTCCCGGGGTGAGCGTCGACACCGACCTCGACTGGGATCTGCTCGAAGGAATGGTGCTGTCGGGCGCTGCGAGCGAGACGGACATCGCCGTTGCCCTTGCGGCCGACAACACGTCAAACGGCGCACAGGCGGCGGCGCGACTCCGCGCAACAATCCCGACGACCGAAGGTAAACGCGCGGTGTTCGAGGTTGCTCGGGATGATGACTCACTGCCGAACTCGATCGTCGACCACACCACTCGCGGGTATCAGCACCTCAACAATCCGGCCGTGCTCGAACCGCTCGTTGCGCCCTATTTCGAAGCGGTCGAACGCATCTGGGCGGACCGAACCTACAAGATTGCGGAATATTTCGTCGAGGGCTTCTACCCTGCCATCATTGCCAGCGAATCCCTCGCGGAGACCACTCGCGAATGGCTCGCCGCCCACCAGGATGCTCCGACGGCACTTCGCCGTCTGATTTCGGAGGGGCTCGCGACCGTCGAGCGTGCACTCATCGCGCAGGCCCGCGACGCTCAGGAGTCTCGATGACGACCGATTTCACCGCCTGGAATGCGTGGGCAGCCGATAACCAGACTCTGATCCGGGTGGTTCTCATCATCGTGGCAACGTTTATCGCACGGATAGTGCTCCGGGTCGCGGGGTCGCGAATCATTGGCCAGGTTGTCAGCGGTGTGAAGCGCGCTGCGGATGTGACCGAGACGCGCCAGATTCGAAACACCGTTCACGCCCAAGCACGCATCGTTCAACGAACCCGCACGCTCGGTGCCGTGCTCGGCTCTCTGACGAACTGGGTACTCGGCATAGTCGCCACGATCATGATTATGGGCGAACTGGGTTTTGAGGTCACCGCGATCATCGCCAGCGCGGGAATCATCGGTGCCGGACTTGCGCTCGGTGCACAGGACATTGTTCGCGACATTCTCAACGGTGTGTTCATGGTGTTCGAAGACCAGATCGGTGTTGGCGACAAGGTCGACCTCGGTGAGGCCATCGGCACGGTCGAAGAAGTGACAATCCGCGTGACCAAAATTCGTGACGCGAAGGGAACGTTGTGGTTCGTGCGTAACGGCCAAATCCAACGCGTCGCCACGAAGTCACAGCCCAAGAA
>JBIILU010000051.1:0-4041 GCA_044338315.1 Microbacteriaceae bacterium | reverse complement strand
CGAGCGCAGCCCGTGGCGAGCGCTCTCGGACGGACGAAAACGCGACCGCGTTGACCACGACGACGAAGCCGAACCAGCCGATAACGCCCAGCGCGCCGAAATACATCGGAATCAGCGCCCCAAACGGGTAAACGCCCTCAGCGGTCAGCCCTTGCCACCCCCCACCGGAAATCCCCTGACCGATCCACTGTGGGTAGGTGTAGAGAACGTCCCCGAGCGGACCGTTGGGGGCGAGGAGGTTCTCGATGATGAGTACGAGGTGGACCGCCGAGAAAATCCCCCAATCACGAACCGTGCGTGTCACGACAGGGTCCGGTTGATTAGCACGTCGCCAGCCTAACCACCCGTCTGCTCGTAAACTTGTGGCATGACTATTCCCGCTCTTTTCCAGCCACTCACCATCCGTTCGGTGACTTTCCGCAACCGCATCTGGCTTTCCCCGTTGTGCGAATACTCCGCAGCGCAGGACGGCGTGCCGACCGACTGGCATCTTGCACACCTCGGTTCCGTCGCGATCGGTCGCGCGGGACTCGTCATGACCGAAGCGACCGCCGTCAACGCGGTGGGCCGCATCTCACCACACGATGTCGGGATCTGGTCGGATGCCCAGGAGTCGAGTTGGAAACGAATCGTCGACTTCATCCATTCCCAGGGCGTTGTCGCGGGAATCCAGCTCGCCCACGCCGGCCGAAAGGGTTCAACCGCGCCCGGGTGGGGCGCCGACTACGAGGACACCACACCTCCCGAGAAGGGTGGGTGGCCGACCGTCGGTCCGTCAACTCTCCCCTTCGGTGATTATGCCGCGCCGGTGGCTCTCGACCCGGCGGGCATTGACCAGACCATCGCCGATTGGGTCGCGGCGGCACAGCGTTCCCTACGCGCAGGATTCGACGTGCTCGAAATTCACGCAGCCCACGGTTACCTCGTGCACCAGTTCCTGTCGCCGATTGCGAACGACCGCACCGACGAATACGGCGGATCTCTTGAGAACCGAGCACGTCTGCTGTTACAGATTGTTCGCGCCGTGCGCGACGTCGCTGGCGCGGACGTTCCCATTTTTGTTCGTGTCAGCGCGACCGATTGGACGCCGGAGGGACTTCAGCCACACGACATCGAGCAGGTCGCTGCGTGGGCACACGACGCAGGCGCCGATCTCATCGACACGTCGAGCGGTGGCATCCAGTCGGGAATTCCCATCTCGACCGGGCCCGGATACCAGGTTGCACTCGCCTCGGGCATCCGGCGAACCGCCGAGGTTCCCGTGAACGCTGTCGGAATGATCACCGATCCGCACCAGGCGAACGACATCGTTGAATCGGGTCAGGCGGATGCCGTGATGCTGGGCCGCGAGCTCATGCGTGACCCACACTTTGCCTTCCGTGCATCGACCGCACTCGGCTACAAGCTTCCGTACTGGCCAGAGCAGTACGAGCGCGCCCAGCCCTAGCGTCCGAGGGCACGGCGGTTAGTGCCGCCGACGCGTCGCGTCCTGTACTTCGCCGATGAGCTCTTCGATGATGTCTTCGAGGAAGAGCACGCCGACCGTGTCGCCGTCCGCGTCGAACACGCGGGCGATGTGCGCCCCGGTCCGACGTAATTGAGCGAGCGCGTCCTCGAGGTCAAGCCCTCGATAAAGCGAGGTCAACTGCCGGACCCGCTTAGCCGGAATCGGGTCGTCGTTGTCTCGGCCGATGACGTCCTTGAGGTGGATGTAGCCGGTCGGTTCACCCGACGCGTCGAGCAATACGTAACGGCTGAATCCGCGCTGAGCAACTTCGCGTTCCACATCGGTCGGCGTCGCTCCTTCCGGCAGCGCAACGATATCGGCGATGGGGACAGTGATGTCCGAGACCTTCTTCGACGTGAACTCGATTGTCGCGGAAACGGCGCCCGAGCGATCATCAAAGATGCCTTCCTTTTGCGACTGTTCCACGATGGTCGCCATTTCGTCCAGCGTGAAGACTGACTGTGCTTCGTCCTTGGGTTCGAAACCGCTCAGTCTTACCAACCCGTTGGCCATCGCGTTAAGGAGCCAAATGAATGGCTTAAAGATGAACGCGATTCCCGCCAACGGTGGAGCGAGCAGCAGAACCGCGCGATCGGGAATCGAAAACGCGAGGTTTTTCGGGACCATTTCGCCGACGACAACGTGCAATACGGTGACGACAAGAATCGTCAACACAAGGGCGATTACTGAAATCGAATCAGCGGACAGTGGCAAACCGTGAAGGATGTCGTCGAAAAGGTGGTGCAGAGCCGGTTCGGACACGCCCAGGATGAGCAGCGAACAGATGGTGATTCCCAACTGCGAGGTGGCAAGCATGAGCGATGCCCGTTCCATCGCGCCGAGTGCAACCTTCGCCGCCCACGACCCCGCTTCAACGCGCGGCTCAATTTGGCTGCGCCGCGCCGCAACAACGGCAAATTCCGCTGCCACGAAGAACGCGTTGATGAGGAGCAGGACGGCGAGCCAGCCGATACCCGAATAATCAGTCATCGTTCACCTCGCTGAGGGTGAACCGCACGCGATCAATTCGGCGGCCGTCCATGCGCTCGACAACGAATCTGCCGCCCAATGCTTCGTGTGACTGTCCCGCTTCGGGAATGTGCCCCCACTCCGAGAGGAGCCATCCGCCGACGGTTTCCCACGGACCGTCGTCGGGAACATCAATGCCGGCGCGCTCTCGCAGCTCATCGGGTCGAAGCGATGCGGGGAAGGTCAACGAATCCTTGCCCTTGACCACGTCGGCTTTTGCTCGGTCGTGTTCGTCGCTGACCTCACCGATCAGTTCCTCAATGAGGTCCTCCAACGTCGCGATTCCCGCGGTTCCGCCATATTCGTCGACAACGAGGGACATTTGATAACCCCGGGTTCGCAATTCCCCGAGGAGAACGTCGAGCTGCATCGTTTCGGGGACGCGGAGGGCTTCGGTCTGCAGTGCACCGGCGGGAACCTCGGCGCGGCGTTCACGAGGAACGGCGACAGCTTGTTTGACGTGAACAACACCGACGACGTCGTCCGCATCCTCGTCTATGACCGGGAACCGCGAGAAACCGGTCTTGCGGGCCAGGGCAATAATGTCGTCCGCCGATTCGCCGACCTTGATTGTCGCAACGCGAGTTCGCGGAGTCATGATGTCTTGCGCCTGGTGCTGAGCGAAGGAGAGTGCCTTACCCAGCAGTGTCGCAGTGTCCTCTTCGAGCCCGCCGTGAATGGACGAATGGCGAACGGCTGACGCCAACTCTTCGGCCGTGCGGGCCGAGGACAGCTCCTCCTTGGGCTCAATCCCAAAAGCTCGAACAATGGCGTTAGCCGACTTCACCAACAGCCAGATGAAGGGGCTAAACAACCACGTGAACGCCAACTGGAATGGCGCAACGACCTTGATGACCCTGCGCGGAGCTGAAAGTGCGAGGTTCTTGGGATACAGCTCACCGATGATCATCGAAAGGACCGTTGCCAGGGTGACCGACGTGACGACGCTGACGACGGGAGCAATTTCGGAAGGGATCCCCCAGGAGCGGAAAACAGGTTCCACCATCGTCGTGATTGCTGGCTCCATCGTCCATCCCGTGAGCAAAGTCGTCAGCGTGATTCCGAGCTGCGCCGAGGATAAGTGGGTTGATGTTCGCTTCAGAGCGGTAATTCCGGCGGAGAATCCGTGCTCACCCCCATCGCGACGTGCCTCTAGGTCACTGCGATCGAGGGTGACCAGCGCAAATTCCGACGCGACAAAGAAACCTGTACCGATTGTGAGGACAACTCCCAGCAAGACAAACAACCACTCCGTCACGCGACACCGCCCGATTCGGTGCGGTCGCGTGACCCGCAACTATGACTGCCGTCCACCACTTCAGCATAACTTGCGCAACGCCCCGTGGGCTGGCATTGCACCCACCCGTCAGTCGGTAGGCTAAATGAAGGCGGTAGCGTTCCGCCGGCCACAATCTCCCATACGAGGTGACAAGAAGCAGTGTCCAACGACGGTTCGACTGACACTCCCGCATCCGACGATTTCGGAGCCAATGGCTGGCTCGTCG
>JBIILU010000050.1:0-4077 GCA_044338315.1 Microbacteriaceae bacterium | reverse complement strand
CGTGCGATCGATGTCGTGCAGCGCTGTGCTGCCGCGGATTTGTACAAGCCGGGAAGTATCTCAACAATGTCTACCCCTTCAGGGCGCAGTCCTCGCGCCAAGAACTTCGTCCCGCGTGACGGAGCAGCAAAGAAACCTCGTTGGTCCAAGGCGGGCAAGCCGGCAGCAGCCGGTAAGCCCGGCCGTGCCAAGACGGGATACCCCAAGACGAGCGCGGCACCCGCCGGTGACCGTTTCGATCGCCCCGCACGCGACGATCGCGCACCCCGTGACGAGCGCGGCTCGTATGGCGACCGGACAAATTCCCCGCGGGGCTCACGCCCCGCGCACACCGACCGTCCGGCTCGTGATGACCGCGCACCCCGTGACGATCGTGCACCCCGCTCGGGTGACCGTTTTGAGCGTTCTGACCGTCCCGTGCGTGATGACCGCGCACCCCGTTCGGGTGACCGTTTTGAGCGTTCCGACCGTCCCGCGCGCGATGATCGTGGCTCATACGGTGCCCGGACGGATTCCCCGCGTGGCTCACGTCCCGCGCGCGATGACCGCACACCCCGCTCGGGTGACCGTTTTGAGCGTTCCGACCGTCCCGCGCGCGACGATCGCGCACCTCGCGGAGACCGTTTTGAGCGCCCCGCTCGCGACGCTCGCCCGTCGTACGGCACCAGGACGGATTCCTCGCGTGGCTCGCGCCCCGAGCGCGTAGAGCGCTCGCGTGAGTCCGACTTCTACCCGTCAAAGACCGAAGGCGAGGCGTGGACTCCTCAGGAGGACGTCGTCCTTGAACGCCTTCAGGCGATGGCGACCACAGCCGATGACGTTGTCGGCGTTTCGTTTGAGGACCTCGGCCTGGGCAGCAACATCGCCAAGGCACTCGCGGAACTCGGTGCAGCCGCGCCGTTCCCGATTCAGGCCGCGACAATTCCTGACGTGCTTGCTGGTCGACACGTTCTCGGACGCGGTCGTACCGGTTCCGGCAAGACGATTGCTTTTGGCGCACCGCTCGTCGAGCGACTGATGGAAAACGGTGGCGGAAAGCGCCGTACCCAGGGCCGTTTACCCCGCGCGCTGATTCTTGCGCCGACGCGTGAACTCGCTCAGCAAATCAACCGAACCGTCATGCCGATCGCGAAATCAGTTGGACTGTTCACCACCACCATTGTCGGTGGTGTGCCCCAGGGCTCGCAGGTGATGAGTCTGCGCCGCGGTGTTGACATCATCATCGCCACCCCGGGCCGTCTCGAAGACCTCGAGCGTCAGGGTTACGTTGACCTGTCCAACATCACGGTGACCGTCCTCGATGAGGCCGACCACATGTGCGACCTCGGATTCCTCGAGCCGGTTCAGCGAATTCTTCGTGCGACCGACCCCGAGGGTCAGCGACTGCTGTTCTCGGCGACCCTCGACAAGGGTGTTGCCGCGATTATCGATGAATTCCTCGAGAACCCGGCGATCCACGAAGTAGCCGGAGAAGACCAGTCGTCCGCGACAATCGACCACCGCGTCTTCATCGTCGATCACCGTGACAAGATTCCACTCATCGAGCACATGGTTCGTCGCGAAAACAAGACACTGATCTTCACTCGCACACGCGCCTACGCCGACCAACTGTCGGATGCACTCGAAGACGCCGGAATCCGCTCGACCAGCCTTCACGGAGACCTCAACCAGGCACGCCGTAATCGCAACCTCGAGAAGCTCACCAAGGGAATCGTCAACGTCCTCGTTGCGACGGACGTCGCAGCTCGTGGAATCCACGTCGACAACATCGACCTCGTTATTCAGGCGGATGCTCCGGATGAGTACAAGACGTACCTTCACCGCTCGGGCCGTACCGGCCGTGCTGGTCGAACCGGTACCGTCGTCACGCTCATCCCGAAGCAGCGCCAGCGCCGCATGACGGAGATGCTCGATCGTGCCGAAATCAAGGCCGTCATGGTTCCGACTCGCCTCGGCGACCCGCACCTCGACAACTTCATTTAGGCTCTCGGCGTGACCGATCGCCTCAAGGGTTACCTGTTCGTCGCCGCACAATTTGCCGTTCTCACGGTGATTGTGTTGGCGCCGGCGGGCGACCTTCCGTGGCGCGGCAACCCGGTGACCGAGTTTTTCGGTCAGGTGTTGGTTTTGGGTGGACTGGGAATCGTTCTGTGGGCGGGGATTTCTTTGGGCAGGTCGTTGACCGCGCACCCGATGCCCAACAGTCGTTCCGCGCTGCAAACCGATGGACCCTATCGAATCGCGCGACACCCGATCTATTCGGGTCTATTGGCCTTTGCGATCGGAGCCGCCACCGCAGGCGCCTCCTGGCTCCACATTGCCGCCGCACTGGCGCTGATTGTGGTGCTCACGGCCAAGGCCAGGTTCGAAGAAGGCTTTTTGCTCGAACGATACGGTGACGGGTACGTCGCATATGCGCGGCACGTTGGTCGATTTACCCCGTGGGTCGGCCGATTTCACTGACGCGACGTGAGAGTTCCGTTATTGAACAATGTCGAGCCCGGTAAAGGCAGACGCTGCGTCCACTCCTCCGGCGTTTGTCAGGTTAGTGAAGCCCATTGACGTCATCGCGTCGATGGCCTGGCCCGCGCGATTGCCTGATCGGCAGTAGAGGACGTAAACGCCGTCCTTGTCGAGGGCGGACACTTCGTCGGCGAATCCGATGTCTTCCCAGTTGATGTTGATGGCACCGTCGAGGTGGCCTTCGGCAAACTCGGCGGGGGTGCGCACGTCGATGACGGCAGTGACGGTGCTCATGTCAACAGTTTGACTGCTGCATCCGGAAAGACCAAGGGTCAATCCGAATACTGCGGCGATGGCGAGAGCGACGGACACGAGGCGAGCGGAAATGGTTGATTTATTCATACCCCCTAGGGTATACTGAAACCGTCCGCATCGCAACCACGGGAGCACGCATGAAAATCGAACCGTCCGAACTCAAGTCAGCACGCGATCGCCTTGCCCGTATTCAAGGCCAGATCGGTGGACTCGTCCGGATGATCGACGAGGGCCGCGACTGCACAGACATTCTCACCCAACTGTCCGCCGCCAGCACCGCGCTGACCCGAGCCGGCTTCTCGATCATCTCCACCGGGATGGCACATTGCGCCGCCGACCCCGAGGGTACCGATAATCGTGGTGCCCTCGAAAAAGCTTTCATGTCACTCGCCTAAGGACTCTGTGTGAAAACAATCATCGTGGGAGGAGTCGCTGGCGGAATGTCAGCGGCGACCAGGCTCCGTCGTCTTGACGAATCGGCCGAAATTGTCATTTACGAGCAGGGGCCTCACGTATCCTTTGCGAACTGCGGATTGCCGTACTTCATCGGTGGCATCATCGAGGACCGTTCACAGTTGCTATTGCAGACCCCGCAATCACTGGGCAATCGTTTCAACCTTGACGTTCGCGTCAATTCGCGAGTCACGTCCATCGACTCTGCCGCACGAACGGTGACCGTCCGCAACTTGGAAAACGGCGAGGAGTCTGTCGACACGTATGACGCGCTCATCCTGTCACCCGGCGCGAAGCCGCGTGAACTTCCCATCCCGGGGTTTGGCCGCGCGTTGACACTGCGGAACGTGCCCGATGCGGACCGCATCGCCGAAGCCATCAACGCAAAACCAAATCAGAATGTCGTCATCCTCGGGGCGGGTTTCATTGGCATCGAGGTGGCGGAGAACCTGCGCCACGCGGGGCATGCAGTCACGGTTGTGCAGTCGCAGGGTCACGTATTGCCCCAGTTCGACCGCGAAATGATTGAACCGTTTCAGGCCAATCTCGCCGCACACGGCGTCAGCATCGTTCTGGGATCAACGGTCACCTCGATTGGCAAATCGACGGTCGAACTGAGCGTCGGGTCGACCATCGCGGCCGACATCGTTATTTCGTCGGTCGGAGTCGTTCCCGATCACGAACTTGCCGTCAACGCGGGGCTCCGCATCGGCGAAGCGGGGGGAATCTGGGTAGACGATCAACAACGCACGAGCGACCCCAACATTTACGCCGTCGGTGACGCGGCCGAAAAGGTAAACAACGCAACCGGGGAACCGACCATGATTTGGTTGGCAAACCTGGCTA
>JBIILU010000049.1:0-4130 GCA_044338315.1 Microbacteriaceae bacterium | reverse complement strand
CTCGGTCACGTCCGGTACGCAACCCGCGGAAATGCGTCAAACCACGACGAAGCCCAGCCCTTCTTCGTGAATGCTCCCTACGGAATCATTCTCGTTCACAACGGAAACCTCACGAATACGCGTGAACTGACCCGCGAACTGCACGAGGACGATCGTCGCCACCTCAACACGCACAGCGACACGGAACTGCTCGTCAACGTCCTCGCCCACGAATTACAGGCCTCGACGACGGTTGCGGAGTTCGCGCCGGACGACGTTTTCGACGCTGTCGGCAGACTCCACAAGCGCGTCCAAGGGTCGTACGCCGCCATCGCACTCATCGCCGATCACGGGCTGCTCGCCTTTCGCGACCCCTTCGGTATTCGCCCGCTCGTCCTGGGCAAACGTGACACCGGCCTAGTCGGCACCGAATGGGTTGTCGCGAGCGAATCGCTAGTTCTCGAGGCGGCAGGCTACGAACTGGTGCGCGACGTCGAACCGGGCGAAGCGATTTTCATCTCGCAAGACGGTGAAATGGTGTCGCGTCAGTGTGCCGAAAATCCAGTCCTTATTCCCTGTTCGTTCGAGTACGTTTACCTCGCCCGACCCGACTCCATCATGAACGGCATCTCGGTTTACGAAGCCCGCCTTCGGCTCGGCAACCGTCTGGCCGACACGATTGCCAAGTACGCCCCCGCTGGTGACATTGACGTCGTGATGCCCATCCCCGACTCGTCCCGACCCGCGGCGATGCAGGTTGCGCGCAAACTGGGCATCGAATATCGCGAGGGCTACTACAAGAACCGCTACGTCGGCCGCACGTTCATCATGCCCGGCCAGGAGTCCCGAACGCGCAGCGTGCGGCAGAAGCTCAACGCCATGCCGACCGAATTCAAAGGCAAGAACGTCCTCATCGTCGACGATTCGATCGTTCGCGGGACGACCTCACGGGAAATCGTTGAGATGGCGCGTAACGCCGGGGCAAAATCCGTCACGTTCACATCCGCCGCGCCGCCCGTGCGATTCCCGCACGTCTACGGGATCAACATGCCCAGCCGCGCGGAACTCGTCGCCGCCGGCCGAAAGATTCCCGACATCGCAACGGAAATAGGCGCAGACCACCTGATCTACCAGGAAGTCGCCGACATGGAAGCCGCCATCATCGAAGGCAGCACCGTCGAGCGACTCGAAATGTCCTGCTTCAACGGCGATTACGTTACGGGAACCGTCAGCGACGAATACCTGCGCTGGGTCGAAGCAAACCAATCGTCCTAACACTGCGCGCGGTGTAAATCTGAGCAAAGCGCACAGTGGGAAACCGGGAATCGTGCTGGCGCCTCGGTCCATGTCGATAAACTGTCGTTCATGTCACAACAGGTCGTTATTTTGGCTGCCGGAATGGGAACCCGACTCGGGCGCCCCCTCCCCAAACCCTTGACCGAACTTGGCGACGGCCGGACGATAATGCAACAGCAGATTGACAACCTCGAGGCGTCGTTTGGTGAAAGCTATCGGCTACTCATCGTTGTTGGCTTCAAACTGGACGCGATTATCGAGCGATTCCCTCAAGCGAGCTTCGTGTATAACGAGATGTTCGATCAAACGAATACATCAAAGAGCCTTCTGAAAGCCTTGGCTGCCGCCCCCGACGGCGGGGTCTTGTGGATGAACGGGGATGTGGTGTTCGATTCGAAGGTGTTGGATCGCCTTCAGGTTTGCATTGACAACAAACAATCGTGCATCGCCGTCAACCGCGCGCGCGTGAGCGACGAAGAGGTCAAGTACACGGTCGATGAAGCTGGCTTCATCCGCGAACTCTCGAAGTCAGTTGTCGACGGACTCGGCGAAGCCGTGGGAATCAATTACATTTCGGAAGGCGACAAGGCCGCGTTTGTCACACGACTGCGCGAAGTCGGTGATCAGGACTATTTTGAACGCGGTCTCGAGGTCGCAATCGAAATGGACGGTCTCAAGCTTCTTCCCGTTGACATTTCCGACCTCTACGCGGTGGAAATCGATTTCGACGACGACCTGGCCGCCGCAAACTCCGCGATGAACCAGCACGGAAACGCTTAGCTTTTCGTTCCCTTTTTTCGAGTTCGCGAAACCTCCGCTGTGGCCGTGTGGGTCCGCGTAGAACGGTCGACAACGAGACCGACGACTGCACCCACTCCCATGCCAACGAGCGAGAACATGATGGCGAAGAAGCCGAAGGTAGCGCCGGCGCCGACTGCCGGATCGGTGGGCATTCCGAAACTGACAAAAGCGGCTACGACAACGCCGAGGATAAATCCGGTGGCGACGAACGCAATCAATTTGGGAGCCCGGCGGACGGTTACCTGCTGTTTGGCCATGCGTCTATTCTGACAGCCCCTCGAGCGGAATCCATTCGGCGATAGTCGCCCTCGTGCCCGAGGCTATGACAGCGCCGCGCGCGACCGCAGATTCCCACGATTCTGTTCCACTCGCAAGAGAAACCAGCGTCGCCGCGTCGAGTTCGATGACGTTGGGCGGCGTTCCGCGCGTGTGCCCAGGGCCGTCGACAATCTGAACGGCGCCAAACGGGGGAACCCTGACCTCGACCGATTTACCGGGAGCTAGCCTCGACAGTTCCTGCAGTATCCACCGGACCGCGAGCGCCGTGCTGGTTCGATCCGCATTGCCCACACCGACCGCGCGTGCGGCGATGCGACCGTCGGAATTGGGGATGCGGGGCAGGGGCACGCCCCCCACGCTAACAGGGCGGCGGGTAGTCTGAGGGTGTGAAGATTCTCGTCCTCGGTTCGGGCGCTCGCGAGCATGCCATCGTGAATTGCTTGCTCCGTGACTCGACCGCACACGAGATAATCGCCGCCCCGGGTAACGCGGGAATCGCGCAGGTTGCGAGCATTGTCGCGATGGATCCGACGGATGGGGCCGTTGTCACCGAATACGCACTCGAGCAAGGCATCGACTTGGCTGTCATCGGGCCCGAGGCTCCGCTGGTTGCGGGTGTCGCCGATGTGCTGCGTAAAGCGGGTATTCCTGTTTTCGGTCCCAGCAGGGCGGCGGCTGCTCTGGAAGGTTCAAAGGATTTCGCAAAAGAAGTCATGGAAGCTGCCGGTGTTCCCACGGGACGCGCACACACCGCCTCGACAATGTCCGAGGTTGATGCCGCTCTAGACGAATTCGGCGCTCCTTACGTCGTCAAGGCGGATGGGCTCGCCGCGGGTAAGGGAGTCCTCGTCACGACTGACCGCGCTGCCGCCCGCAACCACGCCGAGTTTTACATTCACCAGGGTCCGGTGCTCGTCGAAGAGTTTCTCGAGGGACGTGAAGTTTCGCTGTTCATACTCTGTGACGGGGATGCCGTCGTCGCGCTGTCCCCCGCTCAGGATTACAAGCGCGTATTCGACGGAGACGAAGGGCCAAACACCGGTGGGATGGGCGCGTATTCGCCGCTTCCGTGGCTGCCCAAAGGGTTTGTAGACGAAATCGTCGAGACCGTCGCCCAGCCGACCATTCGGGAAATGTCGCGTCGCGGGACACCGTTTGTCGGTCTGCTCTATTGCGGGCTGATTCTCACCACCGACGGGATTCGAGTCATCGAATTCAACGTGCGATTCGGGGACCCCGAAACGCAGGTCGTTCTCGAACGCCTCGATTCCTCTCTGGCGAACCTGTTGCTGGCCACCGCAACGGGTCGGTTAGCGACGGTTCCCGAACCGCAGTTCAGCAACGAGGTTGCGGTGACCGTTGTCCTCGCCTCGGAGGGGTACCCCGAGTCGCCCGAAACCGGGCGGGCCATCACCGGGCTGAGCGATGCCCTCGCGCTCGACGGTGTTTCGATCGTTCATGCCGCGACGGCCGTTTCCGACGGTGGGTTCGTCTCGACCGGTGGTCGCGTGCTGTCCGTCATCGCGAGCGGTGCCAACTTCACCGAAGCCCGCGAACGCGTCTATTCCGCTCTGGGTCTCATCACACTCGATGGTGCGCACTACCGAAATGACATCGCCGAGAGCGCCGACCGATGACTTTTGCTGGTTGGCGTCACACCTATTCGGGCAAGGTTCGCGACCTCTACATCCCCGAGGCCGAAGCAAGTCTCGTTGATTCACCGATCATGCTGATTGTCACGAGCGACCGCATTTCCGCTTTTGATCAGATTCTTG
>JBIILU010000016.1:0-14635 GCA_044338315.1 Microbacteriaceae bacterium | reverse complement strand
ACCCGTTTCCGGAAGCAGGACGCCACTTCGCAGGTTTAGAGGGTCCTACGAGATGGACACAAGGGTCAAGTCTGCCAGAAAAAGCCCGTCCGCGCCAATCAGGAGCGGCGCGACCACCACACACCGAGGAGCGCGATACCCCCGCCGACGAGCGCGAGCGGGTGTGCGGCCTCCCCCAGGATGAGGAAAGACTCGATGACGACGAGCGGTGGGACTAGGTAAGTGGCGACACCCAGTCGGCTGGCGGGCATGCGCGTCAGCGCGTAACCCCAGAGCGCGTAGCCCAGGGCGGTGGGAATCGCACCCAGCCAGATCACGCCGAGAACGGCGTCAAGCGGGGCGGTCGACATCGTGGTGGCGGCGGCCGGCAGCCAGAAGAGGATGGGGATGACGGAAATCACCGCTCCAAGGAACGTGACTTGCGCGGAAGAGATTCTTTTCAGTGCGGGCTTTTGCGTCAACACGCCGATGGCGTAGGTGACCATCGCGAGAAGAGCCCAGAGAATTCCGACGATGCTGAATGATTCACTCGACGACGTTGCCCACGCGATGAGCCCGACACCGACGAGTGCGATGACGGCGCCCCCCACCAGGTTGCGCGGAACGGACTCTTTGAGGAACACACCTGCCCCGATAGCGATGAGCAGTGGTCCGATGTTGACGAGGAACGACGCTGTGCCCGCGTCGATCGTCTGCTCGGCGGTGTTCAACGCGATGATGTACGTCGTAAACCATCCGAGCCCGAACACTGAAATCAGCAGCCACTCGCCTGCCGTCGGGCGAACCCATTTGTGTCCGATAAGCAAAAGTGCGAGTAGCGGAATCGCGACGAGCTGGCGCAGGAGCGCGAGTTCGACCGGCGGAAACACGTGAACAGTTGCGCGGATGACGACGAAGGCGCTCGACCATGAGAGAAGTGTTCCAACAATCGCCGCGAGAACCTTGGGGCTCACCCGCGATTCGGTCACAGCCCGCCGCGTTCGAGAAGTTTGCGCATGGTCTCCATGTCCTTGTCGGACGGGGCTTCGGCCGCCTCGCCGACACCGAATGCATTTCCGGTGATAGCGGGCGCGGACGAGATTGCGGCATTCTCGGCCGCGCGCTTCGCCGGGTTACCCGACTTCGAGCTTTTCTTTGCGAGGGGCTTGGCTTTGGCGCGCGCGCCGGGCATCGGTCCCATCCCCGGAATGTTGGGGGTTCCCCCGCGGGCGACCGTCTTCATCATTTTGGCCGCTGATTCGAATCGGTTGACCAGAGCGTTGACCTCGGTCACCGTCATTCCCGAACCCTTCGCAATGCGCAGTCGGCGCGAACCGTTGAGAAGTTTGGGAGTGTTTCGTTCGGCCGGGGTCATCGAACGGATGATGGCCTCGGTGCGATCGATTTCCTTTTCATCAAAGTTGTCAATCTGCGCCTTCATCTTGTTCGCTCCCGGGAGCATGCCCAACATGCCCTTCATCGACCCCATCTTGCGCACCTGCTGCAACTGGTCAAGGAAGTCGGCGAGAGTGAACGAATCGGTCGCGAGCTTCTCGGCAACCTTTTCCGTTTCTTCTTCGGTGAAGTTCTTTTGCGCCTGCTCGATGAGGGTGAGAATGTCACCGAGGTCGAGGATGCGGCTGGCCATGCGGTCGGGATAGAACGGTTCGAGCTCGTCGAGCGATTCACCGGTTGACGCGAAAATGATGGGGCGGTTCGTCAACCCGCGGACCGAGAGTGCGGCACCACCGCGAGCGTCGCCGTCGAGTTTCGTGAGGATGACACCGGTGAAGTCGACACCGTCTTGGAATGCTTTGGCGGTAACCACCGCATCTTGACCGATCATCGCGTCGAGCACGAACAAGACTTCGTCGGGGTCGGTTGCGTCCCGAACAGCGCGTGCCTCTTTCATCAGTTCTTCGTCAACACCCAATCGACCAGCCGTGTCGATGATGACGGTGTCGAAAAGTTTCTGTTTGGCGAACTTCACGCCAGCTTTGGCGACGGCCACAGGATTGCCCTTACCGTTGCCCGGTTCGGGGGCAAAAATTTCCACGCCGGCCTGCTCGGCGACAATCGTCAACTGAGTGACGGCGTTCGGGCGCTGCAGGTCGCACGCGACAAGTACGGGCGTGTGCCCCTGCGCTTTGAGGTACTTGGCCAATTTGCCGGCGAACGTGGTCTTTCCCGAACCCTGGAGCCCAGCAAGCATGATGACGGTCGGGGGCGTCTTGGCGAAGGTCAGCTGGGCGGTTTCACCGCCGAGAATTGCAATGAGTTCTTCGTTGACAATCTGGACGACCTGCTGAGCAGGATTGAGCGCCTTGCTGACATCATCGGCGAGAGCGCGCTCACGAATCTTCCCCGTGAAGTCTTTGACGACTTCGAGCGAAACGTCGGCCTCGAGCAGCGCCCGGCGAATTTCGCGAACGGTTCCGTCAACGTCGGCCGCACTCAGCTTCCCCTTCGTGCGCAGGCTGGACAGCGCGGAAGTGAGTCGTTCAGACAGGGAACCAAAGACGGCCATGATTCAACCAGATTAGTCGGCGGCCGCGTGTTCGAGGCGCAGTTCTCGGTACTGAGCCGCGTTGTGTTCGATGGCGGCCACTTCGTCATCGGTCAGTTCGCGGCGAACCTTTCCCGGCACGCCCGCAACGAGAGAGCGGGGAGGGATAACGGTTCCTTCGAGAATGACCGTGCCGGCAGCGATCAGGGATTGGTTGCCGATGACCGCACGGGACAGGATGGTTGCGTTCATTCCGATGAGACAGTCATCGCCGATCGTGCACCCGTGGATGACGGCGGAGTGCCCAACGGAGACGTTTCGACCGATCAGCGCGGGCATCCCCGTGTCGCAGTGCACGACCACGTTGTCCTGCAGATTCGAACCGTCACCGAGCACGATGGCATCCATGTCGGCCCTGACCACGGCACCGAAAAACACGGACGCCTCGGATCCGATGGTGACGTTGCCGATCAGGGTCGCGGTGGGAGCAATCCATGCATCGGTCGAAACCACCGGGTCGAAACCGCCAAACGAACGCTTCATGAGGTCAAGGCTAGGCGGTTAGTCCAGCAATTGGCGGACAAACACGTGGGGCGTGAACCCCGTGAGGTCGTCGATGCCCTCACCCTGCCCGACCAACTTGACGGGAATCGTCGACTCTTCTTGGACGGCAAAGACGAAACCGCCGCGGGCGCTGCCGTCAAGTTTCGTGAGGACGAGCCCCGTGACCCCCGACTGTTCGAGGAAGGCGGTGGCCTGGTTCAGCCCGTTCTGACCGGTCGTCGCGTCGAGGACCAGCAACACCTCGGTGATGGGAACGAGTTTTTCGACAACGCGCTTGATTTTGCCCAGCTCGTCCATCAACCCCGACTTGGTGTGCAGACGGCCCGCGGTGTCGATGATGACGACGTCGTGACCCTCGGCGATGGCGCGTTCGACGGTTTGGTAAGCGACGGCCGCGGGGTCCTGCCCGTCCACCGTCGGGCGGACGATGTCGACTCCGGCGCGTTCCGCCCAGGTTGCAAGCTGCTCGACGGCCGCTGCGCGGAAGGTGTCGGCCGCACCGACAATCACCCGCTTGCCGCGCGTCGCAATGAACTTGGCGAATTTGCCGATGGTCGTCGTCTTACCCACACCGTTCACACCGACGACGAGCACGACAGCGGGCTGCCCCGGTGACGACTTCAGGTTCAGGGTGGGGTCGAACTTGGCCAGACGTTCCTCGAGGACTTCACCGAGGATTCGGCGCAGATCGTCGGTGTCGAGAGTTGCGGATGCGTCGGCGACCCGATGCACGGCTGCCAGGGTCTCTTCGGTTACCGTCGGGCCGAAATCCGCTTGCAGGAGTGTGTCCTCCAGGTCGTCCCAGTCGTGAGCCTCGATCACCCGCGCACTCGAGAAAAGGCCCTTGAACGCTTTTCCGAACGACCACGCCATGATTAGGCCTCCGTCGTTGCGACGACGCGTTGGCCAACGACCGCCGAGACGCCGTCTCCGCGCATCGAGACCCCGTAAAGGGCATCCGCGATTTCCATTGTGCGCTTCTGGTGCGTAATCACGATGAGCTGAGACGATTCCCGCAACTGCTCAAAAACGGTGAGCAAACGGCCGAGGTTCGCGTCGTCGAGAGCGGCTTCGACTTCGTCGAGGATGTAGAACGGCGAAGGGCGCGCCTTGAAGATGGCGACCAGCAGTGCCACCGCGGCGAGTGAACGCTCACCTCCCGACAACAGCGAAAGACGCTCAATCTTCTTGCCGGCCGGCTTGACCGACACCTCGATACCGGTTGTCAGGGGGTTGTCGGGGTCGGTCAGCGTCAGCTGCCCCGTTCCGCCAGGGAACAGGATGGGCAAGATTTCCCCAAAAGCGGTTTCGGTGTCGGTGAATGCGTCGATGAAGATGACCTGCATCTTTTCGTCCAGTTCGTCAATGATCTGGATGAGGTCCGTGCGCGTCTTTTCGAGGTCGGCGAGCTGGTCGACGAGGAACGAGTGTCGTTGTTCGAGGGCCGCGAATTCTTCGAGCGCAAGTGGATTCACTCGTCCGAGTTGATCGAACGCCTTGTCGGCGGTGACCAGTCGCGCCTCTTGTTCGACACGGTTGAACGGCACCGGGTCTCCCTCGAGCTGCGGGACAAGTGTGTCGGGGCCGTATTCGGCAACGAGCACCTCCTCGATTAGTCCGAGGTCTGCGCCCGCCTTCTCCAACAGATTGGACAGGTGCAGTTTCTTCTCATAAATCTGCATCTCGAGGCCGTGCACCCCATCGGTCACCGATGTCAGGCGCGTGCGCAGTTCAATTTCGCGAGCGCGCAGTTCGGTCAGTTGATTCGAACTCTCGGCGCGAACACGCTCAGCATCGGCCAGGGCAATCTGCGCCTCAGAGACGCTCGCGTCGAGGGCCTCCAAAATCGTCGGGATCTCGACTGCGACCGACTCTGCGTTCTGCAATTGGGCCCGGCGCTGCACCCGCTGGGCGGCGCGGTCTGCTGCGGCCTGTCTGTCTGCTTCGAGAGTGCGCGCCATCTCGTCCGCGCGATCCTTTTCGCTGCGCACGCGCTCACGGATGGTTTCCATCTCGATGCGAATCTGCACCTCGGCTGCACGCGCGGTTTCGACGACAGCGACAGCGGTTTCGCGCCCGCTCGCGTCGAGGGTCGGCTTCGGTTGGGCCGCAAACTCTTCGAGAGCGCGAACAGCGTCACCGAGTGCCGCCTCCGCTTCCTTCACCGCGGCGGTCGACTTCTCAATCGTCGAGGTGATGCGCTCGATTTCCCCGTGCGCCGCTTCCGCTTGAGCACGAATGCGCGACGATGCCGAAATCAGTTCGGCGTTTCGGGCGTCGGCGGCGCGGAGGTCAGAAAGTGCGGTCGCGGCAATCGCTTTCGCCGTTGCCAAATCCTCCCGCAGTTGTTCCAAGGCATTTCGGTTTCGTTCGATTGCCGTCGAGACGGATTCGAGGCGCTTCTGTGCTTCGTCCCGTTCGCCGGCAAGTTCGATTCGGGATTGCTGAGCGCCGGTTCCGCCGCGAAGGACGAACCGCGTCAGAACCTCGCCTGCGCGAGTCACAATGGTCGCAGAATCGGCGAGCCCGGCCGAGACTATGGCCGGCCACCCGGCGCGCGCCGCATCCAGATCGGCCGCGATGTAGGTGGTCGAGAGAACACCGCGAATTCCGGCAGGACCGTCGACGACGGATGCTGCTGATTCCAGTCCCGCGATATCCCGAATAGACGGCACCTTGCCGTCAGTGTCGGCAAGGACAACCTCGACGCGACCGGCGTTCGTTTCCGTGGCATGGGCGAGGGCATCCAGTGCAGAATCGCGCGAGTCGGCAAGAATCGCGTCCGCCAATCCCCCGAGCGCCGCAGCGATGGCTGCTTCGTACCCTGTCGTCACCGTGATGTTGTCGGCGACAAGACCGCGAATTCCGCGGCGCCCCGTCACCGAGTGACGACCGTCCCGCGATTCGAGTGCCTGGGACAGCGCAGAAACGCGGGCGGCCAGTGCGTCGCGCTCGCGTTCCTGAGTGTGAAGTTCATCGCGGGCCGAATCGAACTGCGACTGAAGGGTGAGCACCTTCGCGTCGGCGGTGGTCACACCCTCTTCGAGGTCTTTGTTCGTTCCGCCCTCGGGCGCATCGATTTCTGCGAGAGCGGATTCCGCCTCGGTCAGGCGAGTGCGCGCAGCGTCGCGCGAGTTCTCGATTCGCAGAAGTTCGCCCTCCGCACCCGCAACGCGCGACCGAGCGAGATCGATGTGACCCTCGCGATTTGCGCGCTCAATGTCGTACTGGGTAATCGACTGACCCTGTTGGGCGATATCAACGTCGACGGCGTCCAGCGTTGCGGCGGCGGTCGCTGTGCCGGCCGCAGCCAAACCGACGCGTGACTCAATTTCGGTCAATTGTGTTTCGAGCGACGCCACCTCCGCGCGGGCGGCCTCGACCATCTCGTCAGAGATTGCGAGCAATGGTGTCGCCTCGGCGATGTCTTGCGACAGAAGCGTCACGCGATCGCGAATGATCTGGTTGAGTGTGCGGAATCGTTCGCGCACCGCCTCCAGGTCGAACGCGACACGGCGAACCCCGTCGAGCGAATCGGATGTCAGGTCCTGCTCGAGCATTCGCAACCGCAGCGTCACCTGTTCCAGTTGTTCGGACACCACAATGCGTTCCGTCTGGCGCTCCGACTCGGTGCTCTGGTAGTCATCGATGTCCCGTCGAAGCGACACGACATCATCGGCAAGGATTCGGGCGCGGGCATCGCGCACAACGGCGGCGATGTTCTGTGCTTCTCGCGCGACCTCAGCCTGCTTGCCGAGAGGCTTGAGTTGACGGCGAATCTCGCCGGCCAGGTCCGTCAATCGCGTCAGGTTCGCTTGCATCGCCTCGAGCTTGCGCAACGTCTTTTCTTTACGGCGACGGTGTTTGAGAATTCCCGCAGCCTCTTCGATGAACCCGCGACGATCCTCGGGGGTCGCCTGCAGCACCGTGTCGAGGCGCCCCTGGCCAACAATGACGTGCATCTCGCGACCAAGTCCCGAATCGGACAAAAGTTCCTGAACATCGAGCAACCGGCACGATTCATTGTTGATCGCATAGTCACTCTGGCCGCTGCGGAACAGGGTTCGCGAGATAGTCACCTCGGTGTAATCGATAGGCAGTGCACCGTCGGAGTTGTCGATTGTCAGAATCACTTCGGCGCGACCGAGCGGTCCTCGCGTGGAGGTTCCGGCGAAAATGACGTCTTCCATCTTCCCGCCGCGGAGGGTTTTCGCGCCCTGCTCGCCCATCACCCAGGCGAGGGCGTCAACGACGTTTGATTTGCCTGAACCGTTCGGACCGACCACAGCGGTCACGCCGGGCTCAAAGTCGAACGTTGTGGGCTGCGCGAACGACTTGAAGCCCTTGAGAGTCAGGGACTTCAGGTGCATGGGTTCCATTATCCCTGAGTGCCTGTTCCCTGCCGAACAGTGTCAGAATGTAACTCAAACCATCCATGGAAGGCGACTCACCGATGCGCACTATTTCGCGTTCGATGTCACTCACCCTGGCAGCCACAGTCGCCGTTGCTGTCGGCGTAATGACCGCAGTTCCGGCGAGCGCCGTCACGTCGTATGTCGAGGGAACCGACGCGGCCGCGCGTCTTTTCGACCCCCTGAAAATCATCGACATTGACCTGACGATTCCGGAATCATCGCTGGAGGTCATTCGGACTCAGGAAATGTGTGGAACTATCCCGTATCAGGATGCCACCCTGACACTCACGACGGCGACGGCCACATACGGGCCGATGGAAGTCGGCGTCCGACTCAAGGGCTGTTACGGTTCCTTCCGCCAACTCGACGACAAACCCGGTTGGAAGATCAAAATCAACAAAGTGAGCGGCCAGAACATTCTCGGGCTGAAGAAACTGACGCTGAACAACATGGTCCAGGACGGCACCCAGATTCACGAAGCCATGGCCTACCGCCTTTTCCGTGCAATGGGTGTGCCCTCCTCGCGCATCGGTTATGCCTCCGTCTCCATGAACGGTCGCGAGTACGGGACGTACGCAAACATCGAAACTCTCGACTCTGTGTCCCTCCGGCGCTGGTATGGCGCGGACAACACTCTGCACCTCTACGAGGGCGCCTACGGCCAGGACGCGGTGAGTGGCTATGAGGGCTACTTCGAGATTGATGAGGGTGCCATCGACAATGTTGCTGACCTCACCGCACTCTCAAACGCCAACGATCTGACCGGGGCCGCGTGGTGGACGGCGATCCAACGCGTCGCAGACATGAACAAGATGACCGCCGAATGGGCCACCGAGTACTACCTTCGCCACTGGGACGGATACATCACGCGGAACAACTATTACCTGCATTCAACTATGGACGGCAAGTTCACCATGTTGCCCTGGGGTGCCGACCAAACATTTGACGGACCGTGGTGGGACGACTACATCAATAACCCTCAGGGAGTTATGTACGGCCGGTGCATGGGGGTCCAAGCCTGCAGGGACCTCTTCGCCGCAAACGTCGTCAAGGTCAAGAACCTTGCCAACTCGCTCCGAATGGACCAAATGGCAACCGACGTCGGTGGGGTTGTCGGGTCCTGGGGAATCACGCAAACTCGAGACTGGATTACGGAGCGCCGAAACAGTGTCGGTGTCTGGATTGCCAGCAACACTGTGGGACCAACGGTTGCAAAGTTACGCCGAAGCGGATCACAGTCGATTGGAACGTGGATCGTCCCGGACTCCAAGGGATACACAATCACCGCCTACCAGGTGGGAATTAAGCGGGGCGGCGTTTGGAAGTATTACACGAGGACCGCCCGGACCATCACCTTTTCCCACGCCCGTCGAACAACCGCATCGTTCCGCGTCCGAGCTCTCACGGCGCTTGGCTATGGACCGTGGTCGACGGTGAAAACCATCCGCCGCAACTAACGCCTGCGGCGTTGACACGTCGGACAGAAGTGCGACGAGCGGTTCTGCCACGGTTGCCGTGCAATTGCGGTGCCACAGCGCGGGCAGGGTTTACCCGTCTGACCGTAGGCGTTGAGGGAGACATCGAAGTAGCCCGATTCGCCGTTGACATTGACGTAGAGAGAATCAAACGACGTGCCGCCAACGTCGAGAGCACCGCGCATAACGGCCCGCACCGCGGCGAGTAGCTCGCGATAGGCACTAACCGAGATTCGGTCGGCGGGGGTCGCATAGTGAACGCGCGCGGCCCACAGCGCTTCGTCGGCATAGATGTTCCCGATTCCCGACACGAGTTCCTGATTGAGCAGGGTGTTCTTGACGGCGACGGTTCGTTTGCGCAGGCGACGGATGAGGGATTCGTCGTCGAATGCTGGGTCAAGAATATCGCGCGCAATGTGAGCGACCTGGCTGGGCAGGTTAATCGAGTCGGAGCCAAAGCCTGCTGGCAGGCCATCGACGGTCGGCGCGGTGACGTCGAGAGCGAGTGAGCCGAAAAGCCGTTGATCGTGGAAGGAAACCGGGGGTCGGCCCGCGAGAACCAGGCGCACCCGTTCGTGCTTGGGCGAGTCGTCCCCCAGCACTCGAATCTGACCACTCATGCCCAGGTGCACGACGAGCGCCTCGCCCGAATCGAGTGGACACCACATGAACTTGCCCCGACGAACCGCGGCGAGGACGGTTGCCCCGGCTAGTCGGACGGTGAAGTCGTTGGCGCTGGCGGGATGCCGTTTGAGCGCGCGCGGATCGAAAACCACCACGGACTCGATTCGAGCCCCGACAAGATGCCGGTCCAGACCGCGGCGAACAACCTCGACCTCGGGAAGTTCGGGCACTGCTAGTCCGCCGTCAGGACGGTCCACGCGGCAAGCGCGGCAACGCCCTCCGCCGCTTTCTTGCTCGTTCCCTCGCCGCTGCCTCGTGCGACGTCGTCAATCGTGACGGTGGCGACGAATCTGCGCGCGTGGTCGGGTCCCTCCGGCACAATCGAGTACACGGGCTTGCCGATACCCCTCCGGTCACACAGTTCTTGAAGTTCCGTCTTGGGCTCCATCGATGCGCCGAACCGGTCGACGTCGTCCAGCAAGGGCGCGACGAGTCGAAGGACGAGTTCCGTCGCCGCAACCTGCCCCAGAGACACATACGTTGCCCCGATCAGCGCCTCGATCACGTCGGCAAGGAGGGAGGACTTCTCCGCTCCACCCGTGGAGATTTCTCCGTTGCCGAGACGGATGAACGGCCCAAGGTCGATACGGCGAGCGATTTCGGCCAGCGCGACAGTGGAGACCAACGCTGCACGGCGTTTCGCGAGGTCGCCCTCCGGAAGTTCGGTGAAACGCTCGAACAACTCGAGGGTGACGACCTGCTGCAGAACCGCATCCCCCAAGAATTCGAGTCGTTCGTAGTGCCCGCCCCCGTGTTCGTAAGCGAACGAACGGTGCGTCAGCGCCTGTTCGAGAAGTTCCGCCGGAATCTCCACACCGATCACCCCGGCCAAATCGGCGGGGTTGCGGAATGCGGATTCTCGTGTCATTGAAATGAAACAGCGCGCCGCAGGAAAAAACCCCGGCGCGCTGTCAACGTCCTGATTTAGGCGTCGGCGACCTTGCGGCCCTTGTATTCAAGGAAGAGTTCGGTACCGACCGAGTCGGTGACCATCTTCGCGCGGTGCGGGAGGCTGTAGACGGTGCGTCCGTTTTCGACGGTCTTGACGAGCGTCGGGGCCTCCGCCTTCCACTGCGAACGGCGCGAACGAGTGTTCGAACGCGACTGCTTGCGCTTGGGAACTGCCATGGTTATGTCCTCTTCTTGGCGGCCGGTTTGCTGGCCGTGGTCGTATCGGTGGAAGCTAAGGCCTCCAGGGCTGCCCACCGGGGATCGATGGTGGAGCCGTCCTGCTCACGCGGTTCCGTCAACTTCTCGCCCGTTGCTGGGTCAAGACCAAGACAGTCCTCGTCACAGAGTGGTTGGAACGGAAGTGACAACACCACCGCGTCTCGAACCAGCTGTTCACAATTCACATGATTATCCTGAACAGAAAATTCAAGTTCCTCCGTAGGAGAATACGCGAAAAGTTCCTGAAATTCCACTTGAACGGGAATGTCGACCGGTTCGAGACAGCGAACACACTCGGCTATCGCTGTCGCATCGATTTCGGCGGACACCAGAATCCCGTCGTGCAGACCTTCGAGGCTGAGGTCGACGGACACCGTTTGACCAGCGTCAATGTAGGCAACGCCCTCTCCCCAGCGTTCAGGGAGGGTCTCATCAAGTCGCACCGAGCGCTCTTCACCGATGCGGTGAGAGACATCGAAAACGCTGACAGTGAACGGTGCAGTTGGGTGGTTTTTCACCCTTTTAGGTTACCCGCGATTTATGTGAAGTCGCCCGAAGCCATGAAGCGGGAGACGGCGCCCGGAACATACGGCGAGACGTCGCCACCGAGCGCGGCAACCTGACGCACCAGCGAGGAGGACACGTGGCTGTGGGCGGGGTCGGGCAGCAAGAAAACCGTTTCGATCCCTGCAAGGTCGCGGTTGACGATCGCCATCGGCGTTTCGTAGGTGACGTCCACCTCGGAGCGAATTCCCTTGATCAACACCTTTGCGCCGACCTCCTGGCAGTAATCGACGAGGAGCCCGACACTCCAATTCGTCACCGTGACTCCGTCGGACAACCCCGCCTCGCGCAAAGCCTCTTCAATCAGCTCGACACGGCGAGCAACGGGAAGCATCGCGGTCTTGCTGGGATTGTGCACGACGACAACGTGAACCTCGTCAAAAATGTTGCGCGCACGTTCGATGACGTCGAGATGGCCGAGAGTAACCGGGTCGAACGAACCGGGCACAACGGCGAGCGTGGTCATGCCCCCAGCGTATCGGGGCGACCCCGCGCGTGTCACGCCTTGCCGAGGAACTCGCGTTCGCGCTGCGACAGTCTGCGGTCAACCGCCTCGCGCAGGGCGGGGTGTGCGGCCAAGCTCGGGTCGTCGGTGACGATGGGCTCCGCTGCCGCTCGGGCGGCCTCAATTGTCGGTCCGTCGGTTGCGACGCGAAGCAGCACGAGACCGCTGCGCCCACCCGACTGGCGTTCGCCCAACACGTCACCCTCGCGCCGCAGCTCGAGGTCTTTCTGAGCGAGTTCGAATCCGTCGAGGGTTGATGCAACCGCCTCCACGCGCTCGCGCGCGAGCGTTCCCTCGACGGCGGTGGTGACAAAGAGCGCGAGTCCCGGAGTTCCGCCTCGGCCGACACGGCCGCGCAACTGGTGCAATTGGCTGACACCGAATCGGTCGGCGTCGAGAACCACCATCGTCGATGCGTTGGGGACGTCGACCCCAACTTCGATCACCGTGGTTGCAACGAGCACGTCGATCTCGCCCGCTGCGTAGGCCCGCATTGTCGCATCCTTCTCCTCGCCCGACATGCGCCCGTGGAGCGGTTCGACACGGCGACCGGCCAGTTCCGCGCGCGCAATCGGGAGGGTTTCGGTCACGGAGTGGCGCGGAGCCGTCACCGAATCATCGTCGAGCAGTTCCGCTTCAGCGTCGTCGGTCGTCGCGTCGATAGCGGAGCAGACGACAAATCCCTGACGGCCCTGAGCGAGCTCTTCGCCCAGTCGGCTCCACACGCGCGGCCACCACCCCGGCTTGTCAGCCAACGGCACGACGTGCGACTCGATCGGCGCTCGGCCAACGGGCATCGTGCGGATGGTCGAAATATCGAGGTCGCCGAAGACGGTCATCGCGACGGTGCGCGGGATGGGAGTCGCCGTCAGCACCAGAGTGTGCGGCGACGAGCCCTTTTGTCGCAGCGTGTCACGCTGCTCGACGCCGAACCGATGCTGCTCGTCGATGACGACGAGTGCGAGGTCATTGAACTGAACCGACTCGGACAACAGAGCGTGCGTGCCAATCACGAATCGGGCCGTCCCGCTGGCGATGGCAAGGTTCGCGCGCTTCTTTTCCGCCGCGGGAAGACTGCCCACGAGCAACGTCGGGTTGAGGTCCTGGGCAAGGGCGCCGAGCGTGGCGGAGATTGACCGCAGGTGTTGGCTTGCGAGAACTTCGGTCGGAGCGATGAGGGCGGCCTGCCCGCCGTCCTCGATGGCGGTGAGCATCGCCCGAACAGCCACCAGCGTCTTGCCCGAACCGACCTCACCCTGGACGAGGCGATTCATCGGGTGGGCTTGCGCCATGTCGTGGTCGATTTCAGCGCCGACCAGCACTTGGTCAGGGGTGAGTTCATACGGGAGTCCCGCATCGAAAGCGAAACGGAGCGCGGCCGGTGTGCGCGGAACCGACGCCGCCGATTTTGCCCGCGCGCGGTCGCGCAACAACGCCGCCTGCACGAGGAAGGCTTCATGAAAGCGGAGGGTGTCGCGGGCGGCACGCCACTCGTCGTGGACCTCGGGGCGATGAACTCCCAGGAGTGCCTCGCGCAGTGTGAGCAGCCGCTGGTCTGCCCGAACGGAGTCCGGAACGGGGTCCGTCAGTGGCGGGAGCACATCGAGCAGAACCCCCATCGATCGCGTGATCTGCCACGACGCGACCGTGCTCGTCGCCGGATAGATGGGAATCGGGGTCGACGCCCACTTCGCCGCGAGTTCGTCACTGACCTCGGCTTCCTCGTCAAACAATTCGTAATCGGGGTGGGTCAACTGGCGGATGCCGCGGAACTCGGTGACTTTTCCCGCAAAGATCCCCCGCGCACCGGGCCGCAGGTCGCGCGAACGCCAGGCTTGGTTGAAAAAGGTTAGCGACAATCGGCCCGTGCCATCGGTGAGGATGACCTCCAACAGGGACCCCTTGCGGCCGTTCATCGGTCGGTTGCTGACGCGCACGACCTCCGCAACAATCGTCACCGATTCGTCGAGCGGGAGCGCATCCAGCGCACTGAGCTCACCGCGCTCGGCGTATCGTCGCGGATAGTGGCCGAGCAATCCACCTGCGGTATCAAAGCCAAAGGCACGCGTCAGCGCCTTTGCCGTTTTGTCTCCGAGGAGTTGCGCCAACGGCAGATCGCGGAAATCGGCGGGTTCGGGCACACGCTCACGCTACCGTCGAGCCCCCACTAATCCGTCGATTGACGGCGGCGCCGATAGCCTTGACGCGTGACGAGAATCATCGCGGGGGCTGCCGGAGGGCGAACCATCGCCGTGCCAGTGTCCGGCACTCGGCCGACCAGTGACCGCGTCCGCGAGGCGATTTTTTCGCGCGTCGAGTCCTGGGCTACGATTGCGGGTTCCCGAGTTCTTGATCTGTTCGCGGGGAGCGGCGCGCTCGGCCTCGAGGCGGCATCGCGAGGGGCCACTCGCGTCGACCTCGTCGACAACTCTGACAAGGCGGCCGCGGCGATGACCGCCAACATCGCCACACTGCAACCGACCGTCCCATCCTGTGAGATGCGGGCGCACCGTGTGTCCGTGGGCGCTTACCTCGAGTCATCAACCGCCGAGTGGGACATTGTCTTCATCGATCCGCCCTACGATGACCCGAATTCCCTGCTGGATCGGACGCTCGAGCTGTTGCTGCCACGGCTCTCCGCCGATGCGCTGATTGCGGTCGAACGTGCGACGCGCGACGCCGAGCCAGACTGGCCGGCTGGATACGACGTGCTCACCCCCAAGTCCTACGGTGAGACAACCGTGTACTGGTTGTCGCGCGCCTAGTCGGCGAA
>JBIILU010000048.1:0-4198 GCA_044338315.1 Microbacteriaceae bacterium | reverse complement strand
ATCGGTCCAAGTGGCCAGGGTAGCGGCTTCCGATTCTCCGGCCCGGCTCGACATGGATTTGAGGAGCGTGTTGCGTTGACGAAGTATCCGGTCGAAGTCAACCCGGTCAGCCTCAGCCCCATTGACAGTTTCAGCGAGCACGTCGTCGATGAAATTTCGTCGAACCTCCGGTTCACCGCGGACGATGTCCATGTCCTCCGGCGCAAATATGACGAGGGGGAGAAGCCGAGCAAGTTCGCGCCGCTTGGTGGGGTTGCCGTTAACCCGCACCGCGTTGGCTCCGGTTGCCGTCACGGCGATATCGACATCAATCGACCGGGCACCGTGCTCTACCCGCATTCGAATAACCGCTTGATCGCCGCCCGCACGGACAAGCGTCACGTCAGCGCGCGTTCGGTGGGAATGCCCCAGCGCGGCGTACACGATTGCTTCGACGAAATTAGTTTTACCCTGTCCGTTTTCGCCCACCAAGAGGGTTGGAGACTTTGCCATCTCGAGGCGTTGGCTGGGATAATTTCTCCACGCAGTGAGCTCGATTGAGGCGATCCTCATGAACTACCGTGCAAGAAAGTTGGGCTGCATGAGGTAGCGGTAATCCTTTTGAACGTCGGTCGAGTCCTTGGAAGAGTGAGCCGTAAATAGGACCGGGCCGGCTTTACCAACCTCGGACGACGAGGTGAAACCGAGCCGAATGAACTGACTGTGTGCGCCGGTTATTCCGTCGATGACAAGCTTCGGTTTGAGCCACACGACGACCTCGTCGCCAACCAGATGCGAATCGACCGTCTCGGAAGCCGATGCGCTTTCTCCGGTCTGGGTCTCGAGCATGATCCCCTCGCTGGAAAAGGTGTATTTCAAGACTGATTCCCGTTCAACGACCAACGAGACCCGGCGAGTCGCGTCGATGAGATCGGACGCCAAGACGATGGAGTAACCCTCTCCGGCTCCCTTGTCATCGAGCAAAGCGCGGACGCGGGGGAATTGCCCCTTTGCGAGTGACGACGTCACTACTCGGGTCCCGACGGAGAGCGCGAGAATCTCTCGTTCACCGCCGCTGAGCAACGAAAGTTCGACCTTGTCAGAGGTCTGGAACATTTTCCCAGCCTCCATTAGTACACGCGCTGGGACAAGGATTTGGATGACGTCGGAAACGCCGTTTGCTTTCCACGCAATATCCCTGGACGCAATGCGGTAGCGATCGGTAGCGGTGAAAGAAACTGAATCGCCCGTAATTTCGACGGAAATGTTCATCATCGCCGGCAGCCCGTCGTCGCGGAGTGCGGCAACACCTACCTGTGCGATGGCTTCGGCAAATATCTCACCGTCGAACGATCCGATAGTCGGAGGAATTTCGGGCAGGTTCGGATATTCGTTTATTGCCATGAGGCTGAGTTGAAATTTGGATGATCCGGACGTCACCACAAGTTTGGAATCCTGAACCGCGACCATAACGCTGTCCCCGGGGAGGCGCGTGACAATCTCTGACAGTAGTCGCCCTGAAACGAGCACCGATCCCGGCTCCGCCACATCCACCGCGATGGTGGTTCGTGTCGAAACATCGTGATCATACGAGGCGAAGGTTACGCCGGCCGCGTCTGCGTCAATGCGGACACCGGAGAGGGCAGCGGTCGCGGGCTTCGCGGCGAGAAGCTTGGTGACAAAGATGACAGCTTGAGACAGCACATCTTTGTTGGACTGGAATTTCACGATAAACCTTCCACTTTCATGCGGTCTCTTATTGTGTCACAACCGCCCCTCGTTTGCCCAACGAGTTTCGTTAACGGTATTTAACCATCTTTTACATATAGCTCAGTAATCGCATTAACCGCTGTGGATATGTGGATAAAACGATTTCATTGAGCGAGAGAGCCATAACTACAATGGTGAAAGTTGTGAACAGCCTGTGGGCGCCGTGATGAAAACGGAGCAGTGTACGGGCCCGGTTTCTCGTTATACACAGCAATGCAAACTTTTTGGCGAGTAATCCACAACCAAAGCGCCGAGGGTGTGGATAAGTAGAAACAACTTATTGAGATCCCTTTTTGATGATTTGAGTTAGATCGGTGACCTGGTTGTAAATCGACCGTCGTTCCTTCATTAGATCCGCTATCTTTTTGTTTGCATACATCACCGTCGTGTGGTCTCGGCCCAGCAGCTGTCCTATTTTTGGCAGCGACATCGATGTGAGTTCCCGGCACAAGTACATGGCAATTTGGCGAGCGGTCGCAATGGCGGCAGCGCGGGACGTACCGTAAAGGTCGTCAAGAGAAAGCTCGAAGTATCGGGCGACCTGCTCGATGATGTCCGAGGGCGAAACATCACCGTCCTCCAGGGTGATCATGTCCTTGAGAATCGTTTGAACCAATGCGAGTTCGACCGGAACGCGATTGAGGCTCGCGAAGGCCGTTACGCGAATGAGGGTTCCTTCGAGTTCGCGGATGTTGGACGCAACTTTCGACGCAATGTATTCAAGGACGTCGTCATCAATCCCGAGGCTCTCCGCAGCCGCCTTCTTTCGCAAAATCGCAATACGTGTCTCTAGATCCGGAATCTGAATATCGGTGATGAGGCCCCACCCGAACCTGCTGCGCATCCGCTCTTCGAATCCAACCAGTTGCTTGGGGGGTACGTCGGACGTGATAACAACCTGTTTGCCGTGTTCGTGCAGCGTGTTGAAGGTGTGAAAGAAAGTGTCCTGGGTCGCGTCTTTACCGCCGAGAAACTGGATGTCGTCGATCAGGAGGACATCGACCTCTCGGTAGCGCTGGTTGAACGACACGATTTGGTTGGTTGCCAGGGAGTTGATGTAGTCGTTCGTGAACTCTTCGCTCGAGACGTAGCGGACCTTCACCCCCGGGAAAAGCCCTTGCGCATAGTGACCGATGGCGTGAAGGAGGTGGGTCTTTCCCAGTCCCGAACCGCCATAAATGAAGAGCGGGTTATAGGCCTTCGCCGGTGACTCACCCACGGCGAGGGCGGCGGCGTGAGCGAAACGATTCGACGGGCCGATTACGAAGTTGTCGAACGTATATTTCGGATTCAGCCGGGCTTCGCCGGCGGATATTGCCATGGCGATGGGGTTGGGGGTGAGGACCGGAACGTCGGCCGTGATGTTGTCGATTTCGTCGGCGTCGCGGAGGGCGGGGTTGACGACGATCGAAAAGTTGGAAATCGGCTCGTCGGAAAGCCGGACCAAAGCAGAAACGATGTTGTCGCGCGCGCGCTGTTCAATCATGTCGCGCGCAAAGTCCGATTCGACCTCGACATATAACGTCTCTTGCATGATCCCCTGGGGGACGGCCATCTCAATTACCGCTACGAGCCGGGGAGTCATCTGAGTGTCACCGGACACCTCATTAACGACTTTGTTCCAGAGGGACTCGAGAGGATTGGCCATGAGACTTTCACTTTGGGGGCTTGTGGATAAATCACCATCTTATCCATAATTCGTTTTCCACAACAGGGGACCGACTCCGTGTGGAAAACCCGCAAAGTGCTTGTGGTGCCCAGTTTGACTCAGTACAACATTTCGCTTATTCTTGTGAGGTTGCGCTCTGGGCGCAGCGCCAACCAAGCGTCCGGCTCACAGCCGAGGAGATTCCATGTCAAAGCGTACCTACCAGCCGAACAACCGTCGCCGTGCGAAGGTCCACGGTTTCCGTCTTCGTATGCGCACCCGTGCGGGCCGCTCCATCCTCGCTGCTCGTCGTCGCAAGGGCCGCACCGAACTCAGCGTCTAACCAGACTTAGTGCTCCCCCGCCGCAACAGAATCGTTGAACCAGCGGATTTCCGCTCGGTGGTTCGTCGCGGGGATAAATGTGTCACTACTCACCTGATTGGGTATCGCCTTCCAGCTGGGGAAGCCCGAGTCGGAATCATCGTGACGGTGAAAACCGGGAACGCGGTCGTGCGCAACACAGTCCGGCGCAGGATCAGGTCAATCGCGCGCAAACTAATCGACGCCGGGCGATTAGACGGCGATGTTGTTTTTCGACTGCGCGGGGAGGGAATGGTTCCGAGCTTTAGCGAACTTGAATCTGAACTCGGTCAGTGCGCAGCGCAGTGGGAGTCGTAGTGTTCCCGCACCTATTCTTGGCACCTCGGAACGTGTTCGCAGCCTTCATCCTGGGGTGGCGCAAAGTGATCTCCCCACTCTACGGAGACGTCTGTCGGTATTACCCGAGCTGCTCCGCCTAT
>JBIILU010000047.1:0-4355 GCA_044338315.1 Microbacteriaceae bacterium | reverse complement strand
TCAGAGCCGACATTTCCAGGGTAACAGCCAAACGCGCGATTACCTAGCGGGCGTAGAATTGCACCATGAACACAGTCTTTGACGACGCACGGTGGACGACCGAAAATGCGGGCGTACTGGCCCTTCTCGTTGCGGTGATACTGGCGGCTTACGCGCTCAAGGGATTCGCGCTGTGGCGTGCAGGTCGCAACAATCAGCGGGGCTGGTTTGTTGCTCTCTTGCTCGTCAACACTCTGGGAATTCTGGAATTGATCTACCTGATGACCGCGGGCAAGAAACGACGCTAACTCGATCACCCCTAGCGCGAGTAGTGTGACGATATGAACGCAACCACAAACGCGTCGACGGAAATCGCTCTCAAAGGTTTTCGCCGGGCGGCAATTTGGACCATCATCGTCGCGCTCGTCATTGCAGCGGGAATCGGAATCACAACACTTGTCGGCGGTGAATTCGGCGAGCTACAAAGCAAGGTCTTGCTCACCACACTCGCCGTTGCCGCATTTGCCATCCTGGCACTCTGTCATCTCGCCATCATCACGCGTGATGTGCGGATAGTTGGTTGGATCGGAATTGGTACCAGCCTCCTGGCTTTCGTTACCGCGGCAATCCTCATCTGGTGGCGCTGGGACGACTATTCCATGATGGGCCCCGGCAGTTTTTATATGACCATTACCAAAACGTTCGCAATTTCGAGCCTCGCCGCCGTCTCCTTCGCTCACGCGAACCTGTTGTTGCTGCTCGCGTCGACGCCGATTCGATGGATGCGGGTCGCTCTCGACCTCAACCTCGTGCTGATTGCTCTCGTCACGGTCTTTGTCGTCCCGGTAATTCTCTCCGACGGAAACTTCCCGCCACAGTCACTCGCGGACGTTTACTGGCGCATGTTTGGAATCATCCTGATCCTCGACGCGCTGGGAACGGTTGCGCTGCCCGTCACGAGCCTCATCGTTCGATCTCAACGCCGTGCGGCTGGTGTCGATAGCCCAACAGTCGATGCCGTGACCGTGACCCTTCGCGGCGAGTCGGCCGCTTGGGTTGTTCAACGGGCTGCCGACTCGAAGTCGACACCCCTCGATGTGCTCGACAAACTCGTCGCTGGTGCACGAAAGAAATAGTTGGCGATGAGTGCTGGGGTGCGCCGTGCGGTAGTCGTCGACGATGAACCACTCATCTGCAGCATCATTGCCGAAATTCTTGAATCGGAAGGGTGGGAGGTCGGACGCGCCCACGACGCGCTCACCGCGCTCACCGCGGTTCGCAAGTCAAAGCCGGCACTGATCGTCGCCGACATCGACCTGGGTGTCGGCCCCACCGGCATCGACGTCGTGCAACGTGTCCGCGCCGAGTCGCCCGACATTGCGGTTGTGTTCATTACCAACCTGTCGGACCCGCGAATCACGGGGAAAAAATGGGACACCATCCCCGAGAACGCGTCGTACATCGTCAAAACGGAATTGACGTCTACCAATGCACTGCGAGAAGCTGTGTCGTCGGCGCTCGATTCCGGCACGACACTGCGGCAAATGTCCGCTCGTAAAAATGTTGAAGCTCTCTCCACCGCTCAAATCGCCGTTCTGCGATCGGTTTCCGCGGGGAAATCAAATGAAGACATCGCGACGGAACGTGGCACAACTGTTCGCGCCGTCGAACGCATGCTGGGCCGGATGATTGATGCCGCCGCGATTCCCACGGGTCCGACGGCGCGAGTCCAACTCGCTCGAATGTACTGGGGCGAGTTGAATGGTCGCTAAATCCCCTCAACGCGTTCCGTTGACGCGGTGGCATCGACTCGTCGATGTTCTCGAATCTGACTGGGTTTTTCGCTGGCCCACGCTCGCCGCATACGCCCTCGCGGGTGTCCTCTTTGCAACAGTCTCTGAATACAATCGCCTCACCGTCCCCACCGCGCTATCCGCCGTCGGAGTGGCCGCCGCGACCGTCACAACCACCATCGTGCTCATCGTGCTTGCCGGGTTTATCATTCGCCCCTTGCGCCAAAACCGTGCTGCAGCGGTCGTTACCGCCCTCGTCAGCATCGGAATAGTGCGTGCTGTCCTCACCACCGCTTTCGTCGACGAGCTTGGCATCAACCGCGAGAGCTTTTTCGTTTCGCGATTATTGCTGTCAGCTGGCGCCGTCCCGGTCGTCGTCATTGTTTGCGCCGTCATCACCTCTGCCGTGATTGCAGGGTGGCGTGAGCGCGCGACGACACAACTGGCAATCAACCGCCTGCGGGATGAACGCGACGAAATCCTCGCCGACATCGCACGGACCGACGAAGCGATTCTCGTCGAATCTGAATCCGTGATCCGGCCTCGGGTTGATTCCATCGTCAGTTCGCTTGGAGATACACCCCGCACGACGGTTTCCGAAATGCTCGACAATCTCATCAACACCGTCGTTCGTCCACTGAGCCACTCCCTGGCCGCCCGAGCCGGCACGCACATTGCTAAAGAAGCCATCACCAGCCCGCTACCGCGACCCGACCTTCCGGATGCTGAGCGATTCGTCGGGCCGTCTCTCGGCGCGGTCGGTGTCTTCATGACCACTGTCGTCATCCTGTTCGACGCGACCACAATTCCGGTTTCACTTGCCGCGGGGGCAATTGGTGCCGGGGTCACTTTTGTGGGACTACGCGCGTTCCAATTGGGCATGTCGGGTTTGCGGCTTCGTGTGCCTCTGATTACCGTGATCATCATTTGCGCGCACGCGGGAATCGGCTTCATCGTCGTGTGGGTGAATATTTCGCTTTTTTCTCGCTACGGGTTCGGGCCTGAGAACACTGTTGCGCTTGTGTCGGCAACTCTGGTTGCAGGGCTGGTTTATGTCGCGCAGCGGGTGGCAATCCACTTCGGGGACGTGAGGTTAGCCGAACTAGCATTCGTGCGCAGGGAGATGAGGTTAGTGGTGTCTGAGGTGCGCCGTCGCGCCTGGCTGCGCCAACGGCACATTGCCCACGCTCTCCACTCGGCAATCCAGTCGCGAATTCTTGCGGAGTCGCAGCTTGTTCAGACTGGCAAGGGTCCACTGACCGTCGCCGAAACCACGCGAATCCAGGCGACGCTCAGTGGCGTGTTCGACGTTCTCCGTTCGACAGACGGATTGACTTCCGACCCGCTGAAGGAAATGCGCCGGGCGGTTGAATTTTGGGCGGGTATGTGTTCAATCGAGCTGAACGTCGAAGACTTTGTCGCACCGCTTCTTGCGAACGATTCCGAAATCGGCGAAAGCGTTCTCGTCACAACGCTGGAAATCATCAACAACGCGATTCGCCATGGCAAAGCGACAACGATGGCAGTGTCCATCAGCCGTCCTTCCCCAGACCTCATCAAAATCGTTGCCTCGAACAACGGGCGGGCTAAGGCCGATTTCTCGCCCGGTTTGGGGATGTCGATGTTCGACGAACTGACGGTTGACTGGACCGTCACTCATGATGGCGGCATGACCTTCACTGGCCACATCGCCGCTCGCCCGCCGACATCGACTCGCGCTCTGCAGAAACTCGACACCTAGACTGTTCGGGAACGAAAGGGAAGTTCCGCATGGCAACCATCGACCTCGACCGCACCGCCTTTGAGACGACCATAGCCGCAGAAGATTCGATTGTGCTCGTCGATTTTTGGGCCGAATGGTGTGGTCCGTGTCGCCAATTCGGTCCCATCTTTGAGCGCGTGAGCGACAAGCACCCCGACATCATCTTTGCCAAGGTTGACACTGAAGCCAACCAAGACCTTTCGGCGATGGCGGGCATTCGCTCGATCCCGACGCTGATGATTTTCCGAGACGGCGTGTTGCTCTACAACAAGGCGGGAGCAGCGCCAGAACCCGCACTGGAAGACCTCATCACCCAGGTTCGGGGGTTGGACATGGCCGTCGTGCGCGCCGAAATTGAGGCGCAACAGGCTACGTCAGAGGAGCCCGCCCCCTAAAGAGGCGTTTGACTTTGTCCGTGACGGTCGTTGCGGGCTTCTCGTTGTAAATCCCCGAATACTCCTGGCCAGACATTTTCTGGATTTCCGCCATGATCGCGTCGGTTGCTTCGCGACGCGCCCTGCCACTGTTGGCGGTGCCGAATCGAGACAGATCCATGGGCTTGCCGTATTCGATGCGCAACTTTGCAAGCCGAATTCCTTTGGATCCGACGGGCTGGATGTTGTTCGTCCCGGTCAGCGCAACAGGGACCACGGGCACGTGCGCGGTCAATGCGAGCCACGCCACGCCCGTCTTGCCTCGATGAAGACGCCCGTCGAGGGACCGTGTCCCCTCGGGGTACATCGCAAACGCTTCGCCACTCCTGATCCGGTCTAGCCCGGAATCGAGCGCGTCCTGAGCGGCCGACGCGGAGTCACGGCGAA
>JBIILU010000046.1:0-4486 GCA_044338315.1 Microbacteriaceae bacterium | reverse complement strand
CCGATGCGTCGCTGGCGCTGGGACTCAACACGCACGACGGTCACATCACCAACGGTCCCGTCGGCGAGGCTCACGGCCTCCCCTCGGTCACCGTCGATTCTGTCCTGTCGTAAACGACAACACGCTGACCCTTCCACGAACCCACGCCGGGTTGTGCGGAAGGGTCAAACGTTTCGAGCGGTTCCCCCGCAGCCAGATGAGCGTCTCGATTTGGCGTGGCCAAGACCAACACGTTGGGCGGGAGCCCGTGGATCCGAGGTGACCACGACACGACCGACAGGATGAACCGTGGCGGGTCGACGTCGAGTCGTCGCGATGAGAGGACGCTGGGCAATTCGTGCTTTCGGGAATCTGGTAATTCGTCCACCATGCGGTCGAGGTCGTCAATCACGACGAGTCCGCGCGCGTTCGCAAGGTCCTCGATTGTCCGAACCCACGCAGCCCCGCGGTCACCGACCAGTGACCGCGCCGCGGTTGAGCGCCCAGAACCCCGACGCCCGACGATGACGACGTCACCGTCTGCGGGGGTCCACCGCGCGGGCGGTTGAGTGCGACGAACGACATCGTCGATTCGACCAAAACCATTTGTGCCCGCTATTGGCGGCTGCAACGGAGGTAGCCAGGGGGATTCGAGTCGAGTGCCGGTGATGGACCGGGTGTCGGCTGGCCGGGCTCCACACCGCACTGTCACGCGCAACTGACGGCCGTCCCCCAGTGCGACAACCGGTTGCCCGATGCCGGGTGGTACTCGAGCTTTTTCACCCAGCGCACTCGTGACGTCATGTTCCGACGCCATCGGAAAACAAACGCGCACGGCGATATTGGCCGCGAGACCGTCTCGATGGATGACGTTCATACTCTGCGTTGTCACCACAAGGTGCACCCCGAGCGATCGTCCGCGACGAGCAACGTTCGCGAGAACGTCGAGTGCCTCGGGGAACTGTCGGATTAGTTCGGGGAACTCGTCGATGACAATGACGAGTCGACCGAGGGAGCGAGAGTCTTCCACCCTTTGGACGCCCTCGAGACCCAGCTCTCTTTCGCGATCGAGAAGTTCGGCGGCGAGACTCGCCAGGACACGTCGAACGCCGTCACCGTCGAGGTCGGTCACGATACCACGACAGTGCGGCAGGTCGACCAGCGGGGTCAGTGTTGCCCCACCCTTGAAATCGATGCCGACCCACGACAGCCGGGCTGGCTCAAACCTTTCGGCCCAGTCGCACAGAAGCGCGGCGAGGAACTCCGACTTTCCGGTTCCCGTTCGACCACAGACCAGAACATGCGGCGTTTCCGATGTCAGGTCGAGTCGAAACGGGCGACCATCAGCGAGACCGATTCCGTCGGGGCAATCTTCTCGTGCGCTCCAGAACACAGGGCCTTCCCTCGATTCGCATTGCGCGAGAACCCGCAGCCAGTGCGTCGAATCGTCGGGCGACCAATCGCCGCGTTCCGGCAGGCTTCCCCGACGCGTGACGGACTCGACCTCGCCGCCCGAGCAGCGAATCGAAAGTCCGACCGCGTCGTGGTCACCGCGGTGAATCCAGGCGCCTGTTGACCAGGTGGCGTGGTCAACCGCGTCGCCCACGGTGCCCAAAGCGGCGCTGGCGTGCACCAGGAGGGAACGCCACACGGATTCGGCAGCCCGGCCGTCACCGACCACCGCAACGCCGTTTGCCACATCGACAAGCCAGGGGAAACCGCCGACGCCATCGCGCACTTCCGAACCGGCGCGAACGGTCGTCCGCCCGTCCAACGGGGGCTTCCACCCCGCGTTGTCGACGATGTGCGCAATGGAGGGATGCATCCGGTTGGCTATTCGACGTTCGGCTTCCAGCCCGGCCAGGCGTTCACGTCCGCGGGTTTCGGCCTCGCGTGTTTCACGCCGGATTCTTGTCCGTTCCTCCCTGCGGGCGCGTCGAATCCCGTCGCCGTAGTGTGCGAGAACCATCGCCGGCCCCAACACCGAGCCGACGAGGGCGAAGGCCGACCCCGTGAACGCCCACAGCCCAAACCCCAGAACTAGCGGCGTGAGGACGCCAACGAGAGGGAACGGCAGTGACGCTGGTGGCATCGACACAGTCCACCATCCGAGGACACCACCTCGTGGACCAAATGCGGCATCCGTGAATAAAGAATCGGCGGCGGCTCTGTGAAGAACCGCCGCCGACTCTGGACAGAGTGGTTACTCGCCGATGTAGGACATGACGTGCTTGATGCGCGTGTAGTCCTCGAAGCCGTACATCGACAAATCCTTGCCGTAGCCCGAGTGCTTGAAACCGCCGTGAGGCATCTCAGCGACAATCGGGATGTGCGTGTTGATCCACACCGCACCGAAATCGAGGCGCTTCGCGAAACGCATCGCGCGACCGTGATCCTTGGTCCACACCGACGAGGCGAGGCCGTATTCGACACCGTTTGCATTGGCGAGGGCTTCCGCATCTGTCTTGAACTTCTGAACGGTGATGACCGGCCCGAAGATTTCGTTCTGGATCACCCAGTCGCTCTGCTTGAGTCCCGAGACAACGGTCGGCTCGATGAAGAAGCCCTTGTCGCCCTGACGCTTGCCACCGGTTTCGATGTTCGCGTGCTTGGGGAGGTCCGCGAGGATGCCCATAACGCGGTCGAACTGGTTGACGTTGTTGACGGGACCGTAAAGGATGTCTTCGTTCGTCGGGATACCCGTCGCGATGTTTTCGGCGATGTACGCGCGCATTGCGGCGACGAACTCGTCGTGCACGTTTTCGTGAACGAGAACGCGAGTAGCGGCGGTGCAGTCCTGACCGGCGTTGAAGTAACCGGCAATCGCAATTCCCTCAACAGCGCGGGCGATGTCCGCGTCATCAAAAACGAGGACAGGCGCTTTACCACCCAGCTCGAGGTGAACGCGCTTGACGTCGAGTGCCGCTGACTTCGCGACCTCCATACCGGCGCGAATCGAACCCGTGATGGAGACCATCTGCGGGATCTTGTGCTCGGTCATCAGCGCACCGGTCGTGCGGTCACCGACGACAACGTTCATGACGCCCTTGGGCAGGAATTCGGCAGCAACCTCGGCGAGAAGCAGGGTCGACGACGGGGTCGTGTCCGACGGCTTGAGGACGGTCGTGTTTCCCGCGGCGAGCGCCGGGGCGAACTTCCAGATTGCCATCATCAGGGGGTAGTTCCACGGTGTCACCTGTCCGACGACTCCGATGGGTTCGCGTCGAATGCTCGAGGTGTGGTCACGCATGTATTCGGCGGTCGCGCGGCCTTCAAGGTTGCGTGCCGCGCCGGCAAAGAAGCGGATCTGGTCGATGCCGACCGTCACCTCTTCGCTGATGGTCAGGCCGAGCGGCTTGCCCGTGTCCTGCACCTCGGTCTTGGCGAACTCTTCGGCGCGCTCCTCCATTGCGTCCGCAATGTTGAGGAGGGCTTTCTGGCGCTCACCCGGGGTCGTCTCGCGCCACTCCTCGAACGCAGCCGCAGCTGACGTGTAGGCGTGATCGATGTCGGCGTCGTTACTGACGGGCGACTTTGCGTACACGTCTCCGGTGACGGGATCGACCAGGTCGATGGAGTCCTTGCCGCGCGAGTCGACGAGTTCTCCGTTGATGAAATTCTTTAATGTTTTGCTCATGGAATTACCCTAACGAGTGATGGCGAAAGTTTCCAGCGCAAAAACAACGAATTTCGACACTGTTTTTGACAAATCGCTTCGAAATCGCTTGATTTTCGTCACAATAGGCACCAGAATCGGGTTATGGCAAATAGTCCGCGCGCAATTGCGCTCGATGACGTCTCCAAGGCGATCATCGAACAGTTGCAAACCGATGGTCGGAAATCGTATTCCGACATTGGTCGCGCGGTCGATCTCTCGGAAGCCGCCGTCCGCCAGCGCGTCCAAAAACTCATCGACAGCGGCGTCATGCAGATTGTCGCCGTGACCGATCCGCTGCAGCTCGGCTTCTACCGACAGGCCATGATCGGCATTAGAACGATGGGCGACTCGCGGACTATTTCGGACGCCATCGCCGCGATTGACGCGGTCGAGTACGTCGTTCTCACCGCCGGATCGTTCGACATGCTCGCCGAAGTGGTGTGCGAGGACGATGACAGCCTGCTCGCTCTGCTCAACGGGCAAATACGGACGGTGCCCGGCGTCGTCCAAACCGAAGTCTTTACCTATCTACAACTGAAGAAACAGCAATATAATTGGGGAACTCGCTAGAGTCCTCACCAACAATTACGGAGTTGATAAAAATGGCTTTTCTCACTAAGAAGCCGAAGGTAGCGAAGTCCCTCAAGGATGTCGCTAAAAAGGCAAAGGCGCCGATCAAAGCACAGTCCAAGGGCGACATCGCCAAGGACCCATTGCAGCAGATGGCGAAGGACCACTTGTGGATGCACTTCGCGCGTCAGTCGGGCATGGAGTCCGGTAACGGCGTCCCCATCATTACCAAGGGTGTTGGTCACCACATCTTTGACTCGACCGGCCGCAAGTACATCG
>JBIILU010000045.1:0-4492 GCA_044338315.1 Microbacteriaceae bacterium | reverse complement strand
TCGGCCAGGTTGCGCGTTCCCGTGTGTGTCAGGGTGACGGTCGCGTTGACGTCTTTTCGAGTCAGCAACGCGCCAATAGGCCGACCAACCGTAATTCCACGTCCAATGACGACGACGTTGAGCCCGTCCCAGCTGATTCCGTTGCGCTCAACGAGCTCGATGACCCCGCGCGGAGTGCACGGCAGTGGGGTGTGAATCGGCCCCGCTGCTCGGTTGACCAATCGACCAAGGTTCGTGGGGTGTAAGCCATCGGCATCCTTGACCGGATCGATCCGTTCAAGGAGCGCATCGGTGTCGAGGTGTGCGGGCAGCGGCAACTGAACGATGTATCCCGTGACCTCGGGGTTCGCATTGAGTTCGTCGATGACCGCCTCGACCTCCGCTTGCGTCGATTTCTCGGGCAGGTCACGACGAATCGAGGCGATTCCGACCTCGGCACAGTCCTTGTGCTTGCCGCCCACGTACCACTCTGACCCGGGGTCGGTACCGACCAGCAGGGTTGCGAGTCCGGGTACAACACCGCGTTGCGCGAGTGCGGCCACTCGCACGGTGAGTTCGGCCTTGATGGCCGCGGCGGTTGCCGTGCCGTCAAGGACCCGAGCCGTCATGGGCGCCTTACTGAACGAGACCGGGATACAGCGGGAATGCCTCGGTCAGTGTTGCGACGCGGGCACGCTGTGCGGCGATGTCGGGGTTCGGCATGAGCGCGTTCGCGATGATGTCGGCAACCTCAACAAATTCGGCGTCATCAAAGCCGCGCGTTGCGAGAGCGGCGGTGCCGATGCGCAGACCAGACGTGACCATCGGAGGACGCGGGTCGAACGGGACCGAGTTGCGGTTGACGGTGATTCCGGCCTGGTGCAAAAGGTCCTCTGCTTCCTGGCCGTTGATCTCTGCGCTGCGCAGGTCAACGAGGACGAGGTGAACATCCGTGCCCCCGGTAAGGACGTCGAGGCGGGCTGCTTTCGCGTCGTCGGCAGTGAGTCGCTCAGCGAGGATGCGGGCACCACGGATGGTGCGCTCCTGGCGGTCCTTGAACTCGTCGGATGCGGCGAACTTGAAAGCCGTCGCCTTCGCGGCGATGACGTGCATGAGCGGTCCGCCCTGCTGGCCGGGGAAGACGGCCGAGTTGAGCTTCTTGCCGAGTTCCTCGTCGCGCGACAAGATCAGGCCGGCGCGGGGGCCACCGAGTGTTTTGTGAACGGTCGTAGAGACGACATCGGCGAAAGGAACGGGGCTCGGGTGTAGTCCGGCCGCCACCAGTCCGGCGAAGTGGGCCATGTCCACCCACAATTTCGCTCCGACCTCGTCGGCGATGGCGCGGAACGCCGCAAAATCGAGGTGCCGCGTGTACGCACTCCACCCCGCGATGAGAACCTGCGGCTTGTGCTCTAGCGCCTTGTCGCGAACGACGTTCATGTCGATGAGGAAGGTTTCTGGGTCAACTCCGTAGGAAACGGCGTTGTACAAGCGACCCGAGAAGTTGAGCTTCATGCCGTGCGTGAGGTGCCCGCCGTGAGCGAGTTCGAGGCCGAGGATGGTGTCATTCTTGGTCGCGATCGCGTGCAGAACGGCGGCATTGGCTGTCGCGCCCGAGTGGGGCTGAACGTTGGCGTAGGCGGCACCGAACAGGGACTTTGCGCGGTCAATCGCGAGCGCCTCGGCCACATCGACGAACTCGCATCCACCGTAATAACGCTTGCCGGGGTAACCCTCGGCGTATTTGTTGGTGAGGACAGAACCCTGAGCCTGCAGAATCGCGCGGGGAACAAAGTTCTCGGACGCAATCATCTCGAGATAGTCGCGTTGACGACCGAGTTCGAGGTTCAATACCTCGGCGATCTCGGGGTCAACCTCGGACAGGGGGGCATTGATGCTGAAGTGTTGGCGATCGGTCACGGTTCTCCTCGGAAAACGGGCGTTGGTGTAAACATTCTAGTTTGCTTGGAGCACTCGTTCCCTGCGCCTCGCGACGAGCGCAACGGTGGCGCCCAAGACGAGGACCCCCGCGCCGAGGTAAGGAAGTGCGACGATACCGAGCGGCACGAGCAGGATTCCGCCCAGGAACGACCCACCACCAATTCCGATGTTCCAGGCGGTGGTTCGCATTGCCCCCGCAAAGTCGCGCAATCTTGGGCTGGAGAGTTCCATGATGTACTGCCCGAACAGCGGTTCGGTCACCGCAAACCCGAGACTCCAGAGTGCAACGGCGATTGTGGCGGCAATGGGTGACGGAGCAACGAGGTTCAGGACAACCATCATCGCGGCCATATACAAAATGGATAGCGAGATGTTGCGGGACAGATTTGCCGGCCGACGCCCCAGTCGTTCCGCCACGAAAATTCCAATCGTTCCGCCGACTCCGTAGGCCGCGAGCGGAACGGCGACACTGAGCGGGGTGAAATGCGCGACCTCGATGAGGAACGGTGCGATGTACGGATAGAAGATATTTCCGCCGCCGACGACCAGCAACACACCGGACACCCCGAGCAGCACCATGGGGAACGAGCGATCGCGAAGCACCGAATGCTTTCCGTCCGCGTGCTCGGCGTGCGGGTTGGGAACGGGGGTGAGCAGGAAGTACAGGCTTGCGCTGGCCCCAATGGTCAATGCCGTCATGATGAGGAACCCGGAACGCCAGTCAGCGATAGCGGCGAGAGCCGAACCCAGCGGCAATCCGGCGATGAAGGCAAGATTGGCGCCAGCGGAAATGAACAGGAATCCGCGCGAACGCCATTTGGCGGGCAACATCGTCGTCACGTACCCCGTCGCGATCATCCAGAACATACCGTTTCCGAATCCACCGATGATTCGTGACGCGAACAACACGTCATAGGTCGACGCCGTCGCCGCCATGACGTTCGACGCGGTGAACAGGGCAACCGAGGTGATGAGCAGTAACTTCCGGCTGAATCGCCTGGTCGTCAGCGATAGGGGAATCGCGGTCAGGACAACCGTTGCGGCCCACACCGACACGAGAAACCCGATTTGCGAGGTGCTGACGTTGAGGTCAGCGGACATCGACGGCAGCATGCCGGTCGGCAAAAACTCCGACGTCACGGTTGCAAATACTGTGAACCCGATAGCAGCCATTGCTGCCCAAGGGAACTTTTCGGCGGTGGGGGTCTCAGAGCTCACGGTTTCGACACTATCGCCCACTGGCTATGCCTTCGAGCCGCGCCTGACCTGCGCGAAGCGCGCGCAATGCGCCGAGAATTGCGATGAGGTCGACGACCTCTTGCAGCGCGGCGCCGGCGATCGCGGGCAGGAAACCGACCGCGGCCAAACTCATCAGTGCGACGGAGAAACCAATTCCCCACCAAATGGATTCCAGAGCAATACGGACGGTGCGTTGGCCGATGGAGACTGCGCGTGCAACGCGGGAAATGTCGTCGAGCAGGATGACAATGTCGGCGCTTTCCGCCGCGGACGTCGAACCTTTCGCCCCCATGGCTATGCCAACATCGGACACGGCGAGGACGGGAGCATCATTGACGCCGTCGCCCACCATGATGATGGGCCGAGCTTGTGCGTCGCGCACCGCCGTGACCTTGTCCTCGGGAAGACATTCCGCTCGGACATCGGTAATGCCCAGTTCTCTCGCGACGTGCGCAGCGACCGGCGCGATGTCCCCCGTCAACATCATGACGTGTTCGACACGAAGGTTGCGCAGTGCCCGAAGTGTTGCCGGTGCGTCGGGTCGAATCTCATCCCGCAGTGTTATCGAACCAACGAACCGACCGTCGCTCGAGACATACACGGCCGCTTCACCGGCGGCGAGTGCGAGCGCTGGTGCCCCGGAAAAATGCTCCGCGACGTAACGGGGCTTACCCACAAAAACTGTGTGTCCGTCGATGACCGCTTGAACGCCATGCGTGGCAACCTGCTGAGCGTCCGTTGCCTCTTTGAGCGGCAACTCGCGTTCGGCGACAGCATCGCGCAACGCCCCGGCGAGCACGTGGGACGAATACTGTTCGGCCGATCCGACGAGAACCAGCAGTTCATCGGGCTGCATGTCGACGGGATTCACCGCCACCACGCGCGGCATTCCGTGTGTCAAGGTACCCGTTTTATCAAAAGCCACCGTCTTCGCCCGCGCAAGTCGTTCGAGAGTTCCCGCGTCCTTAATGACGATTCCCGACTTCGCTGCGCTGGACATTCCGGCCATAAACGCGACGGGCGCTCCAATCAGCAGCGGGCACGGCGTGGCGACGACGAGCACCTCGGCAAACCGTTGCGGGTCACCGCTCAACCACCACGCAACTCCCGCGATCGCGTAGGACAAGAGCGTAAAGGGGACCGCGTACCGATCAGCGAGGCGCACGAGCGGTGCCTTACTTCCCTTCGCTTCGGTCACCAACGCCACAATGCGCTGGTACTGGGAATCCGCGGCGAGCGAGCGCGCCACAATGTCGACCGCTTCGAAACCGTTGAGCGATCCCGACATCACCCCATCGCCATCGACCTTTTCGACAGGGAGGCTCTCACCTGT
>JBIILU010000008.1:0-49803 GCA_044338315.1 Microbacteriaceae bacterium | reverse complement strand
GAGGGCGACTGGCGCACAACCACAACATCGGATCCGCGCGATGCTCACTGGTTCGACCGATTGTTCCGGTGGTTTATCGCCAAGCCGGTACTGCTGGTCATCACACTGCTCGCCGTGGTCGCGGCAATCTTCACCGTCTTGGTTTCCCTCGGTCCTCCGACCGAATGGTTTAACCGGTAACTACTTGATGAACCGGAACGTCAGCGGGAACTTGTAATACTCACCCAGCGACGCTTTGTAGGCGGCGATGATTCTGAATACTACGTAGTAGATGGGTAGCGCCCAGATGACGAGCCACCCAACAATTGAAACGACCAGCACGATGGCCGCAATCACCATCGTGATTCCGAAGTTCAACGATTCCTTCACGTGGTGAGTAATGAATGGGCCCCTACCGTTGAATACCAGGAACGCGATCAGCGGAGCAAGGCCTTCAAAGAAGATGGCGGCAACATTCTGAAGAATCGCCCACGTCTTCTCCATCTCGGGAGTCAGTGGGCTGTTGCTGACATATGGGTTGTTGTCGGCGTACGGGTTGTCGGTCATGTCGGGCCTCCTTCTTTCTCACAGTAGACCTTTTCAGCGGATTGAGTGCTCCACGAGGTATTGTCAGAGACATGCGAATTCTGCTTGTGGGCGCCGGGGGCGTTGGCGATGCAATCGCCAAAATCGCCGCTCGTCGGTCCTTTTTCGAAACCATCATCGTCACCGATTACGACCCGGCCCGCGCCGAGCGCACCATCGCGTGGATTCGTGACAAGCACGGGGACGCCGTTGCGTCGAAGTTTGTCGCTGACCAAATTGATGCATCCAAGTCGGACGTAGTTGCCGAAGTGGCTAGGAAGCACGGCGCAACACACGTGATGAACGCGGTCGAGCCGAAATTCGTGCAGTCGATCTTTGCGGGAGCCAAAGCTGCCGGAGCCAACTACCTCGACATGGCGATGACCCTGTCACTGCCCCACCCGACCAACCCGTACTCGGAAACAGGTGTCAAGCTGGGCGACGAACAGTTCGCTGCGGCTGACGAGTGGGAGAAGGACGGTCAGCTCGCTCTGGTGGGTATCGGTGTCGAACCGGGAATGTCCAACGTGTTCGCTCGCTACGCCGTCGATCACCTGTTCAGTGAGGTCGACGAGCTGGGCACCCGCGATGGCGCCAACCTTGCCGTGTTTGATGACCACGGCACCGAGATTTTTGCCCCCAGCTTCAGCATTTGGACCACCATCGAGGAGTGCCTCAACCCGCCCGTCATCTGGGAGAAGGACAAGGGATGGTTCACCACCGAGCCGTTCAGTGAACCCGAAGTGTTCGACTTCCCCGAAGGAATCGGCCCTGTCGAATGCGTCAACGTTGAACACGAAGAAGTGCTCATGATGCCGCGCTGGCTGCCCGCCAAGCGCGTGACGTTCAAGTACGGGCTGGGCAACGAATTCATCGGCGTTTTGAAGACGTTGCACGCCCTGCACCTCGATTCGATCACCCCGATTCGTGTGCGCAGTGCGAACGGACCCGTCGAAATCGCCCCGCGTGATGTCGTCGCCGCCGCCCTTCCGGATCCCGCCACAATCGGCCCGCGAATGACGGGCAAGACCTGCGCGGGAGTCTGGGTGACGGGTACGGGCAAGGACGGCAAGCCGCGCGAGGTCTACCTGTACCACGTGTCCGACAACGCGTGGACGATGGCGGAATACGACAGCCAGTGCGTTGTCTGGCAAACCGCGCTGAACCCGGTCATCGCCATGGAACTTCTCGCAACCGGCGCCTGGTCAGGAGCTGGAGTACTCGGGCCCGAAGCGTTCGACGCCAAGCCGTTCCTCGACCTCATGGCCGCCCCGGAAGCCGAGGGCGGATACGGCCAAACCTGGGGCCTGCGCGAACAATAAAATCGGGGCGCCACCCGAAAGTGACGCCCCGAATCTTCAGTAGGTGACTACTTGAGGGTGACGGTTCCGCCAGCCTCTTCGAGAACGGCCTTGGCCTTCTCTGCGGTCTCCTTGTTGGCGTTCTCGAGAACGGTCGCAGGTGCGCCGTCAACGAGGGCCTTTGCTTCACCAAGTCCGAGGTTCGTGAGTGAACGAACCTCCTTGATGACCTGAATCTTCTTGTCACCGGCAGCTTCGAGAACGACGGTGAACGAGTCCTTCTCTTCTGCAGCCTCGGCGCCACCAGCAGCGCCACCAGCAGCAGGAGCTGCGGCAGCGGCCACGGGAGCGGCGGCGGTAACTTCGAAGACCTCTTCGAACTTCTTGACGAAGTCCGAGAGTTCGATGAGCGAGAGCTCCTTGAAGGCCTCAATGAGGTCGTCAGCGCTGAGCTTAGCCATGATTTTCTCCTTGTTGTTTGTTGGTTTTTACCGCGTAAGGGTTACGCGGATTCTTTCTTCTGACGCAACGCATCGACCGTACGAACGGCCTGTGCAAGCGGTGCGTTGAACATGTAGGCAGCGCCGAAGAGCGAAGCCTTGAAGGCGCCTGCAAGCTTCGCAAGCAGAACCTCTCGGGTTTCGAGATCGGCGAGCTTCCTGACTTCCTCGACTGTAACGACGGCTCCATCAAAGTAGCCACCCTTCAGAACGAGTTTGTCGTTCGCCTTGGCAAAGTCACGCAGCGCCTTCGCAACAGAGACGGTGTCTCCGTGAACGAAAGCGATAGCGGTCGGTCCAACGAGTTCAGCGTCAAGTCCTGAGACGCCAGCCTCGTTGAGCGCACGCTTAGCCAGCGTGTTCTTCACCACGGCGTACGTAGCGTTCGCACGGATGTTGCTGCGCAGCTCCTTGAGCTGTGCGACCGTGAGTCCGCGGTACTCGGTGAGCAGTACGGCGCTCGAGGTGCGGAAACCCTCCGCAATCTCGGCGATCGTTGCTTCCTTGTTCGCCATGGTGCTCCTTGTGTGTTGGATGTGTTACCGAACACCTCTGGCAAAGAAAAAACTCCGGCGCATGCGCACGGAGTGGAAATGGCTTTCGCCACGGAACTTCGGTTGCCTGCGCGGGTCTTCACCGGGGTGAAACTTCAATCGGGGATTGCTCCTCGATGACCAGCGGTCTTCGGTTCCTTCAGAGTAACAGCGCGGAGTTGCCCTGCGCAAATCCGCTCTAGACCGTTCGGGGCAAGGTAATCGTGAAGCGGGTGTCGCCCGGCACACTCGTGACGACGATTGTCCCTTTGTGTGCGTGGACCAGACCGTCAACAATAGCCAAGCCCAAACCGGTCGAGCCCGTTGCGCGCTGGCGCGAGGTGTCAGCACGAACGAAGCGTTCAAACAAAGAATCCCGGACATCCGCTGGGATTCCCGGTCCGTCATCGGCGACGGTGATCACCACATCGGTATCGGTTCCCGTCGCAGTGACCGTGACCGTCGTCCCGGCGGGAGTGTGAGTTCGCGCGTTAGCCAGCAGGTTTGTGAATACCTGATGAAGGCGGTTCTTGTCCGCCGCGACAGACAGCCCCCGCGAAGTCTTGACCGTCCAGGTGTGGTCGGCGCCCGCAACCTGCGCATCGTTCACCGCATCCTTGAGAAGTTTTGAGACGTCCAGCCTGGTGAGTTCCAGTTCGCGTCCCTCGTCGAGTCGAGCCAACAGCAGGAGGTCTTCCACCAGTTCGGTCATTCGAACCGATTCACTTTCGATGCGCGACAGCGCGTGACGCACCTCGTCGCTGACATCCATGTTGTGGCGTCGCGTCAGTTCCGAGTATCCGCGAATTGCGGTCAGCGGTGTCCGCAACTCGTGGCTGGCGTCGGAGACGAATTGGCGAAGTTTCGCTTCGCTGGCTCGGCGGGCAGTCAGGGCTTCGTCGACATTGTCGAGCATGCGGTTGAACGCCGTACCCAACTGACCGACCTCGGTGTTGGGGTCGTCAACAGAGACGCGCTCGCTGAGAGCGACCTCCCCCGAGGCCAGCTGCATCCCCGAAACACGGTTTGCCGTCTCTCGCATTCGTTCGAGCGGGCGCATTGCGACACCGACCCCCTTGCGACCGGCGAGCACAACAAGTCCAACAATGACAATCACGAGGATGAGCTGGAAAGTAGCAATGCGCGACACCGTGCGGTCAATCGCCGCCGTCGGCAAACCCATGAGGAACGTCGTGTCCCCCTGTTTTCCCATGACGGCCATGCGGTATTCGCCGGATTGACTGATGCGGACTGTTCGAATTTCGGGGCCCCACCCGGACTGCGGAATTCCGGCGAGCTGACGGCCGGTGAACTCGCGCGCATTTGCTTCGGCATTCAGATAGGCGGCAGAAATATTGCCGGCCGCGTTGAAGGCCACAACCACCGTTCCCACCGCGGTGCCCGGGCCGTTCAGCTGTGACCCAAAGTCGGGGTCACGATCTCGGTCAACCATGTGGTGGCGGTTTGTCGCCTGCAGCAGGTCCTCATCAAGCTGACCGACCATGTAGGAACGAATTCCCACGAGCGTCGCAACCCCGATCGCAATTCCCGCCAGTGCGGTGAGCACGGCGGTGACGGCAATGAGCCGTTTGCGGAGGGGCCACGAGGAGAGCATTTTTAGCTGGCCGGTCGAATGACGTAACCGACACCGCGGACGGTGTGGATGAGCGAGGGGCCCAGAGTGTCAATCTTTTTGCGCAGGTACGAGATGTAGATCTCCACAATGGAAGAGCGCCCGCCGAAGTCGTACGACCAGACGCGGTCGAGAATCTGGGCCTTTGAGAGGACGCGCTTGGGGTTACGCATCAGATAGCGCAGAAGTTCGAATTCGGTTGCCGTGAGTTCGACGCGCTGTTCACCTCGGAAGACTTCGTAGGTTTCCTCGTTGAGGATGAGGTCACCGACGCGAATTTCGGGGTCATCTTTGATTGTTGCGGCGGAGAGAGTTCGTCGCACGATGCCTCGGATTCGAGCAACGAGTTCTTCGACCGAGAACGGCTTGGTCACGTAGTCGTCGCCGCCCGCGGTGAGGCCAGCGATGCGATCCTTGACGTCGTCCTTTGCCGTCAGAAACAAAACCGGGACGTCGGTGCCGTCGGCGCGAATGCGCTTCATGACCTCGAGCCCGTCGAAATCCGGAAGCATGATGTCCAGCACGATGACATCCGGGTCGAATTCGTGCGCGGCGGTCACGGCCTGTTGACCGGAGGATGCGGTGCGCACATCAAACTTTTCATAGCGAAGTGCGAGCGAGACGAGGTCGGAGATTGACGATTCATCGTCAACGACGAGGGCCCGAATCGGCTTACCGTCGGGCTTGACAAGTTCGGTGGTGTCTGTGTTCATAGTTCTAGTCTTATGACTTTCCTATGAATTTCCCTAATTTGTGCACAAAACGAGATGAGAAAAGCCAGAACGCCCGGGCCGAAGCCCGAGCGTTCTGAGAGTGCTTCGTTAGAGTGACGCGAGGTCGATCGGGATTCCCGGACCAAACGTTGTCGACAGGGTCGCCTTCTGGATGTAACGACCCTTTGAGGACGACGGCTTCATACGCTGAACTTCGTCCATCGCTGCGCGGAAGTTGTCGCCGAGCTGGTCTTCGGTGAACGACGCCTTGCCCACGATGAAGTGAACGTTGGAGTGCTTGTCGACGCGGAACTCAATCTTTCCAGCCTTGATTTCCGTGACCGCCTTGGCCGGGTCGGGGGTAACCGTTCCGGTCTTGGGGTTCGGCATGAGGTTACGGGGACCGAGGACCTTACCGAGACGACCAACCTGACCCATGAGTTCGGGTGTCGATACGGCCGCGTCAAACGCGGTGTAACCGCCGGCAACCTTGTCGATCAGCTCGACGCCACCGACCTCGTCGGCACCCGCCGCGAGAGCGGCTTCGGCTGCTGGTCCGGTCGCGAAAACAATAACGCGAGCGACCTTTCCGGTTCCGTGAGGCAGGTTGACGGTTCCACGAACCATCTGGTCTGACTTACGCGGGTCGACCGCGAGTTTCAGCGCGACCTCAACGGTCGAGTTGAACTTGGACGAACCCGTCTTCTTGGCGATTTCAACTGCTTCAACGGGTGTGTAGAACTTGCCCTCTTCGAGAAGGGCGACTGAGGCGATATACGCCTTGGACTTCTTAGCCATGCTTGGTTTCTCCTTGTGAGAATCGCGGTGTCGTGAGCCTGGCGACTCTCCCGCTAAATGGAAATGGGTTATTCGACCGTGATGCCCATGGAGCGGGCGGTACCGGCGATGATCTTCGCTGCTGCGTCGATGTCGTTGGCGTTGAGATCGGTCTGCTTCTCCGTCGCAATCGCACGAACCTGGTCCTGGGTCAACTTGGCGACCTTGACCGTGTGGGGCGTCGACGAGCCCTTCGCAACTCCGGCGGCCTTCTTGATGAGTTCCGCGGCCGGCGGGGTCTTGAGGATGAAGGTGAACGAACGATCTTCGTACACCGTGATTTCAACGGGAATAACGTTTCCGCGCTTGTCCTGCGTGGCGTTGTTGTACGCCGTGCAGAACTCCATGATGTTGACTCCGTGCTGACCGAGCGCCGGACCAATCGGCGGTGCGGGGTTAGCCGCGCCTGCCTGGATCTGGAGTTTGATCAGGCCAACAGCTTTCTTACCTGCCATTTTTCTTTTCCTTACTGTCGTGTGTGACGGGTGTCACACGCTCCCACGTCGACACCAATGCGCCGCGTGGTAAATCTGGTTACTGCTTCTCGACCTGGGCGAACGTGAATTCGACCGCCGTGTCACGCCCGAAGACGTTGATGAGGATGGACAACTTGCCGGTTTCGGCGTGGATCTCGTTGATGGTTCCCTGCAGCCCAGCGAACGCACCCTCCTTGATTCCGACGGTCTCGCCCAGTTCGTAATCCGTCGTGACCTTCGCTGAACGGGCAGAGCCCGACTTCAATCCGCCGGCGGCGCGAGCGCCCTCGACATCTGCGGTGGTCTTGAGCATGTCGAACGACTCGTCAAAGGACAGCGGAATCGGGTTGTGCGCGTTACCGACGAATCCGGTCACACCGGGGGTGTGGCGCACGGTCGACCAGGATTCTTCGTTGAGGTCCATGCGGACCAGCACGTAGGACGGGACGCGGACTCGGGTGACGAGTTTGCGTTGGCCATTCTTGATGTCAACGACGTCCTCGAGCGGAACCTGCACCTCGAAAATCGAGTCCTGCATGTTCATCGAGAGAACTCGGTTTTCGATGTTCGTCTTGACCTTCTTTTCGTAACCGGCATACGAGTGAATGACGTACCACTTGCCCGACTTGCGGCGAAGGTCCTTCTTGAAGTCCGCGTAAGCATCTTCTTCGGCGGCGGCTTCAGCAGCGTCAGCTGCGGTTTGTGCCTCTTCGTCAGATGTTGCGTCGGCGGCGGCGTTCGCTTCCTCTGCAGAATCGACGTCGAGTGCGTCATCGACAACGGCATCGGCTTCGGGATCAACCGCGTCAGCGAGAGCGTCCAGCGCCTCGTCCAAATCGGTGCCGCCGTCGTTAACCTCGTGCATGGCGAGTTCTTCGGCGCTCGTCGCGCCCGCCTCGTCCTCGCTGAGAGTGTTGCCCTCTTGGGCTTCATCTTCTTCCGACGACTGCTCGGCGGCAGTCGACAGGTCGATGTCGTTGAAGTGGTTGTCCGTCACGATATGTCCTCTAATTCCTTAGTTTCCGGAAGTCCACGAACCGCCCCCGAAAACAAACCCGGTGACAATTCCGATCACAAAATCGAGACCCGTAATCAATGCCATCACGATGACGACGAACGCAAGAACAACTCCGGTGAAGTTGATGAGTTCCTTGCGAGTGGGGGTTACGACCTTGCGCAACTCCAGTATGACCTCACGCAGGAATTGCGTGAGTCGTCCAAATACGCCCTTGCCACGCTCGCCACGCGATTCGTGGGAAGCGGCGTCAGTGGGATTCTCGGTCACTGTTGTTGCCTTTCGGTTAGTTGTGGATGTCAACGGATTGACATTCGCAGGGCGGACAGGACTCGAACCTGCAACCTGCGGTTTTGGAGACCGCTGCTCTACCAATTGAGCCACCGCCCTGTGCTGCGGCCCCACGCCCTGAGCGCCTCACGGCGCGACGAAGCATGGTGTTTTCGCACCAATCCTCAAGTGTATTGCAGGGTTCGCCATTCGCCAAAGTGAGGTGGGGACGGTCCTCGCTCAAGTAGTCTGGTGCCGTGACGGAACCGCGTAAAAGAGTCTCGGCGTTGATTGGCGCCATTGCCGAAAGTGCCACCCTCAAGGTCGATGCGAAAGCTAAGGCTCTCAAGGCGGCGGGTCGCCCGATTATTTCCTACGGAGCCGGCGAGCCAGACTTTGCCACGGCCGAGCACATCGTCGAGGCGGCGGTAGCCGCGGCCATTGACCCCAAGAACCACCGTTACACGCCCGCTGCTGGGCTGCCAGAATTGCGCGAGGCGATCGCCGAAAAAACGAAGCGCGATTCGGGTTGGGCTGTCGCGGCTTCACAGGTGATTGTCACCAACGGTGGCAAGCAAGCGGTGTACCAAGCGTTCCAGGCGCTGCTTGACGACGGCGATGAGGTTCTCGTTCCCTCCCCCTACTGGACCACCTACCCCGAGGCAATTGCTCTTGCGGGCGGGGTCACGGTTGACGTTTTTGCCGGTGCTGACCAGGGATACCGGGTGACGGTCGACCAGCTCGAGGCTGCGCTCACACCCAAGACGAAGGTGCTGCTGTTCGTCAGCCCGTCGAACCCGACCGGTGCGGTCTATTCGGTTGATGAAACTCGGGCGATCGGCGAATGGGCTCTGGCGAAGGGCCTGTGGGTCGTCGCGGACGAGATTTACCAGAACCTGACATACGAAGTCGAGCGCGCACCGTCGATTACGGAGGTCGTTCCCGGATTGACCAACCAGACGATTCTGGTTAACGGCGTCGCCAAGACGTATGCAATGACCGGCTGGCGATTGGGGTGGATGGTGTCACCCGCAGATATCACCGCTGCAGCGGCAAACCTGCAGTCGCACCTGTCGAGCAACGTCTCGAACATCTCGCAGCGCGCGGCACTTGCCGCTCTCACCGGTGATCAATCAATCGTCACCGAGATGAAAAAGGCTTACGCCCGTCGTCGCGACGTGATGGTTGCTGAACTCTCCAAAATCGACGGATTTGTCGTCCCGGAACCGGGTGGAGCCTTCTACGTCTATGCCGACGTCACGGGTTTACTCGGCCGCGAATGGGGTGGCCAGCGCATCGACTCGAGCCTTCAGCTCGCCGACTACATCCTCGACGTTGCCGAAGTTGCGGTTGTTCCCGGCGAAGCATTCGGTCCCAGCGGTTACCTGCGTTTCTCCTACTCGCTCGGAGACGACGAACTGTTGGAGGGAATGCACCGCCTCCAGAAGTTGTTCGCTTAGTCGAAACCGATGAACGACGGTTCGGGCGTCAGCATGATGCCGAACGTGTCGTGCACACGAATCGAGATATACCGGGCGAGTTCGGCGACCTGCTGCGCCGTCGCCCCGCCGCGATTGATGATGGCGAGCGTGTGCTTGGAGGACACCCCAGCGTTGTTTCCGGGAAGCGAAAAACCTCGGGGGATTCCGGCGCGTTCGATGAGCCACGCGGCCGAGAGTTTCACGGCGGGCGCGGCACGGTCAAAATCGGTGAACTCGTGGTCGGTCCCGAGCGGGACGACGGTCGGTTCGCGATCCGCCTCAAGCGGATAGCGGGGGGCATCCGCTGGAAGCCGGCGTGACATTTCATCGCTGACGATCGGGTTCGTAAAGAACGATCCGGCGGAGACGGAGTCGGGGTCGTCCGAGAGAACCATTCCCTTCGACGCGCGCAACTCCAGCACGGTGCGGCGAACATCGGCGAGCGCCGCGGAATCGCCAACGGCCACTCCCAGTGCCGTTGCGAGTTGACCGTATCGAATCGGATCCGACGTGTCGGACTTCGTGAGGCCAAAAGTGACCGAAACGACGAGCCCCGCGCGACCTTCTTTCAGGGCGGAGGTTCGGTATCCAAACCTGAGATCCTCCCGACCGAGGGTCACGACCTCACTCGACCCGGCGTCGACAAACTGGAGGTGGGCGACGGTGTCCGATAACTCCGCGCCGTAGGCCCCGATGTTTTGAATGGGCGCCGCACCCACTGTTCCGGGAATACCGGAAAGCGCCTCGAGTCCCGCCAGTCCGTTCTCGACAGTCCAGTCAACAAGGTGCTCCCACGATTCCCCCGCTTGCGCGGTGACGAAAACGGTTCCGCCGTCCTCGCGTGAATCGATTCCCGTGGTTGCAACGTGAATGACCGTTCCGTCGAACTCGTCGTCCGAGACGAGGATGTTTGAGCCGCTGCCCAACAGGAACCACGGTCGGCGTCCACTGCTGATGTCGCGGAACGTATCAATGAGATCAGCGCGGGTAGACGGTCGGCGATAGTCGGCGATCGGCCCTCCGACCCGCAGAGTCGTCAGGTCACTGAACCGTTTCTCAGTCAAAAACGACCTGAACCTGCGCCTTGCCCAGGACCGTGTCGCCCTGGAATGTCACGGTGAGGTCGAACCGAATCGCGTCGTCAACAATCGCTCCGACCGTGGTTTCGATGGTGACGTCAGCGCCGTGTTCGGGGTCAACGACGATGGGGCGTGTGAACCGAACACCGTAGTCAGCGATGCGTCCCCTCGTTCCGAGGAAGTCGGCCAGCGGTTGAACCGCGAAACCCATTGTCAACATTCCGTGCGCGAGTACGCCGGGGAGGCCGACGGATTCGGCGACATCGTCGCGATAGTGGATTGGGTTGAAATCTCCCGAAGCCCCCGCATAGCGAACCAGCGATCCGCGGTCGAGGTGGATGGTCCGGGTGGCGACGACCTCCCCAACAGTTACTCCTGCCAACACGATTACTCCCCTCCGCGAACGACGAGAGTCGAAGTTGCCGTCACGACGTGCGCACCCGTCGAATCGGTCATAACCGACTCGCTGGTGACCATCGAGTGTGCACCCAGCGTTTTGACGCTCGTGACGGACAGGGTCGCCGTCAGTTCGTCTCCGGCGACAACAGGTCGCGAATAGGTGAAGCGCTGATCGCCATGGACGACCCGTGAGAAATCGATGTTGGCATCGGGCTCGGACAACAGCTGGGAGAGGGTGTGTTCTTGGATGACGACGGGAAAAGTGGGGGGTGCAACGACGTCGTCGTGACCGGCTGCGCGGGCTGCCTCGAGGTCGGTGAAGATCGGATTCGTGGCGAAGACGGCTCGGGCGAACTCGCGCACCTTTTCGCGCCCAACCAGATAGGGCCCGACGGACGGAAAGTCTCGTCCGACCAGTTCGGGGTTCACAGTCATGGCTTCAGTCTACAAACGGCCGTGACTCGCGGGCAGGAGAAGTTCCGGTCCGTCACCGCGCACGGGATTGACCTCGTGGACTCGCAGGGCGGTGGCAACGGGGATCGACCGCCGGACGGCGTCGTCGACGAATGCTGGATCAGCGGTTGTTTCGCGGTTCAGCCACCAACTCCAATCGTCTGCTCCGAGGACGACGGGGGTGCGATCGTGCAACCACGCGAGCGGTTCGGGTGCCGCCATCGTGAGAATCGACGCGGTGAGCACCCATTCGCCAACCGGGGAATCCCGCCACCACGAGTAGATGCCGGCGAATGCGAGAGGCCCCGATTCGGGCGCGACGACGTGCGGAGTTTTCACCTTTCCTTCGGTGTGCCATTCGTAATACGCGTCGGCGGGCAGGATGGCGCGCTGATGAGCAATCGCTGACCGAAAAGACGGCTTCTCGCACACGGTTTCGCTGCGAGCGTTGAACGTAGGAAATTTGAGCGTCAGTGAATCGGCAAACGGCGGAACCAGCGACCACCGTGCGGTCGTGACGAGTCGTGCGCGTCCATCACGCTTCTCAAGAACAATGGGCACCTGCTGTGTTGGAGCGATGTTCCAGGACGGTCGCATTTCAACGTCGGCGATTTCGTCGGCAGCAAAATACCGGCCGAGCTCCTCGCCACTGAGGGTTGATGCGTACCTACCGCACATGGCGTCAGTGGGCGGAGTCGACGCTCGCGCGGTCGCTAACGTTCGCGCGAATCCACTGGGCGGCGGCCTGATGCGCCGGGTGTTCTTGGTAAACCCGCAGCGCCTCAGGCGATTCGTGTTCGCTGACGAGAACCAGATCGAAATTCGCGGCCGTGTCGCCGAGATCCGTGGTGACATCGAGCGACGTCATCCCGGGAACTACGCCCAGCAGTCCCTCAAGCAGTCGGACAATTTCCTGCGTTACGGAATCTCGCTCGGCGGGATCGGTCGCGCTCAATTTCCACATCACAATATGGCGAATCATGGTGTTGCCTCCTTCAGGGCTTCTCGGAATTCCGTTTCGTCGACGCGCCACTGCGCGTGACGGGCCGTGTCGATGGTGACGACGGGAATCTCGTTCTTCATCGCCTCGAACCAGTCGACGTCGTCGAGAATGTTTCGTTCGACGAGTGTCGCGGTGGGAAAATCTGCCAGCACTCGGTCGATGATGACGCGTGCATCGTCACACAAGTGACATCCCGGTTTCCCGAACAACTCAACCGTGACCTGCGACATGCCCCCAGCCTATGCTGGGGTGATGCCACAATCCGGGCGCGCCATCGCCTTCTTCGACCTCGACAACACACTCGTTCGCGGTTCGACAATGTTCCTTTACGCGCTGACCGCGTGGAAGCACAAACAGTTGCGGCTGATCGACATTGTCCGATTTGGATGGCATCAACTCACGTTCCTCACCGTCGGCGAAACAAATGCGCACAGCGTCGTCGCCCAGAGCCGCGGATTGGCTCTTATAGCTGGGCGGTCGGTTGCTGCCCTCGCCGAAATTGCCCACGCAGCAGTCCGGGACGCTGTCGGCTCACGGCTGATCACCGCAACACTAGACCGTGCCCGAGCTCACCTTTCGCGAGGTGATGAGGTCTGGATTGTCACAGCGTCGCCGCTTTCGTTTGCCGAAATAGTTGCTGACGACCTTGGATTCACTGGTGCCCTCGGGACCGAAGTTGAATCGAAGGACGGCATCGCGACGGGGAACCTCGTCACCGCGCCCCTGCACGGTCGTCAAAAGGTCACCGCCATCACCGCACTCGCGACGGCGAAGAACATCGACCTTGCCGACTGTTCCGCCTATTCGGATTCGCGTAACGATATTCCGATGCTGAGTGCCGTCGGCAGCGCCTTCGCCGTCAATCCCGACCGCGGTCTCACCCGCGAGGCGATTCGCCGCGGCTGGGAAATCATTCCGATACGACAAAAGCGCCGAGCCTAAGCTCGACGCTTTGCGGTCGCCTAGCGACTACTTCTTGTTGCGACGTTGGTGACGAGTCTTGCGAAGCAACTTGCGGTGCTTCTTCTTCGCCATACGCTTGCGGCGCTTTTTGATAACGGAACCCATTGGACACCTTTTACCTGAGCCGGCACGAATGCCGGCGAACGGACAATAACGAGCAGTCTAGCGCGAATCGGAGCGCGGGGGGCGCGGGGGCGGGAAGATCGACGCTGCAAAGCGCCCGACGGAACGGCCAATCGCCGTCACATCGACGTCTTTGAGGATTCGCGGGGTCACCGCCGGACGCAACGGAGCGGCTTCGGTGCGGTCGTTCATGCCAAGCACCCACCCCTCAACCGATGCGAGCGGTTCGGGGTTGAGGCGGTAGAAACGGCGCTGACCCTCCTCGCGAACCGACACCAGGCCCGAGTCGCGGAGCGCCTTGAGGTGCTTGGAAACGTTTGGCTGTGTGAGCCCCAGTGTCGCAACAAGATCGCCGACCGCAAGGTCATTCGGCGCCGCGTTACGCAGTCGAACGAGGATTTCGCGTCTGATTGGCTCGGCCAATACGGAGAAAATGTCATCCATAAGAGACAGGGTATCCCTTGCGGGATACCCTGTCTCTCCAACACAGAGAGGAGTAAAGCGGTAGCTACGGTGTGGTCGAGGGGGCGGGCGTTGAACCGTTGGTCGGAGCGTTCATTGTGTGATCACCCTGGGGACCTCCACGGTGTCCATCACCGTGCTTTCCCATTCCACGCTCGCCACGCTCGCCACGCTCACCGTGTGCGTCGTCCATCGGTCCTTGTTCTCCGTTGGGACCAGCGTGACTCGAGGCGTTGGAATCGCCTCCGCGGGGTCCGTCGATGACGGGCCCGACCGCGGCACCCGCCGCGAACGTGGCCCCGAGTGCGAGGACTCCGCCGGCGATCCAACCAGCGAGGACCAACTTCTTGCGATTTACGGTGACTGTCGGTTCGACGGTCTCGTCTTTCTTAACCATGTGAGACATCCTTTCGGTTTGTGTGTTTCACATGAACACTGTCTCCCGCGCGGCTTGACGTTCCCTATACGCTTCCTGAATGTCGACTGAGAATTTAGCGGCCAAGTTCGCGGGCAAGTTCCCGCGCGCGTGCAAGCGCTGCGTCGGCGGCAGCACGATAAATGTCGGCGAGATGCGCGTCATCGAGAACGGCAATTGCTCGCTCGGTCGTGCCGTTCGGGCTGGTGACCCGGCGCCGCAACTCGGCCGGGTCTGTGCCCGTCGACTCCTGCAACGCGGTCGCACCAGCAAACGTCTTCTCCACGAGATTCCGAGCAACGTCCTCGGTGAAACCCAGTTCGACGGCCGCTCGAGTCCACTGTTCCATCGCGTGGAAAACGTAGGCGGGCCCCGAGCCGGAAATCGTGCTCAGCGCATCGATGTGTGATTCGGGCAACTCGAGAACCCAGCCGACGACCTCGAACAATTCCCGCGCCTGGGCGAGTTGTTTCGGAGTCGCTCGCGAACCGGCCACGATACCCGTCACGCCCTTGCCAATCAACGCCGGGGTGTTTGGCATTGCGCGGACGACGGCGTTGGGTACAACCGATTCCATAGTTGCCGTCGTCACACCGGCCGCAACACTGATGATCAGCGCCGTCGGGGAAAGTGAATCGGCAATGTCGCGCAAGAGGTCGGTGACCATCGCGGGCTTCACGCCGACCACGACAACATCCGCGCCCTCGACCGCCCAATGATTAGCGTTCGCGTCACTTTCGGTCGACCTCGACTCGACGCCGTTCCGCGATCCCGCGCTTGCCCGAGTGGTCGACCGAATCACCACACCCGGACGCCCCGCAACCAGACCATCAAGGATTGCGCCGCCCATCGACCCCGTCCCCAGGAATGCAAAAGTATCCGCCATGACTCCAAGAGTAGGGTGACAAGCATGGAACTCCTCAAAGAATCACTCGTCCTTATTCACCTCGCCGGAATGTCGGTACTCGTTGGAGCGTTCATTCTCAACATGAGGCGGAAGACCGATTTCCCCTTCACCGCGATGATGTGGGCCGCCATCGTGCAACTTGCCTCGGGAATCGTGCTCGTCGGGCTCTCCTACGCGCTCGACGATGCTCCCGACAACGCCAAGATCACCGTGAAATTGGTGCTGGCAACAGGTGCACTCGTTGCGGCCATGCTCGGTCGCACACGCCAGTCACGCGGTGAATCAAAACTGCAGCCGTTCTTCCACGCCGCCGGCGGACTCGCCGTCATCAACCTCGTCATCGCAGTTCTGTGGAATGCGGAGCTCTGGGCTTTCTAGTCTCTGAGGTTTCCGAAGAACTCGGTCAATAGCGCCGAACATTCGGCTTCCAACACACCCCCGATTACTTCGTCGACGCGAATCGGGAGGGTGCGGTCACGCAAGAGGTCGACCACGCTGCCTGCGGCACCGGCCTTGGGGTCCCACGCACCGAAAACGACACGTCCGATGCGTGCGTTGAGGATTGCGCCGGCACACATCACGCACGGCTCGAGCGTCACGACGAGCGTGTGGTCGGATAGGTTCCAGGAACCTGTCGCAGTCGCGGCAGCGCGCAGCGCCATAACTTCGGCGTGTGCGGTCGGGTCGCCCGTCGCCTCGCGCTCGTTGTGCCCGGCACCAACGACGTCCCCATCGGGCCCGACCACGATCGCACCGACCGGAACATCGCCCGTAGCGAGCGCCTGCAACGCCTCGGACAAGGCAACGGTCATGGCGGAATCCAACGCGGACACGAGCACCTCCTATACAGTGAGCCTATGCGAGTGATAGTTGCCGACCACCCCCTCGTCACCCACAAATTGACAATGCTGCGGGACAAATCGACCCCGTCGTCCGTTTTCCGCAAACTGGCCGACGAACTCGTCACTCTCCTCGCCTATGAGGCAACTCGTGATGTTCGCGTCGTTCCACACCGAATCGAGACACCGGTTGCCCCGACCGAGGGGGTCATCCTCGCCGAACCACGCCCTCTTATCGTCCCCATCCTGCGCGCCGGTCTGGGCATGCTCGACGGAATGTTGCGCCTGATGCCGTCGGCCGAGACGGGTTTTCTCGGGATGGTTCGCGATGAAGAAACCCTGCAGCCCAGCGTGTACGCCGAGCGCCTGCCCGCCGATCTCACCGGGCGGCAGTGCTACGTGCTCGATCCGATGCTCGCGACGGGTGGTTCGCTCATCGCCGCGATTGAGTACGTGTTCGACCGCGGGGCGAAAGACGTCACCGCCGTGTGCCTGCTCGGTGCGCCGGAAGGCGTTGAGGCGGTCAAGGCCGCCGTCGGAAATCGCGATGTGACTCTTGTGCTCGGCTCGTTAGACGAACGCCTCAACGAACACGGCTACATCGTCCCCGGACTGGGCGACGCGGGCGATCGGCTCTACGGAGTCGCTGGGTAGGCGGTAAAATTTCGGGATGCCCGAAAATCCCGAAGCAAACGCGCAATTGCGCGGTTTTGCGCTGTATGTCGGGGTTGACGAGGCCGCGGCCGAAGCGGCGGGCACCTCCATTGCGGACATCGTCGCAACACTTCGTAAAACTCTGGACGAACAGGTTGCCGACGTCGAAAGTCACGTTGCCGTCGCCTACGCACCCCCCGGACAGCGCGGCAAAAACCTCGACATTGTCCGACTCGCTCTTCGGGAGCCGAAGGCCGTGGCCGAATTGCTGCCGCCGAAGCCGGCGACCGCGAGCGCCGGTGTCGCCATCGACCTGTCTCGCAAGCGTGTTGTCATCAACAACGACGCGGCCCCCCTCACCTACAAGGAATTCGAGCTGTTGCAATTCCTGGTGCTGCGTGAAGGCGTCACGGTCGACCGCAGCGACATCATCGACACGCTGTGGTCAGCGAGTGACGTCGACCGTCCCAACACTCGAACAATCGACGTGCACGTGCGTCGGCTTCGCAGCAAGCTCGAACCGTTCGAAGACATCGTGCGAACCGTGCGCGGAATCGGATATCGCTTTGACCGTCACGCGGACGTGTCCATCAACTTCGGCACGGGCCGTTCACCCGACATGTTCTAGGGTCACATGACTACCGCTCTCGTCTGGCTGCGCGACGACCTACGGGTCGCCGACAATCCCGCGTTAACCGCTGCGCTCGCGGGCGCGGAACGCGTCGCCGTCCTCTACGTTCTCGACGATGAATCACCCGAGGTTCGACCACTCGGTGCGGCAAGTAGGTGGTGGTTGCACTATTCACTGCAATCACTTGCCCAGACCATCGCGGGACTCGGTGGACAACTGGTCCTTCGGCGCGGAGCTGCTCGCGATATCGTCCCGGCGGTTGTCGCAGAAGTCGGCGCAACGAGCGTCTACTGGTCACGACGTTTCGGTGCCGCCCGCGCAATCGACGCCGACCTGAAATCTGCGCTGCCCGACGCACACAGCCACAACGGAACGCTGCTGCACGAACCGTGGTCGCTGCAGACCGGTGGCGGCACGCCGTTCAAAGTTTTCACACCGTTCTGGAAGGCTTACCGCGCGGGGGAACCGCCGCGCGACCCGTTCCCAACGCCTGCCGCAATCCCCGGCGTTGAGGCCCCGAGCGACAGCCTGGAATCGTGGGCTCTGCTGCCGGCAATTCCATGGGACCGGGATTTCCCCAACGTGTGGTCACCCGGTGAGGCGGGGGCGCAAGCTCGGCTCGATCGCTTTGTCGAGCACGGACTCGCGATGTATCACCGCCGCGACGAGCCGGGGGTCGAGTCAACCAGCGGATTGAGTCCGCATCTGCGCTTCGGTGAGATCAGTCCCTACCAGGTGTGGCACGCGATCGAGGCAGCGACAACGGCCGAGAACCATGCGAACGCGACCAGGTTTCTTTCCGAGATCGGATGGCGCGAGTTCTCGTACCATCAGCTCTTTCACAACACCGACATCCACGAGCGAAATCTGCGGTCCGAGTTTGACGGATTCCCGTGGAGCCCACCCGACCCCGCAATCCTCGGCGCATGGCGCAAGGGGACAACGGGTATCTCTCTGGTCGACGCCGGAATGCGCGAACTGTGGGGAACCGGCATCATGCACAATCGTGTGCGAATGGTTGCCGCGAGCTTCCTCATCAAGAACCTCGGAATCGATTGGCGCATCGGTGAGGCGTGGTTCTGGGACACGCTGGTCGACGCCGACGAAGCAAGCAATCCCGCGTCGTGGCAGTGGGTGGCCGGAAGCGGCTACGACGCCGCACCGTATTTCCGAGTCTTCAACCCTGAACTGCAGGCCGCGAAGTTCGACCCCGACGCGACGTATCGGTTGCGCTGGGTCCCCGAGTTCGGCACTCCGGTCTATCCCGACCCCATCATCAGCCTCGGCGACAGTCGCGCACGCGCCCTCGCCGACTACACGACTATGCGGGGCGAGCGCCAACCGTAAGCAAGCCGCCGGCTGCCACGCGAGCACCATTCTTTGCCGCCTCGACCGGAGAAGCCCCGTTGGCCAGCGCCGCGAGCATCCCCGCGTTGAACGAGTCACCGGCACCCGTTGGGTCGACCACCTCAATCGGGTCGACGCTGATGTGAACGATCGGTTTTCCGCGCTCGGCGACCAGCACACCTTTACCGCCGCACGTCGTCACGACGAGCGGGAACAGTTCCGTCAACTTCTCGGTGGCGGTGGAGGCATCCGCCACCCCCGCGAGAAGGCAGGCTTCGTCCTCGTTTGGCCTCAAGATGTCGACCCCCGCACACAGGTGCAGGAATTCCGCGACCCCGAAATCGGCGATGAATCCGGCCGTGGCCGGGTCAACACTGACAACGGCCTCGTGAGCGTGCGCACGCGCGATGAGTCGCACCGCCGCCCCCCTTTTAGGCAGGTCGATAATCGTGTGACCCGTGAAGTGCAGGTAATTCGCGCTGGCAATGAGGTCATCGGGCACAGAGTCGAGGTCAAAAATGACATTTGCCCCGCGGTCGGTCAACATTGTTCGTGCCTCCCCCTCCACCAGGATGACGATCGTGCCGGTGGGGTGGATTGGGTCGCCATCGAGGTGCGGCTGCACCCCGAATCGTTCGAGCTCTGCCGCGTGACGCGCCACATCGGCCTCTCCAAGCCGGCCGAAGAAATGCACATCTGCGCCGATCGAACCCAACCACGCGGCGGTGTTGGCCGCTGAGCCTCCGGGGTGACGCTCAATGGATGACGGAGTGTCCGTGTCGTGGCGAATCGGGCCACGCGGCCTCACGATGACGTCATCGATGACGTCGCCGACGACGAGGATCAATCCCGCAACGGTCATGAATTCAGTCGGGCCCACGCTGTGGCGATGTCCCCCGCCACGCGGATGTTGTTGCGGGCCAGATCGAGGTTGACCTCGAGGCTGCGACCGGCGGATGCCTCGACGATGTAGCCGAGCAGAAAAGGCGTGACGGCTTTACCGCTAATGTCGGCGCGCTCTGCGGCCAGTAGGGCCTCGGCGAGCACGTGATCGTGTTCGGTGGGGTCCCACTGCCGGTCGAGGGGAATCGGGTTAGCGACGACAATCCCCTGACCGTGGCTCGACACATCGTGGGCTCGCATGATGCTCGCTACTTCGTCCGCATCTTTCGCCGACCAGTCGAGCGTGAACCCGGAATCGGTCAGCCAAAACGAGGGGAACTTTGTCGTTCCATAACCGATCACAGGGACGGACAGGGTTTCGAGTCGCTCGAGAGTCGCGGCGATGTCCAACACGGATTTCACGCCGGCCGACACCACCGTGATGTTCGTGACGGCGAGAGTCGAGAGGTCGGCGGATTCGTCAAACGATTCGCTCGCATCGCGGTGCACCCCACCAAGTCCGCCAGTCGCAAAGACACGAATTCCCGCCCGTGCGGCGATGTGCGCTGTTGCGGCGACGGTGGTCGCACCGCTCAGGCCTTTGGACATCAAGATCGGAAGATCGCGCACGCTCGCCTTGGCGATGTCGTGATCCGCAATGATCGCCAATCCGGCGTCATCCAAACCGACCGTTGGGATTCCGTCAATTACCGCAATTGTGGCTGGCGTGACGCCCTGATCTCGCAGGATTGATTCGAACTCGTGGGCCGCCTCGCGGTTGCGAGGACGGGGTAGTCCATGCGAAATGATGGTCGATTCGAGGGCCACTACCGGCCGGCCTTCGCCAAGGGCGAGTGCAACCTCGGGGGCGATTGTCAGCGTCGTCACACTGCGAACTTACCGCACCCCTTACTATCGACTTTATGGCTCATCACCTCGCAGACGACCTCCCCGTCAGAATGGCGGCGGACGGACTCCCCGCGCGCGTTCTCGTCACCGGTGCAACGGGGTATATCGGCGGGCGTCTGGTTCGAGAACTGTTGGGCCACGGATACCGCGTGCGTGTGTTGGTGCGCAACGCCTCGCGCCTGCGCTATCACCCGTGGGTTGACAAGGTCGAAATTGTTGACGGCGACGCGATGAATCCTGCCGACCTTGACCGCGCTTTCGCGTCGGTTGATGTGGCGTTCTATCTGTTGCACGCCCTCAATCAGAAAACTGGTTTTGAAGAACAAGAGCGTGTGCTTGCGGAATTGTTTGGTGCTTCGGCAAAGGCAGCGAAAGTCTCACGAATCGTTTACCTCGGTGGAATGGTGGATTCGGAGACGGAGCTTTCCCCCCACCTGCGATCGCGCCAAGAAACGGGTGACGTGCTGCGGGAATCGGGAGTTCCGATTATCGAACTTCGCGCAGGTATCGTCATCGGTTCGGGAAGTGCATCGTTCGAAATGCTGCGCTATTTGACCGAGCGGCTGCCGATCATGACGACCCCCAAGTGGGTGAACTCACGCACTCAACCGATTGCCGTTCGCGACGTCCTGCGCTACCTCGTTGGAGCGGTTTCGCTTGACCCCACGGTTCACGGTGACTTCGATATTGGTGGGCCCGACGTCATCACCTATCGAGACATGATGCAAACGTATGCGCGGGTTGCCGGGCTGTCTAAACGCATCATCATTCCCATTCCGGTGCTCACGCCGCGCCTCTCCAGCGGCTGGGTCGGGCTGGTGACACCGGTTCCGTATCGGCTTGCCCGGAGATTGGTCGCCAGCCTTAAGAACGAGGTGGTGGCCCGAGACGATTCGATTCGGAAACTGATCCCCGATGCCGTCGGCGGATTGACGCCCCTCGCGCGGGCCATCGAACTCGCTCTCGCCAAGGTCAAAGAAGCGAAAGTCGACACCCGCTGGTCGGATGCATCCATTCCCGGTGCGCCGTCTGACCCGCTGCCGACCGACCCCGATTGGGCTGGCGGAACGCTCTATCAGGACATTCGTGTCGCAACGACGACCGATTCCGTCGCGACGGTCTGGGAGCGCATCGAATCGATCGGCGGCGACAACGGCTATTCCCGAGCAACGTGGGCGTGGGAAGTTCGTGGATTTATGGACCGCGTGTTGGGCGGAGTCGGGTTGCGCCGTGGTCGTCGCGACCCGGCTCATCTTGTCGAAGGCGAAGCACTCGATTTTTGGCGAGTCGAAACGATTCGTCGGCCTCACATTTTGCGACTTCGCGCCGAGATGCTCATGCCCGGTCGCGCGTGGCTGGAGTTCGTTGTGGACGAGGTAGATGGGTTGACGCGCATCACACAGTGTGCACTCTTCGCTCCGCAGGGGCTTGCCGGGCACGTTTACTGGTGGTGCGTCTGGCCGATGCACGGGTTTGTCTTCCCGTCGATGGTCAACTCGATCGCCCGCGGAACTCGCTGAACCGCTACGCCCTAGGCTGGGAGGGATGACCTCCACCCGCCGCGAAAAACTCCTCCCCGTTGCTGCCCTGCTGTCGGTGACAGCGTCGTGGGGCGCGTCGTTCGTTCTGATGAAGGACGCGATCGAGCGCCAGCCCGTTCCCGACTTCCTCTTCACCCGCTTTGCCCTGGCCGCGGTGGTCATGATTCTTGTCCGACCACGCGTTCTGCTGGACATCACACCCCGCGTCTTGTGGACAGGAAGCATCGCTGGAGCGGTGCTCGGGGCAGGGTTCATGACTCAGACGATTGGCTTGCAGCTGTCGACCGCAGCAATAACGGGATTCCTCACCGGGCTTTACGTCATCCTCACCCCGCTCATTGCCTGGATTTTCCTCCGACACAAGCTCAGCCCGCAAGTTCTCATTGGTGCGGTACTCGCTCTCGGCTCGCTGGCCGTTTTGTCGATCACCGACCTCGGCTTCAGCGAAGGTAGCTTCTGGGTAATCGCGTGCGCTGTGCTTTTCGCCGTCCACATCGTCGCCCTCGGGGTGTGGAGTCCCGGGAGCAACGCCTACACGCTCACGGTCGTTCAAATCCTGATGGTGACATTCATCACCGGAGTGTGGACGCTCGCTGATGGTGATGGGTATGTGGCACCGCCGGATGAAGGTGTCTGGACTGCCGTCATCATTACCGCGGTCTTTGCCACCGCCGCCGGGTTCCTTTTGCAAACGTGGGCGCAGGCTCGGATGGACACTGGGCGCGTCGCCATTCTGTTGACCACCGAAGTTCTGTGGGCGGGCATTCTCGCTGTCGGGGTCGGCCAAGAACCGCTCACGATTCGACTCGTCATCGGTGGCGCGATTATGTTTGCGGCGATGCTCATCATTGAGTGGCCTACGAAGAAGACCCCCGAGCACCCGCTCGTTCACCTCGAATAGCGGGAGCGGTGATCAACCGCCCTGATCGAGAGCCTTGATCTTCTTCCGCTTCGTCGGGATGTAACCGGACAGAGCATCACGGACCCAGAGGTTCTTGATCCATTGCATCTCGGTTTTGTTGACAAGGATGGCGTATTGCGAACCGACCATCGCGGACTTTTCGATCGGCATCGTGAACTGGTGAAGGTGACTGGAATCGAACGGGCTCAGTTCCGTTGCGGTCCGAACGATCCAACCCGAATCAAGTCCCGAGTCGACAATGAGGAGCTTTCCCACCGCTGCGGCAACCTGTGACATCTTGCCCGGATTGGTCAGCAATCCAATCGACAGCATCTTCTCGACGACCGCGGAAACGAAGCGTTGTTGATTTTCGACGCGCACAACATCGCCACCGGAAAAGGCGTGGCGTTCACGAACATAGGCAAGAGCGCGAGCACCTTCCAGAATGATCTCGCCTTTTTCAAACCGGTAATGGTTGCGCTCGTAGTTGTTGGTGTCCGACGTGAACGCTTGAGGGTTGTTGACCGTCACGCCACCGAGAATCTTTGTCAACTTCTTGATGCCACTGAAGTCGATGAGGACGAAGTGGTCGATGTGAATGCCAAGGAAACCCTCCACCATCGACACCGCGCACGGGACTCCGCCATAGGACATGGCCCAATTTGCTTTGCCCTTTCCATAGCAGGGCATTTTGATCCACGTGTCGCGCGGAATAGACATCATCTGAACGCTTCGACGATCACCCGAGATGTGCATCACCATGATGACGTCCGAACGGTTCCCTCGTGCGGCGGGATCCGTGCCCAATCGACCTCGCGAATCGCTGCCGAGAATGAGGATGTTCTGCGGTGCGTACGGAGTCGTGTACGGTTCGGCGGGCGTCGGCGTCGCGGTGATAACACCCTCGACCGAGGTTGTTCCCTCGTCGAACTGTGCGGCCAGGAACCAGGCATAACCGGCGACAGTTCCCGTGACCGCCACAACAATGGCCACCACTATCGCGAGGATCCGCTTTACGAGGTTCCGCTTCGGTGAACGTCCGTGCCTAATTTGGCGTTCGCGATGGCGACCACTCGGCACACCGTCGGAGGACTTATCGCTGTTACTCATTACCTCAATGCTAATCGCGCCTCGGTGCCGTTCCCGCCGTTTGAGCTGCTCGCGCATTGAGCGCTCGCGGATTGAGCGCTCGCGGAGCGTTGTCGGTGGAGTCCGTGAGTCGTGGTGGATATGATTCGCTCATGCTCATGCAGAACGCGATTGCCCGACACGGTCACGCCAATTTCCGCGAATTGCATCAGTGGTCGATTGATTTCCCAGCTGACTTCTGGCGGGAAGCCTGGGACGACCTGGGGATTGTCGGCGAACGCGGAGGTCGAACGACCGAGGGATCAGGGTTTGAGGGAACAACGTGGTTCCCCGACGCTCGCCTCAACATCGTCGACACGCTGTTAGCGGGCGACCCGACGGAGACGGTCATCGTTTCGCTCATCGAAGATTCCCCTCGGCGGGCATTTACCCGCGTGGAACTGCGGGCGGAGGTCGCCGCCTGCGCAGCTGCCCTGAGGGATTGCGGTGTTCAGGTGGGTGATCGTGTCGCGGCCTGGACGCCGAACGTTGTCGAAACCGTCATCTTTGCACTCGGAGCCCTGTCCATCGGCGCCGTCGTCAGCACCGCGTCGACAGACTTTGGCCCTGCTGCCCTCCTCGATCGGTTTGGACAGATCGAGCCGGTCGTCCTGCTCGCCGCGTCCTCGTATCGATACGGCGGCAAGGAACACCGGCTTGACGAATCCCTTGAGGAGGTGGCCCGCGGATTGCCGACCGTCACCACACTCATCGTGTTGGGGGCGACCGACTCGCACACCGCGTGGGAGGAATGGCTCTCCCCCCATCGGGGCGCAGAGTTGACCCCCGTCCTGCTTCCGTTCGATCATCCCGGCTTCATCTTGTATTCGAGTGGCACGACGGGACGCCCGAAGTGCATTGTTCACTCGGCTGCCGGCGTTCTGCTCAAGGTTCTCAGCGAACAGGGCTACCACCTCGACGTGCGTGCCGGCGACACGGTGCTGTACGCGACGACCTGCGGATGGATGATGTGGAACTGGTTGTTGTGCGGGCTCGGGCGGGGGGCGACGATTGTGCTCGTGGACGGCAGCCCCGGCTACCCCGACATCAATCAACTGTGGTCCGTCGCCCACGACGAACGCCTGACGTTCCTTGGCGTTTCCGCTGCTCTCATTGATGCGTGGCGACGTGCTGAAATCAAACCGCGCCAACTCTATGAACTCGAATCTTTGCGGACAATTGCGTCGACCGGGTCCCCCCTTGCGCCGTCGGGATATGACTGGGTGGCGAACGCCGTTTCCCCCGATGTCGTCGTCGCTTCAATTGCCGGCGGCACCGACCTCTGCGGGTGTTTGGTGTTGGGGGTCGACACCGAACCGGTTGTTCGGGGAGAAATTCAGGGTCCCGCGCTGGGGCTCGATGTCACCGTTCTGCGATCGGACGGGTCAGAGGCCGAAATCGGCGAGGAGGGTGAGCTGGTGTGCCGAACGCCCTTCCCCACCGTGCCGCTTAAGTTTTGGGGTGACGACGACGGTTCGCGCCGGCACGCCGCATATTTTGACCGTTACCCGGGACTGTGGGCACACGGTGACTACGCGCGGCGAACACCCTCGGGCGGATTTGAGATTCTTGGGCGTCTCGACGCGACGCTCAACGTCAAGGGCGTCCGCATCGGAACCGCTGAGATTTATCGGGTCGTTCTCTCTCTTCCCGGTGTAGCTGAGGCGATGGCAATCGAACAGCCCGACGGTGACGACACGCGAATCGTTCTATTTGTTGTCCTGGACGGTGTCCTCGACGAAGCTCTCGATGCCGCAATTCGCTCGGCACTGAAAACTCAGGCAAGCCCGCGGCACGTCCCGGGTGTCATCGTCCAAACCCCGGAACTTCCCCGAACCCGCAGCGGGAAGATGACCGAACTCGCGGTTGCGGACATCGTGACGGGTCGAACCGAGCGAGACACTTCGTCACTGGCCAACCCGGAATGCCTTGAGTGGTTCCGCACGTGGGCCGTGGAATCTAGGTCGGCGTAACCACGAGGGGTCCCGTCGTTCCCCGAATGACGAGCGTCGCTGAAACCTGCTCTCGTTGGGCGGGTGCTGAACGGTCGTTGATTCGGCGCAGAATCTGCTGAGCCGCCAGCCGACCCAGGTCAGCGAGTGGTTGCGCGATGGTGGTGAGATTTACCCGACGCATTCCACCGATGCTGATCCCGTCATATCCAATGACCGAGATGTCCTCGGGGACGCGAAGGTTAGCGTTCTCAATCGCCGCGATTGCCCCCATCGCCGCGACGTCGTTTGCAACAAAAAGGGCCGTCGGGTTGAGCGCGAGCGCGGCATGCACCGCTGCATACCCCGTCGCATCGGTAAGGCCTCCGGGAACAACGTGAATCTGCTCGGCCAGCCCGTGCTGCGTCATTGCCTGACGGTATCCCTCGGCACGCGCGTCGGAAACCGGGTTGTCGCCGCCACTGAGATGGACAATCCGCGAATGGCCCAACCCGACCAAGTGGTCGACGGCCATGCGCGCGCCAGCAATGTCGTCGTTGGACACTGTGTCCATAGTCGGTGCGGTGATGTCGTCTCGTGTCACGATCACCGTCGGCACCTCGGCGGCTATTTTCCTCAGAACTTCGGCGGGAAGTCGATGGGCGATGAGGATGAGCCCCTCCACCTGGAACTGCAGGAGCATGTCAATCTCGGTTTGTTCCAGCGCGGGGTCGACGCCTCCCGAAATGAGCATCGTGCTGAAACCGTGCTGTCTGACTTCGGTTTGGACGCCGTCGAGAATTTCGGCGAAGACCGGATTGTGGAGGTCAAGAATGAGAACGCCGATGGTGTGACTTCGGCGAACGACAAGACTCCTTGCGGCAGCGTTCGGTCGGTACCCCAGCTCGGACGCGGCGTCCACGATTCGTTGTCGACTCGCGTCGCTGACTTTGGGGGAACCCGACAGTGCGAGGGACACCAGGGACTTTGACACACCCGCCAGCGTGGCGACATCGTGGATGGTCGGGCGTGAGTGTGCCATTGGCCTAGTTGACGTCTGCGACGCGTACCGCGGTCCCCGACTCAACCGATTGTTCGCAGGCGATAGCGATCCGCAGGCTTTCCAGTGCGGATGCGGGTGGGCAGGGATTCGCAATTTCTCCGCGCGCGAACGACACGAACGATTGCGTCTCGTTTCGGAACGCTTCGCGGAACCTATCAACGAACCCAACGTAGGGCTGTGAATTGAGGGCAAGGTCTGCCTCGATGGGTCTCAGCGGTGTGCGCGAATTGAGGCCCGCCGAGATCGAATCTTTCGACCCAAATGCCTCCAGTCGAACGTCGTGACCCAAAGCGTCATGCCGCGTTCCGGAAATCACAACCTGAACTCCACTTGTCGTGACGGCAATTACGGCACACACATCGGCATCGTCGAAGTCGGCGTAATCGAAGTGTTCCCGGACAGATTTCGTCGCGAATACCGTTTCCACTTCGCTGCCGGTCAACCAGCGGACGAGGTCGAAATCGTGAACCAGCATGTCGCGGAAAATTCCGCCACTTCCGGCGATGAACTCGCGCGGGCTGGGTGTGTGATCGTGAGCGGTCATGGTGAGTGAATACAGGGTGCCGATGTCGCCCGAATCAATGGTGTCGAACACCGAGCGGATGGAATCATCGAATCGTCTCTGAAATCCGATCTGCAGTGCCGAGCCGTGTGCCTTCGCTTTCGCGATGACATCGTTTGTCGCGGCGAGCGTCAGGGCGATCGGTTTTTCGCAGAGCACCGGTATGCCATAGGGGAGGACCTCGGCCAAGACCTGTTCGTGGGCATCCGTCCCCACGGCCACAACGACCGCGTCGACTACCGAACTCGGCGCCGATTCCCACGGAACCGCGGTGGCACCGAATTGTTCCGCGACGTCCCGTGCGCGTTGGTCGTTTCGATTAGTGATGAGGACTTCACTCACACGCGAATCGGCAACCAAGTCTTCGACTCGGATGGACCCCATGCGACCGGCTCCGGCAACGAGAACTTTCACGGCACAACCCCTTCGTGGGCGCAAATCTTGCGGTTTGGACTTTTAGTCTGCCATAATCGTTGGAGCGTTCCAACGAAAGGTTTCCCGTGTCGGATTTTCTGTCCCGAGTTGCGTCAGCCCCCATTTCGTGGGGAATTTGTGAAGTGCCCGGTTGGGGCGCGATGTTGCCGAAACAACGTGTTCTCACCGAGATGGTCGAGCTGGGCTTCACGGCGACCGAACTGGGCGCAGACGGATTTCTCCCCAGTGACCCGGATGAACTCAACGCTGATCTCAAGCCGTTTGGAATGACTCTGCTCGGCGGGTTTACCCCGGTCGTACTCCACGACCCATCGCAGCGCGCGGCGACTATCGCCAGCGCGACGGCGACCGCACAGTTTTTCCAGAAAACCGGCGCAACAAAATTTGTGTCGTCGGTCGTGCAGGACATGGACTGGTCATTCCCCCGCGAGCTGTCGGTGGAAGAAAAGCGTCACATGGCCGAGATGCTCGGTGTCATCGATGACATTTGCGGCGAGTACGGGCTCGAACAGGTTCTCCACCCTCACGTCCAAACGCTCGTCGAGACCAAGGACGACATTTCGCGCGTTCTCGACACGTGTGACGTTCACTTTTGCCTCGACACAGGCCACATGGCGTTTGGTGGCCAGGACCCCGTCGAGTTTGCTAAGACCGCGATGGATCGGGTCGGCCACGTTCACCTCAAAGACATCCGAATGGATCTGGTCCCCGCCGTACTGCGCCGCGAAGTCTCGCTCATGGCGGCCACTCAAGCTGGCGTATTCACCAATCTCGGTGCGGGCGACGTCGACATCATGGGGGTCGTACAAACCCTCGAATCGGCCGGTTACCGCGGGTGGTACGTCATCGAACAAGACACCGCAATCACGGGTGGGTTTCCTGCCGAGGGCGAGGGGCCGGCCCAGCAGGTCTCCGCTTCCCTCGCATATCTCACCGACGTTGTCGCCCCGACTCTCGGATAATCATCATGGCTCCTCTCGATGTCCTCAGTGTCGGCCGTATCAGCGTCGACCTTTACGCACTCGAACCGAATGTGGGATTCGAAGGGCAGCAGAGTTTTCAGAAATCTGTCGGAGGCAGCCCGACCAATGTTGCGGTGGCGGCTGCTCAGGTAGGACTGAATGTCGCGTTGGTGACAAAGGTTGGTGATGACGCATTTGCTGCCTATGTCCGCGACCGCCTCAGCTCGTGGGGAGTCAGCACCGAATTTGTTGGAACCAGTAGCGGCGCCCAAACGCCGTTAGCGTTGGCCGCCCTCACACCGCCGGAAAGTCCGACCGTTGTTTTCTATCGCGGACCGGCGGCTCCGGACACGACGCTGACGGTTGCTGATGTTCCAGCGGACGTTGTGCGTGATGCCCACATTCTCTGGATCAGTCAGGGCTCACTCGCTCAAGGTTCGACGCCGACAACGTGCCTCGAATGGATGGCGCTGCGGTCACGAGATTCGCACACCATCCTCGACCTTGACTACCGTCCGTCACTCTGGGACAGCGTGGAATCCGCCCGTGACCTGGCCACGCGCGCAATCGCTTTAGCGACCGTCGTCGTCGGAAATCGAGAAGAGTGCGAAATCGCACTGGGAACAAGCGATCCCGACGAAGCCGCCGATGCGCTGCTCAAAGCCGGGGTGCGGCTCGCGATCGTCAAGCTCGGTGCCGACGGCGCACTGTTCGCAACTGCAACCGAGCGAGTTCGAATCCCCGCCATTCCCGTCGACGTGGTGTGCGGTCTTGGTGCGGGTGATGCCTTCGGAGGGTCCCTGTGCCTTGGACTGCTCAACAACTGGAGCCTCGAGCGTATCGGCCTTTATGCGAATGCCGCCGGGGCCCTCGTTTCCACCCGCCTCACGTGCGCGGATGCGATGCCCAGCGTGAGCGAACTCACCGCGATGGTCGGAGAAGCCGCATGACGCTGGACCGCACGCAATACGAAGCACTAATCAGTGCGCGGATATTTGAACCTCAATCCCTCATCGACGCTCTGGTGTCGAGGCGTCGACGAACAATCGCGGGAAACGATGGACGACTCATCATCCTGGCCGCCGATCACACCGCGCGGGGCAAGATTTCGCTCGGCTCAAACCCTCTGGCGATGGCCGATCGGTACACGCTGATTGACCGACTCGTCCGCTGTCTCGCAATGCAACAGGTGGACGGGGTGCTGGCCAGTGCGGACATCCTCGAGGAACTGGCGTGGCTCGGTGCGCTCGACGGCAAGCTCGCGATCGGCACAATGAACCGCGGAGGAATAATCGGGGCAACCTGGGAGCTCGACGACCGAGTGACCGCGTACGACGCCGACCACATCGAATCGATGGGCCTCGACGGCGGAAAGACACTCATCCGAATCGATTACTCCGACAGCAGTGTCGCTCGAACAATCGAAACGGTTGCGCGGTTGACGACCGAATTGGCCGATCGCCGACTCATGGCGATGATCGAACCCTTGCCGTACCTCAAGGATGGCAACGGCAAGGCCGTTCTCGATACCTCCGATGAAGCCCTCATCAAGGTCGTCGCAATCGCGTCCGGCCTTGGCGCTTCGTCGGCGTATTCGTGGCTCAAGATTCCCGCGAGTTCGCGAATGTCGGAAGTTGCCGGCGCAACGACTCTGCCGATTCTCATGCTGGGTGGCGAACCAAGTGAAAGCCCCGACGACATTTTCGCTCTGTGGAAAGAATCCATGAGCGAACCCAACGTGCGCGGAGTGGTGGCCGGCCGCACCGTTCTCTACCCCAACGATGCAGACCCCGAAGGCGCGGTTTTGCGGGCTGCCGCTGCCGTTCGCCCCGACGATTCCACCAAGAGAAAAGGTACGTCATGACCTGGTTTTACCCCGCGGGAACGTTGACGAACGGCGATGCCGATGTTCACGTCACACCGGAAAACGCCGGATGGGCTTACAGCGGGCTGCGGGTCTACACCCTCGGTGCCCGTATCCAGGTCTCTGTCACCCTCGACGGAGAAGAAGGTGTTCTTGTTCCCCTGTCGGCCGAGAACGTCAGCATCACCGTCGACGGAGCGCCCTTCACACTGACGGGTCGGCGCGGAGTATTTGCGGCGGTGTCTGATTGGGTTTACATCCCCGTCGGATCAACCGTCACCATCTCGGGTGAATCGGGCGAAATTGCTCTCTGTACCGCGCGTGCGACGGAGGCCTTTCCCGTTCAACACATTGCCGCGGTCGACGTCCCCGTAGAAGTTCGGGGATCCGGTAAATCGACCAGGCAAGTGACCAACATCGCGACTCCGACATCGTTCACCGACGCGCATCGGATCAACGTGTGCGAAGTCATCACACCCGGTGGCAACTTGTCCTCGTGGCCCCCGCACCGCCACGACGGAATCGGCGATTGCCCGACGGCAAACGAAGAGATCTACTATTTCCGCATAGGTCGTGGCGACAGTCCGCACGGCGACCCCTCGGGTCAGGGGCTGTTCCACTTGTACACCGTCGACGGTTCCGTCGACGACACCGTCACGATTCACGACGGTGACGTCTACAACGTGCCTCAGGGTTACCACGGTCCGACCGTCGCCCCGCCGGAATACCCGATGTACTTTCTCAATGTGCTTGCTGGTCCCGCCGCAGAACGGACGATGGCGTTTTGCGACGACCCCGAGCACCACTGGATTCGCGAAACATGGAACACTCAAACCCAAGATCCCCGTTTGCCGTTGACAACGGCAGCGGGCCGCAGAGAAAAGAGCACGTCATGAACCGACGTATCGGAGTAGCCGTTTTAGGTCTGGGTTGGATGGGGCAGGCGCACAGTCGCTCCATGCTACGAATCCCTTCCCTCTTCCCTAACCGTTCGTTCGATCCCGAACTCGTTGTCTGCGCAGACACCGAGGAAGAGCGACGCGATCGCGCGGTGAACGACTTTGGATTCCAGCGCGCCGTCGCCGACTGGCGCGAAGCGGTCGAATCGGATGACGTCGATGTCGTGTGGGTCACCGCTCCCAACATGCTCCACGTTCCCATGATCAAAGCGGCCTGCGCTGCGGGCAAAGCGGTATTCAGCGAAAAACCGATTGGCGGCAAGCCCGAACACACGGTCGCAGCGTTCGAGGCGGCAACGGCAGCCGGCGTTCGCACCGGAGTGGGCTACAACTACCTGTGGGCGCCACTCGTTCTGCACGCACGTGACCTCATCGCGTCGGGCGCCCTCGGGGAAATCACCCACTACCGTGGTCGGTTCGTTTCGATGTACGGCAGTGACGAGTTAGGGCTGCTGACCTGGCGATTCATCCTCGACCAGGCCGGCTACGGCGTTACGAGTGACATCCTCAGCCACTCCGTGTCGATGGCCCAGTTCCTCATCGGCGACATCACGAGTGTCGTAGGAATGCAGAACACCACCATCCCCCAGAGACCACTGCCCACCGGTGCAGCGAGCCATTACGGCCGCGGCCGCCCCGAAGACCCCAAGGGCGACGTCGAAAACGAAGACTTTGCGTCGATGCTGTGCACGTTCAATAACGGCGCAACGGGAACGTTCGAGGTCAGTCGCACGATGGTCGGTCCGGAAAGCCAAAACGCCTTCGAGATTTACGGCACGAAGGGGTCCATCGGATGGAACCTCGAGCGAATGAACGAGTTGCAGTATTACAAATTGACCGAAGACCCCAGCTCGGGATACACGACAATTTTCGGTGGAGAACGCTTCCCCTTCCACGGGGTTTTCTCGCCCGGACAGGCGAACCCCATCGGCCTGGAGGACCTCGTCGCCATCGAGGACTATTCCTTCCTCGAAGCACTCGCAACCGACACACCGTTCTCGCCGAGCTTCCGCGAAGCGGTCGACGTCGTCAACGTCCAGCAGGCCCTTATTGACTCATGGACATCGAAAACATGGGAGCACGTCTCTGACCTCACGGGAGAAAATCATGCCCAGTAAAACCATCCGAATCACTACCGCCGAGGCGATTGTTCGATTCCTCATCGCCCAGCGCACCATCGTCGACGGACAGGATGTTCCCCTCTTCCCGGGCGCGTACGGAATTTTCGGACACGGCAACGTCACAAGCCTCGGTCACTCGCTCGAAATGCACCGCACCGAACTGCCGGTGTGGCGAGGTCAAAACGAGCAGGGGATGGGTCTTGCTGCCGCCGCGTTTGCAAAGGCCACCCGCCGCCAACAGATCATGGTGTGCACCTCGTCAATCGGGCCAGGGGCCACGAACATGGTGACCGCCGCGGGTGTTGCAATGGCAAACAGACTTCCCGTGTTGTTTATCGCCGGCGACACCTTTGTCTCTCGACTTCCCGATCCCGTGCTCCAGCAGGTCGAGCACTTCGGGACTCCGTCCATCACCGTCAACGACGCGTTCCAGCCGGTCGTTCGGTACTGGGACCGCATCACGCACCCCGCGCAAATTCTCAGCTCTCTGCCACAAGCCGTGGCAACCATGCTGGATCCCGGTGACTGCGGGCCGGCGTTCATCGGCCTGCCGCAGGATGTCGCGGCGGACGCTTTCGACTACCCCGAATCGTTCTTCGAGACGACTGTTCACGAAAGGCCGCGTCCGAGACCAGACCGAGGGCAGCTCGCCCGAGCCGTTGCAGCGCTGCGCGCGGCAAAGCGTCCCGCCATCATCGCCGGCGGTGGCGTCCACTATTCGCTCGCCGAAACTGAGCTTGCAGCCTTCGCGGAAAAGCACGGGATCCCCGTCGTTGAAACCATTGCGGGCAAGTCCTCGTTGCTGTCGGATCACCCGAACTACGCCGGACCGGTGGGGGTGACCGGGGCCGACGCTGCAAATCAGGTGGTTAGCAAGGCCGATGTCGTTCTTGCTGTCGGTACGCGACTGGAAGATTTCACGACAGGTTCGTGGACACTCTTTTCGCCCAACGCACAAATCATTGGAATCAATGCGGCTCGGTTCGATGCACTCAAGCACCGTTCGCTTCCCGTCGTGGCCGACGCCCGTGAAGCGTTGACCGAAATGAGCGCCACACTGGGTGACTGGTCGACCGATGCGTCATGGGCCTCGAACGCTGAGAAGTGGCGCAGTGAACTCACCACATTTGTCACCGACCGAACCAAAGATGACGGAGTTTGGCCGCCGAGTTACGCGCAGCTAGTCGGGCTCGTTCACGAATCGGCAACCCGTGACGATTACGTCCTGACGGCCGCTGGCGGTCTCCCCGGAGAGCTCAACATCAACTGGATGAGCAAAGGCATCGCCAGTTTCGATTGCGACTACGGCTACTCGTGCATGGGCTACGAAATTTCGGGTGCGTGGGGTGCGGCGATGGCCCGTCCCACCGGCCAGGTCTATTCGATGGTCGGGGACGGTTCCTACCTGATGCTCAATTCGGACATCTACGCGTCAATCCTGTCCGGGCACAAGATGATTCTGGTTGTGTGCGACAACGAGGGTTACGCCGTCATCGAGCGCCTGCAGGTGAACCAGGGAGGCGCTTCGTATAACAACATGTTGGCCGACTCGACCGGCACGGGTTCAGGTGCCCGCGTCGATTTCGCCGCACACGCCGCCTCGATGGGCGCCGTGACGTTCGAGGTGAACACCCTCGGCGAATTCGCCGACGCCCTCACGAAAGCCCGATCCGCAAGCACCAGTGCCGTGATCGTCACGAAGGTTCGCGCCAAGGACTTCACCGAAGGTGGCGCTTTCTGGCAGGTCGGTGTACCGGAAGTATCCGATCGCGCTAGTGTCACCGCGGCGCGCGCGAAAATGGACAAGGGGCTGCAGAACCAGCGACCTGGTGTTTGAACGAAAAGTTTTCTAAGCTTCAGCTGCCGGTTTTGCGCTGAACGTAAAGAATTTTGAGCCCACCAGGCTAATCCCGGCAGTACAGGGGATTACCGCGGCTTGCGATATCCAAACATTGAGATGAACGGCTTCAATTAATATCCAAAAAACACCGGACCCAACTAGCGTCACGACGGAATAAACGGCGATCCCCTTGATGAACTGTTGAGTCCAATGTCCTTTGACGCGAAACACAAACACTTTCTGAGTGACAAACGAGAAAACGATGGCAATGCTGTTTGCAATCACGGCAATAGTGAACACGGGGAAATTTTCGCGCAAGAGCAAAAAGAGCATCACTCCGGCGGAGTAGCCGAAAATGGAGTTGACCACACCGACAATCACGAAACGAATCAATTCTGCGTGCGATTCGTTAATCGATTCTGATGTGCGAAAGCTCACCAGCTTCCCGCGAAGAATCATCTGCTGTTAAACCGGTCAATTTGTTCGGCCATCAATTGGCGAGCCACCTTTCCTGAATTGAAATCCTTTTCCCAATCAATCGTCCACTCAAGGCTCTCAGGAAACAATATTTTGTTGTTCCACCCCAGCAAACCAATTGCCTTGCTGGAGTCGAGTGCAAGCAGATTGGCCTCGTGAGGTTGTGGGCTGGTGTTAATGTCGACGCGCGCGGTTCCGCCCCACAGTGTCGCTGCCAAGGAGGCAACTTCACCCACGGAAACAAAACTTTCTGAACCGGGACCGAAGTTCCACTCGCCAAGTCCGTGTCCATCAAGGAGGGCATCAACAAGTTGAAGGTACCCGTTGATGCAATCTAGAACGTGTTGCCACGGGCGTACCGCGCCGGGATTGCGAATGAGGAGAGGCTTTCCGTCCGAAAAAGCACGGACTGCGTCCGGAATAAGCCGATCACCACTGACATCTCCTCCGCCGATGACATTGCCGGCACGCGCAATTGCCGTCGGCATGGCGGGAAACGATCGAATCCACGATTGGGAAAGTATGTCTGCCATCGCTTTCGATGAGCTGTACGGGTCGTCCCCACCAAGGGGTTCATCTTCTTCGTAGCCGCGCGCGCGGTCGACGTTCCGGTAAACCTTGTCCGTTGTGATGATGACGCGCGCCTTGAGACTGGGGAGTGATTGTGAGGATTCGAGGATGTTGTATGTGCCATTTACGTTCACTTCATAGGTTTCGCGCGGTTCGCGATAGGAGTAACGCACTAGCGGTTGCGCTGCCATGTGAATGAGCACGTCAGGCTTCTCCGACATCACCGCACTCGCAACCGCCGCCGCATCCCGAATGTCAATCCGATAATCGTTTTCCAGTAGTTGATCGAGCTCGGCTGCCTCAAAAAGACCGCCGGAAATGGGGTCCAGCGCTAACCCAGAGATGGTGTGCCCCTGGGACTTGAGCAACTGAATCATCCACGAACCCTTGAAACCGGTGTGGCCGGTGATGAAATAGTGCATGGGAAGAGCCTGTCTACTGCTGGTTGTCTAAAAGTTGATGCGTTCTTCTTCAATAACCAAAGGTAAATTTCGCGTCTGCGTAAGAATCGAGCTGACATACTCACCCAAGATCCCGATGAAGAGCATTTGCATTGCTCCGAAGAAAAACACTCCGACCATGATTGGCGCAATCCCCGCGTCAAATGTATTCCACATGAAAAGTTTTGCAACCAAGAACCCTATTGAAACACCGAGGCTGAGGAGCGCCACGATGAAACCAACGATTGTGAGAAATCGGAGTGGCAGTTTGGAGTGCTTGGTTACCGCAAGCATTGCCATGTCATACAGGCTCATGAAATTGTTCGCAGAGACTCCCCGGCTTCGCCTCGGCTGGTCAAACGGAATCTGCGTGCTCTTGAAGCCGAGTTCGGAAACCAATCCCCTGAAATACGGGTAGGGATCCTTGATGCCCCGCAACGCATCAATCACGACCTTGTCGTAGATCCCGGTGCCGGTCGCATTGTGTATTTGGGGAACTTCTGAAATTTTATCAATGAACCAATAGTAGATTTTGCGAATCAGGAACATCGATTTGGCTTCTTGGCTCGACGTTTTGACTGCCATCACCACCTTGAAACCTTCTTCCCACTTTCGCAGGTATGTGTGAATCAACTCTGGCGGGTCCTGCAGATCCGAAGCCATAGAAATGGTCGCATCTCCCGTGCTCTGAAGAATCGCGTGATACGGGGATCTGATATGGCCAAAATTTCGAGCGTTGACGATTATCTTTACGTGTTGATCTTTGCGAGCAATGGCTCGCAATTTTTCCACGGTGTCGTCCGTTGACGCATTGTCAATCAAAATGTGTTCGTAAGTATATTTCTTCTCGAGCGACATGACACTTCGAATTCGCTCAACCAATTCGTCGACGTTTTCTGCTTCGTTGAAGCACGCGGTCACAATGCTAATTCGTGGTTTCATGAGCTATCGCAACTGTGAATAACCGAGCTTCGCTTTACCAAGATTTCCACGGAGCCTTGCCCGTGGCCCACAATGATTCAAGGTTCGTCTTGTCCCGCAACGTGTCCATCGGTTGCCAAAACCCGAGGTGCTTGAATGCTGCCAACTCACCGGATTTTGCCAACGTTTCGAGTGGTTCTTCTTCCCAGACGCTGTCATCACCCGCGATGAAATCAATTGCGGATGGCTTGAGGACGAAAAAGCCCGCGTTGATGAGCCCCCCGTCTCCCGCCGGTTTCTCGTGAAACGCTCGAACTGTTTCTCCACCATCGATGTCCAGGGCTCCGAAACGTCCGGGAGGAAATGCTGCCGTGACCGTTGCTTTCAAGCCTTTGTCACGGTGAAACTGAATTAACTCGGTGATGTTCACGTCTCCAACACCATCGCCATAGGTTAGACAGAAGTCTTCCTCGTCTTTGACATAAGGCAGTACGCGCTTGAGTCGCCCACCGGTCATGGATGATTCCCCGGTATCAACTAACGTCACCTTCCACGGTTCCGTGTAACCGTGGTGTACTTCCATCGAATTATTTTTCAGATCGAAAGTTACATCAGAGGTGTGGAGAAAGTAGTTTGCGAAATACTCCTTGATCAAATAACCCTTGTAACCCAGGCAGACGACAAAATCGTTAATCCCGTGACTCGAGTAAATCTTCATGATGTGCCAGAGAATTGGCATTCCGCCAATGTCAATCATCGGTTTCGGACGGGTCGAGGTCTCTTCGCTAATCCTGGTTCCTAAACCCCCGGCGAGAATTACAGCCTTGATGAGATCTCCTTGAGTACTTTGGGTAATATTAAATCGTAGATTTAGTCTATGGGGTCGGGTTGCTTTTCCCTAGTTGCTCACCTCTAACAGATATCGGTGAACCTGAAGCGCCATGGCCAACACATCCACACATGAAGAGCTAGAGCTCGAACTCGTGGTCCGAGCGCGCACAGCCGTGACGTCGGAGATTGTCGAACTTGAATTCGAAGATAGCCGTGGCGCGAACTTGCCAGTTTGGGACGCAGGTTCCCACGCGGACTTGCTTTTTGGAGACGGCTACGTCCGGCAGTATTCGATTGTTCGAGGTGCACTGGACAAATCAAACTGGCGGATGGCAATTCTCGCTGACTCGAACGGCCGAGGCGGTTCATGCTTCCTCGCGGAACACGTTTCCGTTGGAACGGTGATCAACGCGAAAGGCCCGAGGAATCACTTCGCTCTACTGCCTGCCACGATGTACCGCTTCATCGCGGGAGGCATCGGCATAACCCCGATTTTGTCGATGATTGATGCCGCAGAGATGAACGGGATCCCGTGGACGCTTTCCTATCTCGGCAGGTCGCGAGAGGCAATGGCTTACGTCAGTGAATTAGCGGCGAGATTTCCCGACAAGATCAGCGTTTTTGCAAAATCTGAGGAAAACCGCTTTGACGTCGTCCGTTTCGTCGAGGAACTCTCGGCCGACACTCAGACATACGCTTGCGGCCCAGAAAAACTGTTGATCGGTCTTGAGCAAGCGTTCGCTGCTGTCGGAAACAAAACGTTGCACATCGAACGATTCCATCCCAAGGAAATAGTTCTCGATGAACCGGACCATGAGTTTCAGGTCTACTGTGCAAAGTCCGAGATTGAGATCACCGTTGCGGCGGACGAGTCGATTCTGATGGCTGCCGACGCGGCTGGAGTTGACATCACGGGTGACTGCATGGAGGGAACATGCGGCGCGTGCGAAACGCGGGTTATTGCTGGTGACGTGAGTCATCGGGATTCGATAATGACGGAAGAACAACAAGTGTCGAACGGCACGATGATGATTTGTGTCTCTCGAGCCCGCGGATTGAGCATCACTTTAGACCTTTGATTCAGCCAACCCTGTTAGTGCTGAGGTAGTGTGGTGTGGAAACCTTGGAGGTATGTTGTCGTCACCAGATCGTGAACAGATTCTGAATCTTGTGCGTGAGTTCGCCGCAGAAAAGCTCGCCAGTGCCCCTAAATTTATCGCTGGGGAAACCGCCGTTCCCGTGTCGGGGAAGGTCCTGGACCCTAACGATTTCTCCGCGATGGTGGATGCGTCGCTCGACGGTTGGCTCACTGCTGGGCGGTTTCACAAAGAGTTTGAAGAAAAGCTCGCCAACTACGTTGGTGCAAAGAGCGCATTGTTTGTGAATAGTGGTTCGAGCGCGAACCTCGTTGCGTTGAGTGGTCTGACGAGCCCAAAATTGGGCAAGCGAGCCCTGAAGCCTGGTGATGAGGTTCTGACAGTAGCCGCCGGTTTCCCAACCACAGTGAACCCAATCATGCAAAATGGTATGCGGCCAGTCGTTGTTGACATCGAGCTTGGAACATACGACGCGATTGCCGATCGATTGCGAGAAGCGGTTAGCTCAAAAACCAGAGCGATCATGATGGCCCACACCCTGGGTAACCCATTTGACCTTGATACCGTTCGAGACCTGTGCAAAGAGCACGGTCTTTGGCTCATCGAAGACTCCTGCGATGCGCTGGGGTCGACTTACGACGGACAGCGAACGGGAAGTTTCGGTGACACGGCAACCGTGAGTTTCTATCCAGCACACCACATCACCACCGGCGAGGGTGGCGCTGTGTTCGTTAAATCTCCTTTGGTCCGCAAGCAGGTTGAATCTTTCCGTGACTGGGGCCGAGATTGTTACTGCGAGACCGGCTGTGACAACACCTGCAACAAGCGTTTCCAGTGGCAACTCGGGGACCTCCCGTTGGGTTACGACCACAAGTACATATACAGCCACATCGGATACAACCTGAAAGCTACCGACATTCAGGCGGCACTTGGAGTTTCTCAGCTGACCAAACTTGACCGATTCGTGCAGGCGCGCAAGGCAAACTTCGCTCACCTGGAATCCAGGCTCACCGGAGTCGAGGGACTGATCCTGCCTAAGGCGACAGCGAAGTCTGACCCGTCCTGGTTTGGTTATCCCATCACGCTTGATCCAGATCACCCGGTTGACCGCGAGGAACTTTTGAGATTCTTGGACAGTCGCAAAATTGGAACGCGCTTACTGTTCGCGGGAAACCTCCTCAAGCAACCCGCCTACCGGAATACCGATTTCCGCGTTGTCGGAGACCTCACCAACACCGACATTGTCATGAAGCGCACATTCTGGGTTGGCACTTACCCGGGGTTGACAGGCGAAATGTTGGACTACATCGCAGAATCAATCTCGGAATTCATGTTGAAACACTAGATGGTAAAAATCCAGCCAGTGCCGATTTTAGGCGCCTTGTCGAAACGTTTCGAGCTACTCATCGGAGCCGCCTATCTCGCTGCGTGGGGCAGTCAACTTTTTCTTGTTAATTCGAGGTTTTGGGACGACTGGGTGTGGACGACCAGCCGTCTTGACGACGCGATTACAGCCTCTGTGGATTTGGGCAAACCGCTGTGGATCCCCGTGTTTTTCCTTTACAATCAGGCCCCTCTGTGGGTTGCACACGGTGCGATGCTTATCGCGAATTTTCTGATCGCCGTCTTCTACTTCCGAACAGCATCCAACACCGGTCTCGTCACATCGCTCGAGGCAAAGACCATTGGGGTTGCGGTTGCGATACTCCCCCTGTATTTCGCTCGGGTTTCACTCAGCGTGCTGCCATTTACACTGGCGCACTTGGCATTTGTTGTGGCCTGGTGGATGCTCAGCAAGTCCCACCGGCAACAGGCCCGTTCGAAATTTTCCAGCGTCGCAATTGCCCTGTTGTTTGCCTTTTCCTTTTCGGCGGAATCGCTCATAGTTTTCTATTTTTTGCCCCTGATTGTCACTTACGGTCAACACCGAATCGACAACAAAGGCTATTCACTGCGGCAGTTCATTAAGGCCTACTGGTGGCTTCTCGCTTTGCCACTAGTTTTCCTGGGCATTCGAACCGTTTTCATGCAGCCACGTGGCGTTTATTTGAACTACAATCACATCGACTTGTTCACCGTAAAATCACTTGCGCTACTCTTTCTTACCTTTGCAGCATTAGTTCTTTGTCTGTTCGCGTTCAGCAGGTTTTCTCTGGAGGCGCGCCCGACTGCCCGGCGAACTCTGGCGCTTGCCGGCTTCTCCTTGCTCACGCTCGAGTTAGCAACTCTGCCTTATTTATTGGTGGGGAAGATTCAGCTCAGCGGAGGGTTCACCCATCTGCTTCAGCTCAATGGATGGCACTCGCGTGTGCACTTACTGATGGGGCTCCCGATCGCGATCGGACTCGCTGCGCTCATTCAAATCGGCGCAAAAAATTTCCCAAAGATTAGCGTGACGGGTGCGTCGCTGCTGGTACTCGTCTCCATAGCCTGCACGAATCTATCCACAATTCAATACCTAGATGACTGGAACAAACAAACTCAAATTATCCGTTTCCTCAAGACCGATGAAAATGTGCAGAAATCCAACATCATTTTCTATCTCGACACGACAAAATATGCATTCCGGCGTCATCCAAATCAGTATGAATACACTGGGATGCTCGTCAGTGTTTATGGAACATACGACCGCGTTTCGGTTGTGTATTCGGACGAGACATACGAAACCATGCGTGGCACCGACGTTGCCTACACTTACCAAAGTCCGTGGCTACATCACAACCTGCAGCCGCCCTATAAAGCCGTCTTGATTCACATCAGCACCGATTCGAGTAACCAGATTGTCTACCGATCCGAGGTGCTGAAGTGGTGAACGAAAAGCCGACGAATTCCCCTCGGGGAGTTGGGCACAACCAATGAGGTCGCAAAGGCCTACCGCGAGCGGCAATGGACAAGGGCCTGAAGGCACAGCGCACCGGGGTGTAGACAGCTTTGCCTGTTGGTCGCGGCGTTCTCGGCGGCGGCGTGACCAGAGTATTTAATTGAGGGAGTTTAGTAAACAGTAATCTGATTTATCGTAAAGTTTTGACCATGGGAAGACCTCCGAAGGGAACACGACCGACGTCGGACCCTTCGTTGTCCCCGGAATTCTGGCGCGAGCTGATGGGGAATGCTGACCCCAGCCAGCGGGAAAAGTTCCTGTGGCTGGCGATCGATCTCGTCCGAAAAACGGGCCTCGGGCAATTCAAAGTCACCCGCATCGCGAAACGACTGGGCTACTCCGAGGCGATGGTCAACCATCACTTCGGCTCGCGAGATGGACTCCTTTCAGAATGTGCCGAAACCGTCCACTCCGACTATTCGGCAAAACTGGTCGGGGCAACCGAAAGCGCGCCTCCCGACCCACGTTCGCGGTTAGAGGCGCACATTCGGGCGCGCTTAACCGAAGGCCAGAAATTGGGCGGATGGAGCCAAGTGCTCAACTATCCCTATCACTCCTTTGAATCGCCCATCATCGCGATGGCACGCGTCGGTGCTTCATTCAATGAAAGTTTCTACCGAAACCTTCTGTATATCACCCAATTAGTCGTCGATTATCGAGAGGGAATCGTCAACCACACCTCAATCGACCCGAGCGAGTTTCCGGCCGCCATCCTCAAACGCGACGCGGATGCCCTCGCGCATGCAATAACGATTGGCATGGCCACGGCCGGAGGAGTCATGTGGCTGGCCGGTCGCGTCGAAACGGGCAAACATTCACCTGAAATTCTCGCGTTCGTGGAAATGATGAACAGCCGTCAGACTGAGCTATTGATTGACATAATCACACCCCGGAGCTGAGCCCGTCAACGAGTTAATGTCGGCATAAAAAACCCCGCTCAACGCGATATTGAACGGGGTTTCGTGCGCCTGGAGGGATTCGAACCCCCAACCGTCTGATCCGTAGTCAGATACTCTATCCGTTGAGCTACAGGCGCGCATTGCCGGGGCAACCTGACGATTCTAACAGGTTGCGGTGGGTCGCCCAAAACGAGAGGAACACCGTGGTTGCATCGCAGAAAATTTCATCCGGAGGGCCGTGGGAGGCGTCGATCGGGTATTCCCGCGCGACGGTTGCCGGGCCATACGTTCACGTGTCAGGGTCGACAGCGACGGTCGGTGGTGTGCTGCGTCATTCTGGCGACGCATATGGTCAAACAAAGGTTGCGTTCGAGGTGATTGCCGCGGCCCTTGCCGAGGCTGGACACTCTCTCGAGGACGTCGTGCGGACGCGCATGTACCTCGCTAACTCGACAGACATGGATGCGGTTGGTCGTGCACACGGCGAGTTGTTCGGGGAGATCCGTCCGGCGGCAACGATGTTGGCCGGTATCGAATTCATCAACCCGGAAATGCTTGTCGAGATCGAAGTCGACTCGTACAAAGAGTAAACCGAGGTGCGGGAACGGGTACTGGCGGAGACGAGAGGATTTGAACCTCCGAAGGGCTATAAAACCCTTACCTCATTAGCAGTGAGGCGCACTCGACCGGACTATGCGACGTCTCCAGTGTTGCTATCTTACCGAATTTAGGTTCTGCCGGCCGATGGTCGAACCTAGTAGCGGTTGGCAACCGCACAGGTGATCTGACCGGCCGATTGACCCTTGAGTCCCTTGATGACCTTGCCCTCAGGCTTGGCGGTCGAATTCGGGTCGGGCGCGTCGCCGGTCAGTGCAGACCCAACGCCCGTTGCATCGCCTGCAAGTTGGAAGGGTGCGTCACTCTTGATGGCTTTGAAGAGTGTTGCGGCGAGCGCGGTGAGGGGTGCAACCTTGCGCTTGTAGACCCCGCCGACACCGGTCGTTCCCGGGTATTGGACGAACATGATGTTTTCGCGCGGGATGTCTTTCAGCACGAGTGCGACCGCGACCATCGTGTCAACGCTGGCCAGTGACGACGACAGCTGCATCGACGTTGCCGCGACCTGGGCGAGTCCGTAAACCTTTGCCGGATCCAGCAGGACACCCTCGTCCTGAATCTTCCGAACCATCGACGACAAATAGTGCTGTTGTGACGAAATTCGGCCGAGGTCGGAGCCGTCCCCTACGCCGTGACGTGACCGAAGGAACGCAAGCGCTTGGTAGCCCTGAATCGTGTATTTGCCCGCTTTGGCAAATTTGAGTCGGGTGTGGCCATCGTTAATGGGCCCGTCAACACAGACCTCAACCCCACCGATGGCGTCCGCCATCTTGGCCACGCCGTCAAAAGTTATGAGCCCGGCGTAGTTGATTTCCATCCCCGTCAAACCTTCGACAGTGCGAACGACGCAGCCAAGTCCGCCGTACCACAGCGCAACATTGATCGGTTGCGCAGACATCGCCCCCGTCTTTGAGCCATCAGGTTTTGTGCACTGCGGAATTGGAACGACCATGTCGCGAGGAATCGAGACCGCTGTGGCCCGCTGATGGTCTTCCGAAATGTGAACGAGGATATTGACGTCGTTCAGTGTGGACCCGACTTTGCCGAAGCCGTAACCAGACTTCTGCTTCTTTCGTGTGTCCGACCCGACGATGAGCACGTTGAATGCGCCCTTGAGTTCGCCGATGGGGGGAAGTGTGACTTCGCCTTTTTCGTCGGTGAGGTCAACCGTCTCGACCTGAGATTGAATCTTCCACACAACGATGGCCCCGACCGAAGTGGCGGAAATGAGAACTGTCACGAGCGCGACGGTCGCAGCACGCCACAACGTTCCCCACGGGCGTCGAACGCCGTGCGCCGCGTGCCGCGGGGTGATGATCTTGTTCTCGTTCACGATTCTCCTTGTGGGCTTGCGCGGAGGGCGCGGGATTCGAACCCGCGAGACATTGCTGCCCACTGGTTTTCAAGACCAGCTCCATCGGCCACTCGGACAGCCCTCCGATTAAAGTCTAACCGAGTGTCCGAACTGCAGTTTCAAATTGTCGCGAGTACGGAAGGGAGCCCGCCTTCGGCCTCATCGAGCGTGACTTCGCTCGCGGCGTTTCGAACTTCTTCGGGGCCTTGACCCATTGCAACGCCCCGGCCAAACTCCCCGGCCCACTCCAACATGTCTATGTCGTTGCGGCCATCACCGATCGCCATCACGCGCTCACGGGGAATGCCCCAGCGTTGCCGAAGCTGCTCGAGTGCAGTCGCCTTATTGATTCCCTGTGGCCCGATGTCTAGCCACGCCGTGTAGCCGATGGAATACGTAACTTTGTGCAGACCCAGTGTCTCCACGACGTCGGTGAAATAGTCTTCGCGGGACGTTGGCGCGATGACAACAACGCGGGTGGCCTCATCGGTCAAGAGGTCGTCGAACTTTTCCACCTTGGTGACGTTGACGTTGAGTCCAGCCTCCGGGAACCACCCGATGTATCTCAACTCACCGTCCTCGTCCTCGACGGCGTAGTTGGCGTCGGGGATGGACTGATGAATTGCCGTGAGGATCTCCGTTGGATTGAAAACCTCGACCGCATCGCGCACGTACTGGGTCGGCGACGAAGCGTCGTGTCGAACGATGATTGCCCCGTTCGCACAGACCAAGTACTCGGGGGTGATGCCCAAATCCGCAACGACCGAAAGTGTCATCGGGACAGACCGTCCCGTTGCGATGGTGACCTTGTGCCCGTCGGCCACAAGCCGTGCGACTTCGCGCTTGGTCCACGGATTCATGACGCCATAGTCAGACACCATGGTTCCATCAATATCAATGGCGATGAGCCACGGTTGAACGCCGGCGGTCACCCCAAGGGCTCCGCGATAGCGAGTCCGCCCAGGTAGGGGCGAAGCGCCTCAGGGATGGTCACTGACCCGTCCGCGTTCTGATGGGTTTCGAGAATTGCGACGAGCCAGCGGGTCGTTGCCAGGGTTCCGTTGAGGGTGGAAACCATCTCGGTCGAACCGCCTTCTGGTCGATGGCGAATGTTCAGACGACGTGCCTGGAAAGTCGTGCAATTTGATGTCGACGTGAGCTCACGGTAGGTCCCCTGGGTCGGTATCCACGCCTCGATGTCAAACTTTCGGGCTGCCGACGACCCGAGGTCCCCGGCAGCAATGTCGATAACGCGGTAGGCAAGCCCCAGGGCCTGCATCATCTCTTCCTGCCACGCGACAAGGCGGTCGTGCTCGGCTTCGGCGTCCGCCGGGGGGCAATAGGAAAACATCTCGAGCTTGTTGAACTGGTGAACACGCAGAATCCCACGAGTGTCTTTTCCGTACGAGCCCGCTTCGCGTCGGTAACACGTCGACCACCCGGCGTAACGGACGGGGCCTTTCGTCAGGTCAATAATCTCATCGGCGTGGAATCCGGCGAGAGCAACCTCACTCGTCCCGGTCAGGTAAAGATCGTCCTCCGGGAGGTAGTAAATTTCGTCCGAATGGGCGCCTAGAAATCCGGTTCCCTGCATGATGGCGGGGCTGACAAGCGTCGGTGTGATGAGTGGGGTGAACCCGGCCGCGAGCGCCTTGTCAAGCGCGAGAGACATTAGCGCGAGTTCGAGTCGGGCGCCGATCCCCGAGAGGAAGTAGAACCGGGAACCGGACACTTTGGCACCGCGGCCCATGTCGATAGCACCGAGAATTTCACCGAGTTCGAGGTGGTCGCGCGGTTCAAAGTCAAACGTGGGGATGGTGCCCACCTCGCGCAGAGTGACGAAGTCGTTTTCACCACCAGCGGGAACGCCGTCGATGATGATGTTTCCAATTCCGCCGGCGAGCGACGAGAACGCATCCCCTGCCTCGGCCTGGGTCTTGTCCGCCTGCTTCACCCGATCAGCGAGGTCCTGGGCAGCAGCAACGAGAGCGGCCTTTTCGTCTTTCGGCGCCTGCGCGACGAGTTTGCCGTGCGCGTTTTGTTCCGCACGAAGGTTTTCAAAGGTAGCAATCGCGTCGCGTCGCGTCGCGTCGGCCTCGAGGACGCGGTCGACAATCGATTCGTCGTCTCCGCGAGCGCGCAGTGACGCGCGAACGATCTCGGGGTCGTTGCGCAGTACCTGTGGGTCGATCACGGGCTAGACCTCTTCACCGGCAACGAGTCGTTTTAGCCACGTCCGCGCGTCAACGAAGGTCGCGTCAGAATTCTGTTCCATGACGAGCGGAGCATGCCCGTCGGCGCGACGGTACGACCCAAGAAACTGAACGCGCGGGCTGAATCGTTTGAGCCCGAGCAGTGCATCAGCCACGCGCTCGTCCTCAACGTGCCCATCGAGGTCGATGACGAATCGGTAGCGACCCAGCGCATCGCCGATCGGTCGGGATTCGAGCAACGAGAGGTTGACCCCTCGCGTCGCGAACTGTTCCAACATTTCGAGCAGTCCACCGGGGCGGTTGTCGGGAAGTTCAACAATCAGGGTGGTTTTGTCCGTCCCCGTGCGGGCGGCAACGGGTTGGCGGCGACCGATGAGGGCGAACCGAGTAACGGCATTTGGGTTATCGCCGACGTTCGCTGCGAGTACGTCCAGCTCCGCGTGATCGGAGTATCCGTGCGGGGCAATCGCCGCATCGGTCCGATCCGATGTCGCCAATTCAAGGGCCGCCGCCACGTTAGATGTCGCTGGCAGGTGCTCATGGCGCGGCATATTTGCCTCAAGCCACGTTCGGCACTGGGCATAGGCCACGGGGTGGGCAAGCAAAACGCGCGCGTCGGCGAGCGCCGTTCCCGGCCGCACGACGATGTCGAAATTGACGGGAACGAGATATTCGCCCAAGATTTGCAAACCGGTCGATGCCGCTAGGGCATCCTGTGCGGCACTGACGCCGCCCTCAACCGAGTTTTCGACGGCCACCATCGCAGCGATCGCCTTACCGTCTTCGACTGCGCGTAGCGCTTCACCGACGTTATTGACGGCAAGCCATTCAGACCCGGCGGCCTCTGCAACCTGACCGAGCGCCACCCACGTGAACGTGCCGACGGGGCCTAAATAGGCGTACGTCATGGCGACTCCTTGGGTGATCGGGATGAGTCCAGACTATCGAAGCGAGCAGTCCTAGTTGGCGTAATCGGGGGCTGCGGGAAGCCCAAAGAATTCTTCGAGCGTGATGTTCGGAGTCTTGTGCATCTCTGCGGCGAGACCCCGACCGACGTATCGCCAGTGCCACGGCTCGTACTTGTATCCCGTGATGTGGGTCAAACCCTTTGGGTAGCGCAGCACCCAGCCGTATTCCCAGGCGTGCTCCGTGAGCCATCGACCCTCCGGGGTGTCCGCGAAGCATTCGGCGATCGTGCACTTGCGGTTTCCCGCAGCGATGTCCACCGACAGGCCGATCTGGTGTTCCGAGTGACCGGGGCGGGCGCTCTGCAGGTCCGCCTTCGCTTGTCCAAGACGTGCTACCCAACCGTTGTAGACGCCAACCTGGTTGCTATACGAGCGGTAGGCACTTTGAATGACGAGCGAGACGCCGTCTGCTTTCGCCGCGGCGTACATGACTTCGTAGGACCCCGCCGCATTAGAGCTCATCGTCGGTTCGTAGCGGTGGGGAAGTTTGAGGGTGACGAGGTGCGCCGGCTTGTAGTTTTTGGGGTTGAGTGGGCGCAGTTTGTCGGCCACAACCCACAGTGAATCGGCGACATCCAACGAAAACGCGGTCTTGTCAAACAACGGCGCCGTTTTGGGTTGAGTGACCGGCTTTACCTCCTGCGTTGCAGACTGAACGGGCGCAGGAATCTCGGACGCGGGCACCGACGCGCATCCCGCGAGTGCGCTGACGAAAGCGAGGATAGCGACGTAACGGAGCACCACTCTAGATTATTGGGCGTACGCTTGTGTGCGTGCTTAACTCGCAAATTGAACGGCTTGCTGACCGACAATTCATGCTCGGTCTCGTTGCCGCCTTCGCCGCCTTCGCCACTTTCGTATTGACTCGGGCCCTTGGGGTGGGTGGACACTGATGGAATTCGTGGCGGGCCCTGACCGAATCACCGGTCTTCGTGACGGCGTCGAAGTCGGTTGGGTTGACTTTGAAATTCGCGGTCACGACGCACGACTTCACCACACCGAAGTACTTCCCCAGATGCGAAACACCGGGGCCGGAACAGAACTGGTTGTCGGGGCGCTCGAATGGTTCCGCGACAACACCGACTATCGCATCATCGGGGTCTGCCCGTTCGTGCCCGTCGTGATCCGCCGCCACCCCGAGTTTCTCGAGCTGACAACCCGCTGATCTGCCCGAATCGACCGGAAATGTAGTCTTCGGTCATCTTCTTAGATGTCGGTCTCAGACCAATCTCCCGTGGTGAGGTAGCTCACCTTCGACGAGATTTCGACGACGTGATCGGCAAACCGCTCGAGATAACGCGAGGCCAGCGTGACATCGACAGTAAACATCGCGTTTTCCGACCACTCGTCGCTGAGAACCACATCAAAAATGTGACGGTGGAGCTCGTCGACGCGCTCGTCTTCCGCCTGAATTTTCCGGGCGAGGTCGACGTCGGTGTTCTTTAACACCTTCGCGGTCTTTCGTGCAAGGCGGACAACGAGCCGAGACATCTCGTCAAACGTGTCTTCCAGCGCTTCGGGAACCGCCGAGGCCGGGAAACGGTATCGAGCAATGGCCGCGATGTGGCCGGCGAGTGAAGCCATGCGCTCGAGTGAGCTGGAAATGCGCAGTGCCGAAACCAAAATGCGCAGATCACGAGCGACCGGCGCCTGGCGCGCGAGAACGCGAATAACGAGTTCATCAAGCGCGAGAGCTTTATCCGAAATTGCGTCGGCACTAGCGAGTGCCTGGTCGGCCAGAGCAACGTCCGTTCCACAGAAACCCTGCGTGGCGTTATCAATGATGATGACGACATTGTCGGCAATTTCGACGAGTCGGTCCTGAACTTCGTGTAATT
>JBIILU010000015.1:0-16047 GCA_044338315.1 Microbacteriaceae bacterium | reverse complement strand
GTATTCACAATTCGAGGTTCCCGACTCGCGCCGCGTCTATCCGGTGTTCGAACAGCCCGACCTCAAGGCAACCTTCGATTTCACCGTGGAAGCGCCGTCGGATTGGGTGGTGGTCTCCAACTCTCCCACTCCCCAGCCAATCGACAACGGTGCCAGCAAGACCTGGGTGTTCCCGCAAACTCCGCGCATCTCCTCCTACATCACCGCAATCGTCGCCGGACCTTACGTGTCCACCCACGATTCATTGACCTCGAGTGACGGCCGCGCCATCCCGCTGGGAATCTACGTTCGCCAGTCGCTCGCGGAGTTCCTCGACAACGACTACATCTTCGACATCACCAAAAAAGGATTTGAATACTTCGAGCGGGAATTCGGTGTTCCCTACCCCTTTGCCAAGTACGACCAACTTTTCGTCCCCGAGTTCAACGCCGGTGCGATGGAAAATGCCGGTTGTGTGACATTCACCGAGGTTTACGTGTTCCGGTCGAAGGTCACCGACGCCGTTCGCGAACGTCGAGTGGTCACCATCCTGCACGAACTCGCCCACATGTGGTTTGGCGACCTGGTCACGATGAAGTGGTGGAACGACCTGTGGCTCAACGAATCCTTCGCCGAGTGGGCGTCGACGATTGCCACCGCCGAGGCTACCGAGTGGGTCCACGCATGGGCTACGTTCCAAGCGATGGAAAAGTCGTGGGCGTATCGCCAAGACCAACTTCCCTCGACGCACCCGATCGTTGCGACCATCAACGACCTCGAGGACGTGCAGGTTAACTTCGACGGCATCACCTACGCCAAGGGCGGTTCGGTCCTCAAGCAACTCGTCGCCTATGTCGGTCGTGAAGCCTTCTTCTCGGGAGTCTCCAACTACTTCACGGAGAATGCCTGGAAAAATGCCGAACTCGCTGATCTACTGCGCGAGCTGGAGAAGACGAGTGGCCGCGAACTGTCATCGTGGAGCGCCAAGTGGTTGGAAACCGCCGGAGTGAACACACTCATACCCGAGATCGAAACCGACAACAACGGAATGATTACGCGATTCGACATTGCACAGTCAGCCCATCCCGACTACCCGACTATCCGACCCCACCGGCTGGCCGTCGGTTTCTACGACTTCGAGAACGGTGCACTCGTGCGCACCCACAGAATCGAGCTGGACGTCGACGGGGAGTCCACGTCCGTCACCGAGGCCATCGGACTCGCCCGAACGCCACTCATCCTCGTCAACGACGACGACCTGGCGTACGCGAAGATTCGACTCGACGAAGAATCGCTCGAAACGTCGATCGATAACCTCGCCCTCATCGCCGATCCACTGGCGCGCGCGCTCGTGTGGGGCAGCGCGTGGGACGCGACCCGTGACTCGGAGGTTGCTGGTAGTTCCTATGTTGATCTGGCTCTCGGTAACATTGCGACCGAGACCGAGTCGACCACCATTCGCGCAATCCTCGCGCAACTCGCAACGGTTGCACGAATGTATGTCACACCGTCTCGTCGCACCGAAACGCTGTGTCGCATCGCCGACACGATGTTGGTCCTTGCGCAGAACGCGACACCCGGCTCGGACGCGCAATTCCAGTTTCTGCGCACTTTCGCGACGACCGCGTCGACCGTCGAGCACGGCGAAGCGCTCCGACAAATCCGTTCCGGCGAAACCATAATTCCCGGGGTGAGTGTCGACACCGACCTCGACTGGGATTTGCTCGAAGGAATGGTGCTCGCGGGCGCAGCCGGTGAGACGGACATCGCCATCGCACTCGCGGCCGACAACACGTCGAACGGCGCACAGGCAGCAGCGCGGCTGCGCGCAACAATCCCGACGACAGAAGGCAAACGCGCGGTGTTCGACGTCACGCGGGACGACGCGTCACTGCCGAACTCGATCGTCGACCACACCACTCGCGGGTATCAGCACCTCAACAATCCGGCCGTGCTCGAACCGCTCGTTGCGCCCTATTTCGAAGCGGTCGAACGCATCTGGGCGGACCGAACCTACAAGATTGCGGAATATTTCGTCGAGGGCTTCTACCCTGCCATCATTGCCAGCGAATCCCTCACGGAGACCACTCGCGAATGGCTCGCCGCCCACCAGGAAGCCCCGACGGCACTTCGCCGTCTGATTTCGGAGGGACTCGCAACCGTCGAGCGTGCGCTCATCGCGCAGGACCGTGACGCACAGGAGCCTCGATGACCAACGATTTCACCGCCTGGAATGCTTGGGTAGCCGATAACCAGACGCTCATCCGGGTGATTCTCATCATCGTGGCAACGTTTATCGCACGGATAGTGCTCCGGGTCGCGGGGTCGCGAATCATTGGCCAGGTTGTCAGCGGTGTGAAGCGCGCGGCGGATGTGACCGAGACGCGCCAGATTCGAAACACGGTTCACGCCCAAGCACGCATCGTTCAACGAACCCGCACGCTCGGTGCCGTGCTCGGCTCTCTGACGAACTGGGTACTCGGCATAGTCGCAACAATCATGATTATGGCCGAACTGGGTTTTGAGGTCACCGCGATCATCGCCAGTGCGGGCATCCTCGGTGCCGGGCTCGCGCTGGGGGCACAAGACATCGTTCGTGACATTCTCAACGGTGTGTTCATGGTGTTCGAAGACCAGATCGGTGTTGGCGACAAGGTTGACCTTGGTGAGGCCGTCGGCACGGTCGAAGAAGTTACAATCCGCGTGACCAAAATTCGTGACGCGAAGGGAACGTTGTGGTTCGTGCGTAACGGCCAAATCCAACGCGTCGCCACGAAGTCACAGCCCAAGAAATGACGACCTTTTTCGAGAGAATCGGTGGCCACGCCACGTTCGATTCTCTCGTCCGCGCGTTTTATGAAGGCGTCGCGGTCGACCCGATTCTTCGGCCGATGTACCCCGACGACGATCTCGACGGCGCAATCTGGCGCCTCACCGCGTTCCTCGAACAGTATTGGGGTGGCCCGGGGACGTATTCCGAGACGCGTGGTCACCCTCGGCTGCGAATGCGGCACAGCGCTTTTGCGATAACGCCAGAGGCGCGCGACCGCTGGTTGCTGCACATGACGACAGCGGTTGATTCGCTTGCCCTCTCCCCGATGGACCGCGAGGAGCTCATGGACTATCTCGATCGTGCTGCGCAGGCGATGGTCAACTCGTTCGACGATCCGCCCAACCGGCGCGAATCACTTCTGTAGAGGGTCGTCGTCCAACACGACTTCGGTGCGCTTGGCGATGATGTCGCCGCCTGCGCTGGACACGCGGATCCACGGATCGCGAATCGACACGGGCAGGGATTTATCCGAAAGGAACCCCAGGGTCACAGCCGCAAAGGCGACTCCCGCGGGAAGTCCGATCGACTGAGCGATGTTTGACCCCCACACCTGGGAGCGGACCGAGCGGACGACTCGTTCCTCGGCTTCGGTCGGGATGTTCTTTCGCACCTCAGAGATCCCGTCACGGGCGACCTTTTTGAGGTCGGCGGCACGAACACTGCCGGTGGTTTGCCACCCATCGCGCGGAGGCAGCGTGACGGTCCATCGAATCGACGGCACTGTGGCCGGCATGGTCACGGTAACGGATCCGTCCGTTATCTCGGGTGACCCCAGACGAGCCCGCAGGGACTCGATGGGCACGACGACATCGAAGTTCGCGGGAGTTGCCAGCGCGAACCCCCGCATGCCCAAAACGGTCGGAGTCGTGTCGCTGAGCCCGCGCGGGCTGAGTACCTGTACCCATGCTGTCAGCACGTCCCCGTCGGCGATCAACCGAACCGACTCATTTTCGATCACCCCTGCGCGGTCGATAAACGTGTCGAGATCGCGAACGGATTCAGTATCGGGGAGGGACAGCGTCGGACGTTCAGTCATTGCGTTCCCTAGTCGCGCGTCAGCTTACGATAGGTCGAGCGATGCGGCTTCGCCGCGTCCGGACCGAGGCGCTCAATCTTGTTTTCCTCATACGATTCGAAGTTGCCTTCAAACCAATACCAGTTTGCGGGGTCCTCGGCTGTTCCTTCGTAAGACAGGATGTGAGTCGCAATGCGGTCAAGGAACCACCGATCGTGGGTGATGACAACGGCGCAACCGGGGAACTCGAGAAGTGCGTTTTCCAGTGACGAAAGTGTCTCGACATCGAGATCGTTGGTCGGTTCATCGAGCAGAAGCAGGTTTCCGCCCTGCTTGAGTGTCAAGGCAAGATTGAGGCGGTTTCGCTCTCCACCCGAGAGAATCCCCGCCTTCTTTTGTTGGTCGGGCCCTTTGAAGCCGAACGAGGAAACGTAGGCGCGGGACGGGATTTCGACATGCCCGACCTGGATGACGTCCAAGCCTTCGGAAACGACTTCCCACAGCGTCTTGTTCGGGTCGATCCCGCCGCGGTTCTGGTCGACGTACGAAATGGTGACGGTCTCACCGACCTTGAGGTTTCCACCGTCGAGCGGTTCCATGCCAACGATGGACTTGACGAGCGTTGACTTTCCGACGCCATTGGGTCCGATGATTCCGACGATGCCGTTGCGGGGAAGTGAAAACGAAAGGTGATCGATGAGGACCCGTTCGCCGAATCCCTTCTTGATTTTGTCTGCCTCGAGCACGACGGCACCAAGGCGTGGGCCGGGCGGAATCTGAACCTCTTCGAAGTCAAGCTTTCGGGTGCGCTCTGCTTCGGTCGCCATCTCTTCGTAACGAGCCAGACGTGCCTTTGACTTTGCCTGGCGACCCTTCGCGTTTGAGCGAACCCAATCCAGTTCCTCGGCGAGCCGCTTCGCGAGCTTGGCGTCTTTCTTGCCGGCAATGTCTAAGCGCTCCGCCTTTTTCTCCAGATACGTCGAGTAGTTGCCCTCGTATGGATAGAGGCGCCCGCGATCCACTTCGGCGATCCACTGGGCGACGTGATCCAGGAAGTACCGGTCGTGGGTGATGGCGATAACGGCGCCGGGATATTTCGCCAGATGCTGCTCGAGCCACTGAACGGATTCGGCGTCAAGGTGGTTAGTGGGTTCGTCCAGCAAGAGGAGGTCTGGTTTTTCAAGGAGCAGTTTGCACAACGCAACACGACGTCGTTCACCCCCCGACAGGACGCCGATTTGCGCATCCGACGGCGGGCAGCGCAACGCATCCATCGCCTGTTCGAGTTGGGAATCGAGATCCCAGGCGTCGGCGTGGTCGATTGCCTCTTGAAGTTCGCCCATTTCGGCCAGCAGTGCATCGAAGTCCGCGTCGGGTTCGCTCATCTGCATCGAGATTGCGTTGAATCGTTCGAGCTTGTCGTACATTCCGCGGACGCCATCCTGAACGTTTTCCAGGACGGAACGGGATTCGTCCAATTCGGGCTCTTGCATGAGGATTCCGACGGTGAATCCCGCCGTCAGCGTCGCTTCTCCATTCGATGGAGTGTCGAGGCCCGCCATGATTTTCAGAATGGTTGACTTGCCCGCTCCGTTTGGGCCGACCATGCCGATTTTGGCCCCGGGGAAAAAGGACATTGTGACGTCGTCAAGAATGACCTTGTCGCCGACTGTTTTACGGGCCTTGATCATCGTGTAAATAAATTCAGCCATGTCTTTTTACCACTTAATTTTTCGCGTTTTGCCGACCAGGCAGCCGCCCGACGCGACGGCCGTCTCGATGGTGGAGGCATACGATTTATCAAGCATGCGCTGCCCCAGCAGACACGACGTGCCAATTTGCACCGAAATGATGACCGAGTCTGCGGGCGAACCCGTGCCTGTCTTCGAAACCGTCAGTTGCATTTGCTTGGCCTTAAAGCCCTCCGCGATGAGTGCCTTCGCCATTTGCTTGCCGGGGTCTTTGGTTTCGATGAGAACCGCATGCCCCAGAACCCAGTCAAAAAGCGGCTTGTTGTCGACTGCGGTTCCTTCGGGGAAGAATTCAGGCTTCGGGCCGAACGGGTCAACCGATATCGAGGGCGTCGGGGTTGCCGATGGCGAGGCAACCGGTGCGGGTGCGCAACCACCGAGGGCAAGGGCGGAGACAATGACGAGCGACACCGCGATCGTGCGAATTCGTTTCACTCTTCTCTCCGAACAGTTTGCTGGGCAACTCCACAATTCTATCCGCCCAGCCCTGCGGTGGGATTACAGCGCCGGAACGGGAACCGCCGTATCGACAAGGTCAGTCGCCGGCTCCGAGGAGTCGCGCGGGACATCAGCTGATCCGACGGTTCGCGTGAACGACGCGGTGCCCCAGAATAAGTCGTGCCCGATAGATTCGGCTTCGATTTCAACCGTCGTTCCCGTGCGATCGTCGTTTTGCCAGTCACGCACGCGCAACCGGCCGGTCACAACGACGCGATCGCCCTTTGACAGGGACGGAACCGCGTTGATGGCGAGCTGGCGAAAGGCACTGATGGTGTACCAGTTGGTCGACGCGTCGACCCACTTGTCGGCGGACTTGTCAAAGCGTCGCTGCGACGACGCGAGCCGGAAGCTCGTAATCGGCAGCCCTTCCGCCGTGACGACGTGGCGCGGTGTCGTCGCGATCAGCCCGGTGATGGTGATGGTGTCACTCATGGTTTTCTCCTGTTCTCGAGTGGCGAGCGCCGGAGCCGAGTCGATTCCGGTCCGGCGCTCAACACGAGAATCGCGCGAATCGGACACTAGTGGCGCACCGAATCCGCAATCTGTGGAGAACTGTCCTACTGCGAGCGGTGTTGGGATTAGGCGGTGAGGTACGGCGCAAAACCGGCGCGCACCTTGTTGACCTTGGGTACGGCAACCGCGAGGCAGTATCCCTGAGTTGGATTTTTCGCGAAGAAGTCCTGGTGATAATCCTCAGCCGGATAAAACACACCGAGTTCCTCGAACTCAGTGACCACCCCGCCACCCCAATTCTCGTTCGCACGATCGACGGCGGCCTGGAAGAGTTCCCGTTGATTCGAATCCGTGGGGAACATCGCTGACCGGTACTGAGTGCCGACATCATTACCCTGGCGGTTCAGTTGGCGCGGGTCGTGCATGGTGAAGAAGGCGTCAAGGATCACCTCGGCCGGAATGACGGTTTCGTCAAACGTGACCGCAACGACTTCGGCGTGACCGGTGGAGCCGGTGCACACTGCGTCGTAGCTGGGGAACTCGGTGGAGCCACCCGCGTAGCCGGAAACGACCTCGGTGACGCCTCGCAGAACACGGTATGCCGCGTCGAGACACCAGAAACAGCCGCCGGCCAAATAGAACGTCATCACCGTTTCAGTCTAGACGCACCCGATACGCTGGTCTCATGACGTATGAAGCAGCACCCGACCGCTACGACCAGATTCCCTACCGCCGAACGGGGCGCAGCGGACTCCTCCTGCCCCGTGTCTCGCTGGGATTGTGGAATAACTTCGGCGACGACCGAGAGCGCTCCGTTCAGCGCGACATCGTTCTGCGCGCCTACGATTTGGGTGTCACACACATCGATCTTGCGAACAATTACGGCCCTCCGCCCGGTGCGGCCGAGCGCGTCTTCGGTGAGATTCTCGCCAACGACCTCGCGCCGTATCGAGACGAACTGATCATCTCGAGCAAGGCCGGTTTCGACATGTGGGCCGGCCCCTACGGCGAGTGGGGATCGCGCAAATACCTCCTCGCATCCCTCGACCAGAGCCTCGAACGACTCGGACTCGACTATGTCGACATCTTCTATTCGCACCGGTTCGACCCGGACACTCCCCTAGAAGAGACCATGGGCGCACTGGCGACGGCGGTTAACTCGGGCCGCGCGCTGTACGTCGGAATCTCGAATTATGACGAGGAGCAAACCCGTCGCGCGCACGCAATTCTCGCCGACATGGGCGTTTCCCTCCTCATTCACCAGCCGCGTTACAACCTGTTCGACCGCCGCCCCGAAGCGGGCCTGTTCGATGCGTTGGTCGAGCTCGGGGTCGGCGCGATTACGTATTCGCCGCTCGCCCAGGGCCTCGCAACCACACGGTACCTCGATGGCATCCCCGGAGATTCTCGCGTTCGAACAGCCCAGTGGATTGACGAGTCAAAGATCACCGAGGAATATCGGGAGCACATTCGTGCGCTCAACGCAATCGCCGAGGCCCGCGGTCAATCACTTGCCCAGCTCGCGCTGACGTGGACACTGCGTCACCCCGCGGTGACGAGCACGCTCATTGGTGCGAGCTCGGTCGCGCAGCTTGAAGATTCGCTGGCCGCCGCCACAGCCGAACCACTCACCGCCGCCGAAATCGACGCAATCGACCCCCACGCCATTCACCAGCTCGTCGACAATTGGCTGTGACGCGCGCGTCTGCGACAACAGTCGGATACCTTGCTTCAACGCTCGGAGCGTTGCTGTTCGGCCTCAACGGTGTTGTCATCAAAATCCTCATGGATGGCACCGGGCTGACGGGTTTTCAGGTCACGCAGTTCCGCGTCGCCGGCGCCGCGGTGCTCATGGGGTTGACGATGCTGGTCGTTGACCGAACCGCGCTCCGCCTGCCACGCCACCGGATTCTGCCGATTGTTGCCATGGGAATTGCGGTCGCGAGCTTGCAGGCAACCTATGCGATCGCGGTCTACATCCTGCCCGTCGGAATAGCTCTCTTGCTGGAATACACCGCGACACTTGCCGTCGCGCTGATTGCCTACTTCTTCCTCAAGGAACACGTCAAGACGCGCATCTGGGTTGCCATCGGTCTTGTGCTGGCCGGGCTCGTCGTGGTCGCCGAAGTGTGGAACACGACCCTCGACCCGATTGGTGTCGTGTGGGCACTTCTCGCATCCGCCAGCCTCACTGCCTACTTCATCCTCGGCGAACGCCAAACCGGCGCGATGCACCCGATGGCCGTTGGGTTTTGGACCATGACCGTTGCCACCGTCTTTTGGGCGTTCCTCTCCGGCTGGTGGCAGATCGATCTCGCAATCTTTGCCGAGAACATTCCGCTCACCTCCGAGCCGGGAGGGGCGACGGGTCCGGCGTGGCTGCTCATGGCCGTCAACATCGTGGTCGGCACGTTCTTCTCGTTTGCGCTGAGCCTCTTTGCAATCAGCCGCCTCAAAGCAACCCGCTCCGGAATCGTTGCGACGAGCGAGATTCTGTTTGCGTTCCTGTTTGCGTTCCTGCTGTTAGGTGAGAAACTAAATCTAGGTCAAATTGTTGGCGCGACGGTGGTACTCATCGGAATCATCGTTGCTCAAACGGCGCGTGACGGTCACGGTGTCGATGCCGACCTGGCCCTCATTTCGAAGGACAAATCATGACACTCGCACTCTGGGACATTCCCGTGGTAACCGCCGACGGCGCAGCAACGACGCTCGACGAGCACAAGGGCAAGGTCATCCTCATCGTCAATGTCGCGTCGCGTTGCGGGCTTGCGCCGCAGTACGCCGAACTCGAAGCCCTGCAGAAAAAGTACGCTGACCGCGGGTTTACCGTTCTCGGCTTCCCGTCGAACCAGTTTTTCCAGGAACTCAGCTCGAACGACGAAATCGCGCAATACTGCTCGACCACATGGGGCGTCACCTTCCCGGTCTACGACAAGATCAAGGTCAACGGTAAAGCCCGAGCGCCGCTCTATGCCGAACTGGTCAAGGCCAAAGACGAGCGAGGTATCGCGGGAAACATCCGCTGGAACTTCGAAAAGTTTCTCGTTACGCCAACGGGAGCCGTCCTGAGGTTCCGGCCGACGACGGTGCCGTCTGACCCAACGATTGTTGCGGCCATTGAGGCTAATCTCCCCCACTGATGCTGCGGTGAGAAAAGCACCTACGAGGGCGAAAATGGGGGTTTATCAGGTAACCTGAAGGTTCGCAGTAAAGTTTCGACAACGAAAGTTGACACCACCCCATGCGTATCCTTCGTGCGCTACTCACAGGGCTGTTGGCAGTCCTGTTCTCGGGCGTGCTCTGGGCGAACCCGGCAATCGCTGCCTGCATTAGCTCCGGTGAGGCGCTTGCGCTGAACACGCCGGGCCAAATCGCCGTGTATCACACATGCGGTGGCGATGACGATTCGTACGAGATTCCGTTGCGAAATCCAGTCCTCTTCGACGGGGTTTATTACAACAAGATTTACGCAACGACGAACTCGATCATTACTTTTGGCCAGCCAGACAACAACTACTCGGACTACCCGATAACACCGTCGATTTCCTTGATTGCGCGGGACTGGTGGAACTATCCGCCATACATGCCAGATACTAAGTTCGATATCACGATTAGCGATGGCGGATTTCAGGTTGAAATGAAGTCGCGTCGTTGTTGTAACGCCAGTGATGCGATCACGACGATGATCATTACCGGAATCATTAGTTCGAACGGAACTGTAGATCTCACCTATGCACAGTCGGGTCCACTCTATGGTGGCGAGAGGTCCGGTGTGCGTTTGCGAAATGGCGACATCGTTTCCCTCGCCGCTTATGGCATAACGCTGGTCACCACGCCACCCGAGGTCCCGACGACGCCGGTCGCGGACATCAACTGGACCGATCAGACTCTCACGTCGGCGAACTCGTTTATTCAACGCGGTGACAGCTTCACTTCGGACAGCGTCGCGGCATCGGGAACGGGAACAATCACCTACGCGTTCGATGCGCCCGCGGGAACTCTTAGCGCCGGGCAGACGTCAGGACCGCCGTCGTGGCTCAGCATCAATGCCAATTCGGGGGAACTGTCGGGAACACCTCCGGGGGCGGCCGACTATTCGGGCGATGGTGTATTCGTTTTTACCATCAAGGCAACGGCGACGAGCGGTGATTCAGTTGCCTCGGTCAACACGTCCAACATCACGCTGACCGTGGGCGGCCCCGCAAGTCTTTCATCCACATCCTCGACAGCAACAGCGACGTATGACGTTGCCATCGAATCCATTAGTTTCGCGGACAGCCTCGGCTTCCCGGCAGCGACCTACAGCATAAGTTCTGGATCGTTGCCGACCGGTGTCTCCATCAACTCGGCGACGGGAATCGTGTCAGGCGCTCCCACTCAAACCGGACAATTCACCTATCGTGTGACGGCGACCAATGGTTTCCCAAGTTCCGAGTCACTGGCGAGCACGCTCACCGTTAATCGCACACCAACATTTGCGGGAGGCGACCAGACAATCGCGTCGCAAGTAACGAGAAGCGACGCGTACTCGGCTGACGTTTCCGCACTCGGATACCCGGCTCCGACGTATGCCGTGTTCTCTGGTTCCCTACCGCCGGGGCTATCTCTCAATTCCGGCTCGGGGGTCATCTCGGGAACCCCGTCCGCCACCGGCGAGTACGATTTCGTCATTCGCGCGACGAACGCATTCGGCCACGTCGATACCGCGCCGCGATCGATCAGTGTCGCGTCAGCACCGGCCGTTGTGAACGAATCGATTACGGAATACGGTTTTCTGGCCGAGCCGTTTAGTCAAATGCCGACATTCTCGGGCTATCCCGCTCCGACGTTCAGCATCGTTGGCGGCGACCTGCCCAACGGCTTGACCATTAGCACCACGACGGGGCGCATCTCCGGAACTCCAACCGCAGCGGGCACATCCACCTTTAAGGTTCGAGCCACCAACGTCGCTGGAACGGCCGACACACGACTGTACTCGCTCGTCATCCGCGGCGAGCCAGTTTTCAAAGACTCCAGCGAGATGCCCGAATACGCCACCCACAACCAGTCCTTCAGCGGGCGCGTCAATTTTTACGGCTCAGTGACCTCCTATTCCATCGCTGATTCGTGCGGGTGCGAAGCCGCCGCCGGTGAAACTGTGGGGATTCCGCGCGGACTCTCGCTCAATACTTCGACCGGGGTGCTCAGCGGAGTTCCCAACCAAACAGGGATTTTTCACTTCCGCGTCGAAGCGCGGGGCGGTTCGGGATTGACCGGACTGTCCGAGACGCTGACGGTTCAGGTCCGACAGGTTCCCACGTGGACGGACAGCACCGTGAACCCCATCGCACCCGTTGGTAGGGCATACAGTGACGCCATCACCGTCGCGGCATTCCCGGCGGCAACTTTTGCCGTGACCGCCGGCACGATGCCTCCGGGGCTTAACCTCAACGCAACGACTGGAGCGATCACGGGCACAGCGAATGACCCCGGGGAATACGCGTTCACCGTCACCGCGTCGAATATGTTGGGAACAAAGTCGATTCAGCTGGCAATCGCCGCCCACGAGGCCCCCGGTAAGCCAATCTTGACGTTGGCGCCCAACGTCACACTCGGTGAAGCGATCAGCGGGTACACGGCCGTCACCGGCTACCCCAATCCGACCTTCTACATCGCCGGAGGTGCGCTGCCCGACGGTGTCAACATCAACCGCACGACGGGGCGAATCACCGGCGCTCCAACCCAAGCGGGAAATTTCTCGTTCACCGTCGGGGCACTCAACGATCAGGGGTCGGCACAATCATCGTCGTTTGCCCTGAATGTGCTCTCCCCCGGCGCAAACATTGATATCGCCGTATCCGTCGGCGAACCCGTCCTCGGTGCACCCGTCGAAGTGCAATCTGAGGGGTTGAAACCGAACACGGGCTATACGATTACCGTTCGCTCAACACCTCAGATCGTCGCTACGGGAAACACAACTCGTTTGGGACAACTTCTTGCTCAAGCGAGAATCCCCGAGAACCTCGAGCCGGGCTGGCACTCCATCACGCTCGACACACTGGCGGCGGACGGTTCGCGCCTTCAAGAAGTGGCGTGGTTTGAACTGACCGCGACAGGATTGCTCGAGACCGTGAGCGAACGGGAACCCAGCACCAGCGAAAAGGCAAATGCCCTGACCGATGATGCGGCGTTCTATGACGACATGGGAATTGATGCCGGAACGCAAGTGGAGCCCGAAGAAGTTGCCGACACCGTCCAAGAAGTGTCGAGCGTTGTTGCCTCAGTAGCGCTCGTGTCGGCCGCTGCGGCGGCAACGGCCGCCGTTGCGAGCGCCGCCTCTGCCGCGAGTGTCGCTGCGGCAGCGGGGGCGGCGTCCGCGTCGGCATCGGCGGCTGGTTCGGCCGCGTCCGCGGGAGGTGCGGCCAGTAGTTCGGCAGCCGGTGCCCGCACGGTGACCCCCAGTGCCCCGAGCAGTGCCGGTGGATCGGCGCCCGGTGGAGGGTCGTCGTCCGGAGGTGGTTCATCTGGTGGTGGTTCGTCATCGGGTGGAGCCCGCGGTGGAACGTCATCCGGCGGTTCGACATCGGGTGGCTCATCGAGCTCCTCTGGCGGATCGGGTGGATCATCGAGCTCCTCTGGCGGATCGGGTGGATCGGGTGGATCGGGTGGATCGGCTGGGGAGGACTCGGCAGACTACGGAAACCTCGAAGCCGACCACGACGACTTCACGGTCGACCACGTTGGTTGGGGTGACGCTCTCGCGTGGTGGTCCGCACCAGCGATGACCGTTTTGGACCGAGCTTCGGTCGCCGCGACGGAATACACATCGCGCATCTCACCAGTGTTGTCTCGTATCCTCAACGACGGTGCCTACCTGCGAGCAATGGTCGGCGGTGCGATGGTAATCCCCTACGCGATCGCCCTGCTGCTCGGCGCGATAGCGGTTGATCCAGGCGCCGAGAGCATCGCCGCCGCGGGAAGCATCGGAATGCTGTCCATCATTCTTATTCTGGGAACACTCGATGCTTTCGCCGGACTCATCGGAATTCTCTCGTTCACCGTCGTTTCGGTTTCGATGTTCGGAATCCACTCGCTCGGTGATGTGCGCTACCTCCTTGCGATGTTCATCGCGGGCTTCGCGCCCATCATCCTGTCGACCACGTTCCGCAAGATTCGACGGCCCAAGGTTGAATCGCTGAGCGATCTGTGGGAGCGGGTCATCGACGTGTTCATGATTGCGTTCGTTGCTTCCCTCACCACACTCTCCGTCGTCGGCGGAATCTCCGCCTTTGCGGGGGCGACGGTCCCGCTGGCGGACAACGCGAAGAATTTGGTTTGGGTCATAACAGGGGTTGCCCTCTCACGAATTCTGCTTGAAGAACTCGCCGCCCGATCGTTCTCGGCGCGACTCGACAGCATCAACCCGACCGAGGTTTCGGGCCCCGGTTCACTACAGCAGTGGGTCTCACTCGTCTTCAAGTACGCCGTGCTCGTCGTCATGATCGGTGACATGGTCGGTTGGGGCTGGTGGCTCTGGACCGGTGCGCTAATCATGTTCGTCCCCGGAATCATGGGCATGACCCTTCCCGAATTGCCAAAGTCCAAGCTACTCACACAACTAATTCCCGGTGGCCTCGCCGCACTGTTGCTCGCCACGCTGCTCTCGACCTGGTCAGGCGGACTCGTGGGGACACTATTCGAAGGATCCGAGCTATACGGACCGCTCTCGTTCCTGCTCGTGCCACTTCCGGTCATCATTGTCGCGATTGTCGGTATGTTCGCCGCCGGCGGCGAAAAATGGTACATCGAACGCAACCTCAAGTGGGTCTATGTTGCCGGTGGAATTGGGGTCTTCGTGTCCACCGTCTGGGCGACGGACTTCATCGGTCAAATATTCGGCTAAACAGTGTGAGCATTAATCGTAAAGGGTTGCTCAGCTCCTTGTGACAGGCGTAGGGTGGCGAATAGAGCCACACAATTGGTTCCTCAAAGGAGATTGACATGAAGGTCAACGGAAAAGTAATCGTCGTCACCGGCGCCGGAAGCGGCATGGGGCGCGAAATCACGCTGGAACTGGTTCGTCGCGGCGCCACCGTTGCCGCCGTCGACTTTCGCGCCGAGACGCTGAAAGAAACCGTTACCCTCGCTTCGAAACTCGTTGGGAAGGTTACCCCTTTTTCTCTTGACGTTTCGGACCTTGCCAAGGTCGCGGCCTTGCCCGCCGCTGTAACCAAAGCAATGGGGCCGGTGGACGGACTCATCAACAACGCCGGCATCATCCAGCCATTCGTGCACGTCGACAAGCTCGACTGGAAAGACGTCGAAAAGGTCATGGCCGTGAACTTCTTTGGCCCGGTCGCACTCGTCAAAGCGTTCCTCCCCGGACTCAAGAAACGACCCGAAGCACACATCCTCAACGTCTCGTCGATGGGCGCATATGCACCCGTCCCCGGTCAGACGGTTTATGGAGCATCGAAGGCTGCGATCAAGCTCTTCACGGAAGGCCTGCGCTCGGAACTGATGGAAACCAACGTGGGTGTAACCATCGTCTTCCCCGGTTCAATCGCCACAAACATAGCCGCGAATTCGGGCATGGGCGACATGAAGATTGACGCGGCCGAAGCGGCAAAGTTCAAAACGACACCAGCGCCGGTGGCGGCTGCGGCGATGGTGGACGCCATCGAATCAAACAACCCGCGCATTACGATCGGCTCTGATGCCACGATGATGGACCGACTCTCGCGCCTCAACCCGATCATGGCCGCCAACATCATCTACAAGCAGATGAAGTCGCTGCTGGGCTAACGACTCAGAGTGCTCCAGTGAGTGGCGACCGCGCGGAGAAAATCTGCCGGTCGTTCCTCTTGTGGCAGGTGTCCGGCGTTGGGGATGATTTCGAGCGCGCTGCCGGGGATGAGTGATTTGAGTTTCACCGTATCGCTTGTGGGCACGACGGTGTCGCTATCGCCGGTAATGAGTAGTACTGGCTGTGAGATTTCGCCCAAGTTGGCGACGAGGTCGTTCTTTCTCGACGCGGTGGAAAAGTTCCAGAATGCCTCCTCCCAACCCTTCACCTGAAGCGGAAGATGGTATCCCGCGTAGATGTCCTCAGTCACGAATGATTGGTCGGCGAAACTCTGCCGCAGCAGGTCGTCGCCCGAGGTCGCAATGCTCGCCACCAAAATCGGTCCGAGTCGGTCGATCTGCGGAATCGTCCACAGCCAATCCAGCCCCTCGGTTGACCCTCCCGTGGTCAAAATCGCGGGGTCGACCAGGATCAACGCGGTTACGGTGTCGGTGTTCAACCGGGCATACTCTGCCGCTAACTGACCTCCGGCCGACTGCCCGACGAGTACGACGTCGCGGCCCGCTCCGAACCGTTCAATGAGAGCATCCAACAATTCAAAGTTTCCCTCGAACCCGTACGGGTTGGTGCCCGTCCACTCCGTCGGTCGTTCCGTCAGCCCAAAAGCAGGTCGGTCGTAGGCGATAACGTCCCCAAATTCCCCCATCGGCTGCAAAACCGACCGCCA
>JBIILU010000044.1:0-4787 GCA_044338315.1 Microbacteriaceae bacterium | reverse complement strand
AGTTCATCACTGAGCTCGCGACCGATCCGCACTCCGCGGTCGTCCTCACCACCCATCTCGCCGAATAACTTGAGCAGAATGACCTGCTCTTCGATTGCGTCCATGACGGGCGCGACGCTGCGGGCGAAGTCACCCTCGGCACGAACCAGCTGTGGGGTACCCGCGACGATGAGCCGATCTGCCCGCTGGGCCTCAATTTGGGCGTTAAAGGCGTTGGTGACCGCAGTGAAAACGGGTGCGAGGGCTGGGCCAACCTGAGCGCCCGCTTCGCTCAATTGCGCCGGAGCGGTCGCAAAATCGGCTCCTTGAACAGCGGCATTGACGCGTGCCCGAAGATCACCCAGGGTGGCCTCATCGATGTCGACGGGCAGGTCGACGACGTGACGGTCGACGCGTCCCCCGGTCGTGATGAGAACCGAGAGGATTCGCCGTGATCCGAGTGGCAGGAGTTCGAGATGCGCGACTGTTTCGCGGCCCAGCACGGGGTATTGAACCAACGCGACCTGATTGGTGAGATTCGACAGCAGTCGCACGGTGCGGTGGAAGAAATCGTCGAGATCAAGCGATTCGTCGAGGAATCGTTCGATTGCGGTCAATTGCACCCGCGTGAGTGGCTTGACGTCGTGGAGGCCATCGACGAACGTGCGGTACCCAAGATCAGTGGGTACGCGACCCGAAGAGGTGTGCGGAGCGTGGATGAGGTTGGCGTCCTCGAGCGCGGCCATGTCGTTCCTAATCGTTGCGGCGGACACGCCGAAATCGTGGCGCTCGACGATCGACTTGGACCCGACCGGTTCGCGCGAGGCGACGTAGTCCTCGACGATGACGCGAAGAACATCGAGTGCTCGACTCGAAACCATGGTCACCTCCGTTTAGCACTCTCGATGCGTGATTGCTAACCCCAATAGTACCGTCGGCGCCGAGCGGTGGCGCATGCATTCCGGCCCTCAGGACACGACAGCGTCGCCGTCTTCCAGGGAGCGAACTAGTCGAGAATTCGTCGGACGACGAGGTCAGCCAACAGTCGGCCGTTCCGTGTCAAAACGAGTGAACCAGCAATCGCGGAATGGCCGTCAACCAGCCCTTCGGCGATGAGCCCGGCGACCCGCGTCCGTTCGTCGGCGGTCAACCTCGACAGTGGCAGCCCGTCGCGCAATCGAGAGCCGAGGAGGACGAACTCATCGTGTCGTTGTTCCGCGGTCAGCACTTCGCGTTCGTGGCCGGGAGAAACACCGGCAGCCAGCCGCTCGGCGTAAGCGGCGGGGTGCTTGACGTTCCACCAGCGGGTTCCCGCGAGGTGACTGTGGGCACCCGGCCCATAACCCCACCAATCCGCGTCCGTCCAATACGCCAGGTTGTGGCGCGACCGCGAATTACCGTCACGCGCCCAGTTGCTGACTTCGTACCACTCGAAGCCCGCTCGTGCGAGCAGGTCGTCCGCGAGTTCGTAGGCATCGGCATGGGCGTCATCGTCGATCGGTGCAAGTTCGCCGCGACGGATTCGACGTTCGAGAGCGGTCCCCTCTTCGACGATGAGGGCGTAGGCCGAGACGTGGTCGGTCTCGAGCGCGACCGCCGAGTCGAGGGATTCGCGCCACTCGTCGAGCGTCTCGGTGGGTGTGCCGTAGATCAGGTCAACCGACGAGCGGAGCCCGGCGTTTTTTGCTGCGGCAACCGCCGTTGCGACGGAAGCCGGGTTGTGCGTACGGTCGAGCATTTCGAGGATGCGTGGAACCGCGCTCTGCATACCGATACTCAGCCGAGTCACGCCGGCCGCCACAAGTCCCGCGGTTAGCTCTTCGGTTACCGTGTCCGGATTAGCTTCCATCGTGATCTCGACATCGGAGGTCATCCCGTGGACGCCACGAACCGCATCGAGAATCCTGTGAATGTCAGCCGAGGCCAGCAGGCTCGGTGTGCCGCCACCGATGAAGACGGTCGACGCCGAGCGGCGGGGAACGCCCGACGCGTCCAGCACACCGGCCGACCATTCGATTTCGGCGATGAGGTCATCAACGAAACTTGCCCGCGTGACACCCCTCAGTTCGCTTGCGGTGTAGGTGTTGAAGTCGCAATACCCGCAGCGAACCGTGCAAAACGGGATGTGCAGGTAAATCGACCAGGGAGTGTCCCGTGTCGTGGGCGTTGGAATTAGACCGTCCGCGGGGACCGCTTCTCCGCTCGGCGGTTTCGCCATCAGACGCCGGCCCAAATAACCGACATGCGCAGGATCATCACCGCGACCGAAAGCGACACGCCACCCATCGCCAGCGTCCCCCACCTCGTCTTGTCGACGATCGCCCAAACTACAACGGCCGGAGGCATGAGCAGGGCGGTGACGAGATACATCCAGAACTCGAGCGGGTCGCCCACCGTGGGGTTCCCGAGCATCGGCTGTGCAATCCCCAACCCGACGTGAACGAGAAGAACAACCTCGACGGCGAGCGTCGACAGCACGGTGAGGTCTCGCGGTTCGGTGCCGCGAATCCCCGAGACGAGGGCCACCATTCCGGCAAGCACCGCAATGGTGACAGACACCGCCGTGAACCACTCAATCATTGAGGGAATCCCGTCTCGACGTGCGCGACTCCGGCAGTGATTCGCACAATTGCGACGAGCACGCCGTCGCGAACCGCCGCAACCAATGGTGCGTCGGCGACCGCCGTCCTCAGTCGTTTACCGAAGCGAACATCGCGTTCCTCGTCCTCGGTCAGTTCCCACACCGGAAACAGCCTCGACGCAGCATCGGAAGCCGCCACCACCGCGCTCTCGGTGATTGCGTCGGACGAGACCGCTTCGTCGAGCGTGAACAGTCCAACCCGGGTTCGTCGCAGTGCGGTGAGGTGCCCGCCGACGGCCAGCGCCGTGCCGAGATCCCGAGCCAACGCTCGGATGTAGGTTCCGGAGGTGCAGTCGACAATCACGTCGACGTCAAGGAAATCGGTGTGCCGCCGAATTGCGCGAACATCAAACCGGTCGACTCGCACCCGGCGAGCGTCCAGCACAACGTCTTCTCCCGCGCGAACCCGGTCGTAGGCGCGTTGGCCCGCAACCTTTATTGCGGACACCGCCGACGGTCGTTGTTCGATGTCGCCCGTCAGCACCGCAATCTCCCGCAGCAGCGCGTCCTCGGTAACCGCGGACACATCAGCCGGTGCAGCGACAGAAATTGTTTCGCCCTCGGCGTCGTCGGTGACCGTCGCCGAGCCCAGTCGAATCGTTGCCTCGTACGTTTTGTCTGCGCCGACGATATACGTCAGCAGTCGTGTGGCGGAATTGACCCCGAGAACGAGCACCCCGGTCGCCATCGGGTCAAGGGTTCCCGCATGGCCAATCTTGCGAGTGCCGAGTGCGCGCCGAGCGAGTGAAACCACCGAGTGGCTGGACGGCCCCTGCGGTTTGTCGACAACAAGAATTCCGCTCACCACACTGCGAGGTTATCAGCCCACTCGACGTGGGTGACGTGTCCGAGCGACGCGGGAACGAACGTCTAGGAGAGAGACTTGGTGTGCCAGACCGTCTTCGTTTCGACGAAAGCGCCGATTCGATCGACCGATCCGAGCGTCGCGCTGAACTGTCCGGGGCGCACGACGCGCTTCAGGGTCTCGGCCGCATCGCGTTCGCACGTTAGAGCGAGTTCGGTGTCTGCTCCGGTGAGGTCAATGGCGTTGATGTCCTGATGGCTCGCAAGCCACGGCGCAATCTCGGTCGGTGACCCCGTCAAAATGTTCACGACTCCCCCGGGAACGTCGCTGGTTGCAACAACTTCGGCGAACGACATCGCCGCACACGGCGACCCCTCGCTGGCAATGACCACGACGGCGTTTCCGGTGACGAGTGCCGGTGCAACGGTTGCGACAAGTCCGAGAAGCGAATTGTGCCCCGACTGCGGAGCCACAACCGCGACCACACCCGTTGGCTCGGGTACCGAGAGGTTGAAGAACGGACCGGCGACAGGGTTCGCACCACCGACGACCTGGGCGTACTTGTCGGTCCAACCGGCGTACCAAACGAGCAGGTCAATCGCCGCGTGAACTTCCGTCGACGCGTCCTTCGCCGATGCACCGGTTGACTTCTGAATCTCGTCACTGAACTGTGCGGTTCGTCCCTCGAGCATTTCGGCAATTCGATACAGCACCTGGCCGCGATTGTACGCGGTCGCGCCAGACCATTTTGCGACCGCGGCACGTGCGGCGACAACCGCGTCGCGTGCGTCCTTGCGACTCGCCTTGGACGCGTTCGCGATGAACTCCCCCGCGGGCGTGCTGACGTCATAGACGCGACCCGATTCACTGCGCGGGAACGCCCCACCGATGAAGAGTTTGTAAGTCTTTGCGACGGGTAGGCGGCTCATCGGGCGTCTCCGTTCGACAAATAAGCGGTGAGTCCGTGTCGGCCACCCTCGCGTCCGTAACCGGATTCCTTGTAGCCGCCGAACGGGCTGGTCGGGTCGAACTGGTTGAATGTGTTCGCCCAAATGACTCCGGCACGCAATTCGTCGGCAACCCGCAGCATTCGGCTGGCGTTTTGCGTCCAGATTCCCGCCGATAGTCCGTACGGAGTGTTGTTCGCTTTCGTAATCGCTTCGTCGGCGGTGCGGAACGTGAGGACGGACAGCACCGGACCGAAAATCTCTTCGCGGGCGATGGTGTTACTCGTCGCGACGTTGGTGAAGACCGTCGGGCGGAACCAGAATCCGGCTTTCGGAACGGGGCAATCCAGCGTCCACCGTTCTGCGCCTTCACTCTCACCCGTGTTCACGAGTGCCGTGATTCGCTCGAGTTGCT
>JBIILU010000043.1:0-4848 GCA_044338315.1 Microbacteriaceae bacterium | reverse complement strand
TGGGGCGCTTGGGGTCCTTGAGTCCGGCGCGCGTGCGTCGAATGGTCTTGGAGAGAACCGCGATCGCCTCTTCCTGGCCGATGACGCGCTGGTGCAGCGACTTCTCCATCATCAACAGGCGGGCGCTTTCTTCTTCGGTCAGCTTGAAAACGGGGATACCGGTTGCCTGTGCAAGAACCTCGGCGACAATTCCTTCGTCGACCTTGCCGGTCTCGCCCTTTTCGCCTTTGCGCCATTCCTTTTCGAGTCGAAGGCGCTCACCGAGCAACTTCTTTTCCTCATCACGGAACTGAGCGGCTTTTTCGTAATCCTGTTCCTCGATCGCGCTTTCTTTCTTTGCGCGCACCGCGGCGATTTTGTCGTCAAATTCGCGCAGCTCGGGGGGCGACGACAGAATCGACAGGCGAAGTCGAGCACCGGCTTCGTCGATGAGGTCGATTGCCTTGTCCGGCAGGAATCGGTCTTGCACGTAACGGTCGGCGAGGGTTGCCGCGGCGACAATCGCTTCGTCGGTGATGGACACCTTGTGGAACGCTTCGTAGCGGTCGCGCAGCCCCTTGAGAATGTTGATCGTGTGCGCAACCGAGGGCTGATTGACGGTGACGGGCTGGAAACGTCGTTCGAGCGCCGCGTCCTTTTCAAAGTACTTGCGGTATTCGTCGAGGGTCGTCGCACCGATGGTCTGCAGTTCGCCGCGAGCAAGCATCGGCTTGAGGATGCTGGCCGCGTCGACGGCGCCTTCGGCGGCTCCTGCGCCCACCAGCGCGTGAATCTCGTCGATGAAGACGATGATGTCGCCACGGTTGCGGATTTCCTTGGTCACCTTCTTGAGGCGCTCTTCGAAGTCGCCGCGGTAGCGGCTTCCGGCGATGAGCGAACCGAGGTCGAGCGTGTAAACCTGCTTGTCCTTGATGGTCTCGGGGACTTCACCCTTGACGATGGCCTGTGCGAGTCCTTCGACGACCGCGGTCTTTCCAACGCCGGGTTCACCGACGAGCACGGGATTGTTCTTGGTGCGGCGGGAAAGGATCTGCATGACGCGTTCCATTTCCTTTTCGCGGCCGATGACGGGGTCGAGTTTTCCCTCGCGAGCAGCCTGTGTCAGGTTGCGACCGTACTGGTCGAGAACCTGCGAACCCTTGACGTCGTTAGAGGCCTCGGTGCCGCCGACAGTGGCTGATTCCTTGCCGCCCTGGTAACCGGACAGCAACTGGATGACGGTCTGGCGAACGCGCGTCAGGTCGGCGCCGAGCTTGACGAGAACCGTTGCGGCGACGCCTTCGCCCTCGCGGATGAGCCCGAGCAGGATGTGTTCGGTGCCGATGTAGTTGTGGCCCAGCTGCAGCGCTTCGCGCAGGCTGAGTTCGAGAACCTTCTTGGCACGAGGAGTGAACGGAATGTGGCCGGACGGTGCCTGCTGGCCCTGGCCGATGATTTCCTGGACCTGTTCGCGGACGTTGTCGATCGAGATACTGAGCTCGGCGAGCGCCTTCGCGGCGATGCCGTCACCCTCTTTGATGAGCCCGAGCAGGATGTGTTCGGTGCCGATGTAGTTGTGGTTCAGGCCCTTGGCTTCTTCTTGGGCAAGCACAACGACGCGACGAGCGCGGTCCGTAAAGCGTTCAAACATTGCAGTCTCCTTTGCGAGGGTTCTCGCGATGTTTCAACGGTAACCCCAGCCACCCCGTGTTTTCGGGGTTTTCGCTCACGGCAAAAACCGCGCGAACGCTTACTCTTTGGGGTCAAGACCGCGTCGGGCACGCTCTTCGCGCTCGTACTTGTCGAGTTCGCTGCGTTCGGTGCGGTCGGCGCGAAGGATGGCGCGCATGACGAACCAGAAGATCAGTCCGATGATGATTGTCGGGGTGACGGAGAACGCCGCGTTGGCCCAGAAGTCTGTGATCACGAGTTCAGTGTATGTCGGGTTACTTGACGAGCGGGAACAGGATGGTTTCGCGAATGCCGAGACCGGTCAGGGCCATGAGGAGTCGGTCGATTCCCATGCCCATTCCGCCGCTGGGCGGCATGCCGTGTTCCAGTGCGCGCAGGAAGTCTTCGTCGAGCGGCATCGCTTCTGCATCGCCGCGGCCAGCCAGTTTCGCTTGTTCGACGAATCGCTCGCGCTGTAGGACGGGGTCGATGAGTTCCGAATATGCGGTGGCAAGTTCGAATCCGCGAACGTACAGGTCCCACTTTTCGACTACTCCGGGAATGGACCGGTGTTCGCGGGTGAGCGGACTGGTGTCCAGCGGAAAGTCCATGACGAACGTCGGCGCGGTGAGCCCCGGCTTGACGTGGTGTTCCCACAGTTCTTCGACGAGCTTGCCGCGGGTCGGGTGTGCGACCTCGATATCGGCGGCTGCGATCATTTTTTCGAGGACCGCGATGGGGGTCTCGGGTGTGATGTCGGTTCCGACGGCGGTTGACAGTGAACCGAAAAGGCTGATGCGATCCCAGCTTCCGCCCAGGTCATAAATTGTTCCGTCGTTCCACGTCACCTTGTGTGACCCGGCGACGGCGAGCGCCGCGTTCTGGATGAGTTCCTGGGTCAGGTCGGCCATCGAGTTGTAGTCGCCGTAGGCCTGGTACGACTCGAGCATCGCGAATTCGGGGCTGTGCGTGGAATCGGCGCCTTCGTTGCGGAAATTGCGGTTGATTTCAAACACTCGGTCGAGCCCACCGACGACGGCGCGCTTGAGGAACAGCTCCGGTGCGATGCGCAGGTACAGGTCCATGTCGAACGCGTTCGAGTGCGTGACGAACGGGCGGGCCGCGGCGCCACCGTGCAGCGTTTGCAGCATCGGGGTTTCGACTTCGAGAAAGTTGTGGGTGCGGAACGTGTCGCGCAGCGACTGGACCGCGGTCGCGCGAGTCACGACGTTGATTCGCGCCTGGTCGCGCACGATGAGGTCAAGGTAGCGCTGGCGAACGCGCGTCTCTTCGTTCAGTTCGCTGTGCAGGTTCGGCAGCGGCAACAGCGCCTTCGACGCCATCTGCCAGGTCGAGACGAGGATGGAGAGTTCTCCGCGCTTGGAGGTGATGACCTCTCCGCTGACGAATACGTGATCGCCGAGGTCGACGAGGTCTTTCCAACGTTCGAGCGAGTCTTCGCCCACCTGGTCGAGGGACAGCATGGCTTGAATTCGCTCGCCGTCGCCCGACTGCAGCGAGGCAAAGCACAGTTTTCCCGTGTTTCGCGAGTGCACGATTCGCCCAGCCAAACCGACGGTCACACCGGTTGCGACGTCAATGTCAAGGCCGGTGTGTTCGGCACGAACCGCGGAAATCGTCGTGGTGATGGGGACGGCGACGGGGTACGCCTCGCCCTCGGCGTTGAGTCGGTCGCGCTTGGCGAGCCGAACAGCTTTCTGCTCGACAATATCGTCGGCGGAAAGTTCGGCCTCGTCAGTCATTCGATCCCCTTCAGGTAACTCCTCAAGGTTACCGTTTCGGTTATCGGGATGAGCGCTTTAGTCGTCGTCCTCGGCGGAATCGTCAAGCCAGGCTTCGACGGGGTCGACTGCTCCGTCGGCCGATCGGCGCAAAGACTCGTCGACCGCCGAATGAGCGAGAGCGCGCAAAACCTCGCCGGGCCGTTCGACTCCAATTTCGGCGAGGCGGAACGTGGACTGGTCGATGATGGCGCGCGAGAAGGTCGCAACGGTGTCGACGACTTCGGCGTAGGCGGCACGGTCGGATTCCTCGACTACGAAAGGTTCGCCGCCCATCTCGACGACGAGTGCCTGTGCGATGGGCATAACGGTTGCCGGTGCGGTGACCGCGAAATAGGCGTCCTTGAGTCGCTGCACGTCCAACGACGTTCCCGTGAAGTGAAGAACGGGGTGAATGGCGAGCGGGATCGCGCCAGCAGCACGGGCGGGCTCGAGAACGCCAACCCCCAACGCTGGGTCGGTGTGGAAGACGATTTGACCGGCCTTCCAGCCGTCGCCGATGTCGGCGACGAGGGATGCAACGGTCTCGCCGTCACCCGGCGCAATGATGACGAGATCACTTCCGTGGGCAACCTCATCGGCTGACCTGATGGTGACCCCGCGCAATTGCGCGAGGACGCGCTCGCGATAATCGGGATCTGGTTCCGTCATGAACCACGGAATGTGACCCGCACCGGCAAGGGCGAGACCAAGAACAGGAATTTCGCGGGCTCGGCCGACGAGCCCAACATCAAGTCGATCCGGAGTCATCATGCGGGTTCCCCCTCGGCGTCATTCGGTGGGATGCGGCAGAGTCGTTCCGCGACGAGCGCGCCGACGATGAGCACCAGCGTCGAGACGATTCCGCCAATCGCACCGGGGATAAGTTCGGCGGCAACGACGGGTCGGGTCAGCGTGTACACGAGGATGCCGACGACACCTCCGACCATCAGCGCGCCACCGACGGATGATGCCTTTGCGAAGGTGAGGATTTGCACCGCGAGAACGGGATCGATTCGTCGGCCCGGCCTGAGCTGAGTGGCCCAACGGACGCGTGCCCCCAGCGCGAGGACAATCGCCGTGAGAACAAGGGTTGTCACCGTGAGCGTCCACGGAACACGAATGGCCGAACCGCCGCGCACCACGATCGCCCAGTCGGCAAAGAAACCGACGGCAAACCCGAACGGGGTCAAACCGAGGAGAGCGATGGGGTTCGTGCGCTTCATGCGAGCACCTCCACCAGATCGCGCACGAAACCGCGGGCGGGGATGATGGCGTCGGGGTCAACGGACAACCAGGGTTCCAGCACGAATCGGCGTTCGTGCGCGCGCGGGTGTGGGATGACCATGTTGCCGTTTTCGATCAGGTCGCCGTACACAATGAGGTCGAGGTCGAGCGTGCGATCCCCCCAGCGCTC
>JBIILU010000007.1:0-54625 GCA_044338315.1 Microbacteriaceae bacterium | reverse complement strand
GCACGGCCCAGTTCCGCGGCTGAAATCGACTCAACGCGTCGTTCCGGGTGGTTCGAGATTGTGGGAACGGACCCCAGGTCGGCGATCGGGACCAGTGCCGGGCCAGCAACCGAGTGACCACCCGCATAGCTCGTCCACGCCCACTCTTTCCGGCGGGCATCCGTAACAATCGTGACGGGGTGCTCGGACAGAATGCCAACGTCGTGGCTCGGCACGCCGTGGATGGGAATCCTGCGGGCAGCCGCAAATGCAATAGCGGCGGCGATGCCGACCCGTAACCCGGTGAATGGACCAGGACCCAGCCCCGACACGACCGCATCGATCGGCTCGCGTGATTCCGCAAGCACCTCGGTCAATAAACGCCCGACGACTTCGGCGTGACTGCGCGTTTCGGTGACGCTGCGCTCGGCCACGACCACATCACCGTCGACGACGGCCACATTCGTCCCGGTTGACGTATCGATCACGAGAAGTCTCATTGCCACGCCCGCCCAATCGAATCGGCGAGTTCGTTGCCTCGAGGGCCGTGCGCGTGAACGGTCACCGTGCGCACATCATCGTCGGCGGAATGCGACCGGTCGATCACCAGCTCCAGCCATTCGTCCACGATGGTGTCCAGCATCCCCGAACCCCACTCGACGACGGTGATCGAATTCTCCCAATCAAGGTCAAGATCCTCCAGCTCACTGGCGTGGGTGAGGCGATAGGCGTCAACGTGCACGAGAGGTGCCGCGTCGGCGCGCGGATGGGTTCGGGCAATCACGAACGTGGGGCTGGTCACCGTCCCGCGAACGTCGAGTTCGGCGCCAACTCCGCGCGTCAGCGTCGTTTTTCCCGCCCCCAGTTCACCCGTGAGGCAGACGACGTCACCGGCGCGCAAATGGCGCGCGATGACTCGGCCGAACCGATCCATTTCGTCCGCCGTGGAGACGGTAAACATCAGGCCGAAATCCTGCTGACGCGATTGCCCAGGCGCGTCACAATCTCGTAGCCGATTGTGTCAGCCCAATCCGCCCACTCGTCGGGGTGCGGTGTTCCGTCAATCGGGTCGCCCCACACCGAAACAGTGTCGCCAACGGCAATTAGCGCATCGCCGACGTTCACGACAATCTGATCCATCGCGATGCGACCGACAACCGGAAACCGTTGACCGTTGATCGCAACCGATGCTCGTCCCGTCGCCGCGCGCGGAATTCCGTCGGCATACCCAACGGGGATGAGCGCAACGGTTGTTGACTCGTCGGCTCGCCACAGGTGGTTGTAGGACACGCCGTCACCCGCGCGCAGGCGCTTGGTGAGCACGACGTCTGCCTCGAGTCGCATGGCGGGGCGAACACCGGTGTTCCGCAGGTGCGGCGCCGGCGCCAGTCCGTAGGCCGCAATCCCAAACCGAACCATCGAGTGTCGCAGCGACGGGTGATCGATCGCCGCGGCCGTGGCTGCCAGGTGGCGGAATTCCGGTTCGACACCATGCTCGCGCAGGTCAGAGAGGACGGCTTCAAATTCTTCCGCTTGGGACATGTCGGCTTCGCGGCTGGTCCCCGAGCAGTGCGACATCAAACCCTCAACACGAATGTTCCCCGCGTGATGCAGTTCTGCTGCCCGCGCCACGAAGGCGGTGGTGTCATCGCGCCCGGCACCGTTGCGGCCCAACCCCGTATCGATTTTGAGGTGCACGGTCGGTTTGTCACACAACGCGAGTGCCTCAAGGTGCGCGAGCGTCGATGCGCCAATCGTCACGCCCGCAGCTGTCGCATCCCGAAAGCTCTCTTCCGGTGCGTGCAACCACGCGAGCAGGGGAGCATCGATACCGGCGGAACGCAATTCGAGCGCTTCGGTCACATCGGCGACTCCCAGCCAATCCGCACCGCCCGCGAGAGCTGCGCGCGCCGCAGTTTCCGCTCCGTGCCCATACCCGTTTGCCTTGACCACAACAAGAGTGTGGTCGGTTGGTGCCAAACCGCGAAGCACCTCAACGTTGGCCGAAATCTGGGCGCTGTCGATGAGTGCACGGCGCATCGGTTTCGTCATGGGGACTCCGCGATCACGCTGGCGGTCGCCATTCCACCAGCATGGCTCAGTGACAGGTGGAGGATGAGGCCGAGATGCTCGATCGCCACGGCGATATCCCCGCTCAAGACAAATTCGGGCCGCCCGTTTCCACGAGGAATCTCAACGTCGGTGAAGCGAAAATCACTGCTACCGCCGAGGGCTTTAATCAGGGCCTCCTTGGCGGCGAAGCGCACCGCCATGGATTCCAGCGGCATCGTCTGTTCGGTCGGCGTCAACAGTCGATCGCGCAGAGCGGGAGTGCTCACGAGTTTCTCGCCGAAGCGCGCGACATCCACAACATCGATGCCGTGTCCGACGATCGCCATCGTTATTCCACCGTGACGGATTTGGCGAGGTTGCGTGGCTGGTCGACGTCGAGTCCTTTAGCGGCAGCAAGCTCCATCGAGAAAAGGTGCAGCGGAACAACCGCCAGAATCGGCTCAATAAACGGTGACGCGAGCGGAATTGGGATGACCTCGTCCGCGAACGGAAGCACGGCGGCGTCACCCTGTTCTGCGATGGCGATCACGCGGGCTCCGCGGGCGCGAATCTCCTGAATGTTGGAAACAACCTTGGGGTGAAGCGAGTTGGGGTCGCGGGGGCTGGGAACAATCACGAAGACAACCTGGCCCGGTTCGATGAGGGCGATCGGACCGTGCTTGAGTTCACCCGCTGCGAAACCCTCCGCGTGAATGTACGCGAGTTCCTTGAGTTTGAGTGCGCCCTCGAGAGCGATCGGGAATCCCACGTGACGCCCCAGCAACAGAATTGCCTGGGTGTCCGCCATCCACTTCGCCATCGTCTTGATTCGGTCAGCCTGAAGCAGAACTGTTTCGATCAGCGCTGGGGTCGCCTCGAGGTCACGAACAACCGTTGCGAGCGTCGCCGGGTCGCCCTTGCCGTTCGCCTGGCCGATGGCCAGACCCAGCAGGTAGAGCGCCGTGACCTGCGCGACAAACGCCTTGGTGGACGCTACGGCGACCTCGGGGCCAGCGTGCGTGTAAATGACGTCGTCGCTCTCGCGCGGAATCGTCGCTCCCTGTGTATTGCAAATGGACAGGGTGCGCGCACCCCTTTCGCGCGCGTATTTGACGGCCATCAGGGTGTCCATCGTCTCGCCCGATTGAGACACCGAAACGACGAGCGTGTGCTCTCCCAGAACGGGCTCGCGATAACGGAATTCGTGGCTCAGTTCGACGTCGACGGGGATCTTCGCCCACTGCTCGATTGCGTACTTTCCGACAAGACCAGAATAGGCAGCCGTCCCACACCCAAGAATGATGATGCGGTCAATGTCGGCGAGTGTCTTCGGCTCGAACCCGTCGATGTGGACGGCTCCGTCCTTGATGCGTCCGCGGATGGTGTCCGCTACCGCTTGAGGTTCCTCGCTGATTTCTTTCGCCATGAACGACGACCATCCGCCCTTCGTCGCGGCGGACGCGTCCCACGTGACCTCGAACGGTTCGGGTTCGACCGGGTTGCCGTCGAAATCGATGACGGAAACGGTATCGCGCGTGATCGTGACGATTTGATCCTGGCCGATGGCGAGAGCGTTGCGGGTGAATTCGACGAACGCGGCAACGTCACTGCCGAGGAAGTTTTCGCCTTCGCCCAGCCCGATGACGAGCGGTGAGTTGCGTCGAGCGCCGACGACAACGTCTGGTTCGTCCTGGTGGATTACCAGGAGCGTGAATGCGCCTTCAAGTCTTTGGACGACCGCACGGAGTGCCTCGGTCAGATTTCCCGTCTCGCGGTAGGCGCGAGCGACGAGATGGGCGGCGACCTCCGAGTCGGTTTCGCTGGTGAATTCGACGCCATCCGCGAGAAGTTCGGCCTTCAGTTCGGAAAAGTTTTCGATAATGCCGTTGTGGATGAGGGCGAGTTTCCCGCCGTCGGCAATGTGAGGGTGAGCGTTGACATCGTTCGGTGCACCGTGAGTAGCCCAACGGGTGTGCCCAATTCCGGTGTGGCCGTCGTGGATCGGGTTCGCAACGAGTTCGTCCCGGAGTTGCTGCAACTTGCCCGACCTTTTGCGCGACTCCAGTGCATCCGAGATGATCGCGACTCCAGCCGAGTCGTATCCGCGATATTCCAGGCGTCCCAGCCCACCGAGCAGGACGGCTTCTGAGCCACGGGGTCCGACGTATCCAACGATTCCGCACATAAGAACAGTCTAGGCGAGCGCCTCGGTCGGAGTATCGTTGAGGCGATGCTGGACAGTCCCGCCCCCTTAACACCGTTCCACGAGATTCCTCGGACGCGGTGGGCCGAACTGTCGTCGTCGTTGGGTAACCCGCTCACCGAATCGGAAATTGACCGGCTTCGCGGTCTCGGAGATGCGCTCGACCTTGCCGAGGTTGAATCGATCTACATTCCCCTGACTCGACTCCTCTCGCTCTATGCGAAGGCCGCGCGCGAGACCCATTCGGTGACGTCAACCTTCCTCGGGCTCTCCAACAGTCACACCCCGTTCGTCATTGGTGTTGCGGGCTCGGTCGCGGTCGGAAAGTCGACCGTGTCGAGGCTGCTGCGTGAACTGCTGTCGCGTGACCCCGAGACGCCGAACATCGCGCTCGTCACCACCGACGGTTTCCTGTATTCGAATGACGAACTGGAACGACGCGGAATCGCGGCGCGAAAGGGGTTCCCCGAATCGTACGACCGTCGGGCGCTCATCGAATTTGTGACCCAAATCAAGTCCGGTGCGACCGAGGTTTCGGCGCCCGTCTATTCCCACCTGTCCTATGACATCGTCCCCGATGAACACATCGTCGTCTCTCGCCCGGACATCCTCATCATCGAGGGGCTCAACGTGCTGCAGTCGCCCACCCTCGGTCAAGAACTCGCGCTGTCGGACCTGTTCGATTTTGGCATCTACGTCGATGCCGAAACCGATGACATCAAGTCGTGGTACGTCAATCGCTTTCTGCAACTGAAATCCGGTGCCTTCGCCCGCGCGGACTCGTATTTTCACCGCTACGCGAATCTCAGCGACGAGGAGGCAACCGACATCGCACTGGGTTTCTGGAATTCGGTCAATGAACCCAACCTCGTTGAAAACATCGCCCCAACCCGCGCCCGCGCCACGCTGGTGTTGCGCAAAGAACGCGATCACACCGTGTCGACGGTGTCGCTACGAAAAATCTAGAGCCCGAGTCGTTCGGTCACGAGATCGGCGATGCGGTGTGCCACCTCGTCGGCGCGTTCCTGCGTTGCCGCCTCGACCATGACGCGGACGAGCGGTTCGGTTCCCGAGGGGCGCAGCAGAATTCGGCCGGTATCGCCCAAATCGGCTTCCAGTTGGGCGACGAGGTCCGCGATGGGCTGGTCGGAGTCGAGCCCCGCATGGTTGACGTTCGTGACGTTGACGAGCGTTTGCGGAAGCGCCGTCATGACGGTTGCGAGTTCGGCCAGCGTCTTGCCGGAACGCGCCATCTCGGCGGCAACGTGCAAGCCGGTCATGATTCCGTCGCCCGTCGTCGAAAACTTTCGGAAAATGATGTGCCCGGACTGTTCGCCACCGAGGACAAAGCCGGTGGACTCCATCGCGTCGAGCACGTACCGGTCACCGACAGCGGTGCGGACGAGTGTTATGCCGTTCGCTTCCATCGCTAATTCGAGGCCGAGATTGCTCATGACCGTCGCCACCAGGGTGTCGTGGTCCAGCAGTCCGCGCTTCTTCATCGATACGGCGACAATCGCCATCAGGTGGTCACCGTCGATGACGTTTCCCTGCGCGTCGATCGCGAGGCACCGATCCGCATCCCCATCGTGGGCGATTCCGAGATCTGCTCCCGTATCGAGAACAGTTCGCTGGAGCAGGTCCAAATCGGTCGAGCCGCACCCCTCGTTGATGTTGAGACCGTCAGGGTCGCTTCCGATCACCGTGACCGTCGCACCGGCGTCGGTGAAGGCACGAGGGGAAATTCCGGCGGCGGCGCCGTTTGCGCAATCAATCACAACGTGGAGTCCCTCGAGGGACGCGTCGAGCGTGGCGAGCAAGTGCAGAATGTATCGGTCCTCGGCGTCGGCGAATCGGCGGATGCGGCCCACGCCGGCACCGGTTGGCATCAACCGCGGCCCCGCGAGAGCCTTTTCGATCCGGTCTTCGACCTCGTCCGGGAGTTTGGTGCCGCCGAGTGAAAAGAATTTGATTCCGTTATCGGCAGCCTTGTTGTGAGAAGCGGAAATCATTACTCCGAAATCCGCCTGAATATCCCCCACGAGGAAAGCGGTGGCGGGGGTGGGCAGAACGCCGGCGTCGAGGACGTCGATTCCGGAGCTCGCCAGTCCCGCCGATACTGCTGCGGTGAGGAATTCGCCGGAGATTCGCGGATCACGCGCAACCACCGCGCGTGGTTTACGCCCTTCGGCGCGAACCTCGTCGGCGTGGCGTCCCTGGGTCAGCACCTGAGACGCCGCTTGGGCGAGGTGCAACGCGAGGTCGGCCGTGAGCTCGACATTTGCCAGCCCACGGACGCCATCGGTCCCGAAGAGACGCGACATCGCAGTGAAGCCGATTAACGCTTCGAGTACTGAGGAGCCTTGCGGGCCTTCTTGAGACCAGCCTTCTTGCGCTCCTTGATGCGGGCGTCACGCGAGAGGAAGCCGGCCTTCTTGAGAGCGGCACGATTGTTCTCCGTGTCGATCTCGTTGAGGCAGCGGGCAATTCCGAGGCGAAGAGCGCCGGCTTGACCCGAGGGGCCACCACCCGAGATTCGCGCGATGACGTCGTATGACGACCCGAGCTCGAGAATCGTGAACGGTGCCTTGATGAGCTGCTGGTGCAACTTGTTGGGGAAGTATTCCTCCAGTGCACGACCGTTGACGGTGACCGAGCCGGTCCCGGGGATGAGTCGCACTCGAGCAATCGCTTCTTTACGACGACCGACGGCTGCGCCGGCGACCGAGAGGGAAAGCTTGGGAGCCTTTGCCGCTGTCGCGGTGGTTTCGCTTACTGTTGCCATTGTTCTAATCCTCTATCCGGCGCTTACTGCGCGACCTGGTTAAATGCGTAGGGCTTGGGCTGCTGGGCCGAGTGAGGGTGCTCTGCACCCGCGTAGACCTTCAGTTTGCGGAACTGGTCAGCTCCGAGCGAGTTCTTGGGGAGCATTCCGCGAATCGCCTTTTCGACGGCACGAACGGGGTTCTTTTCCAAGAGTTCCGAGTAGACGGTCGCCGTAAGTCCGCCCGGGTAACCCGAGTGGCGGTAGGCCATCTTCTGCGACAGCTTGGAGCCCGTGAGAGCAACCTTGCCGGCGTTGACGATGATGACGAAGTCACCCATGTCCATGTGCTGGGCAAAGGTGGGCTTGTGCTTGCCGCGGAGCAAAACTGCTGCGTGGCTGGCGAGGCGGCCGAGGACAACGTCGGCGGCATCGATGATGATCCACTCACGCTGGATGTCAGCGGGCTTTGGTGAGAATGTACGCGTCACGGTAGTAGCGCTTTCGGTTCGAGTAGTTCGTGAATCCCACTCCGGTGAGGCTTTCTAGGGAAAGACTCGGTGGAGGGCTCAACCAGGCACCCGGTCGGGCACCAAGGTTCAAGAGTACAAGAGTTCGGCGCGTGGGTCAAACCGGGTTGCGGCGTCGACGAGATTCCGAGGCGCGCAGGGCCATTTCCGCGGCGTCGGGGTATCCGACCTCGGCCAGGGTGAGCCCCTGCGGTGGCAGTACGGCGAAGGCGGCCGTGCGGATTCGTTGCTCGCGCAGGACGACGGCATCGGCGGGGTCGAGACGCCCGCGCCCCACGGCGACACACACTCCGACAAGGTTGCGCACCATGTTGTGGCAAAACGCGTCGGCCTGAATAGTTGCGACGAGCACACCCTTTTCGTCCCGCACCCACTCGAACCGTTGAAGTTCGCGCACCCGCGTCGCACCTTCGCGCGCCTTGCAATAGGTCGTCCAGTCATGCAACCCCAGTAGGGATTGCGCGGCGGCGTTCATCGTGGTGACGTCCAACGGTTCGTCCATCCACAGCGTGTAGTGGCGGGTGCGAGGGTCACGAATCGACGACGTGTCGGTGATGCGGTATTCGTAGCGGCGGAAAATCGGTGAGAATCGGGCATCAAAACCGGGGTCGGCCTCACGGACGGTGTGAATGGAAATTGCCGTTTGAGCAAGGTACGAGTTGAGCCGCATCGCCAACGTCGTTGGGTCGACATCGTCGGGAACGTCAACGTGAACGACTTGGCCCATGGCGTGCACACCGGCGTCGGTTCGGCCGGCCACAATCGTGTGCACCTCGTCGAGGCGGATTATCGTCGCGAGAGCCTCGTCGAGCGAACCCTGGATGGTCGGCAGGTCTGGTTGCTTCGCCCAGCCAGAGAAATCAGTTCCGTCGTAGGCGAGATCGATTCGAAGTCTCACGGCCGCCTCCCGTTAACGACACAAAGCCCGAGGCAACCCCGGGCCTTGTGCATGACGAACTACTTGTCGTCGCCTTCGGCGGCAGCGTCATCGGCTGCCTCCGCGGCGGGTGCTTCCTCAGCGGGTGCTTCCTCAGCAGGTGCTTCGGCTTCAGCTTCGGCGACCTCGGTCACTTCGGCTTCGACGACCTCGGTCACTTCGGCCTCTACAGCTTCGACGGGAGCGTCAACAACCTCAGCCTCAGCGGCGTCCGCCACTACGGCCTCGTCGACAACCTCAGCTGCCGGGGCAGCCTTCGGTGCAACCTTGACGGGCTCAACCTTGGCCTTCTTGGTCTTGGGGTTCAGGGTCACGGGCTCAAGCACGAGCTCAATAACAGCCATGGGCGCGTTGTCACCCTTACGGAAACCCGTCTTGGTGATACGCGTGTAACCACCCGGACGCTCCGCGACGAGGGGAGCAATCTCAACGAAGAGTTCGTGAGTTGCATCCTTGTTGCGGAGAATCGCGAGGACACGACGGCGAGCGTGGAGGTCTCCGCGCTTTCCGAACGTGACCAGTCGCTCAGCGTAAGGCTGAAGGCGCTTGGCCTTCGTCTCGGTCGTCTGAATCGACTTGTGCGTGAAAAGAGCCACCGCAAGATTCGCGAGCATGAGGCGCTCGTGAGCGGGTCCGCCTCCGAGGCGGGGTCCCTTCGTGGGCTTAGGCATTGTGTTCTCCTATTCGATACGAGTGTTGTACTCGCGGGGTCTTAGTCGTCTGCGGCCTCGTAGAAGTACGAGCTGTCTGCTCCGGCGACGCCGTCCTTGAGGCTCAGTCCACGTTCGACGAGCTTCTCGAGGACCTCGTCGACCGACTTCTGTCCAAAGTTGCGGATGTTCATGAGCTGGTGCTCCGTGAGGTTGACCAATTCGGCGAGGGTGTTGATTCCCTCGCGCTTGAGGCAGTTGAACGAACGAACCGTCAGGTCGAGTTCCTCGATACGAATGTCGAGTCCCTCGGCAACAGGTGCGTCGGTGTAACGGGGACCAATTTCGATTCCCTCGGCCTCGGTGTTCAGTTCACGCGCGAGTCCGAACAGTTCAACCAGAGTTCCACCAGCCGACGCAACGGCGTCACGGGGGGTGATCGATGCCTTGGTGTCAACCTCAACGACAAGGCGGTCGAAGTCGGTGCGTTCTCCCGCACGAGTTGCCTCGACGCGGTAGGTGACCTTGGTAACCGGCGAGTAGATCGAGTCAATCGCGATGGTTCCGATGGGTGCACCGGCGAACTTGTTCTGGTCGACCGAGACGTATCCGCGACCGCGTTCGATGGTCAACTCGATTTCGAGGTTTCCCTGCTTAGCAAGGGTCGCGATATGCAGGTCAGAGTTGTGAATCTCAACGCCGGCTGGCGCGGTGATGTCCGCGGCGGTAGCGTTGCCGGCACCCTTCTTGCGAAGGTAAGCCGTCACGGGCTCGTCGTGCTCGCTCGAGATCGTGAGGTTCTTGATGTTGAGGATGATCTCGGTGACATCTTCGACAACACCCGGGAGTGACGTGAATTCGTGTGCGGCGCCGGTCACGCGGAAACGCGTGACGGCTGCTCCAGGAATCGACGACAGCAGGGTTCGGCGCAGTGAGTTGCCGAGGGTGTAGCCGAATCCGGGTTCGAGCGGTTCAATGATGAACGCCGAGCGGGTGTCGGTCATGGTGTTTTCGGTGAGCGTGGGGCGCTGTGCAATGAGCACGTGGTTTCCTTTCGGTCAGTGTCCGCTATATGACACTTCTCTGAATACATCTGTTCAATTGTGGGGAGCGTGGCGGTTGAGGCGGACCTCACAACCACGCACAAACGGTGATGCGTTAGACGCGGCGACGCTTGGGGGGACGGCAACCGTTGTGCGCCTGAGGCGTCACATCGGTGATCGAACCGACCTCGAGGCCAGCTGCCTGAAGCGAACGAATCGCTGTCTCGCGACCCGAACCGGGTCCCTTAACAAAAACGTCCACCTTCTTGACGCCGTGTTCCTGCGCCTGGCGCGCTGCCGATTCGGCGGCGAGCTGTGCGGCGAACGGAGTCGACTTGCGCGAACCCTTGAAGCCAACTGCTCCCGAGGATGCCCACGAGATGACGGCTCCGGTCGGGTCCGTGATGGACACGATCGTGTTATTGAACGTCGACTTGATGTGTGCGTGAGCCAAGGCGATGTTCTTCTTGTCTTTGCGTCGCGGCTTACGGCCTGCGGTCTTTGGTGCTGCCATTGTTCAGATCCCTTTCCTCAGGCCGCGACTAGCGAGCGGCCTTCTTCTTGCCGGCGACGGTGCGCTTCGGGCCCTTGCGGGTACGTGCGTTGGTCTTGGTGCGCTGCCCGTGGACGGGAAGTCCACGACGGTGGCGGATTCCCTGGTACGAACCGAGCTCAACCTTGCGACGGATGTCGGCCTGCACCTCGCGGCGCAGGTCACCTTCCACCTTGAGGTTGGTGTCAATGTAGTCACGAAGCGCGATGAGTTGGTCGTCGGTGAGGTCCTTGACGCGGATGTTCTTGTCAATCGACGTTTCGGTCAGAATCTGAACCGAACGGGTACGGCCTACGCCGTAGATGTAGGTGAGGGCGATTTCCACGCGCTTGTCGCGGGGAATATCGACTCCAGCGAGACGTGCCATGAGGCTGCTCCTAGTGAATGAAGAGGTCTGAGCCAATGTCCATACTTGAGCCTCTTACTCAAGATGTCCCCCCGAAGGGTTCCGACGCGGCGATTGAATGTATTGAGTTGTGCGGGTGGTGCTTTATCCCTGGCGCTGTTTGTGCCGGGGGTTTTCGCAGATCACCATGACGTTGCCGTGACGACGAATGACTTTGCACTTGTCGCAAATCGGCTTGACGCTGGGGTTGACCTTCATTGTGTTTCTCCTAGTTCGCTGGCGTCGTACCCGGAGTTCCGGGCCGTTCCTTCTGTGCGGTTACTTGTAGCGGTAAACGATGCGGCCTCGTGAGAGGTCGTAAGGGCTAAGTTCTACAATCACTTTGTCCTCGGGGAGGATTCGAATGTAGTGCTGGCGCATCTTGCCCGAGATGTGTGCGAGGACCTTGTGGCCGTTCGCCAGTTCCACGCGAAACATTGCATTGGGCAATGCTTCGACGACCGAACCTTCGATCTCGATTACGCCGTCTTTATTAGCCATGTGTCCGTTCGTTGCTGCTGGTTACCGCACGTCGTGCGGGCGGTGAAAACACGCCACGGGGGGCATGACACACCAAAGTACGAGAATACGCGATAATCCGCCGATTCGCAAATGCGCGTCGTGCTATCCGATGCCCCGCAGGCCCAGTGCGCCGGTGATTCGCGCGGTGACGTCGGCGATTTCGCCGATTGCGTCGACCTGCACCAGGAGCCCGCGACCGCCGTATACCTCGATGAGCGGTGCGGTTTCGCGGGCAAAAAGCTCGAGCCGAGAACGGATCAGGGTTTCGTCGGCATCGTCCGAACGTCCTGAATCCTTGGATCGGAGCAAGATTCGCTGGACAACGACCTCGGTTTCGACCGTAAGTTCAATGACGGCGTCCAGTTTTTCGCCCTGGTCGGCGAGCACCTGATCGAGAGCGCGCACCTGATCGACGGTTCGCGGGTATCCGTCGAGCAGAAACCCGGGAGCACAATCGTCGTGCCCGAGGCGGTCAGCGACAAGTGCGTTGGTCAACGAATCGGGGACGTACTCACCACGGTCCATGAACCCTTTCGCTTCGACTCCAAGCGGGGTCTCGTCGCGAACGTTTGCTCGAAAGATGTCCCCCGTGGAGATCGCGGGAATTCCGTAGGTCTCAGCGAGTCGAACCGCCTGCGTACCCTTGCCGGCACCCGGGGGGCCGACTACGAGTAAGCGAACCATTACTTGAGCAGGCCTTCATAGTGTCGCTGTTGCAGCTGTGCGTCGATCTGCTTGACAGTTTCGAGCCCAACTCCAACGATGATGAGGATCGACGTTCCACCGAACGGGAAGTTTTGGTTTGCGCCAATCAACGCGAGTGCGATGAGCGGGATGAGGGCAACGACTCCCAGGTACAGCGAGCCGGGCAGTGTCACGCGGGTGAGGACATAGTCCAGGTACTCGGCGGTGGGACGACCGGCACGAATTCCGGGGATGAATCCGCCGTACTGCTTCATGTTGTCGGCAACCTCAACCGGGTTGAAGGTAATCGCGACATAGAAATAGGTGAAACCGACGATGAGGAGGAAGAAGAGCGCGATGTAGAGCGGCTGATTGCCGTTTGCCAGGTTTGCGCTGATCCACAGCACCCAGTCGGGCGGGACCTGTCCTGCGGCTGGCTGGTTGAACTGTGCGATGAGCGCGGGCAGGTACAACAGGGACGACGCGAAGATAACCGGCACAACTCCCGCCATGTTGACCTTGATGGGGATATACGTGCTCGAGCCACCGTACGTGCGGGTTCCGACAACGCGCTTGGCGTATTGAACCGGGATTCGACGCTGGGACTGTTCGACGAAGACAACGGCGCCCATGATGACGATTCCGATCGCGATGACGATAACGAAAACGTTGAAGCCCTCCGAGCGCTGGATCGACCAGAGCGAGGTGGGGAAGCCGGCGGCGATGGAAGCGAAGATCAGCAGTGACATGCCGTTACCGATGCCGCGTTCGGTGATGAGTTCTCCGAACCACATGATGAGCCCGGTGCCGGCGGTCATGGTGATCACCATGAGCAGAATTGCGTACCAGGCATCGTTGGTGATGAGCTGGCTGCATTCCGGGATCCCGGACGATGCACCGAAGAGTTGGCCGCTGCGGGCGACGGTGACAAGAGTCGTGGACTGCAGAATTCCCAGTCCGAGAGTGATGTACCGCGTGTACTGGGTCATCTTGGCCTGGCCGGCCTGACCCTCCTTGTGCAGGGTCTCAAAACGAGGAATGACGACGCGAAGCAACTGGGTGATGATCGACGCCGTGATGTACGGCATGATTCCGAGCGCGAAAATCGACAACTGCAGAAGTGCTCCACCGGAGAACAGGTTGACGAGCTCGTAGATCCCGTTGGTGCCGGCACTTCCCGCGAGACAGGCCTGAACGTTGATGTAGTTCACGAACGGGGCGGGGATGAACGAACCAAGACGGAACAGCACCACCATAAACAGCGTGAACCCGAGCTTGCGACGAAGGTCGGGGGTGCTGAAAATGCGTCCAATTGCGCTGAACACGGAGCCTCCTGAAGTTCGGCCGAATGGCCACCATTACTAAGAATAGTAGAAACGGGCCGAGTAGGTACCCGGCCCGCGTCAACAACTACTTGATAGAACCGCCTGCAGCGACGATCTTCTGTTCGGCCGACTTCGACACCTTGTCAACCGAAACGGTGACCTGGACGGCGATGTTGCCGTTGCCCAAAACCTTGACCTTCTCGTTCTTGCGAACGGCTCCCTTGGACACGAGGTCAGAGATGGTCACATCACCACCCTTCGGGTACAGCTCGGAGATGCGGTCGAGGTTGACAACCTGGTATTCCACGCGGAACGGGTTTTTGAACCCGCGCAGCTTGGGGGTGCGCATGACGAAGTTGAGGTTTCCACCTTCGAGTCCGGAGCGAACCTGGTAACGAGCCTTCGTTCCCTTGGTTCCACGACCCGCGGTCTTACCCTTGGATCCCTCACCACGACCAACGCGGGTGCGTTCCTTTTTCGATCCGGGAGCAGGTCGAAGGTGGTGCAGCTTGAGCACCTGAACCTTTTCGCCCGATTCCTTCTTCGCAGGGGCTTTGGCAGCAGCCGACTTTGCAGCAGGAGCCTTGGCCGCAGGGGCCTTCGGTTCTGCCTTTGCGGCGGCCGGCTTTGCAGCGGCTTTCGCCGGTGCCTTGGCCGGAGCCTTTGCTGGCGCTTTGGCGGCGGCGGGCTTTGCAGCAGCCTTCGCCGGTGCCTTGGCCGGTGCCTTCGCAGCCGCCGACTTAGCGGCGGGCTTCTTTTCTTCAGCCATTACTTCACTTCCTCAACAGTGACAAGGTGCGCAACGGTGCGAACGTAGCCGCGGTTTGCGGAGTCGTCCGGACGGAGAACCGTCTGCCCGATGCGCTTCAGTCCGAGGCTGCGCAGCGTGTCACGCTGGTTCTGCTTCTCGCTGATAACGGACTTGATCTGGGTGATCTTGAGCTGAGCCATTAGGCACCTGCCTTCGCAGCGGCCAGGGCGTCTGCCTCGGCGCGGATGAGACGCGCGGGCGCGACCTGCTCAAATTCCAGGCCACGTCGAGCTGCAACGGCACGGGGTTCTTCGAGCTGCTTGAGCGCAGCAACCGTCGCGTGAACGATGTTGATGGTGTTGGATGAGCCGAGAGACTTGCTCAGCACGTCGTGCACACCGGCGCACTCGAGTACGGCGCGAACCGGACCACCAGCGATAACCCCGGTACCGGCAGATGCGGGACGGAGCAGAACGACGCCAGCAGCGGCTTCACCCTGAACACGGTGGGGAATGGTTGCACCCGAGCGCGGAACGCGGAAGAAGTTCTTCTTCGCGTCTTCGACACCCTTCGCAATGGCGAGCGGAACTTCACGGGCCTTGCCGTAACCGACACCGACCATTCCGTTTCCGTCACCGACGACGACGAGAGCGGTGAAGGCGAAACGACGTCCACCCTTCACAACCTTCGAGACGCGGTTGATCGCAACGACCTTCTCCATGAAGGGGCTCTTCTCGACCTCGCGGCCACCGCGGTTACCGTCGCGGCCACCACGGCCGCCACGGTTATCTCCGCCGCGTGCGCCACGAGCTCCGCGAGGAGCCTGTTCTACGGTTTCGGTTTCTACTGCCTCAACAGCAGTCGGTTCGTCAACAGCCACGGTGTTGTCCTTTGTTTCTTCGCTCATAGCGTCAGCCCAGCCTCTCGTGCGCCATCGGCGACCGCGGCAACGCGACCGGCGTAACGGTTTCCGCCACGGTCGAAGACGACGGCGGAAACGCCGGCCTTCTTCGCACGCTCAGCGACCAACTCGCCAATCTTCTTGGCCTTGGCCGACTTGTCTTCTTTCGAGGCACGGAATTCGGCTTCCATGGTGGATGCCGAGGCGATGGTGTGACCCTTGGTGTCGTCGACAACCTGAACGAACAGGTGACGAGCGGATCGGGTGACGACGAGACGGGGACGCGCTTCGGTTCCGTTGACCTTCTTGCGAAGACGGAAGTGTCGGCGCGTGCGCTGCTCGGACTTTGAGGTAGTAGCCATGGTTACTTACCAGCCTTTCCGGCCTTACGACGGACGACTTCGCCCTCGTAACGGACTCCCTTGCCCTTGTAGGGCTCGGGCTTGCGGAGTTTACGAATGTTTGCAGCAACCTCACCGACGGCCTGCTTCGAGATTCCCGAAACGATGACCTTGTTGTTTCCCTCGACGGCGAGCGTGATGCCAGCCGGCGGGTCAACGGTGATGGAGTGCGAGAACCCGAGTGCGAACTCGATGCCCGCGCCCTTCGAAGCGACACGGTAACCGGTGCCGACAATCTCGAGTGCCTTGGAGTACCCGGTGGTTACGCCGACGATGTCGTTGGCAATGAGGGTACGAGTAAGTCCGTGAAGAGAACGCGAAGCGCGCTCGTCATCGGGACGGGTAACGACGACCTGGCTGTCTTCAACAACAACCATGATCGGCGATGCGACGTTGACGCTCAATTCGCCCTTGGGACCCTTGACGGAGACGACAGAGTCGGCGACCGAAACGGTTACTCCGCTCGGAATCTCGATGGGGAGACGGCCAATACGTGACATGTTCGGCTACCACACGTAGGCGAGGACTTCCCCACCCACGCCTTTCTTCTGCGCTTCGCGGTCCGTAAGAAGGCCCGACGAGGTGGACAGGATGGCGACGCCGAGTCCGCCGAGAACGCTGGGGATTTCGGTCGACTTTGCGTAGACGCGAAGACCGGGCTTGGAGACGCGCTTTAGGCCGGAGATGGCCGCCTTGCGCTCGTTGCCGTACTTCAGCGTGATGGTCAGTGCGTTTCCAACGCGCGCGGGCTCCACTTTCCAGTCCGCTACGTAACCTTCGCGCTTGAGGATCGCGGCGATGCCCGCCTTGATCGTGCTCGAGGGTAGCGTGACGGCATCGTGGTGTGCGCTCGACGCGTTACGCAGACGGGTCAGCAAGTCTGCGACCGGATCTGTCATTGTCATTGTTGTTTTTTCCTGTTCTCCGCCCGGTTTCTGTGCCCGTTACGCGGGTCCAGACCTAGACAGTGGTGGCTTACTGGGCGATGAAGGGGAACCCAAGCTCGCGCAGGAATGCGCGGCCTTCATCATCGGTCTTTGCGGTGGTGACGACGGTGATGTCGAACCCACGAACGCGGTCGATCTTGTCTTGGTTGATTTCGTGGAACACCGACTGCTCTTGCAGGCCGAAGGTGTAGTTTCCGTTGCCGTCGAACTGGCGGGGCGAAAGGCCACGGAAGTCGCGGATACGGGGAAGGGCGAGCGTCACGAGACGATCGACGAATTCCCACGCACGGTCGCCACGAAGTGTGACGTGAGCACCAATCGGCATGCCTTCGCGCAGCTTGAACTGTGCGATTGACTTGCGTGCCTTGGTGACGACGGGCTTCTGACCCGTGATCTGAGTGAGGTCGCGAACGGCACCGTCGATGACCTTCGAGTCACGAGCGGCTTCACCGACACCGGTGTTGACGACAACCTTGACGAGGCGCGGAACCTGGTGCGGGTTCGAGTATCCGAACTCGGTGGTCAGCGCGGCGACAATGTCGGCGCGGTACTTAGCCTTGAGGCGGGGCTGGATTTTGCCAGCCGCAGCAGCTGCAGTAGCGGTCATTAGATCTTTTCACCTGACTTTTTTGCGTAGCGAACACGAACCGTCTTCGCTACACCGTTCTTGGTAACGGTTTCGGTTCGGAAGCCAACGCGGGTTGCCTTCTTGGTCTTGGGGTCGACGAGAGCCACGTTGGACACGTGAATCGGGGACTCAATGGTTTCGATTCCGCCGGTGGTCGTACCGCGAGCGGTTTGGCCAGCCTTGACGTGCTTGGTCACCATGTTGATTCCCTGAACGAGCACACGGCTCGACTCGACGAGAACTTCGAGAACTTCGCCGGTCTTGCCCTTGTACTGGCGCTTGCCACTGATAACGATGACGGTGTCACCCTTTTTGATGTTCTGCATGGAACTAAATCACCTCCGGTGCGAGTGAGACGATCTTCATGAACTTCTTGTCACGGAGTTCGCGGCCGACGGGTCCGAAGATGCGGGTTCCGCGAGGCTCACCCTCTTTGCTCTTGATGAGGACGGCGGCGTTCTCGTCGAACTTGATGTACGAGCCATCAGGTCGACGAACTTCCTTCACGGTGCGAACGATGACGGCCTTGACGACCTCACCCTTCTTGACGTTTCCGCCCGGAATGGCGTCCTTGACGGTTGCGACGATGATGTCACCAATGCTCGCGTAACGGCGAGTTGAGCCGCCGAGCACGCGAATGGTCAGCAGCATCTTGGCGCCGGTGTTGTCGGCGACCTTCAGTCGGGATTCTTGTTGAAGCATGTTGTTCTCCTAATACGAGAGGCGAATTACTTCGCCTTCTCCACGATCTCGACGAGTCGCCAGTTCTTGGTGGCCGACAGCGGGCGGGTCTCGGTGATGATGACGAGGTCACCAATACCGGCCGTGTTGTTCTCGTCGTGGGCCTTGACCTTCGACGAACGGCTCATGACCTTGCCGTACAGCGGGTGCTTGACGCGGTCCTGCAGTACAACGGTGATGGTCTTGTTCATCTTGTCGCTCACAACCAAGCCGCGACGAGTCTTTCGGTCGTTGCGGTCCTCGGCCGAAACGACGACCTTCTTTTCTGCAGCCATTACTTCGTCTCCTCAACGGTCTCAACGGTCTCAGCGGTTTCTTCGCTGGCCTTCGCCTTCGAAGCAGCCTTGACGGGCTTGGCCGGTGCGACGGGGACCGTGCGCAGACCGAGCTCGCGCTCGCGAATGATGGTATAAATCCGGGAAATGTCGCGCTTGACAGCACGGACTCGTCCGTGGCTTTCCAGCTGACCGGTGGCGGACTGGAAGCGAAGATTGAAAAGCTCTTCCTTGGCCTTTTTCAGTTCGTCAACGAGTCGCTCGTTCTCGAACGTGTCGAGATCGGCGGGCTGCAGGGTCTTTGTTCCGAGCGCCATTATGCGTCTCCCTCTTCACGCTTGATGATGCGCGCCTTCAGCGGCAACTTGTGGATAGCACGGGTCATGGCTTCGCGAGCGAGTTCCTCGGGAACACCGGCGACCTCGAAGAGGACGCGGCCCGGCTTGACGTTGGCAACCCACCACTCCGGCGAACCCTTACCGGAACCCATTCGGGTTTCGGCGGGCTTCTTGGTCAGCGGACGGTCGGGGTAGATGTTGATCCACACCTTTCCACCACGCTTGATGTGACGGGTCATGGCGATACGTGCCGACTCAATCTGGCGGTTCGTCACGTATGCAGGAGTAATCGCCTGAATACCGAACTCGCCGAACGAGACCTTGGTACCACCGGTTGCAGCACCCGTGCGCTTGGGGTGGTGCTGCTTACGGTGCTTGACCTTGCGGGGAATCAACATGGTTTACGCCTCGGTTCCTGCGTTGGCGGCCGGTGCTTCGGCTGCTGCACGAGCTGGTGCAGCGGCACGGCGCGGTCCGCGGTTTGCGTCACGCCCACCACGAGCGGCCTTTTGAGTGGCCTGTTCGATCGCGAGTTCCTTGTTGGTCATGTCGCCCTTGTAGATCCAGACCTTGACACCGATGCGACCGAATGTCGTACGCGCCTCGTAGAAGCCGTAATCGATGTTGGCGCGAAGGGTGTGGAGCGGGACTCGACCTTCACGGTAGAACTCCGAACGCGACATTTCAGCGCCACCGAGTCGACCCGACACCTGGATGCGGACACCCTTGGCACCGGCGCGCTGGGCGCCCTGGAGGCCCTTACGCATCGCGCGGCGGAAAGCCACACGAGCGGAAAGCTGCTCGGCGATTCCCTGAGCGACGAGTTGAGCGTCTGCCTCGGGGTTGAGCGCTTCGACGACGTTGATGATGACCGTCTTGCCGGTCAGTTCGCGTGCGTCATCGCGGAGCTTGTCGAGACCAGTTCCCTGGCGGCCGATGGCCACACCGGGACGGGCAACGTGAACGTCAATGACGACGCGGTCGCGCGTACGACGGATGACCATGTGCGAAACACCGGCGCGGTCGAGCTTCTCCTGGAGAAAACGACGAAGCATGACGTCTTCGGCAACGTAGTCGGAATAACGCTCGCCGACCTTGGAGCTGTCCGAGAACCACTGCGAACGGTGGTCGGTCGTGATTCCGAGGCGGAATCCGTAGGGGTGAACTTTCTGACCCATTACTTCTTACCTGCCTTCGAGGTCGGGGCTTCCGAGGTGCTGAGCACGACGGTGATGTGGCTGGTGCGCTTGAGGATCTGGAATGCGCGACCCTGTGCACGAGGCTGGAAACGCTTCATGGTGGGTCCTTCGTCGACAAAAATCTTGTCGATGACGAGTTCCGACTCATTGAGCGGCAAGTTTTCCTTGTCGGCGGTGACGCGAGCGTTCGCGACAGCCGATGCGACGAGCTTGCGGACGGGCTCCGAGGCACCCTGCGGCGCGAACTTGAGGATCGCGAGCGCTTCCTCAACGTGCTTGCCACGGACCAGTTCGATAACTCGACGGGCCTTCTGCGGGGTCACGCGGATCCCCTTGAGCTTGGCGATGGATTCAACCATGATGTTCCCTCCTCGCCTTAACGGCGACGGCCCTTCTTGTCGTCCTTCACGTGGGAACGGAAGGTGCGGGTGGGCGAGAACTCGCCGAGTTTGTGGCCAACCATCGTCTCGGTGACGAACACCGGGACGTGCTTGCGGCCGTCGTGAACGGCGATGGTGTGTCCGAGCATGGCGGGGACAATCATCGATCGACGCGACCAGGTGCGGATAACGTTCTTGGTGCCAACTTCGTTCTGGGCCACCACCTTGCGGTAGAGGTGGTCGTCGACGAAGGGACCCTTCTTGAGACTACGAGGCATTCTGGGCTCCTACTAACGCTTCTTGCCGGCGTTGCGGCGACGGACGATGAGCTTGCTGCTCTCTTTGTTGGCCTTGCGAGTGCGGCCTTCTTTTTGACCCCACGGGCTAACCGGGTGACGACCACCGGAGGTCTTACCCTCACCACCACCGTGCGGGTGGTCAACCGGGTTCATGGCGACACCACGGACGGTCGGGCGAACACCCTTCCAGCGCATACGGCCAGCCTTACCCCAGTTGATGTTCGACTGTTCGGCGTTTCCGACCTCACCGACGGTTGCGCGGCAGCGCGCGTCGACGTTGCGGATTTCACCCGAGGGCAAACGCAGCTGAGCGTAGGGGCCGTCCTTAGCGACGAGACGAACCGCGGCACCGGCCGAACGGGCCATCTTGGCGCCACCACCGGGACGGAGTTCGATCGCGTGGATCACGGTTCCGACCGGGATGTTACGAAGAGGCAGGTTGTTGCCGGGCTTGATGTCAGCAGCGGGACCTGATTCGATGATGTCGCCCTGGCTGAGCTTGTTGGGCGCGATGATGTAGCGCTTGGTTCCATCCACGTAGTGGAGGAGTGCGATTCGCGCGGTGCGGTTGGGGTCGTACTCGATGTGTGCGACCTTCGCGTTGACGCCGTCTTTGTCGTGGCGACGGAAATCGATGATTCGGTATTGGCGCTTGTGGCCTCCACCGATGTGGCGGGTCGTGATGCGACCCGCGTTGTTACGACCACCGGTCTTGGGAAGCGGACGGAGGAGCGACTTCTCCGGCGTCGATCGTGTGATCTCGGCGAAGTCAGCTACCGACGAACCGCGACGGCCGGGGGTAGTGGGCTTGTACTTACGAATAGCCATTGTTCTTCTGTCCTATTCCCTATCCGACAGCCGTGAAGATGTCGATGGTGCCCGACGTCAGCGTGACAATGGCGCGCTTGGTGTCCTTGCGCTTTCCCATGCCAAACTTCGTGCGGCGGGTCTTACCCTGGCGGTTGAGGGTGTTCACTGATGCAACCTTGACGTTGAAGATCTTTTCAATAGCGAGCTTGATTTCGATCTTGTTGGCGTCGGGTGCAACAACGAAGGTGTACTTGCCCTGGTCGATCAGTCCGTAGGACTTTTCGCTGACAACCGGCGAGACGATGATGTCACGCGGGTCCTTGTTTTGGGCTGCGGCGAGAACGCTCATGCGGACACCTCTTTCGTGGTCTTGGCGGCAACGAACGCTTCGTAAGCGGTCTGCGTGAAGACGATGTCGTCAGCGTGAAGCACGTCATACGCGTTGAGCTGGCCAACCGTGATGGTGTGGACGCCGATGACGTTGCGAACACTCTTGATGGCGACGTTCTCTTCGCGTTCGACAACGACGAGGACGCGCGGTCCCGTGGTCATCTCGGTGAGGAGTTTCTGTGCGACCTTGGTCGACGGTGCCTCGACCCCAGCGAAGGCCGACGTGACGTGAACGCGATCCGCGCGGGCGCGGTCCGAAAGGGCTCCGTGCAGTGCGGCGGCAATCATCTTCTTGGGGGTGCGCTGCGAGTAGTCACGCGGGGTCGGGCCGTGTACGACTCCACCACCGGTGTGCTCGGGTGCACGAACGGAACCCTGACGCGCGCGACCGGTTCCCTTCTGCTTGAACGGCTTGCGGCCCGAACCGGAAACTTCTCCACGGTTCTTGGTCTTGTGCGTGCCCTGACGAGCAGCGGCAAGCTGGGCGACGACGACCTGGTGAATGAGGTGCACGTTGGTTTCAACTCCGAAAACCGAAGCGGGAAGCTCAACAGCACTGGTCTTCTTGCCAGCTGCGTCAACGATGGATACCTGGGACATTACGCTCAAGCTCCCTTCACTGCGTTGCGAACGAAGACGAGGCGGCCGGCAGCACCGGGAACCGCGCCCTTGATGAGGAGAAGACCGCGCTCGGCGTCAACAGCGTGCACCGAGAGGTTGAGAACAGTTACGCGCTCGCCACCCATACGACCGGCCATGCGCATTCCCTTGAAGACGCGTGACGGAGTCGACGAAGCACCGATTGAACCGGGCTTGCGGTGATTGCGGTGCGAACCGTGCGAAGCGGAAACACCCTTGAAGTTGTGTCGCTTCATAACACCAGCGAAACCCTTACCCTTCGAGGTACCGACGACGTCAATCACGTCTCCGGCGGTGAAGAGTTCGGCGGTCAATTCCTGACCAATGGTGTATTCGGCTGCGTCGCCCGTGCGAATTTCGGTGACGTGACGGCGAGGCGTAACGCCTGCCTTCTCAAAGTGACCGGCCAGGGGCTTGGTGACCTTACGAGGGTCGATCGCGCCCGAGGCAACCTGAACGGCTTCGTAACCGTCGACCTCGAGGGAACGGATCTGGGTAACCACGTTGGGGCTAACGGCGACAACGGTAACGGGAACAAACTTGTTGTTCGCGTCCCACGCCTGAGTCATCCCAAGCTTGACGCCCAAGAGACCCTTGGTGTTCTTAGTCTTCGTCATTCGGATGTCCTTTAGAGCTTAATTTCGATGGAAACGTCTTCGGGCAGGTCGAGACGCATCAGGGAGTCGACTGCCTTGGGAGTCGGGTCGATGATGTCGATGAGTCGCTTGTGAGTGCGCTTCTCAAAGTGCTCGCGGCTGTCCTTGTACTTGTGGGGGGAGCGGATGACAGCAATGACATCCTTCTCCGTGGGAAGAGGCACGGGGCCAATCACCGTCGCACCCGCACGGGTAACGGTGTCGACAATCTTGCGTGCCGAGGCGTCAAGTCCGGCGTGGTCGTATGACTTCAGCCGAATGCGGATTTTCTGTCCCGCCATGATCCATCCTTTGGTTTATTCCCGGACTGTGTGTCCGTGAGACTTTGTGCTTGCGCACCACTGTTCTTCTATCAACAAGCCCGACCGTCACGCGGGTAAACCCGCGAGCAGTAAGCCGTGCTGTCTGCAGGCGGCCTGAGGATAGATCCCCAGTCACTTCCATGCAGTGAGCACCACACAAAGGTGGCACGTATACAACTTCACAACTCTCTCATATGCCCTGCATTTGCGCAACTCGGGCGTGTCATGGGATCGGGAAACACAATCCCCCGCAAACGCAACAACAAAAAACGTGGGGCCCGGCCGAAGCCGAACCCCACGAAAGGAGAAGTAGAGACTACTTCTTGACCTTGGTCACCGTGCCGGCGCCGACGGTGCGGCCACCTTCACGGATAGCGAAGCCGAGGCCCTCTTCCATAGCGATGGGCTGGATGAGGGTGACTGCCATGTCGGTGGTGTCACCGGGCATGACCATCTCGGTACCCGCAGGCAACTCGATGACGCCAGTTACGTCCGTGGTACGGAAGTAGAACTGGGGACGGTAGTTGGTGAAGAACGGGTTGTGACGTCCACCTTCATCCTTCGAGAGGATGTAGGCGGTGCCATCGAACTCGGTGTGAGGAGTGATCGAACCAGGCTTGACAACAACCTGTCCACGCTCAACATCTTCACGCTTGGTTCCACGGAGGAGGAGACCACAGTTCTCGCCGGCCCATGCTTCGTCGAGCTGCTTGTGGAACATTTCGATTCCGGTAACAGTCGTCTTCTGGGTCGGACGAATTCCGACGATCTCAACTTCGGAGTTGATTCCGAGAGTTCCACGCTCGGCGCGGCCGGTAACAACCGTTCCACGACCGGTGATGGTGAACACGTCCTCGATCGGCATCAAGAACGGCTTGTCCTTGTCGCGGATCGGGTCCGGAACCGAGTTGTCAACAGCTTCCATGAGTTCAACGATCGACTCGACCCACTTGGCGTCGCCTTCGAGAGCCTTGAGGCCCGAAACGCGAACGACGGGGGCGTTGTCGCCATCGAAGCCCTGGCTCGAGAGAAGCTCGCGAACCTCGACCTCGACGAGTTCGAGGATTTCCTCGTCGTCGACCATGTCGGCCTTGTTGAGTGCGACGAGGAGGTAAGGAACACCAACCTGCTTCGCGAGAAGAACGTGCTCACGGGTCTGAGCCATCGGGCCGTCAGTTGCGGCAACCACGAGGATCGCGCCGTCCATCTGGGCGGCACCGGTGATCATGTTCTTGATGTAGTCAGCGTGGCCGGGTGCATCAACGTGCGCGTAGTGGCGCTTGGGGGTCTCGTACTCAACGTGCGAGATGTTGATGGTGATACCGCGCTGGCGCTCTTCAGGAGCGGAGTCGATCGACGAGAAATCGCGAACGACGTTGACAGCCGAAGGGTACTTTTCTGCGAGTACCTTCGAGATTGCAGCGGTCAGAGTGGTCTTGCCGTGGTCGACGTGACCAATCGTTCCGATGTTTACGTGAGGCTTGTTGCGCTCGAACTTGGCCTTAGCCACTGGGTCCTCCTAGGACGTTCGGTTTTTATCCGGACTTTCCGGACAAAATGATTGATTTATAGGGGAATATGAAGTTTTAGTTTATCGCGTCGCGACGGGTGTCGTCACGCGAGGAGCTCAGTCACCCTTGCTCTTCTGGACGATCTCGTCGGCGACTGCCTTCGGGACCTCAGCGTACGTCTCGAAAGTCATCGAATACACTGCGCGACCCGAGGTCTTCGACCGCAAGTCACCAACATATCCGAACATTTCCGAGAGCGGTACCAGAGCACGTACGACCTTAACTCCAGTCGCATCGTCCATGCTCTGAATCTGCCCACGCCGAGAGTTTAGGTCGCCGATAACGTCGCCCATGTACTCTTCCGGTGTGCGCACCTCGACCGCCATGAGCGGCTCGAGAAGAACGGGGTTTGCCCGACGGGCGGCCTCTTTGTAGGCCATCGATCCGGCAATTTTGAACGCCATTTCCGACGAGTCCACATCGTGGTACTGACCGTCAACGAGCGTTGCCTTCACTCCCACGGTGGGGAATCCGGCGAGAACACCGACCTGCATTGCATCGCGAATTCCGGCGTCGACCGCGGGGATGTATTCGCGAGGAACACGACCACCGGTGACTCCGTTGACGAATTCGTACTGGTTCTCGGTGGTCACTTCCATCGGCTCCAGAGTGATCTGAACCTTCGCGAACTGACCCGATCCACCGGTCTGCTTCTTGTGGGTGTAGTCGTACTTCTCGACGGTGTTCTTGAGGGTCTCGCGGTAGGCAACCTGCGGCTTTCCGACGTTCGCCTCAACGCCGAATTCGCGCTTCATGCGGTCAACGAGGATGTCGAGGTGAAGTTCACCCATTCCCTTGATGACGGTCTGGCCAGTTTCGTGGTTCAGCTCCGTGCGGAAGGTCGGGTCTTCTTCAGCGAGCTTCTGAATCGCAAGGCCAAGCTTTTCCTGGTCGGCCTTGGTCTTGGGCTCGATGGCGACCTCGATGACGGGATCGGGGAACGTCATCGATTCAAGGACGAGGGGGTGAGCCGGGTCGCACAGGGTGTCACCGGTTGTGGTGTCCTTGAGGCCGATGACCGCGTAGATGTGTCCGGCGGTCACCGAATCGACCGGGTTTTCCTTGTTGGAGTGCATCTGGAAGATCTTTCCGATGCGTTCCTTCTTGTCCTTGGTCGAGTTGACAACCTGTTCACCCGAGTTGAGCTTGCCCGAGTACACGCGAACGTAGGTCAGTCGACCGAAGAACGGGTGCACGGCAATCTTGAACGCCAGCGCCGCAAAGGGCTCCGTCGATTCGGGCTTACGCGTGTGGTGCTTCTCGGGGTCGCGAACGTCGAGTCCGTCAACAGCGGGAACATCGAGAGGCGAGGGCAGGTAATCGATAACGGCGTCGAGCATGGGCTGGACACCGCGGTTCTTGAAGGCCGAACCACAGAGGACGGGGTAGGCCTCGCCCGCGATCGTGAGCTTGCGAATAGCGCCCTTGATTTCGGGGATGGTCAGTTCGACTCCGCCGATGTACTTTTCGAGCAGATCGTCGTCTGCCTCCGAAATCGCCTCGACGAGCTGGGCACGGTACTCAACGGCCTTGGCCTGAAGGTCTGCCGGGATTTCCTGAACTTCGTACTCTGCACCGAGGGAAACGTCACCCTTCGAGTCACCCTGCCACACGAGAGCGCGCATTTCGATGAGGTCGACGACGCCGACGAAGGTCGATTCGAACCCGATGGGCAGCTGAATGACGAGCGGCTTGGCACCGAGGCGCTTGATGATGGTTTCGACGGTGAAGTAGAAGTCAGCACCGAGCTTGTCCATCTTGTTGACGAAGCAGATACGGGGAACGTTGTACTTGTCAGCCTGACGCCACACGGTCTCGGACTGAGGCTCAACACCCTCTTTACCGTCGAATACGGCTACGGCGCCGTCGAGGACGCGAAGCGAACGCTCCACCTCGACGGTGAAGTCAACGTGTCCGGGGGTGTCGATGATGTTGATCTGGTTCTTGTCCCAGAAACACGTGGTCGCAGCCGAGGTAATGGTGATACCGCGTTCCTGCTCCTGCGCCATCCAGTCCATGGTGGCCGCGCCATCGTGAACTTCACCGATCTTGTGGGTGATTCCGGTGTAAAAGAGGATACGTTCGGTCGTCGTGGTCTTACCCGCATCGATGTGCGCCATGATTCCGATGTTGCGAACCCTGTTGAGGTCCGTGAGCACGTCCTGTGCCATGAGCTGTTCTCCGTATGTGTTTCTGTGTGGGGTAAAAGTTTGGGAGGAGCCGACCCGAGGACCGGCCCCCGTGCGACTACCAGCGGTAGTGCGCGAACGCCTTGTTCGACTCGGCCATCTTGTGGGTGTCTTCACGGCGCTTGACGGCCGCTCCGAGTCCGTTCGATGCGTCGAGAATCTCGTTCATCAGACGCTCGGTCATCGTCTTTTCACGACGTGACTTTGCGTAGGAGGTGAGCCAACGAAGCGCGAGGGTGTTCGCGCGGTGCGGCTTGACCTCAATCGGGACCTGGTAGGTCGATCCACCAACACGGCGCGAGCGAACCTCGAGCGTGGGGCGGACGTTGTCCAGAGCCTTCTTGAGAACGATTACCGGGTCCTGGCTGGACTTGGTGGCGACGCCTTCGAGTGCACCGTAAACGATGCGCTGGGCGAGGTCCTTCTTTCCAGCGAGGAGGATCTTGTTGACGAGCTGCGAGACTACGGGCGAGCCGTAGACGGGATCGGCGATAACGGGGCGCTTGGCCGCGGGTCCTTTACGTGGCATTACTTCTTGTCTGCCTTCGCGCCATAGAGGCTACGACCCTGCTTGCGGTTCTTGACAGCCTGCGTGTCGAGTGCGCCGCGCACGATCTTGTAGCGAACACCGGGGAGGTCCTTCACACGTCCACCACGGACGAGAACCATCGAGTGCTCCTGAAGGTTGTGGCCTTCACCGGGAATGTAGGCGGTTACTTCGACGCCGTTGGAAAGCTTGACACGAGCGACCTTGCGAAGCGCCGAGTTCGGCTTCTTCGGGGTCGTGGTGTACACGCGAGTGCACACTCCACGCTGTTGGGGGTTCGCCTTGAGCGCTGGCGCCTTGGTCTTGGTGACCTTGGGGCTGCGGCCCTTACGAACCAACTGCTGAATCGTTGGCACGACATTTCTCCTTGTTATTTCTGCACGGTGACAGTTGTGGTGTGGGGGTCGATTTCTCAACCCTCCCGCCAATCGGCCGGCGGCCGGTATGCCGTGGGGACCTCGGTTGGTCACCATCACAGTGACCAATCGGATTGCGGTCCTTCGGTGTCGTTCACGCAAACGATCGCTCGCCAGCGAGAACACGCACCAAGTAACAAGCGTACAGCGGAAATCGACTCTCGGCAAGCCCGTTTTACAGTGCGACGAATGCGGAGGGCACGAAACCAAGCAGCAGGGCCGGCCCGAACGGGATGTGGGCACGTTTATCGCCATCGACCATGAGGTGAACGAGGACGTGCAGTCCCCCTCCGATGCACACCATGAACGCTGAATTAGCGACGGTTCCCGATCCACCGGCGATTATTCCGAGCACGCCGAGCAGTTTGACGTCTCCCCAGCCCAAATCGGCGACGACCGCAAGAATTGCGGCGCCCGCGAGTACAAGGGCGGCCCACTGCACGGACTCGCCCAGGTTGTGCGGCCAGAACTGAGCAACGATCCAAACTGCGGCCGGAAAAGCGGGCAGCGTGAGGCGATCGGGCAATCGGTGTTCGGCGAAATCGATTCGGGCGAGGGCTGTGGCCCACGCGACCAGTGCGCAGACATACAGTGCCGACATCCCCTCACGGTATCCGTGAGGCCCATTTGCCTAGGGAATTACTCCACACATGCAGAACGGGGGTCCCGAAGGACCCCCGTTCTGCGTGAAGCGGTTTAGTACTCGGTCGAGAACCCGCTGGAGTCATATGACGCCGAGTTGAACGAGTCGATGTCCGCGTAGGTGAACGCGTCATCCGAGAACCCTCCGACCTCGAAGTGGCGCGACGGGTAACGCTTGTCTGCCTCGGCGACGTTGGCGGTGATTTCGGCTCCGCGGTACTTCTGCAGACCGGTCCCCGCCGGGATGAGCTTTCCGATGATGACGTTCTCCTTGAGACCGATGAGCGGGTCGGACTTGCGGTCCAGGGCGGCCTGCGTGAGAACGCGGGTCGTCTCCTGGAACGAAGCGGCCGACAGCCACGACTCGGTTGCGAGCGACGCCTTGGTGATACCGAGAAGTTCGGCACGGGCGGTCGCCGGCTTGGCTCCGCGCGACACGGCGTCGCGGTTTGCCTCGCGGAAACGGATGTTGTCGACGAGTTCACCGGGAACGAACTCGGTGTCACCCTGGTCAACGATCGAGACCATGCGGAGCATCTGACGAACGATGACCTCGATGTGCTTGTCGTGGATGGGGACACCCTGCGACTTGTAAACACCCTGGACACCTTCGACGAGGTGCTTTTGGACCTCGCGAACGTTGAGCACGCGAAGGATGTCCTTCGGGTCGCGCGTTCCTTCGAAGAGCTGCGTGCCGACCTCGACCGACTGACCGTCTTCGACGAGCAGCTTCGCGTTCTTCAGGATCGTGTAGCTGTAAACCTCGTCGCCGTTGTCCGGCGTGAGGATGAGCTTGCGGGTAACACCCGACTCGTCGAGTGACACACGACCCTTGGCGTCGGCGATGGGGCTGACCGAACGCGGGGTGCGAGCTTCGAAGAGCTCGGTGACACGGGGCAGACCCTGAGTGATGTCAATCGCTGCTGCCGACCCACCGGTGTGGAACGTACGCATGGTCAGCTGGGTTCCAGGCTCACCGATCGACTGAGCGGCGATGATTCCGACGGCTTCACCGAGGTCAACGGTCTTACCCGTTGCCATCGAGAGTCCATAACAAGCTCCACACACACCCTTGCGTGATTCACACGTCAAGGGCGAACGGACGAGCAACGAGGTGACACCAGCGGCGACGAGATCTTTAATCGTCTGACGACGAATCTCGGCTCCCGCTTCGGCAACGGGCTTGCCTTTACCGTCGAGTGCCGGAGCAGCGAGGGTACGGGCGAACACGAGGTTTTCGACGTTATCGACAGCCTCACCGTTTTCAGCAATGGTGAATTCGAGTCCCTTGGTCGTCCCGCAGTCCTCCTCGCGGATGATGACATCCTGTGAAACGTCAACGAGTCGACGGGTCAGGTACCCCGAGTCGGCGGTACGCAGAGCGGTGTCGGCGAGACCCTTACGGGCACCGTGGGTCGCGATGAAGTACTCGGCGACCGACAGTCCCTCGCGGTACGAGTTCTTGATCGGGGTCGAGATGATCTCACCCTTCGGGTTCGCGACAAGGCCACGCATACCGGCGATGTTGCCGACCTGCAGCCAGTTACCACGCGCTCCCGAGGTGACCATGCGGTTGATGGTGTTGTACCCATCCGCCGCGAAGTCAGCCTTGAGTTCAACCGAGATTTCCTTGTTGGCTTCGGTCCAGATGCCGATGAGCTCCTTGTGACGCTCCAGTTCAGAGATGAGTCCCTTTTCGAACTGCTGGTCCACCTTGGCGGCAAGCTTTTCGTGCTTCTCGATGATCGCACCCTTGGCCTTCGGGGTGATGACGTCGCTCAGTGCAACGGTCACACCCGAACGGGTCGCCCAACGGAAACCGGCATCCTTGAGGCGGTCGAGCGTTGCTGCAACTTCCACCTTCGGGTACTGCTCGGCGAGGATTTCGACGATCTCGGTGATGACACCCTTGTCCGCGACCTTGGTCACGTAAGGGTAGTTCGCCGGGAGCTGCTCGTTGAAGATCGCCTGACCGAGGGTCGTGACGAACGCGGCCCCGGGCGTGAAGTTCTCGGGCGCATCGCCATCGAACTCGGTGACACCGGGAACACGCATCTTGATGAGCGCGTTGATGTGGATGTGGTTCAGGTCGTGCGCCATGGTCGCTTCGGCGATGCCGCTGAAGATCTTGCCTTCACCGATCGAGCCGGGGCGAATGGTCGTGAGGTGGTGCAGACCGATGATCATGTCCTGGGTCGGAACCGTAACCGGTCGGCCGTCCGAGGGCTTGAGGATGTTGTTCGACGCGAGCATGAGAACGCGCGCTTCGGCCTGGGCCTCAACCGACAGCGGAAGGTGAACCGCCATCTGGTCGCCGTCGAAGTCGGCGTTGAACGCTGCACAGACGAGAGGGTGAAGCTGAATCGCTTTACCTTCAACGAGCTGCGGTTCGAATGCCTGAATTCCGAGACGGTGAAGCGTCGGTGCACGGTTCAGCAGAACCGGGCGGTCGCGGATGATCTCTTCGAGCTCTCCCCAGACCTCGGGGTAGGCGCGCTCGACCATGCGCTTCGCGCTCTTGATCGACGAGGCAAGCCCCTTGTCCTGGAGTTGCTTGATGACATACGGCTTGAATAGCTCGAGAGCCATCTGCTTGGGCAGTCCACACTGGTGCAACTTGAGCTGGGGACCAACGACGATAACCGAACGACCCGAGTAGTCGACGCGCTTTCCGAGCAGGTTCTGACGGAAACGTCCCTGCTTTCCCTTGAGCATGTCGGACAGCGACTTGAGCGCGCGGTTACCGGTTCCGGTAACGGGGCGGCCACGACGACCGTTGTCGAACAGGGCGTCAACCGCTTCTTGCAGCATGCGCTTCTCGTTGTTCTTGATGATCTGCGGGGTCTGCTGCTCGTCGAACCGCTTGAGACGGTTGTTGCGGTTGATGACGCGGCGGTAAAGGTCGTTGAGGTCGGAAGTCGCGAAACGTCCACCATCGAGCTGAACCATCGGACGAAGGTCCGGCGGGATGACGGGGATGACGCGCATCACCATCGACTCGGGAAGCGGAACGTCCTTCGGGTCCTGACCGGCCGGAACGAGGAACGAGTTGACAACACGAAGGCGCTTGATTGCGCGAACCTTGCGCTGTCCCTTGCCATTCTGAGTCTCGTCACGCAACTCGTCAGCGGTCTCGATGAGCTTCTGGCGGTCGTTGGCGCCGAGTCCCTTGAGAACGTGCTCGATCGCTTCGGCTCCCATGAGCGCGGTGAAGTAGGTCGCTCCGAGCGAGTCCTTCGCCGGGTCCGTGTTTCCGCGGAAGTTGTCGACCAGGAAGCGGAACGCTACGTCGTCGGGCTTGAGCTCGTTCTGCTTGAGGTTGCGGAACGCATCCCACGAGTTGGTCCACATGGCGATGTCGTCGTTGAACGACTTGCTGATGTTGACAATTTCACGCTCAGCCAACTCGCGGGCCTTGCGCTTGACGTCTGCCTTCGCCTCTTCGGCTTCGAGCTTCGCAAGATCAGTTTCGAGTTCCTTCTGGCGCTCGGCGACTTCCTCGTCACGAACCTTCTCGAGGTCGCGGATTTCGGTCTGAACGCGCTTCTCGACCATCGGCAGGTCCTCGTGGATCGCCTGCTCGTTGATGCTGGTGATCATGTACGCGGCGAAGTAGATGACCTTTTCGAGATCCTTCGGCGCCATGTCGAGGAGGTACCCGAGGCGACTCGGGACACCCTTGAAGTACCAGATGTGGGTTACCGGTGCGGCGAGTTCGATGTGACCCATGCGCTCACGTCGAACGGCCTGGCGGGTTACCTCAACACCGCATCGCTCGCAGGTGACACCCTTGAAGCGGACACGCTTGTACTTGCCACAGGCGCATTCCCAGTCCTTCGACGGACCAAAGATCTGTTCTCCGAACAGACCGTCCTTCTCGGGCTTGAGGGTGCGATAGTTGATGGTTTCGGGCTTCTTCACTTCACCGCTCGACCACGAACGAATCTGGTCGTTCGTTGCGAGCTTGATGCGAATCTTCTCAAAAGTTGTTGCGTCGATCACGTTGTTCTCTTTCGTGTTTCTCGAAATTCGGGAATCTTTTGGGTGCGCTTAGTCGGCGTAGTCCACGGCGGCGGTCTCTTCACGGGCGATGTTGACACCCAGTGAAGCGGTCGCACGATCGGCGTCATCCGCCGTGTTGCGAAGGTTGACAGGGTTCTCACCGGCGTCGAGAACTTCGACGTTCAGACCGAGAGACTGCATTTCCTTCATGAGGACCTTGAAGGACTCGGGGATACCCGGTTCCTGAATGTTCTGGCCCTTGACGATTGCTTCGTACACCTTGACTCGACCGGCGATGTCGTCGGACTTGATGGTGAGCAGCTCTTGCAGAGCATAAGCAGCGCCGTAGGCCTCGAGAGCCCACACCTCCATCTCACCGAATCGCTGTCCGCCGAACTGCGCCTTGCCACCGAGCGGCTGCTGGGTGATCATCGAGTACGGTCCCGTCGAACGAGCGTGAATCTTGTCGTCAACGAGGTGGTGGAGCTTGAGGATGTACATGTATCCGACCGAAACAGGGTCGGGGAACGGTTCACCCGAACGACCGTCGTGGAGGCGTGCCTTACCCGACTTGCCGATGAGCTTCTGACCGTTTTCACGGGGAAGCGTCGCGTCGAGCAGTCCGGCGATTTCCTCTTCGTGCGCGCCGTCGAAGACGGGGGTCGCAACCTTGGTTCCCGGTGCCAGCTCGCGAGCCTCTTCCGGAAGGACTTTCGCCCACGCGGGGTTTCCGTCGACCTTCCATCCCTGCTTGGCTGCCCATCCGAGGTGGATTTCGAGCACCTGACCGAAGTTCATTCGACCGGGAACACCGAGCGGGTTCAGGACGACGTCGACCGGAGTTCCATCCTCGAGGAACGGCATGTCCTCGACGGGGAGAATCTTGGCGATAACACCCTTGTTTCCGTGGCGACCAGCGAGCTTGTCACCCTCGGAGATCTTGCGCTTCTGGGCGATGAAGACGATGACCTTCTTGAGAACACCGTTTCCGAGTTCGTCGTCGTCATCGTTCGCGTCAAAGATCTTGACGTCGATGACGGTTCCCTGCTCACCGTGCGGAACACGGAGAGACGAGTCGCGAACTTCCTTGCCCTTTTCGGCAAAGATCGCACGCAACAGTCGCTCTTCGGCACTCAGCTCGGTTTCACCCTTGGGGGTGATACGGCCGACGAGGATGTCGCCGGGGCGAACCTCGGCACCGATGCGAACGATTCCCTCTTCGTCGAGGTGAGCGAGGCTCTCCACCGACTGGTTGGGGATGTCACGCGTGATTTCCTGCGGTCCGAGCTTCGTGTCGCGGGCGTCCACTTCGTACTCTTCGATGTGAATCGACGAGAGCGTGTCGTCCTTGACGAGGTTCTGGCTGAGAATGATCGCGTCCTCGAAGTTGTGTCCTTCCCATGACATGAATGCCACGAGCAGGTTTTTTCCGAGAGCGAGTTCACCCTTGTCCGTCGCGGGACCGTCAGCCAGGACGGCGCCTGCGGCGACCTTCTGCCCTTCAGACACAGCGATGCGGTGGTTGTAGTTGGTTCCCTGGTTCGAACGCTCGAACTTGCGGAGTTCGTAACGCTCGTGAGCGCCACCGTCCTCGGCAACAACGATGTAGTCACCCGACACCTCTTCGACAACACCGGATCCGCCTTCGCGGACGACGATGACGTCGCCGGCGTCAACCGCGGCGTAGGACTCCATACCGGTTCCGACGATCGGGGCTTCCGAACGGAGGAGCGGCACAGCCTGACGTTGCATGTTGGCACCCATGAGCGCGCGGTTTGCGTCGTCGTGCTCGAGGAACGGAATGAGCGACGTTGCAATCGACACCATCTGGCGCGGGGAAACGTCCATGTAGTCGACGCGTTCGCGAGGAACGGTGTCGACCTCTCCACCCTTGATTCGAACGAGTACGCGCTCTTCGACCAACTTGCCGTCGGCGTCGACCGGTGCACCGGCCTGCGCGACAACGTGCTCGTCCTCGTCGCTGGCGGTCAGGTAGTCAATCTTGTTCGTGACCTTGCCGGCTTCAACGCGACGGTACGGGGTTTCGATGAACCCGAACGAGTTGATGCGCGCGAAGGACGCGAGCGACCCGATCAGGCCGATGTTTGGGCCTTCCGGGGTTTCGATGGGACACATGCGGCCGTAGTGCGACGGGTGAACGTCGCGGACCTCAACACCGGCGCGCTCACGCGACAGTCCACCCGGTCCAAGCGCCGACAGACGGCGCTTGTGGGTGAGTCCCGCGAGCGGGTTGTTTTGGTCCATGAACTGCGAGAGCTGAGATGTTCCGAAGAACTCCTTGATCGCGGCGGTTACGGGGCGGATGTTGATGAGCGTCTGGGGCGTGATTGCCTCGACGTCCTGCGTGGTCATGCGCTCACGAACGACGCGCTCCATGCGGGAAAGACCCGTGCGGATCTGGTTCTGAATCAGTTCACCAACGGCGCGAATTCGACGGTTACCGAAGTGGTCGATGTCGTCGATGTCGAGACGGAGTTCGAAGTTCTTTCCGTCACGCTTGCCGGGGATGGTCTTCTGGCCCTCGTGCAGAGCGATGAGGTACTTGATCGTCGCGGTGATGTCCGCGAGGGTCAGGGTCGACTCGGTGACGGGAAGTTCGATTCCGAGCTTGCGGTTGAGCTTGTAGCGGCCCACTTTCGCAAGGTCGAATCGCTTCGAGTTGAAGTAGAAGTTGTCGAGGAGTGAACGCGCGGCCTCGGTTGCGACCTGCTCGCCCGGACGCAGCTTGCGGTAGATGTCCTTGAGCGCTTCGTCCTGGTTGAGAATCGTGTCGTGGTCAAGGGTGGTCTGAATCGAGGGCGAACCCGCGAACTCCTTGAGGATGTCCTCGTTGGTCATACCGAGGGCCTTGAGGAAGACGGTCACCGACTGGCGACGCTTGCGGTCGATGCGGACACCGACCTGGTCGCGCTTGTCGATTTCGAATTCGAGCCATGCGCCACGGCTGGGGATGACACGGCACGAGTAGAGGTCCTTGTCGATGGTCTTGTCATCGACACGTTCGAAGTAGACGCCGGGGCTACGGACGAGCTGCGAGACGACAACACGCTCGGTTCCGTTGATAACGAAGGTGCCCTTGGGAGTCATGAGCGGGAAGTCACCCATGAAGACGGTCTGAGTCTTGATCTCACCCGTCATGTGGTTCATGAACTCAGCTTCGACATAAAGCGGGGCGGCGTAGGTCTTGCCGCGTTCCTTGCACTCGTCGAGCTCGTACTTCTTTTCTTCGAGATACGGGTTCGTGAACGACAACTGCATAGTGTCGTTCTCGATCGGCGAGATCTCTTCGAAGATTTCGGTGAGTCCGGAGCGCGCTGCGCCGTCCTCTCCGATGAGCCACTTGAAACTTTCGGTCTGAAGAGCGAGCAGGTCAGGAACGGTCAATGCATCCGTTACCTTCGCAAACGACACGCGATTTGCATCGCGCCCGGTCCCTTGAGATTTCTTCTTTACAGCCACAGAATTGTCCTTCACGGGCACTTGGCCCAATTAGCTAGCGTGTGAGTTGGGACGCGCTGGAGAGTTCATTTCCCGCCACTATTTACGGGAATTCGGACATCCACCATTTGATGACCGAGCAGAAAAGAGCGCAAACTGCTACGGTACACGACGAATGCGCGTTTGTAAAGTTACGAATTGGCAACGATTATGGATGGTATGTCCACTCCCCCTCAGCTCCGCCTGGCCGGTTCCGGTTTGATCGCCCAGATCATCGCCGATCCGTGGCGCGGCGGCGGCTGGACGCTCGATATCGACGGAACTCCGCAGTCCCACGTCGACCTTTCCGACCCGACCGAACTGCACTTCGACTACATCCAACGGATCGGTCACGTCATCGAGAGTGCATTCCCAACCGGGGCAGCCATCACCGCTCTGCACCTCGGGGCGGGCGCGTTGACCATTCCGCGATACATCGAAGCGACGCGTCCCAACTCCCGCCAACAGGTGATCGAGATTGAACGCGACCTCATCGACTTCGTGCGCAAACACCTCCCGCTGCCGCGCGGCGCGTCAATTCGCTGTCGATACGGTGACGCCCGCGAAGTGATGGAAGCGTTGCCCGTCGGTCTGCTCGGGCAAGTCGACCTGATTGTCGTCGATGTCTTCCGCGGTGCGCGCACCCCGGCACACGTCACCAGCATCGAGTTCTACCAGGCAGCCCAGCGCTTGCTCGCGCCGGACGGCATCCTCGTTGCCAACGTTACCGACGGTCCGCCCATGACCTTCGCCCGCGGCCAACTTGCAACTCTGCGCCACGTTTTCGGCGACGCGCTCGCCACCGGCGAACAGAGTGTGATGCGCTCGAAGCGATTCGGCAACGTCGTGCTCGTCGCGAGCGCCGCACCGGTGCCGTGGGCGGCGAAACTTGCGGGTCGCGGACCGCACCCCGCCATCACCGCGTCGGGTTCGGATGCCGCGGAATGGTGTGCCGCCGGAACGTTCGTGACGGACGCGACGGCAATCGATTCCCCACCACCCGCTCGCAAAATTTTTCGCACCTAATTCGGTGCGCGGTTCGCGTGTGCGACACGACGTTGTCGGTACTCCGACCTATCGTTGAGCGCGTGGCGGACTTGACCGAGGTGCAATCGATGGCGAACAGGCTTATCGAACTGCACCTTCGTGGCAGTACGAGCCCGTGGGCCTTCCGGTTCGACAACGCGAAAAAACGCGGCGGACTGTGTAATCACGGCACAAAAACGATTTCGATGTCGAAATACCTGTGCGCAATGTGGTCACTCGACGAGTGCGAGCAGACGATGTTGCACGAAATCGCGCACGCGCTCGCACCGAAAAATCACCGGCACACGCAGGAGTGGTACGACATCGCCGTGTCCCTTGGATACACGGGGTGGATTACCCATCGCAACGAGATCGCGACGCACCGCGCGACATGGATCGGGCACTGTCCGGCCGGGCACGAGTACCACCGGTTTCGGAAGCCCTATCACCGCAAAGAGTCCTGCCCGAAGTGCCACCGCGGCTATTCGGACAAGCACCGAATCTCGTGGGAGTTCCGGGGCTAAGCGGGTTGCTGCTGCGTGATGCAGTGGATACCGCCACCGCGCGCGAAGAGCGGGCGTGCATCGATCAGTTCGACGACTCGACCGGGATACGCCTTTTCGAGGATTTTCTTTGCCACGTCGTCGTTTGGGTCATCAAACCCACACAGGATGACGGCGCCGTTGACGACGTAGTGGTTGATGTAGGAATAGTCGACCGGACCCTCCTCGTCGGTGAGGACGGTCGGGGCGGGAACAGGAATCACGTCAAAACCTTCAGCAACGAGCAAGTCGCGAACAACCGCCGATACCGCGAAGTCGGGGTGTTCAGGGTTGCGCTGGTCGTGAAACAGGACGGTGTTCTCGTCGCAGAACGCGGCGACGATGTCGATGTGCCCTCGCGTCCCGAAATCGTCATAGTCCCGTGTGAGTCCGCGCGGTACCCAGACAATCCGGCTGGCGCCGAGGGTGTCGAACAGCTCTCGTTCAACGTCGTCGCGAGTCCAACCGGGGTTGCGGCCAGCGTCAAGCTGCACGGTCTCGGTGACGAGGACGACGCCGTTCCCGTTTGTGTGGATTCCGCCACCCTCGTTTGTGAGGGATGACGAGATGACCGCCGTGTCCGTTTCCTCGAGAACCCGGCGGGCGATCTGGGAATCTTTGCCCCAGTTGGCCCAGCCCTGGGCACCCCAGCCGTTGAAGATCCAATCGACACCGAGCGTCGACCCGTCACTCGACCGAACGAAGGTGGGCCCGATGTCCCGCATCCACGCGTCGTCGAGGGGTGCGATGACGACGTCAACGCGGGGGTCAAGCCATTCGCTGGCCGCCTGAACCGCCGACGGGTCGACGACAATCGACACCGGTTCGTATTTGACGATGGTGTTCGCAACGGTCGACCACGCGCGGCGGGCTTCCTCGACCTCCGCTTTCGTGTCACCGAGGGAGTATCCGCCATGAGGCCACGCCATCCACGTGCGTTCGTGACGTTCCCATTCGGCGGGCCAGCGGGGGACCATTTAGTGCTCCTTGAGTCGTTCGACAAGGTCCATGAGAATCTCGAACGTCGTCAGCGGGTTGACAATCGCGAACCGGAATACGGGCTCACCCCGGTACTTGGAGGAGAAACACGCGGCGACCTGTTCGTCATAAATCTTGTCACCCCACGCGACGTATTGTTCCTGCGTCCAACCTTTTCGTCGGAAAACAACGACCGACAACATCGGGTCGCGAACGAGTTCGAGGTGGTCGCTTTCGCGGATCACCTGGGCGATGCGCTGCGCCAGTTGATTGTTTGACTCGATCGCGTCACGATAGGCGGTCACGCCGTGGGTCGCCATCGAGAACCACAGCGGCAAACCGCGGGCGCGGCGAGAAAGGTGAACGGCGAAGTCGGACGGGTTCCACTCCGTCGTGTCGGTGAGGACATCCAGATACGAAGCGTGTTGGGTGTGCGCTGCGCGACCAATCGCGGGATTCCGGTAGATCAGTGCACAAGCGTCGAAAGGTGCATAAAGCCATTTGTGCGGGTCGACAATGAAGGAATCGACATCGCCCAGTCCAGCGAAATGTTTTTTGGTGCTCGGGGCGAGCATTGCGGCGACACCGTATGCACCGTCGACGTGCACCCAGACGTCGTGGGCTCGGCCAACGTCGACAACACTCGCGATATCGTCGACGATTCCGAAGTTAGTTGTGCCGCCCGTAGCGACAAGGGCGAAGATTCCGTCCCAATCACCGTCAAGGGTTTCCTCAATGACGTGACCATAGAGGCGCCCGTCCGCTCCAACTGGAATCGTGATGACGTCAATATCCATGACGCGCGCAGCGTGCGCGACGGAGGAGTGTGCTTCTTCAGATGTGGCAACGCGCCACCGAGCGGGGCGACCCAATCCGGCTTCTTCCCGCTTCCGCATCGCTTCCTGACGAGCGGCGACCAGTGCGCTGAGATTTCCAACGGTTCCGCCCTGCACAAAGACACCGCCCGCGCCGGTCGGCATTCCCGCTTCGCGCGCGAGGAACGTCAGCACCTCGTTCTCGGCGTAAACGGCACCGGCTCCTTCGAGCCACGAGCCGCCGAACACGCTCGATGCGGACACGACCAGGTCAAACAGAATGGACGCCTCCGACGGCGCGGTGGGAATGAACGACACCTGCCCGGGGAAATCGATCGACATGCAGGCGGGGGCGAGTACCTCTGTGAACAGATCCAGTGCGCTATCGCCACCGATGCCCTCCTCGGTTACGGTGTCGGGCATCACGGCGCGCAATTCCTTGTACGTGGATGAGCGGTCTAGTGGCGGGTCCATCTCCATGCGCTCGCGCGTGTACTGGAAAATGCGTTCGCGAAGCGCGACCGTTGCCGCGTCATGCTTGTGCATTCGTTGTGGATCATTCATCAGAAACTCCAAGGCTCAGTTTCCTTAAGGTTACGCGTGCGCGGGCGTTTCTCTCTATGTGTTGCGCCAATCTGCGCGAAAACACAACTCGATTCCGTTCAGAGCGCCAAAAGGAGCATTTCTTGCGCGAGTGGGCGAACTAAGCCCGCTACCGCTGGGTGACGGTGTTGAGCGCGGCGCGCAAAACCTGGCCGCGTCCACCGACGAACTCGGAATCGATTGCCTCGAGCAAAGCCTCATGGAACGGAATCCACCGAATATCAAGGGCATCTTGTCGAGGCTGGCACTCTCCGCTCACGGGAACGATATAGACGAGGGAGACGGCGTGCTGCCGTTCGTCGACGAGCCTGCCGGGGAACGGAAAGTATTCGGCGACCGTCGCGGGAACCGGCGAAAGTGGGAGTCGCGGAAACGCGAGTGAGCCCAGGTCCTTCTCGAGATTGCGAACGAGGGCGTCGCGAATCGACTCCCCGTATTTGACGCGACCCGCGACCAGCGCTGATCTCATTTCGCCATACTGGTCGACGCGAATGAGGACACCGATGTCGGTGACGAACCCGAGGTCGTCGACGTGAACGGGAACAGCCTCGACGTAGAGCATCGGAAGACGCCGACGGACGTCGTCAAATTCGTCGTCCGAAAACCAACCCGGATCGGGCGTGCGCACATCGTTCATCTTGTTATTCTCCCACGCAACCGCGCCGAGCAGCGGAACATCGGACAAAGCGAAAGCCCCGCTCACAATCAATGTGAACGGGGCCTCGAGGCTCAGTAATTGTTACTGGCAGCTGTCACACTGCAGCAGGTCCATCGGGTCGACGGGAACCGCGTAGCCGCCAACACTGTCGTTGTCGAAGTCCATACGTTCCTCCTGTGGTTCAAGGTTGCGGCGTAACCGCGGTAGATGAACACTATATCGCGGGAATGACAGGAGTGTAGTTCCACTACATATTGTGTTTTTCGGCGTGTCGCGAAACAACGCGCAAACACCCACGATGGTCCCGTTGTCACAGCCGGCAAGGGCCACTTTTCCCCGATTTCGCGGGAGTACTTCCAAGGTGCTAATCTCACATGGTGCCTTTGTGCACGCGCCCCGATAGCTCAGTGGTAGAGCACTTCCATGGTAAGGAAGGGGTCGTCAGTTCAATCCTGACTCGGGGCTCGACCTAAAAGGTTGCGGCGGGGTAGCTCAGGTGGTTAGAGCACACGGCTCATAATCGTGGTGTCGCGGGTTCGAGTCCCGCCCTCGCTACCAATAGGCCTTAATCGGTGTACTTCTTGAGAAACGCGAACGGATCGACGACGACGCCTTCCACGTGAATTTCGAGGTGTAGGTGGGCGCCGGTAGACGTGCCCGTGTTGCCAACACGGCCGACATAATCAGAGACTGCGACCTCGTCACCCTTTTTGAGTTCGACCGATTTGCGTTCCATGTGCGCGTAGATGGACTCGAAGACGAGTCCATTCAGATCGTGACGAATCACGACCCAGCGACCAAAGCCCCACGTATCGTTGTGAACTTCCGTGACGACACCAGCGGCGATCGCATAGATTGCCGAGCCTTCTTTCGGGTCAAAGTCGAGCCCCTGGTGATACGTGGAACACGCAGCACACGGGGCAACTCGCGCGCCGAATGGGGAAGAGATGGGCGCCGCGTAGAGGAACGGCCACCGAACGGTTCCCGTACTCGCCACGGAATAGGAGAAGTTTCCCGAGCCGTACCTCAATGCGAGGAGATCCCCGTAGTTGCTGATTCTGAACGTGCCGAGGGTGATCGGGGTCGCCACATCGGAATTCGATGCGGCCGTGATCTCCTGATGAACACCGGTTTCGGGTGCCGCATAGCCGGGCATCGCGAGATTGAAGCCCGTCGTCGGCAGAGTCAGGGTCACCAAGAACGCCCCGATGACCAAGACAACGAGCCCGCGAATCGATGTCGACCACGTCTCGCGCGCAACGCGTCGAATCGCTCGGCCGGCGCGTGGGACGAGATCGTGAACAGTGCGATGGGCTCTCGCGGGGCGCAGACGAACGGTGCGAGCAGCTGGGTCGCGGCGGGATCGAGGATTTGTGGCGGGAAGCGGAGGCTCGCCTGCGACTGCCGGGGCAGTCGTGACGTTGCTGATTAGATCTGATGCGGAAACGGGCTGAGGAAGGCCATCCCCGGCAACTCGTGACGATCCGCTGAGCAGACGACGCTCGCGCCTTGACTGAGGCTGGCCCGCGGCTTCCGGGCTCACCGAGCCATCCGACGCGTTCTGCGGCGTGTTCAGGTGATTGCTCACGAAGCCTCCCGTATCAACGGCATTATGAAAGTTTATCTCAGTACCCTATGAACGCGCCAGTCGACGTTTCATGCGCCCAACCCTGGTGGTGGATGAGGGATTCGAACCCCCGAATGCTGAGCAGTCTGATTTACAGTCAGATCCCTTTGGCCGCTTGGGTAATCCACCAGGTGCGTTCCCAACACATGTAATCATCTGTTGAGCGCGCAATTGACAACAATACAAGATTGCGCACGGGTGTGGAAACTGACTGTGCCGAGCGAGGTGCATGTCGACGTTTTCAGGCTGGGTGACCTTAGATATGAGTTTGATGAATCTTTGACAAACGGGGTTTTGCGGTCAATGGTTCCGACCTAAACTCGAGGCATGGCTGATTCCGCTTTTGACATCGTGAGCAAAGTCGACTCGATGGAGCTCGACAACGCCGTGAACCAGACCGAGAAGGAACTCGCGTCGCGATTCGACTTTAAAGGGGTCGGCGCGACAATCGAAAAAAAGGCGACAGCGGTGAACCTCGCGGCCAGTTCCGAGGAGCGCGTGAAGGCAGTTCTCGACGTTTTTGAATCAAAGCTCATCAAGCGCGGGATCTCCCTCAAGTCGCTGGAGATCGGCAAACCGTTCCCCTCGGGCAAGGAATACCGGATCGAAACGACGATCAAGAACGGTATTTCGTCTGAACACGCGAAAGAGATTTCAAAACTCATCCGCGAGGACGGTCCCAAAACCGTCAAGGCCCAGATTCAGGGCGACGAGCTTCGCGTGACATCGAAAAGTCGTGACGACCTTCAGGCGACGATGGGTCTCCTCAAGAATTCGGACCTGCCCATCGACATCCAATTCGTGAACTTCCGATAGCCCATGAAACTTATTCGCACAATTGGCGCAACCGCCGTCATCGCAATTTCAATCGCGGGATTTGCTGTATCCGCGGCAGATGCCGATTCTCGTGAACCGGAACTTTCGATCCCCACCGTCGGCGAATGGGTCGCCGAGAACGGTGTGGCCGCGGCGCGTGCCCTCAACCCCGAGTTGACCAAGGCCGACATTGCCCAGCTTCGCAACGACCCGACGGCCCGCATGACGGAATCGGGACTAATCCTGTACGTCGACCCCATCAGGCAAAACCGAGCACCTCTCGCGGCTGGCATCCCCCAAAACGTGACATCGATACCACTCGCCAATTTCAACACTCTCAACAGCCGACCGGGCTCGAATCGCACAATCTTCATCGATTTTGACGGCCACACGGTTCCAGTCGGAACTGCATGGGACGAACCCACATCGCCGCCGAGTCCGACCGTGGCCGGCGTGTATCCCGCCTTCACTATCGACCCGAGCCCCACTTTCAGCAACGCCGAAAAACAAATAATCATCGATACGTGGGCGGCCGTCGCCGAGGATTACGCCATATTTGACGTGAACGTCACCACCGCCGATCCGGGTGACGCCGCCATCGACCGCGTCGACTTAGCGGATCTCGCGTTCGGGACGCGCGCACTTGTGACTGCCGGCAATGTGAGTTGGTCCCCCGATACATGTGGGTGTGGCGGAATTGCCTTTGTGGATGTCTTCAACGCGTCAGAGGAGTGGAAGTGGTTCACGCCACACGCAGCCCTGCAACCGGCATTCGCGTTTGCGGGAACCGGCGACGACGGAAAATTCATTTCCGATGTGGTGTCCCACGAGGTCGGCCACAACCTGAGCCTCAATCACGACGGAAGCTTCGGCGATTCAGACGGTGACGAGTATTTCCTCGATGACGATGAGGACGGGATCGATGACGTAACCGGTGACGAGTGGACTGAGTATTTCTTTGGGTCTGGTGACGGCACGAACTGGGCCCCAATCATGGGCGCTGGATACATTAACGGACTGGTGCAATGGTCTGACGGTGGTTACGCTACAGCCGCAGAACCCGCCTCAAACGAAGAAGATGACCTGAGTGCCATTTCGGCGTCCGGTGCCCAGCTCCTGTCGGACGAAGCAAACAACTCAACGGCAACGGCTTTAGCCCTCAGTTCCACCGCCCTCGATGCGGTCATCGGCGGTCGCCTAGACGTCGACTGGTACAAGGTCACCGTCACCGCGGGCAGCATAGGCATCTATGCAGGCCCGCCGACACCCAGTACCAATCTCGACATCAAGTTGTCCCTGCTGGACGGGGGCGGGAATGTGGTTTTCAGTACCGATGCTCTAAGCGATATGTGGGAAGACCCAAATCCGGTTTACAACCTCGCGGGCGACCCTTTCTATCTCGGCCGCTCCCCGGTCGTCGGCATGGACGGGATCATCAACGTCGATCTGCCCAACGGCACGTATTACATCACCATCGACGGGGTGGGCCGGACCGGCGTCTATTCGGATTACGGCAGCGTGGGCTCATATTCCATCAAGTCGCGAGCTCCAACGGTGTCGTCCATCGCATCGCAACCAAAACCCAAGATTTCCGGCACCAAGCGCAAGGGACGCACCCTCACCGCGAACTACGGAACGTGGACGTCGGGAACGACATTCTCGAAACAATGGCTACGCGACGGTGCTCCCATCGCGGGAGCAACCAAAAAGACGTATGTGCTGAAAACGGCGGACGTCGGACACAAGATCTCGGTTCGACTGGTGGGGACTAAAGCCGGTAAGCGCGTCGCCGTCAAGGTCAGCTCGAAGACGTCAAAAATAACGCGCTAGAAAGTTTCACCGCGCGAGATGTCGATCATCTCGTCACGGGGAACGACCTTGATTCGTTCACGCCCGGCGGCTTCGCCGAGGGTCTTTTCGAAATCATCGAGTCGGTGCCAACCGTCAAGGTTTGTGTAAGCGACGCCACGCGAATTCAGAAGTTCGACAATCGCGGTCTCGCTGGGGTCGGCGGGCGCCCACCACGACGCCTGATCCTTGACCAGGTGAGCGACGGTTTCCATAGCATCCGATTTGGTGTGACCGATGAGCCCGACCGGTCCACGCTTGATCCAGCCCGTGGCGTAAACCCCGGGGACAACGTTGTTGTCGTCGTCCTGGACGCGACCCTCGTGGTTGGGGATGACGCCGTGCTTGGAGTTGTAGGGAACGCCGTCCAGTTCGGATCCGAAGTATCCGACCGCGCGGTACACCGCCTGAACCGGGATTTCGCGAATCTCGCCGGTTCCGCGAACACCACCGGCCCCGTCGGATTCGGTGCGTTCGAATCGGAATCCGACAACTTTTCCGGCATCGCCGACGATTTCCGTCGGCTTCGCGTAAAAGTACAGGTGCAGTCGGCGGCTGGCCGAACCGGTTTCGCGGTCGCGCCACTGGGTCAACACCTTGTCGATCACAAAAACCTGCTTGTTGGATTCGATTGCGGCCTGCGACGCTTCGTCGTAGTTGAAATCTTCGTCATGCAAAATCATGTCGACATCATTCATTTCACCCAGCTCACGCAGTTCGAGCGGAGTGAACTTGACCTGCATCGGTCCGCGCCGACCGAACACGTGAACGTCGGTGACGGGGCTCTCTTTCAGTCCGCGATAAACGTTCTCGGGGATTTCGGTCGTGAGCAGATCGTCGGCGTGCTTGGCCAGCATGCGTGCGACGTCGAGCGCGACGTTTCCGTTTCCGATGACGGCAACCTCACGGGCGTTGAGCGGCCATTCGCGGGGAACATCGGGGTGCCCGTCAAACCAGCTGACAAAATCGGCGGCGCCGTAAGACCCGTCCAGTTCGTTTCCGGGGATCGAAAGCGGTGCGTCCTTGATGGCGCCAGTTGAAAAAATGACGGCGTTGTAGTGCTGTTTCAGGTCGTCCAGCGTGATGTCGGTTCCGAAATTGACGTTGCCGAAAACGCGAACTCCGCCCGAATCGAGGATGTCGCGCAGCGCCGTGATGATTCCCTTGATGCGCGGGTGATCGGGGGCCACTCCGTATCGGACGAGTCCGTAGGGGGCGGGGAGGCGGTCGAACAGGTCAATGCTCACATCAAACGAACGTTCGTACTTTCGCAAAATATCGGCGGCATAGATGCCGGCAGGACCGGCACCGACAATGGCGAGACGCAACGTGGACATTTAGTGTGACCTTTCCACAACTCGGGACGCGAATCGCGTAAGGGATTGTTTGGTGAGCCCGTCGGGGATCACCCCGAGCGCCGTGACCGCCTCGGTGCCCCACCGCTGGGCGGTAGCGATGGTTTCTGCGGTGAAGCGGCTGGCGCGCAGTTCGTCGACGAGTGTTTCGAATCGGGCGTCATCGTCCGCCGCGGCCGCCGCAGTCAGTCCTTCATCGAGTGCTCGTGCGTCGGCATCCGTCGACTGCCGCATGAACAGCACCGGCAGCGTCGCAACGCCGTGACGGACATCGGTCCCCTTGGACTTTCCTGTTTCGCCACCGTTGAGGTCAAGCACATCATCAATGATTTGAAAGGCCACGCCGATTTTTTCCCCGAACTCACGCAGTGGCTCGCCGAACTCGGCCGGTGCGTTCGATGTCATCACGCCGACCATTGCGCTCGCGGCAATCAGGGAACCCGTTTTGTCGGCGAGCACTTTCAGATAGTGCTCGATCGGGTCAGCGCCACCTGTCGGCCCCGTGATTTCGTGGAGTTGCCCCAGACACAAGCGCTCGAAGGTGGATGCGTGCAGCCGGACCATTTCATCGCCCAGAGTCGACGCGAGTGAACTGGCACGAGCGAGAAGCAGGTCGCCGGTGATGATCGCAATCGAGTTCCCGAATTTTGTGTGTGCGGTCGGCACACCGCGGCGCAGGTCCGCATCATCCATCACATCGTCGTGATACAGGGTTGCCAGGTGAATCAGTTCGACGACCTGCGCGGCGAGCAAGACGTCTCGACAGTCTGAGTCGCCAAGCTCGGCGGTCAACAGTGCAAGGAGCGGTCGGACGCGCTTCCCGCCTGCCTCCAACAAATAGCGGGCGACGGTGTTGGTGTATTGGTCGCCAAAGTGCAGGTTCTCGGCAAGACCGGCCTCGATCGTCTGCAGTCCCGCGTCGAGTCGCTTGACCAACGCACGTTCCTCGGGCGTTGAGGTCATCGCCGCACCGAGACCGAAGTTCGATGCGATCGTCGTTATGTGACTCACAGGTCTGCTCCCAACGGTGCGCGTCCGCGGTGAAGTGCCACCACTCCCGCGGTGAGGTTTCGATACTTGACTTCGCCAAAACCGGCGTCGCGAATCCAACCGCTGAGGACTCCTTGCGTGGGCCAGTCCACGATTGACTGCATGAGGTAGGTGTACGCGGTTGGGTTGGAACTGGCCAGTGCCGCTATGGACGGCATGATCTTGTTGAGATAGAACGCGTAAGCCTCGCGAACCAGACCGTTCGGTGGTGTTGTGAATTCACATATCACCAGGCGACCGCCCGGGACGAGCACGCGTCGCATTTCGGCGAGTGCCCGGTGCGGGTCATTCACGTTGCGCAATCCAAACGAGATGGTGACGGCATCGAAGCTGGCATCGTCGAACGGTAACTGTTGCGCGTCGCCTTCGACGAATTCGATTTCGGGGTGGCGCTCCCGCCCGACGCTCACCATTCCGGGCGAAAAGTCGAGCGCTGTCACGCGCGCGCCGGCGCGAGCGAGTGCGGCGGAGGACGTGCCGGTTCCCGCGGCGATGTCAAGAACGCGGTCTCCGGCGGAAATTCCGAGTGCCCTCACGGTGGCGATTCGCCACAGGGACGCCGAACCGAGGGACAGCAAAGCGTTGGTGAGGTCGTATCGCGGTGCGACATCGTCGAACATTGCGGACACCTCGCGGGGGTCCTTACCCAGGTCAGCACTCGTCACGGTCACAAGTCTATCCGCGCGGGCGTAGCCTTAATGTGTGTCGTTTGCCCCTCAGGAACCCGTCGTCGTCGAGTCGTTGCCGACCGCACGTTTTGGCTCGTTAATCGAGTTCGCTTCAGCGTCTCGACCGATGTATTACCGCCACGGGGAAGTGGAAATCGTCGGCATGGGGGAACACACCCGTTGGACGGCGAGTGGTCCCGACCGATTCGCCGAGTTGAGCGAGTTGTGGCAAGCGGCCCTGAAGACAATCGCCCCCAATCTGCGTCAACACATTGTTGCTTTGGGCAGCGGGCAGTTCGACCCTGTTGGTCTCGCCCAGCTTGTGGTTCCTCGAACGGCGATCATTCGCCGAGGGCGGGACGTTTCCATCGTGACCATCGGTGATGCGGCGGCGGCACCAGAGGCGACTCGTCGCACGGTAGGCGCCGCTCCCGTTGTTGCATGGCCAAACATTGACTCGGTCTATCGAGACAGGGTTCGCGCGGCACTCGCGCGGCTTGATGTGAACTTCGGAAAGGTGGTCGTTGCCCGTGCCATCACAGGCGAAATCACCACCGCGGGAGATGAGCGGGCTCCGCTGCAACGGTTGACGAGTGAATATCCCGACACTCACATTTTCGCCCTCGACGGGTTGTGGGGTGCGTCCCCCGAAACGCTCGTGAGCGTTGACCATCGACGCGTTGCAGCCCGTGTGCTCGCGGGTTCAGCGGCGCGCGGCGCGGACGTGGCAACGGATATGGCCGCTGCGGCGGCGTTGGCCGCCAGCGCGAAGGACCGCGAGGAACACGAATACGCCGTCACGTCGGTCATCACCGCGCTCGCACCGCACTGCCGCTCGATCGTCGGCGCGGCGACCCCGTTCACGCTGCGACTGGCGAACGTGTGGCACCTGGCCAGCGACGTGTCGGGAGTCCTGGGCACGCGGTCAACAGTCTTCGACCTGATCGATTCGCTGCACCCGACCGCGGCGGTCGCCGGTGTTCCCAAGGATCGCGCGCTCGCGACCATCGCCGAAATCGAAGCGATTCCCCGCAATCGCTACGCCGGCCCGATCGGCTGGGTCGACGGTGCAGGAAACGGCGACTGGGCGATTGCCCTGCGGTGCGCACAGTGGGGCGAAAACGAGATCGTCGCACACGCGGGCGCGGGAATCATCGACGGGTCTGACCCCGAATCCGAGTTCGCCGAGACGGAACTGAAGTTCCGCCCGATCCGCGACGCGCTCGCGGGTTAGTCGCGGGGCAGAACCACTTCGATCAGGGTTGGACGAGCAAACTCCGACAGTGCCGCCGTCAACTCCCCGCGCGTTTGTGCCCGGTGGAAGTCGAGCCCGAATGTGCGGGCTGCCGACTCGAATTCAATGCTTTGCGGTGTCCGCATAACACGATCGAAATGGGAGGGGTTTGCGGTGGTTGCCACGGGCAAATCGTCGAAGATTCTGCCCCCACCGTCGTTTCCCACAATGACCTGAATGCTGCCCTTCAGGTTTGCGAGGGCGCCGATGTCGTGTTGCGCGGCGAGGTCTCCGAGAACCACGCGGGTGACGCCAACGTGAGTTGCCTCGGGGTCGCTCATCGCTGCCGCCGCAATCCCCTGCGCGGTGGCGATCGTCCCGTCAATTCCGGAAAGTCCGCGGTTGGCGTGCACCCTGAGCGGTTTGCCGGGCAGTATCGAATCGGCAACGCGAATCAACCGCGACGCCCCGAACACGAGTCGGTCGTGCGGCCAGGTCACGTCCCACACCGCGCGGACGAGCATTTCCGGAGTCACGGGTTGCCGTTGAATGAGCATCTCCTGGCGGGCAAAATCGGCGCGCTCGGCGTGTTTCTCGGCGAGGCTGCCCTCAACATTCGCGGCGGGTTCGGCGAACCTTTCGTCGATGGTAATTCGTGATCGCCTCGCCCAGGGCAGCGCCCAGGATTGTGCAAGGTCCTCGCCATCCCCCGTGACCGTGATGCCGTCAACGAGGTGCGCGCGGTCATGGGGGCGATACGGTTGCGCTTCCGGGCCGCGAACGACGGTGACGTCAACGCCCTTCCGCGCGCACAGCGCATCAATTTCGCGCGACAGCGTGGGCCGACCGACGACAATCACAGAGCTGACGGCGTCCGCAAATTCGGGGACGGACATCAGGTGGCGGTAGTCCGTAACGAGGTGGGGGCCAAAATGTGCGCCGCTTGCAATTTCGGCGATGAGTGGTGCGCCCAATTCGCGCGCCCACTGTTCCGCGCGTGGACCTGCGCCGTAACCCGCGACGACGATTCTGCCCGCTGCCACGGCCACCTCGACACTGTCGATGGCGGTCGCCGATTCGGGCAACTCGCCCTGTTCGACCGAGTCGAACGCCTGTGCGTCGAGGGTCGAGGAGAGAGGTTCGGCAAACTGCGCGTTGACGTGAATCGGTCCGGATTCGGTAAGAGCGGCGACAACGGCGTCAGCGGCACTCGCATCACCGGCGACTTCGGCATCGGACCCGGGCGGCGCACTGTCGATTGTTTTCCGAGCGGCGACGCCGAACGCTCCGATGTGCGTGGTCGTCTGGTTTGCACCCGTCGACCGCAACGCCTCGGGCCGGTCGGCGGTGACCACAATCAACGGGATTCCCGCGTGGTGCGCTTCCAGCACCCCGGGGTGCAGGTTGGCAACGGCGGTACCGGACGTGACAACAATTGCGACGGGTCGCTGTGATTCGACCGCCAACCCGAGTGCGAGATATGCCCCGACTCGTTCGTCGATGACGACGTGCACCGCGAGCAGTCGGCGATCGGCAAATTCGGCGGCGACGAGAGCGAGTGCCTGCGACCGCGATCCGGGCGAAATGACGACGTCACGAACACCGCGGGAGACGAGCCCGCGCAGGAAAGCGAACGCCCACCGCGTTGCCGGAGCGACCGACTCGGCGATCATGAGCCGGGGCTCGGCGGAATACCGTCCTCGTCATCGAGTTTGCGCAGTTCCTCTTCGAGTCGTGCGATGCGCTGTTCCGGTGTTTCTGATTCCACGCTGCGATTGTTCGGAAAGTTGTTGAATCCGGCAGACGGTCGTTCATTTCGGTTTCGACGCGTTTTACCCAGAAAGAACCACAGGATTGCGCCGACGGGCGTGACGAGAAGGACGATGGCCGCCCACAACGCCTTGTTGAGCGAACGGATGCGGTCGCGCGCAGCGAACGCGATGTCGGCCAGCGCATAGATGTCGAGCGCAACGACGATGACGATGACGACGAACAGAACGCGAGCGAGCATAGTCAAAGTCTAAACGGCTGCGTGACCGTACGATGAGAGTTATGAAACCGTGGGCCGTTTACACCGCTGTGCGCGTCGGATTGTTCGTCGTCTCCCTCGCGATTCTGCTGCTGGTGGGGTGCGGGTGGATTTGGGGTGCGATTTACGCGACCGCAATCTCGCTCGCACTCAGCGTTCTCTTTCTCGGGCCGATGCGCCAGAAAGTCGCCGACGACATTCGCAATCGAGTCGAGAAGCCCTCCAAGGACGCCGACTCGGCGACCGAAGACAACCAGCTCGAGCGTTCGGGCAGCTAGCTGAGGAAGCCGCGCAACAGCGCGGCTGAACCGGAGAGATGGTCTCGCATGGCGGCCTCGGCGTCGTCGGCGCGGCCGGTCAGGATTGCCATCACGATGGCCTCGTGCTGTGAATTGGAGTGGGCAATGTTGGGCGGCAACAGGGGGATCTCGTCCAGCAGCTCGTTGACCTTGACGCGCGTTTGGGCGACCTGATTGACGAGAGCATTCGAGCCCGTCAGTTCGGCAATGAGCAGGTGCAGGCGTGAATCGAATCGGCGATAGTCCCGCGGGTCCGCGCTCGCCGTCTCCTGGTGGGCGGCCCACAACTTTTCGCGCATCTCCCCCGTGAGGTCACTCGTTGCCGCGTGGAAAGCGGCGCCCGGTTCCAAAACCGACCGCAGCACAAGAACGTCGTGAATTTCGGGTGCGGTGAACGCAAGGCGCGGCGAGACATCCCTGTCTCGACCAATGACAACAGGCCCCTCGGGGATTGCGTCGGCTACAAACGTCCCGCCGTAACGGCCGCGACGAATGATGAGATACCCCGCATCGGTGAGTGACGCGATGGCCTCGCGCACGGTGTCGCGCGAAATTTCGAACATCGTCGCCAGTTCACGTTCGGGCGGAAGTTGCTCTCCGGCTTGGACCAGACCGAGTCGAATCGTGTGGAGGATTCGCTCAACAGCTTCCTCGTAGGTGTTTCCCCCGCGAATGGGGGTGAGCAACAGCGATCGGCCTGCCCCGACGCCCGATGCGTCGAGGGCTGTCGGGGCAAACAGATCGTAATCCTCCATGGGAATCAGAGGGGAGTGACGTAGGCGCCCGAGATTCCGCCGTCAACGAGGAACGTCGATGCCGTGATGAATCCGGCGTCGTCGCTGGCGAGGAACGCGACCGCCGCCGCCAGTTCCTCGGGCTTGGCGAAGCGTCCGATGGGCACGTGGACGAGCCTGCGCTGGGCGCGCTCGGGGTCCTTTGCGAACAGTTCGCGCAACAGCGGCGTGTCCGCCGGTCCCGGGCAGAGCGCGTTGACGCGAATCCCCTGGCGAGCGAACTGCACGCCGAGTTCGCGGCTCATCGCAAGCACGCCACCCTTCGATGCCGTGTACGAGATCTGGCTCGTCGCGCTTCCCATGAGGGCCACGAAGGATGCGGTGTTGATGATCGACCCGCTCTGTTGCTTGACCATGTGACGCAGGGCGGCACGGCAGCAGAGATACACGCTCTTGAGGTTGACGTCTTGGACCTTCTGCCAGGCAGGAAGTTCCGTCGTCTCAATCGAGTCGTCGTCGGGAGGTGAAATGCCGGCGTTGTTGAAGGCGATATCGATTCGACCGTGCAGTCGAACGGTTTCGTCGAAGAGGTGGTTAACCTCATCCTCGTCGGCGACATTCACCTTGATGAATGTTCCCTCGACTTCCGCCGCCGCCGCCTCGCCCGTTGTCGGGTCAAGGTCGCCGATGACGATAATCGCACCTTCCGCGCGCAGTCGCTTGACCGTCGCCAGCCCGATGCCGCTGGCACCGCCGGTAACGATCGCAACCTTGCCTTTCAGTCGTTGGGTCAGATCCATTTGTTCTATAGCCATGTCGAGTCCTTTCTCTGGCTAATCGGTGGGGATGAAAACGTTCTTCTCTTCGGTGAAGTGAAGCGGTGCGTCCGGTCCGAGCTCGCGGCCGAGGCCGGACTGCTTGAATCCGCCGAACGGCGTGTTGTATCGAACGGACGAATGCGAGTTGACGGACAGGTTTCCGCTTTCGACGGCTCGCGAGACGCGAAGTGCACGGCCGATGTCACGTGTCCAAATCGAACCGGACAATCCGAACTCGGTGGCGTTGGCGATCTCGATGGCGTCGGCTTCGTCCTCGAACGCGTGCACGGTGACGATGGGTCCAAAGATTTCGTCGGTCATGCATGGGTCGTCCAACCCTCGCGACAGCGCAACGGTCGGGGCGAACCAGTTTCCGGGGCCGTCGGGCGCCGAACCGCGGAAGACAACATTGGCCTTGTCGAGGTACCTTTCGACGGTCGCTTTGTGGTTTGCGTGAACAAGCGGCCCGACCTCGGTGGCGTCCTGTGTGGGGTCACCGACAACTACGCCTTTGACCGCTGTCTCGAATCCCTCCATGAACTGATCAAGCACCGACTTCTGAACAAGAATTCGCGAACGCGCACAGCAATCCTGGCCGGCGTTCTCGAACACCGAATACGGCGCTGTCGCCGCAGCTTTGTCAACGTCGGCATCGGCGAAGACGATGTTCGCACTCTTTCCGCCCAGTTCGAGGGTCACGCGCTTGATCTGGTCAGCGGCACCGCGCATGATGTCTTTGCCGACCTCGGTGGAACCGGTGAAAACGACCTTGCGAACGGTTTCGTTGGTGATGAATCGGTTTCCGACGACAGAACCCTTGCCCGCGATGACCTGGAACAGTCCAGCGGGAAGTCCGGCCTTTTCACCGAGTTCCGCCAGACGCAGGCTCGTGAGGGGAGTCCACTCAGCGGGCTTGAGCACCACCGCGTTTCCGGCGGCGAGCGCCGGCGCGAACCCCCACGACGCGATCGTCATGGGGAAGTTCCACGGGGTGATTATTCCGACGACGCCCAGCGGTTCATTGAACGTGATGTCGATGCCGCCCGCGACGGGAATCTGCTTGCCCAGCAATCGTTCGGGTGCTGCGGAGTAGTAGTCGAGAACGTTGGTGACGTGGTTCGCTTCCCACCGTGCCTGACCAATCGGGTGGCCCGAGTTGCGCACTTCGAGTGCCGCGAGGGTTTCAACGTCGGCCTCAACCGTTCGTGCGAACGCTCGCAGCGCCTGTGCTCGTTCGGCCGGCGTAAAGGCCGCCCATTCCTTTTGGGCAATGCGCGCGCGTTCAATGGCGGCATCCGTTTCGTCAACCGTCGCGTGCTCGATGGTTTCCATCGATTCGCCGGTCGCGGGATTGATGATTGTGTAGCTCATGCGCT
>JBIILU010000090.1:0-5302 GCA_044338315.1 Microbacteriaceae bacterium | reverse complement strand
GTCTTGCTGATGCATCGGGCTTCGCACTTGCGGGGCTGTTCCTGATGGCGACGGGCGCCGTGGTGGTGGCGGCCCGTCGTCGCCATCCGTTGCTGCGCCCTTGATTGATGGTTCCTCAGGGATACTGCGGTGCTGCATCAATTTTCCGCCACTGACGAGGGGTAACTTTCGGAAGAAATGAATCCGCGTAAATCGCGACATTGCGTGACGCGATGAGTGGTTTCGCACCTGCATGGAACCCCCACGGGTCTGCGGTGTCGAGGGAACAGGTTTGAGAGACCCAGCGCCCTTGCAACCCTAGACTTTCGCGTCGCGGCCACGACACGTGGTCGGGGCTGAAAATGCCCGATGGAACGGTTTCTGTTTCTGAACAGAACCCCAGCCAAACGTTCGCGTCTCCTGCGCGGAACCTGACGGGGTGTGCGAACGTGCTATCCGCATCGCCGAGACCCACAGGGAAAGGCGCTCGAGTCTTGGCTGATTGGCGCGGAGGTTGAAGTGTGTGGACGCCCTGACTCAAAATGATTGAGGCCCCGAGCATTGAGAGCGCCCGTGAGACGGCGTGAGACGCTAACACTGCATTTGGCATTACACCGATGAGTAACCCCGCGACGTCAATAAGCGCAGCGGCGGGTTCCGGTTCGGATGAGGTGAACGCGAAATAGCCAGAATTTGGCGTGACGATGAGAATTTCGTCGGGCTCGTCAGTGCGAAATCGTCGACCTTGAACCACCAGCACTTTGTGTAATGACGAATAAGCCTGTTTGTCGGCAAGCCAATCATCGGGGCAATCTGCCACGGTGGGCAGAACCACCAGATGTGGGTTCTGATCAACATGCGTCGGTGGCGGGGGGACCACGGACGGGTCTCCCGACCAGACGCTGATCGTGACGTTCTTCGGTGTGACCGCATCACCAGCGATGCTCAGGGAGTGGACACCTATGTCGAGTTTGTTTGCTATCGACTCGGGTGAAACCGAGGTTGACCGCACCTCGAGCTCAGCCATGATTAAACAGTCGTCATAATCGTTCGACGTGAGAACAACGCCATCAGCGTCGAGGATGCAGCTTCCGCCGCTGAAGACCGTTGCGTGATCAGTGCCGATGAGGTCAGCGGCGATTATGGGCACCCCATATTCTGTGGCTCGGATCGTCCACGTGGCGCTCGGCGCTGGCTCAGCTACCCATGCAGTGGAGAGGAGGATTGCCTGCGCACCCCTCGCCACGGCAGAGTCAATCGGCTCGGGGTAATCCAAATCGGCGCAAATCAGCGGCGCAACTGTGCCCAACGGTGTTTGCCACAGTGGTGGAACGAGTTCGCCTGCAGTCGCCCACGTCAGATCCGCCACAAACAAGCACGTCTTGTCATAGTGTCCCACCACGGCGGTGGGGGATACCAGCGTGCACCGGTTGGTGAGGGCACCCGTGGCACTGTCGAATGCGGGGTGACCGATAACGAGCCACGCCCCGGTCTCCTTAGCCACAGCAACCCATTGAGCTTGAGTATCAGGATCGCTGCACTTTACGGCGTGAGGCATTATTTCGGCGGCGCTCGACCAGATGTAGCCGGTCATGGCCATCTCGGGGAGCACGACGATTTTCGGCGCCGGTCCATTCCCGGAAAGAATAAGCTCACGCACCCGAGCAAGATTTGCATCTACGTCACCGTGAACGGGCTCAAACTGCACGGCACCCACGCGAACGCGACTGCTGTCGTTGCTTCCGAGGCGTCCAGTCACTCTAAAAAACGATCACGGAACGGGTGCGTTCACCTCGCCGCATCGCGTCCAGAGCCTCGTTGACCTCATCGAGTCCTACACGATCCGATATCAGGTCGTCCAGAGGCAATTTACCGGCGAGATACAGTGACGCAATCCGCGGGAAGTCAACGAGGGGAACAGATCCCCCGTAATTTGACCCGATCAAAGTCAGGCCCAGCTCAGCGAAACTGAGGGGGTCAATGGTTGCACGATGACCAACGGGAGGAAGCCCAACAATTACCGCTGTACCACCCGCCCGCGTGATGCTGGGCAGCTGCTCGATGCTTCCCACTCGGCCGATTGCTTCGAAAGAATAGTCGACGCCATCGGGGGCGATTTCCTTGATTCCCGCGACCATGTTGTCGCCCGCAATGACAGTGTGCGTCGCGCCGAACCGGACCGCAGCATCCAACTTGTCGGTGCTAATGTCGACTGCGATGATCGGGTGTGCGCCGGCGAGAGCGAGGCCCATGATGACCGACAGTCCCACGCCTCCGCAGCCGATCACAACGGCGGACGACCCGGCGGTCACCCTGGCATTGTTGAGGACCGCACCTACGCCCGTGGTGACAGAACAGCCAATCAGGCTTGCGACGTCAAAGGGAACCTCGTTTGGAATGACCACGACGGCAGATTCGGGCGCCACGGTGAACTCTGCCATCGTGCCCAACCCCAAATAGGGAAAAGCTTGTTTCCCATCAATTGTGTGACGTGTTGTGCCATCGGGCATCACACACTCCACCGAGCGCGTTCGAGTGCAGGCCCACGACTTGCCCTCGGCACAGGACCGACACTTTTGGCAGGGTGCGAACCACGAGAGGATGACGTGATCGCCAGGGCGAACGGTGGTGACACCGACACCCACCGCCTCGACAACACCAGCACCTTCGTGACCGAGGATGGTGGGTGTGGGCATAGGCCACTCGCTATCAACCACATGGCGGTCGGAACCGCAAACTCCCGATGCACCCATTCGAATCAGCACCTCGCCGGCTTTCGGATCGTCGAGCTCGACAGTAACAATGTCGAGTCGGTCAGATTTGCCGGTGTGGACAGCCGCTTTCATCGAACGGGGCATCGGAAGATTCCTAACTAGTTGCTTACTATTTCTTTGCGGATTCGAGCTCGGTTGGCAATTCGTAGCCACCGCGCCCGGATTTTGCCGAGTTGAGCAGCGGAGTGAGCAACAAGTGCAGCACAAAGGAAACCGCCACGGCCGGAACGGACGCGGTAGTCCAGTTGAACAGCGCCTCAGTTTCCAATGTCATCGGGTTGTACAACCAGAGGTACGCTCCAACACCAGCAAGTGATGAGATCATCGCTGCGAGGTTAAAACCGCCGTGGAAGTGGTAACGCGACTTACTGCCCGGCGCGTAGAGCGCTCCGAGGTTAATCCGCTGCTTGCGCAAGACGAAGTAATCCGCGATGACTGTTCCACAGACCGCCGAGAGGAACGCGCCCGAGAAGGTGACGAACAGCAGGAACTGGTCGTACAACAATCCGGGAAAGAAGCTCACGATTGCGGCAGGAACCAGGAAGATTCCCGCCAGAACTTCCCATCGGGTGGTGGCGAAGAGTTTTCCACTCGCCTGACGCAAAGCAAGCGTGTTGGAATACACGATGGACGCGAGGGACGTGATGTTGGCGAAGGCGATGAACATCAACGCGATCACTCCGAACACTGCCCCGCCGGCGGTCAACAACCACACCGTGGGGTCCCAATCACCGAGAGTAAGTGCCGACGCCATACCCACCAGCTGAGCGATGATGGTCACGACTGCGAGCCCAATAAACGCGGGCCACAGCGATGCCTGAGGGGACTTTGTGAGGCGCCCAAGGCTTCCCATGATGGGCCACCACGAGAAGGCCACGCCGAGGTTGAACTCAACAGCGATCGCAAAGTTCAAGCGTGGGTCTTCAAACGGTCCAAGTGGGGCTGCGGCCATCAGGTCGGTCCACGTCGTTTGCGTGAACAGGAAGATGATCAGTCCGGCAATCACGAGCGCCAACCCAGGAGCAACAATGCGGTTAAACGCTTTAATCGAGACCGGGCCCTTGGCGACAAGCGCCCACGCGGCGAGAATACAGATCAATGCGAACACGGTGACCAGAATCGAGTTGGGGTCAATGGCAGTCCCAAAAACCGCGTTCGAAACCTGTGCAGTTGCGCGACCGAACATCGCCCCTAGCAGGGCCGACCAGCCGACCTCGGTGAAGGTAATCACGGTGAAGAAAATCAACGCGACCCCACCAAAACCAAAAATGCTGCGGAGTATCGTGTACTGCTCGACTCCGTATCGGCTGCTAATTACCGTGGTAGCGAGCAACATGATGATGACACCGGCAACGTTACCGATGATCATGGCGGCGATGCCCTGACTAAAGCCAACGAACAGCGCGGTTGCACCACCAACCAAGAATGCCCAGGTGGCGATGGCGAGGCCGATGTTGACCCAGGTGAAGTCTGCGAATCCCCACTCGCGCTCGTTCTTGAGAACGGGGAGAGATCCAAATGTTCCTGCTTGACGAACTGCTTCTTGAGTTTGTGACATTAGAGCGAAACCACCAATCCGATAGCTAGGGTGCCGACAACGATAATCCCCGCCGCCCACAATTCGGACGACGTGAGCGCGCGGTGTGACTCGTCGCCCGCCTCGTCTGACTGAATGACGTCGATTCGACGTTTGAGCTCTTGGGACAGAGCTGCTTGCTGCTGTTGACCGTTCATTACTCTCCTTTGAGTTGTGTGCAGGCTTTATGGTCCTTACGTGCTCAACCTAGCGTTGCCACCGTGGCTGGTCAAGCGCGCAAAAACTGAGGAAAAATGCGGAGAGAGTGCTGTGCGCCCTGACACGGGCCTCAGGCTAACGCCTCTTGCGAATGGTGCGAATGACCGACGTAACGGTCGGGATTTCCCGCGCAGATGGAAGTCGCCATCCGAGGATGACGGACAACATACGGATGATTGTGGTCACGGCAACTCCGGCTATTCCCGCAACCGTGATGTCTTGACCGGCCGCTAAGACGCCGATGACTGTCGCGCTGCCGAACCCGGCCGCCACAGCATAGAGCGAGCCGACCTGCATCAACTGGATGGGGAGAGCAAGCAACATGTCGCGGAAGATCGAACCACCAACAGCGGCGGCGACTCCAATTACGAGGGCGGGGACTACGGGAAGCCCGTGCGCGAGGGCCTTCGTCGTTCCGATCGCTCCGAAGGCGCCAATTGTCAATGCGTCGAAAACGTTAATGACCATTTCGATTCGGTGCAACAGAGATGACACGAGCATGCCGGCCATTGCGCAGATGACTGCGGTCACGAGATACCAGTCGGTTTGGAAGGCGGCAATATCGGTCGACAAGAGCAGGTCACGCAAAATCGAACCACCGAAACCGCTGACAATTCCGATGATGGCAACTCCCAAGAGGTCCAACTCGGCACCGCGATAGCGCGACGAGAACATTGCACCCTGAGCCGCACCGATGCCGACGGCAACCAAATCCATCCACGCGGGAATGGCGAAGAGCGAGTTCATGGTTCTA
>JBIILU010000006.1:0-55786 GCA_044338315.1 Microbacteriaceae bacterium | reverse complement strand
CGAGTCGCCCGAGACCGGTCGGGCCATCACCGGTTTGAGCGATGCCCTCGCGCTCGACGGTGTTTCGATCGTTCATGCAGCGACGGCCGTTTCTGACGGCGGATTCGTCTCGACCGGTGGTCGCGTGCTTTCCGTCATCGCGAGCGGCGCAAACTTCGCCGAAGCCCGCGAACGCGTCTATTCCGCTCTGGGTCTCATCACACTCGATGGTGCGCACTACCGAAATGACATCGCCGAGAGCGCTGACCGATGACTTTTGCTGGTTGGCGTCACACCTATTCGGGCAAGGTTCGCGACCTCTACATCCCCGAGGCCGAAGCAAGTCTCGTTGATTCACCGATCATGTTGATTGTCACGAGCGACCGCATTTCCGCTTTCGATCAGATTCTTGAGCCGGACATCCCGGGGAAGGGGGCTCTGCTCACGAAGCTTTCGCGCTGGTGGTTCTGGAAACTGGCCGAATTCCCCAATCACCTCATGACGGGAATTGCGCCCGCCGAGGTGTCCGATCGCGCAATGCTCGTCCGAACACTGGACATGATCCCCGTCGAGTGCGTCGTGCGCGGTTACCTGGCCGGAAGTGGCTGGGTGGAATACCAGGAGTCGGGTACCGTCTGCGGAATCGAACTTCCCGCCGGTTTGTCTAACGGCGACCGCCTGCCGGAGCCACTGTTCACCCCCGCACACAAAGCGCCGGTGGGTAAACACGACGAAAACATTTCGTTCGACCGAACCGTCGCACTGGTCGGGAAAGACACAGCCCGTGAATTGCGGGACACCAGCCTGGCCATCTTCCGGCGCGCAACCGAGATTGCCGAGGCGCGCGGGCTCATCCTCGCCGACACCAAGTTTGAATTCGGGCGGAATCGCGGGACGGGCACTCTGACCCTGTGCGACGAAGTGCTCACGAGCGACTCGTCGCGCTACTGGGATGTGGAAACCTACGCGGCGGGCGGGCCTAACCGGCTCGATTCATTCGACAAGCAGGGCGTGCGCAACTGGCTGAGTGCGAATTGGGACAAGACGGGAAAGCCCCCGCACCTGCCCGACGACATCGTTGACGAGACCGCCGCGCGATACCGTGAACTGATTTCCCGCCTGACCTCATGACAAAGGAATAACCATGCCCCGTCGATTCACTCAGGGAGCGGATTCAGAGTCGAGCTGGCCGCTGACCTGGGAGTTCCGTTTCCCACGACTCGCGAGCGGAATCGAGCTTCTGCCCGCCATCGCGGTCGGGGTTCAAAAGAAGCTGACAACCTCACGGCTCCCCGATGCACCCACCCCGTGGGAAGGCACAGTTGCTGGGCCAAAGCCTTTCCGCGTCCTGGTTGTCGGTGACTCGATTGCGGCGGGGTGTGGCGTGACAACGCGGGACGAAATGCTCCCCGCGCGAATCGCACACCACGCTTCCCTCCTCACCGGTCGCGGCGCAACGTGGCGTGCAATCGGAAAGAACGGCCACCGCACCGACGAGTTCATCCGCGATTTTCTCGACGAGGCGCTGGCGCACCCCGCTGACATCATCTACGTCTCGCTCGGCGCGAACGATGCGATGAACATCCGCAACCGCCGGGTCGCCGCCCGAAACCTCGTCGCCATCTGTCGTGCGCTGAGGGAGGCGAACCCCGAGGCCCTCATCGCCGTCGCTAGCCTGCCGGCATTCTTCCGATTCACGCGGCTACCGGAACCGCTGCGGTCGGCGCTGTATCGGATCTCGCAGGGAATTGAACGAACGGCCAGGGCCGCCTTGATGCGCGAAGACCGAATCACGATGAATCGTCCGCCGATTCCCTACCCCGCGGACTTTTTCGCCCGCGACGGGTTCCACCCCGGACCGGTGGGATACGACCTCTGGGGCAAGATCGTCGTCGAGCAATTCGTGGCGCGCGGTGAGCTTTCACCTCGGAGCCGCTGAGGAATCGACGGGCTCTCGACTTGTAGACTGAGGCTACCGAGCAGACATTTCGAGGAGCGCGCGTGGCCACAGTGATCGTTGACGTAATGCCGAAAGAGGTCCTGCTGGATCCCGCCGGAAAGGCAACGGCCCGGGCTCTTCAACGATTCGGCGACGGTCAGATCACCGACGTCCGCATCGGCAAACGATTCGAACTGATCGTCGATGGCGAGATTACCCCGAAGCTACTCGAGCACATCGGCGAAATCGCCAAGGACGTCCTGTCGAACGAGGTCATTGAAGACGTCGTCTCGATTCGCGCGGCGGACTAAGCGATGCGCGTCGGCGTCATCACTTTTCCCGGCTCGCTCGACGACCGCGACGCGCTTCGCGCGATTGCCCTCGGCGGTGGCGAACCGGTTTCGCTGTGGCACGGTGAACACGACCTCAAAGGGGTTGACGCCATCGTCCTTCCCGGCGGTTTTTCGTACGGCGATTATTTGCGCTGCGGTGCCATCGCCGCTCACTCACCGATCATGAGCGAAGTGATCGATGCGGCAAACAAGGGCATGCCCGTGCTGGGAATCTGCAACGGATTCCAGATCCTCGTCGAGGCGCACCTGCTCGCCGGTGGGCTCATCCGCAACGACCACGGGACGTTCATTCGCCGCGACCAGAGAGTGCGCGTTGAAAACGTCGATACCGCGTGGACGAACAAATACACGGCCGGACAAGAGATCACGATCCCGTTGAAGAACGGCGAGGGTGGCTTCATCGCAGACGACGAGACCCTCAAGCAGTTGGAGGGTGATGGACTCGTCGCGTTCCGCTATCTCGAGGTCAACCCGAACGGTTCGCTGAATGACATCGCCGGGCTTCGCAACGCGCGCGGGAACGTCGTCGGGCTCATGCCTCACCCCGAGCACGCCGTCGAACCGGGCTTTGGTCCCGACACCGTCGAGCGAATGCAGTCGGGTGTTGACGGTCTCGCTGTTTTCCAATCGGTGCTCACCGCAACCGTCCTTTCTTAACCAGGAGCCACCGTGATCGAACACCTTCCCGACACCGTCGAGAACGCTGCGGCGACCCCCGAAAAGGACCAGCCCTACCAGCTGCTCGGCCTCAAGCCCGACGAATACCAGCAGATCCGCGAGATTCTCGGTCGTCGCCCGACTTCGGGCGAATTGGCCATGTATTCGGTGATGTGGTCGGAACACTGTTCCTACAAGTCGTCCAAGGTTCATCTTCGTCAATTCGGTGAGAAGGTCTCTCCCGAAATGACCAAGCACCTGATGGTGGGAATGGGCGAAAACGCTGGTGTTGTCGACATCGGTGAGGGCTGGGCGGTCACGTTCAAGATTGAAAGCCACAACCACCCGTCGTACATTGAGCCTTTTCAGGGGGCCGCGACCGGGGTCGGCGGAATCGTTCGCGACATCATCTCGATGGGCGCACGCCCGGTCGCCGTCATGGACGCCCTGCGTTTCGGTGCGATCGACCACCCCGACACCGCCCGAGTCGTCAACGGTGTCGTCAGTGGAATTTCGTTCTACGGAAACTGCTTGGGTCTGCCGAACATCGGTGGTGAGACCTGGTTCGACCCCGTGTATCAGGCGAATCCGCTTGTCAACGCTCTCGCGGTCGGCGCCCTGCGCCACGAAGACCTGCACCTCGCGAACGCCAAGGGCGTCGGAAATCTCGTCGTCCTGTTTGGCGCCCGAACCGGCGGTGACGGCATCGGTGGTGCATCGATTCTTGCGTCCGACACCTTCGCCGAAGGAGGCCCGACAAAGCGACCTGCTGTTCAGGTTGGTGACCCGTTCGCCGAGAAGGTTCTCATCGAATGCTGCCTCGAGCTTTTTGTGGGTGACTGCGTCGAAGGAATCCAAGACCTGGGTGCCGCGGGCATCTCGTGTGCCACCAGCGAACTCGCGTCGAACGGTGATGGCGGAATGTTCATCACCCTTGACAATGTTCTGCTGCGCGACCCGACGCTGACAGCCGAGGAAATCCTCATGTCGGAAAGTCAGGAACGCATGATGGCGATCGTTCGCCCCGACAAACTCGATGCTTTCCGTGCCGTCACTGCCAAATGGGACGTCGAGGCGAGCGTGCTCGGTGAGGTTACCGATACGGGCCGACTCATCATCGAATGGAAGGGTCAGACAATCGTCGACGTTGACCCGCGCACCGTTGCGATTGACGGTCCCGTCTACAACCGCCCGATGGAATACCCAACCTGGCTCGATGCCCTGCAGGCAGATTCGCCGTCGAAGTTCGCCCGTGTGACGGACGGTGACGACCTGAAGAAGCAGTTCCTTGCGATTCTGGGTTCGCCGAACGAGGCCGACACCGACTGGATCACCAACCAGTACGACTATTACGTCATGGGAAACACCGCGCTGCACACCCCCGATGGCGCCGGAATGATCCGAATCGACGAAGAGTCCGGCCTGGGCGTCGCCCTAGCGACCGACGCGAACGGGCGATACTGCCAGCTTGACCCCTATGTTGGCGCGCAACTGGCTCTGGTTGAGGCGTACCGGAATGTCGCCAGCAGCGGCGCAACGCCGATGGCGGTTTCCGACTGCCTGAACTTTGGCAGCCCCGAGAACCCCGAGGTCATGTGGCAGTTTGCGCGTGCCGTCGAAGGTCTCGCCGACGGTTGCCTCGAACTGGGGATACCCGTCACCGGCGGAAACGTCTCGTTCTATAACCAGACTGGTGACGTTCCGATTCACCCGACCCCGGTCGTCGCCGTCCTCGGTTCGATCGACAACGTTGCGCGTCGTCTGCCCTCGGGCTGGCAAGACGACGGCGAGAACCTTTACCTGTTGGGCGTCACTCACGACGAACTGGGCGGCTCCGCCTGGGCCGGTGCTGTGCACAACCACCTTGGCGGTGTTCCCCCGCGCGTCGATTTTGGCGCCGAAAAGAACGTCGCCGGGCTGTTGTCAGCGGCGGCGATCGAAGGTCTGGTCACCAGTGCGACCGACCTGGGAACGGGTGGATTCCTGCGTGCCATCACCGACGGAGTACTGCGCTTTGGTGTGGGTGCCCGAGTTTGGATTGATGAGATTCTCGAGCGCGATGGGGTCGACGCAACCGCCGCCCTGTTCTCGGAAACTCAGGCGCGTGTGATCGTCTCGGTCGCTCGCGAAGACGACGTGAAGTTTCGCGGACTCTGCGAAGGGCGGAACGTTCCCGTCCTGCGCGTCGGTGTCACCGACTCGACATCGAACACGCTCGAGGTTCAGGGGCTATTCACCATCGCCATCACCGAGATTTCGCAGATTCACCGCGGCACCCTGCCGGCACACTTCGGTGCTGTCGTCGGCGGCTAGTCGCCTGTTTCACGGGGTTCCCGCGCGGTATCGTGACGCAGACAGAGGAGTTTGAATGATTGAGCAGTCGCGATTCTTGGTGCGCAGCGCCGATTACGAAGAATGGTTGCGCGTGCGCGCCAACGGGGTGACGGCGACGATGGTGTCAAAAGCGTTCGACGAGAAAGGCTTCAACGAAATTCTTGCCCAAATGGCCGATCCGACGCCGATCGCCGACAACGGGTACATGAAGTTTGGGCGCGACCAGGAACCGCACCTCATCGAACGCCTGCAGGAACGCTTTGACATCGAAGGCAACGATTGGCTCATCGCCTCGGCGGATGCCGAATGGCGGATGGCGACGCCAGACGGACTCTCAGCCGATCACGGCACCATTGTTGAGGTCAAGACCACCGGTCGCGACTGGGGTCGCTACGACTGGGTGCCGATTCACTACCAACGCCAGGTTCAGTGGCAGTTGTACGTCACGGGCGCCGAGGAATGTGTGTTTGCGTGGATGCAGCGCATCACCGCACCCGACAAGTCGTTCATTCCCGCGTGGCCCGGCCCCAAGTACGTCACCGTCAAACGTCAGCAACGCATGATCGATGACTGCATCGCGGTGGCCGAGAAACTGTACGCGGCGCGTCCGAAAACCTAGTCCTCTTCGTCCGCGAGTTTCTCGTGGTGCCGAATGACTTCGGCGACGATGAAGTTGAGGAACTCCTCAGCGAACGCGGGATCAAGGTTTGCCTCTTCGGCAAGTCGGCGCAGCCGCGCGATCTGATCGGCTTCGCGCTGCTTGTCCGATGCGGGCAGCCCCGCTTGGGCCTTCAGGCGACCGACCTGCTGAGTGAACTGGAAACGCTCGGCAAGCATGTGCACGAGCGCTGCATCAACGTTGTCGATGCTCTGTCGCAGTGCGCCGAGCTTCGCGGCGGTTTCCTTGTCCATACCGTCAGCCTACAAAGTGACGCGCCCGGACCGTTAACCGGCCCGGGCGCGTGTTTACCCCACCCCTGGGGAACCTAGTCGTCGTCTTCGCCCTCGTCCTCGGATTCGCCGTCCTCGTCGGACTCGCCTTCAGATTCGCCTTCGTCGTCGGGCTCGGCCTCGCCGTCGTCGGAGTTATTGGATCCGGTGCCCGAATTACTGCCGGAATCATCACCCTCGTCATCACCGGCGGAATCGTCCGGAGAGTCGAGTGCAGCCCCTTCGTCGGGAATTCCGTCGCCGTTAGCGTCGGTTTGGCTTTCAATAACGCCGCGCGGATCTGTGCCAGCATCAAGTAGGTTTGTGACGGCCGTCACGAGGCCGGCATCTAGTTGGGTGGTGTCAAGCTCCTGGGCGATTCCCAAAATGAACTCGGCTGATGCGTCTACTCCAAGATTTTCGAGGACGACTTCGACAATTGCGCGCTTGACATCGAGATCTACGGCGGCGACCGCCGGAGTTGCCAAACCAACGACCGCGGCGATGGCGATCGCTGATCGAACGATTATGCGCTTCACTGGGCACCATCCGCTTCCGCGCGTTGGCGCCACAAATCAAGGTTTCCGGCTGCAATGGCTTCGCGCGCCGCGGCGATTTCCGCTGCGGTCACTGTTCCCTCAGCCAAGGCCTTCTCAACATCTCCGGCGACAAGGACGACAGCCGCGAGGACGACCCCTTTGGCGGTCACATCGTTGCCGAGGTCAGCGGTGAGGATGTCGTTGCCTTCGATGATGCTGGTTGTTTCCGTTGGGACACCCGAGGAGCACGCGGAAAGGGCGAGCGGCAAGACACACGCGAGAGCGATTGTGATCGCTGCGGTTCCTCGTCCCATTTCACACCTTTCGTCTGTTCTCTCATCGTACGAACTCCGTGGTGGTCGTGCACTCGCCTTGGCTGATTCTTGGACGAACCTTTGACGTCGCGGTTAGTCGAGCAGATCGTGCAGGATGATGATTTCGTCTCGTGCCGGACCCACTCCGATTGCCGAGAACCGTGCCCCCGACATCGACTCAATCGCACGGACGTAGTTCTTGGCGTTAGCAGGGAGTTCGTCGAAGGTCCGCGCAGCGGAAATGTCTTCGGCCCAGCCGGGGAACGATTCGTAAATGGGGGTGGCGTGGTGGAAGTCGGATTGGTTTACGGGAACCTCGTCCATGCGCACGCCGTCTACGTCGTAGGCGACACAGACGGGGATTTCGTCGAGTCCAGTGAGGACATCGAGCTTGGTGAGGACGAAGTCCGTGATGCCGTTGATTCGCGCTGAGTAGCGGGCAATCGGGGCGTCAAACCAACCGCAGCGACGTGGGCGCCCGGTAGTGGTGCCGAATTCGTGCCCAACGCTGCGCAGCCGTTCGCCCGATTCGTCCAGTAGTTCCGTCGGGAACGGGCCGGAGCCGACTCGGGTCGTGTACGCCTTGACGATTCCGATGACCCGTGAGAATTCACCCGGGCCGATTCCGGACCCGGTCGATGCGCCGCCGGCGGTTGAGTTGGACGACGTGACAAACGGATAGGTGCCGTGGTCAACGTCCAGCATGGTTGCCTGCCCACCCTCGAACAGGACGGTCTTGCCCGCGCGCAGAGCGGTGTGAAGCTCGAGCGCCGTGTCGGTGACCATCGGCCGCAAGCGGTCGGCATACGACAACAGTTCGGAAACGATTTCTTCCGCGTCAATCGCGCGGCGGTTGTAAATCTTGACCAACAGGTGGTTCTTGGCCTCGAGGGCGCCCTCGACTTTCTGGCGCAGGATGTTCTCGTCAAAAAGGTCTTGGACGCGAATTCCGACGCGGTTGATCTTGTCGGCGTAAGTCGGGCCGATTCCTCGTCCGGTCGTGCCAATCTGTCGCTTTCCTAGGAACCGCTCGTTGACCTTGTCGAGTGTTCGGTGGTACGAGGTGATGATGTGTGCGCTGGAGGAAACCCGCAACTTGGATACATCGATTCCGCGCGAGGCGAGTGTGTCGATCTCGTCGAAGAGGACTTCGAGGTCGATAACCACACCGTTCGCGATGACGGGGACTACCCCTTCGGTCAGGATGCCCGACGGCAAAAGATGCAGCGCATACTTCTCGTCGCCGATGACGACGGTGTGACCGGCGTTGTTACCACCGTTGAATTTGACGACGTAGTCGATTCGACCCGACATCGTGTCGGTCGCCTTGCCTTTACCCTCATCGCCCCACTGGGCTCCGATAATCACGACGGCAGGCATGAAGTTTCCTTTGAACGGCGAACTCCACCAGTTTACCGCTTTGGTGCGACGTGCTCCCGAATCCACGAGTGCATGATGATTGCCGCCGCGGCGGAGGCGTTGAGCGAACGAGTTGATCCGTACTGTGTGATCTCAACCACCCGGTCGCTGGCCTGGATCGCCTCGGGGGAAAGCCCCGGGCCTTCCTGCCCAAACAACAGGACACAGGCGCTGGGCAGTCCCACCGACTCGATCGGCACAGAACCGGGCACGTTGTCGACGCCAATAATCGGCAGTTTTTCCGCGTGGCACCAGGCAACAAACTCGTCAATCGTGGGGTGGTGCAGCACGTGCTGGTAACGATCGGTCACCATCGCACCGCGTTTGTTCCAGCGACGACGTCCAACAATATGAACCGTGCGTGCGGCAAACGCGTTGGCCGTCCGAACGATAGATCCGATGTTCAGGTCGTGCTGCCAATTTTCAATGGCGACGTGAAAATCGTGTCGCTTGGTGTCGAGGTCGGCGACAATCGCCTCCATCGTCCAATACCGATATTCATCGGTCACGTTGCGGGTATCCCCGCGTTCGAGAAGGTCACGGTCATACCGCGCGTCCGTCGGAAACTCGCCAACCCATGGACCAACGCCGTGCGTGCTCAGCTCGTCACTGGGTGAGTCGGTCGTATCGTCGGTCACTCTGTTAACTTAGGGGAATGACCTCGGCTCAGATTCTGCACGGCGACAACCTCACGGCGATGCGGTCAATGCCGGACGAATCATTTCAGCTCGTGTACATGGACCCGCCGTTCAACACCGGTCGTCGCCAGGAACGTCAGCAGACCACGACGGTTCGCTCGGACACCGGCGCGCGCACGGGCTTTCAGGGTCAGTCCTACGACACCGTAAAGGGCACTCTGTACGGGTACGACGACGAATTCGCGGACTACTGGGAGTTCCTTGAGCCACGTCTGATTGAGGCGCACCGATTGTTGCGTGATTCGGGAACGCTTTACGTCCACCTCGACTACCGCGAGGCGCACTATGCGAAAGTCGCCCTCGATGCGTTGTTCGGCCGTGCCAGCTTTCTCAACGAGATCATCTGGGCCTACGACTACGGCGCGAAGTCGACGAGGCGATGGCCGACCAAGCACGACACGATTCTCGTTTATGTGAAAAACCCGAAGACGTATTTCTTCGATTCGACGGCGGTTGACCGTGAACCGTACATGGCTCCCGGGCTCGTCACGCCAGAAAAGGTGGCGCGCGGAAAGTTGCCAACAGATGTCTGGTGGCACACGATTGTCTCGCCAACGGGGAATGAGAAGACGGGATACGCGACACAGAAGCCGCTGGGGATTCTTCGCCGAATCATCCAGGCATCCAGTGCCGAAGGCCACGCGGTCCTCGACCCGTTCGCAGGAAGTGGCACAACTGGAGCTGCGGCAATCGAACTAGGCCGTGCGGTCGTGCTCATTGACGAATCGCCCGACGCGGTTGCGATCATCGAGAAGCGACTCGGCATCACGGCCGAACGTGTTGCTATTCGGTAATCTCTGAGCCCGCGCTCGTGAGCGACCCCGTGATCGGCGTTGCGTCCGCGAGGCTGACGAAGCAGTAATACGCGGTGTTGCCGGCATCCCACTGTTCTTGGGTTGGGGCATACGAAACACTGAGCTGGATGTTCGGGTAGGCGCCGGCCGCGGTCAGGTCCAGGACTCCCTGAGCTGAGCAGGCCGTTTCGGTCAATGCCGCTGCCTCCTCGACTCCGGGGAAGCTCGAGCCAACGCTGGCGGCAAGATCGCCCGTTGAAACGAGTTGCGCGGCGTGCGGCACAGCGCAATCAACGACTTCAAACGATTCGGCCCATGCGCCGGGGAAGGGGTCGACGCACTCTCCGCCGAAAAGTTGCGTCCACGCCCACGTTCCGGGTTCGCGGGTAGCGGTTGCGCCGCTCTCCGCTGTTTCGGTTGGTTCGGGTGCCACGGGGCCCCCACCGAGCGTTGTGCCCAGCACGAACCCGCCGATTCCCAGCAGAACCGTGAGCCCGGCAGCGATGCCGTACGTTACCGCCTTCGCCGGTGTACCTGGTTGTTTGAGCGGAACCGAGGGGTCGGTCGGTGTTGTGACGGTTTTCCGTTTCGAGCGGGTCGCATCAGCTGCAGTCGGCGCGGCAATCACCGCGGTTGTCGCATCCGCGAACTTGTCGTCGCTAAACAGTGACGCGAGCCCGTCGAGAGATTCTGTTGGTGGTGGGTCGGCAACTGCCGCCGGAGCGGCTGTAACCGGAGCGTCAATGAGGTCCATGGCTTCTGTCGGCGGCACCGGATCGGCGTGCGAAAACACCGCGAATGGATCGGGTTCGGGCTCGTTCTCGTCTGAATCGGGCTCGTCACCGAAATCAACCACGGGCACAAAGGCTTGCGGGGGAACGGCCGATTCGGTTTCAAAGTCGAGGTCGAGTTCGTTGTGCCTGATCGGTTCATCGCTGTCGGGCGCAGCAGTGGGTGGTGTCGCGCCGAACGGACTCGGGGCCGGTCGCGCTGCGTCGGGGGCGACTCCGTTGTCGCCGCGCAGTGCGCGATCAAAGGCTTCGTTGAGCCAGTCTGCGTCGTCGGGTCGCTTGTCGTCGGTCATTCGATTCCCAAATCCTTCAGTCCCAGTGCGGCACGGTATTCATACCCAGCGCCTTCAATGATTTCACGTGCGCCAGTGTCGCGGTCAACGACGACGGCAACGGCGACAACAATCGCTCCCTCGCGCTCGAGAGCTTCGGCGGCCTTCAGTGGGCTGCCACCGGTAGTAGAGGTGTCTTCGAGAACGACGACACGCTTGCCCGTGACGTCCGGGCCTTCGACCTGCTTGCCGCGGCCGTGATCCTTGGCTTCCTTGCGAACCACGAAAGCGTCGTACGTCTTGCCCAGCGTTACGCCGCGATGAAGAACGGCGGCCGCGATGGGGTCGGCTCCCATTGTCAGTCCACCAACTGCGGCGATGTCGGGGATATCCGCGATGAGTTCCACCATGACCTCACCGATGAGCGGGGCGACGCGGTGGTCGAGGCTGACTTTGCGAAGATCGATGTAATAGCTGGCTTGTGCGCCGCTGGTGAGGGTAAAGTCGCCGAAAAAAACCGCATTCTCGCGGATGAGGGTGGCCAGTTCGGTTCGAGCGTCAGTCACTCGTGCAGTCTATCCGACCGCCTAAACTCACATCTGTGCGCATTGCAACGTGGAACATCAATTCGATTCGGACCCGCATCGATCGGGTCGTCGAGTGGCTTCAGGCGACGGACATTGACGTTCTTGCCCTGCAGGAAACAAAGTGTCGCGACGACCAATTCCCCGAAGACGCTCTCGCCGCGATCGGATACGAGGTCGCGCACCACGGACTTAGCCAATGGAACGGTGTTGCCCTCGTTTCGCGGCTCGGCTTTTCCGACATAAAAATCGGTTTTGATGGCATGCCCGGATTCGCAAAAGACCACGACGGGGTCGGTGAGCCCCCGCTCGAGGCACGGGCGATTGGTGCGACCGTCGGTGGCGTGCGGCTGTGGAGCCTGTATGTTCCCAACGGTCGCTCGCTCGATGACCCCCACTTTGATTACAAACTGCGCTGGCTCGAGGCGCTGCGCACAGCGACCGCGAGCGAAATGGCCAGCCACGATAAGCTCGCGATCATGGGCGACTTCAATATCGTCCCGACCGATGCGGACTGTGGCGACCCCCGCATGATTCCCGGGCAATCGACCCACATTTCACCGGTCGAGCGCTCGTCGTTCGCAGAATTCGAGGCCATTGGCCTGTTCGACGTTGTTCGCCCCAGCGTCCCAACGGGCTTCACCTACTGGGATTACAAGAACCTCGCGTTCCCGCGTGACGAGGGACTGCGCATCGATTTCATTCTGGGAACTGCTGCCCTGCGCGACGCGGTCACCGATGCCTTCATCGACCGCGACCAACGCAAGGGCGAACAGCCATCCGATCACGTACCTGTCGTCGTCGAAATAGCTGGTACCGAATCGACCGGCGACGATGGCGATCGCCCCATGTTTTGGTAGTCGTTAACCCATCGGGGCGAGGAACAGCGCAATGACGAGCATCACGGGCAGCGCCAAAATTGTCGTCAGTGCGATGGTGTCACGAGCGGTTCGGTCCGACAGCCCGTATCGCATCGTGTAATTCTGGGCGTTGAATCCCGTCGGCAACGCCAGCAAAATCGTCACCACCCACACCGTGTTCGCGTCGAGGTGAAATACCTGACTGGCGAGAAACCACCCGAGTGCCGGCATGGCGACGAGCTTGACGAGCGTTGCCAAGACGACCGGTCCGCGGTTTCCGCGGGCGAACACCGAGTCGCCGTGGAAGGTCATTCCCAACAAGAGAAGCGCGAGGGGAACCGCCGCTGACCCGACGAGTCGGAGCGGTTCACCGACGATGAACGGGACGTCCCACCCCGCGAGGCCGATGACCGCACCGATCACACTGGCGATGATGATGGGGTTGGTCAGCGGCTGCGTGAGCGCGGACTTCACGGTAACCCGGCCCGTGGCTGCGTGATCGAAAATGGCGAGAAGCACCGGGCTGACGACAAGTAACTGAAAGAGCATGACGGGCGTTGACAGGGTCGCATCACCCAGAACGTATGTCGCGAGCGGTATTCCGACGAAGTTCGCGTTCATGTAGGACGCGCTCGTCGCAGTTGCCACGGCGGTCGCGAATTGCTCGCGGAACAGAACGCGGGCGAGCACTGCTGCGACGACGAGCCCGGCCACGGACACGATCGCGATCACCGGGAAATAGGTTGACAGCAGGGTGCGGACGTCGGCGGTAGACAGCGCCGTAAAAAACAGCGCGGGGGTCGCGATGAAGAACGTCAGCCGATGGACGAGTGTGACGGCGGATTCGTCGAGGAATCCGGTCCGTCGCAGGATGAAGCCTGCCACCGCGATAATCGCGATGACCGCGTAACCCTGGGCGACTTGGTCCACGCAACAATGCTAGGAGTTAGCGGACGAACTCGCTGACATCCTTGCGTTCGCGGGGGGCGAGCTCGCGCTCGGCCATCTCGTCGGACAGCGTCGCCGGGTCGCCGGCGGTGCCAACCGCAAGAACCGTAACAATTTCGAGCGGTTCGTTTACAACCAGCGCGTCGGTTAGCGTCTCGATGTCGAAGCCGCCCATCTGATGGACGGAAAGCCCGTTGTCCTGGGCCTGAATCGAGAAGTGTGCGACGGCTTGACCCAGGTCGTAACGAGCGGACACGTTCTGGCGGCCCGACGCGGTCAGAGTATTCGTGACGGTGACCACTAGAGCGCTCGCATGAGGAGCCCACGACGCGTTGAACCCGGAAAGGGTTGCGACGATGGCCTCAAAGGCTTCGTCACCTCGGAAACCGACGATGAAACTCCACGGTTGCAAATTATTGGCCGACGGTGCCCAGCGGGCGGCCTCAAACGCGGGGCCGAGGTCGGCCATGGTCAGAGTCGCGCTCTGATCGAATGCGCGGGGACTCCAGCGTTCAGCGAGAACGTCGAGAATGGGGAATGAGGTGATGGCTCGATTGGTCATGATTGCTTTCTGTTGGTGGTGAACTAGTTCCACCAGGACCGGCGCCACAGCACCACCTGGTTCGACTTCTTTGCGCGGGTTCCGGCGCGAAGCGGAATTACTTCGCCGCCCGTCCCCGCAGCGAAAACTCGGCCGCCCGGCCGTGACAGAACTTCGTCGGCGATGACGCCCTCGAGTTCGCGCACGCGGTCACCGAGCATCCTTACAGCGGTTTCCAACTCGAGAATTCGCCGAATGCCTTCAAGGTTGAGCCCCTCGGAGGACAACCGCTGGACCTCGCGCAATTGCACGACGTCACGCATCGAATAGCGACGTGATTGTCCCGCGGTGCGGGTCGGACTGACAAGTCCCAGCCGGTCGTACTGGCGCAGCGTCTGCGGGTGCATGCCGGCCAGTTCCGCCGCTTGTGCGATCGGAAAGATGGGGTCGTTTTCGGTCAACATTGGCGGACTTAACTGTCGGCCTTGCGGTACAAAACATCGCGCGGGTTGGTGTCACCCGTCACATCGGCAAACTGCTGAATGAGGGCCTTCGCTTGGTCACTGAGGACTTCGGGTGTAACGATGAGAATCGTCGCCAGCAAGTCACCCTTTTTCCCTTTAGAGCTAAGCCCGCGGTCACGAACCCGCAGAACTCGCCCGCTGGGGGTGTTCGCCGGAACTTTAACCTTGACGCGGTCGCCGTCGAGTGTTGGAACTTCAACCGTCGCACCCAGGAGAGCTTCGGGAATGGTGACGGGCACATCGACGCGGATGTTCAAGCCGTCACGCGCAAAAACGGGGTGCTCCGTGACGGAAACCAGGATGACAAGGTCGCCGGTCGGGCCGCCCGTCAGGCTTGCCTCCCCTTTTCCCCTGACGCGAATCTTTTGTTTGTCAGCTACTCCCGCGGGGATAGCGATGTGCAGGGGCTTGGACCCCCGAGTGTCGAGACTCACCTCGCCGCCGGACATTGCGGTGCGGAAATCGATCGTGATAGCGGCGGTCAGGTCGGCGCCTTTTCGAGCAGTGGGACCCCTCTGTGCACCGCCGAACGGGTTTCCGCCAGCACCAAAAATGCCGCCAAACGGGTCATCCTGAGAGGTCTGGAATCGGACGCGACTTCCCCCGCCACCGCCAAACAGGTTGCCGAATACGTCCTCGAACCCGCCCTGGCCACCGCGGCCACCAGGGGTGAACCGCGCGCCGCCGCCCATCGCGCGAACCTGATCGTATTCGCGCCGAGAGGCGGTGTCAGAAAGTACGGTGTACGCCTCCGAAATTTCCTTGAACCGCGCTTCCGTCTTTTTGTCGTTCGGGTTGGAATCGGGGTGGAATTGGCGCGCGAGTTTGCGATAGACCTTTTTCAGGTCGGCATCAGAGACGTCCTTGGTGACGCCGAGGACGGCGTAGAAGTCTTTTTCGAACCAGTCCTGGCTAGCCATCGACGCCCCCTCTCGTTACTCGGCCGGTGCCGCGACGGCGACCTTGGCGGGTCGCAACAGTCGGTCACCCAAAATGTACCCGACCTCGATGACATCGGCGACGGTTTCACTCGTCGCACCGGGGGTAGGTATTTGCGCAATCGCTGCGTGACGGTTCGGGTCAAACGCCTCGCCAACCACACCAACGGTGGCCAGCCCGAAACGATCGAAACCGCCGCGGATTTTCTGCGCAACGATTTCCAGCGGGCTGCCGGTGAGGTCGCCGTGCGACTCGGCGCGTTCCAGGTCATCCATTGCCGGCAGCAGCGCGCGAATCACTTCGGCAATGACGGCGTCGCGATTCGCTGCCCGGTCACGCTCGACGCGGTTGCGGAAGTTCGCAAGTTCCGCTTCGGCACGGGCCGCGCGGTCCTTGTACTCCTCGACGAGGTTCCGCTCGATGTCGCTGAGCAGGGACTCGAGCAGCTCCTCGGCGTTTGATTCGCTTGCCTCATCGGCGAGCGACGGTTCGCCGTCTTCGGTCGAGGTGGGTTCCCCCGCCTCACCATGTTCGGGTTCGGTCGGGGAAACGTCCTCGTTGTTCTGGTCTTTGTCGGCCATCGTTACTTCTTGTCGTTCTTGTCGTCCTCGTCGTCCACAACCTCGGCGTCGATGATGTCCTCATCGTCGGCGGGTGCTTCGGCAGAGTCATCCGACGGGGCGTCTTGCGCAGCGTAGATCGCTTCGCCGATCTTGCCCTGGCTTGCCTGGAGTCGTTCGACCGCCGAATCAACGGCTGCGTCGTCGGTACCGGCGAGCGCCGTCTTGAGCGCATCGACGTCCCCTCGGACCTCGGACATGAGGTCTTCGCTGAGCTTGTCGGCGTTCTCGTCGAGAACCTTGTCCACCGAGTACACCATCTGCTCGGCGACGTTGCGCTTTTCGGCTGCCTCGCGGCGGGCGTGGTCATCGTTTGCGTGTTCTTCCGCTTCGCGAATCATGCGTTCGATGTCCTCGGTAGACAGTGACGAACCGCCGGTGATGGTCATCGACTGCTCCTTGCCTGTTCCCTTGTCTTTGGCTGACACGTGGACGATTCCGTTGGCGTCGATGTCGAAGGTGACCTCGACCTGGGGAACGCCCCGCGGTGCAGGTGCGATTCCGGTCAGTTCGAAATTTCCGAGCGACTTGTTGTCGCGCGTGAAGTCACGCTCGCCCTGGAACACTTGGATGGATACCGACGGCTGGTTGTCGTCTGCGGTCGTGAAGGTCTCGGAACGCTTGGTCGGGATGGCCGTGTTGCGCTCGATGAGCTTGGTCATGATTCCGCCCTTCGTCTCAATTCCGAGGCTCAGCGGGGTGACGTCGATGAGCAGAACGTCCTTGCGCTCGCCCATCAGAACACCGGCCTGCAGCGACGCACCAACGGCGACGACCTCGTCCGGGTTGACGCCCTTGTTCGCCTCTTTGCCGGCGAGCTTTTTGACGAGCTCGGCGACAGCGGGCATACGGGTCGATCCGCCAACGAGAACCACGTGATCAATGTCGGCGACCTTGATCTTCGCTTCCTTGATGACGTCCTCGAACGGCTTGCGGGTTCGCTCGAGCAGGTCGGCGGTGAGTTCTTCGAACTTCGCGCGCGTGATCGTCTCGTCGAGGTTGGCGGGGCCGTTCTCCGTCAGGGACAGGTAGGGCAACTGAACGGATGCGCTCATCGACGACGAGAGTTCCTTCTTCGCCTGCTCTGCCGCTTCCTTGAGTCGCTGCTTGGCGATCTTGTCACCAGAGACGTCGACTCCGGTCGTTTCCTTGAACTGCTTGGCAAGGTAGTCGACGAGTCGTGCATCCCAGTCGTCTCCGCCGAGTCGGTTGTCACCGGCGGTCGAGCGGACCTGAATGGTGCTGAAATCGTCATCCTTGCCCACTTCGAGAAGTGAGACGTCGAATGTTCCGCCACCAAGGTCGAACACGAGGATGAGCTCGTCTTCCTTACCTCGGTCAAGACCGTAGGCAAGTGCGGCTGCGGTGGGCTCGTTGATGATTCGAAGGACGTTCAGTCCCGCGATCTCACCGGATTCCTTTGTTGCCTGACGCTCGGCGTCGTTGAAGTATGCGGGGACAGTGATGACCGCGTCGGTCACCTTTTCACCGAGATACGTTTCGGCATCGCGCTTGAGCTTGCCCAAAATTCGGGCGGACACCTCTTGCGCGGTGTACTTCTTGTCATCGATGTCCTGCGTCCAGGTGGTTCCCATGTGACGCTTGACGGATGCGATGGTGCGGTCGACGTTGGTGACGGCCTGGCGCTTCGCGGTTTCACCGACGAGCACCTCACCGTCCTTGGCGAACGCAACGATCGACGGGGTGGTGCGGAACCCTTCGGCGTTGGCGATAACCGTGGGCTCGCCACCTTCGAGGACCGCAACGACCGAGTTTGTCGTTCCGAGGTCAATTCCTACAGCTCGTGCCATGATTTTTCTCCTTCAAGTTGAGCCTTGTTGTGTCAAGTTTGACACCGGTCGGACGCTTTGTCAAGTCGAAACGGCAAAACTTGCGCGTGAGACGCTCACGTTTGAAAGTTTTCCTGGAGGACTGCCAAAATTCACCAAACTTCGCTAGCGTGGGGGCATGTCAGCAAACAATGCCGTTGCACCCAAAGTCCCCTACCGTCAGAAGCTCTCGTGGGCGTTGTGGGATTGGGGGACATCCGCCTTCTCCGTCATCATCACGACGTTCATCTTCGCCCGATACATCGTGTCGGACTACTTCCTTGATCCCGCGATTGTCGCCCTAGGCGACGAGGACCCCGTTTACATTGCCGCGAGCGCCGGGCTCACCGCCCAGTTCGCCTGGGCGCTCGCATTCGGTGGAATTGTCGTCGCGATTGTCGCCCCCATCGTCGGGCAGCGCACCGACCAGGGTGGGCGTCGCAAGCGTTGGCTGGGAATCAATACGCTCATCGTCGTCCTGACGACTCTTGCGATGTTCTCGGTTGAAGCAAAGCCGAGCTTCTTCACCTACGGAATCGTCCTCGTGACCATCGCGACCGTGTTCTACGAAATGGCCAACGTCAACTACAACGCGATGCTCATGCAAATCTCGAACTCGTCGAACATCGGCCGCATCTCGGGCTTCGGTTGGGGAATGGGATACGTCGGCGGAATCGTCGTGCTCCTCATCGCCCTCATTGGTTTCATCCTCGGCGAACCGCCCTATTGGTTCGGGCTGACGACCGAAAACGGCATGAACATTCGTGTGCTCGCGGTGTTCGCGGCACTGTGGTCGGCGGTCTTCTCCATCCCGATCATGCTCGCGATCCCCGAAAACACCGCCGTGGATCCCGACGCAGGCAAGGGAATCATCGACTCGTATCGCAAAGTGTTCCACAAGGTCAACGAGCTGCGCAAAAACAGCCGCGAAACCTTCTACTTCCTCCTCTCCAGCGCGGTCTTCCGTGACGGTCTGGCCGGGGTCTTCACCTTCGGTGGAATTCTCGCCGGCAAGGTCTTTGGCCTGGGAGACACCGAGGTCATCCTCTTTGCGATTGCTGGGAACCTCGTCGCCGGAATCGGCGTCTTCGTCGCCGGATTCCTCGACGACCGCTTCTCGTCCAAGACGGTCATCACCTGGTCACTCACCGGGCTCGTCATCACCGGCTCGGCTCTCTTCGTGCTGCACGACGGTGGCCCCACCGTGTTCTGGGTGGGCGGGCTGTTGCTCACTCTGTTTGTCGGTCCCGCCCAGGCATCCGGCCGTTCACTCATCGGACGCCTTGCACCTGTCGGTACCGAAGGCGAACTCTACGGTCTCTACGCCACCACCGGCCGCGCGATCTCGTTCCTCACCCCGATGTTCTTCGCGCTGTTCGTTGGCTGGGGAGGGGCGGACTACTGGGGCATCCTCGGAATCGTCCTCGTCCTCGGAGCAGGTCTGCTGCTGATGCTGCCTCTGCGTCCGAAGTTCGCCCGATAGTTCTAGCGTTCGAAGTCCCGCGTCGAAAGGTGCGGGGCCTCGGCCGTTAGGCCTTTGCCTGCGAGAGCAGCGCCAGCGTCACGACGGCGCCAGAAATGAAGTTGAGGGCGAGGAACCGCTTCCATCCGCGATTTGCATCACCGGAGTTCGCGTCGGACACGTTCCACCACTGTGCAATCGCCGCAATGTATATCGCCGCGACGAGAGACACCCACGGCGCGTAGCCGGGTGCAATGGCCAACAAGAGGCCGGCGGTGACGTAACAAGCGACGGCGAAGCGGACCGTCCACGCGGCACCCATAGCTGTTGCGACCGAACCGAGGCCACCCTGGCGATCGGCGATGATGTCTTGAACCGCCCCGAAGGCGTGTGACCCGACTCCCCACAGGAAGAACGCTCCGAGAATCAACCATTCAGCGGAGTCAATGGTTCCCGCCGCCAGGACAATCCCGAACAGCGCTGGGCTAACAAAATGGAAACTCGACGTAATCGAATCGAGGAAGGGTCGTTCCTTGAATCTCAGTCCCTTTACCGAATAGGCGACGAGGGCAAACAGCGACGCAGCCAGCACCGCGTTCGACAGTACCGTGCCGACGGCAACCAAATAGGCGACGAAAGGCGCGCACACCAGCGCGCTGGTCCACAGCACGGCTCGATGGTATTCGGGCCTCAATACGGCTCCCTCGAGCCCGCCCTTGCGCGGGTTGCGGAGGTCCGATTCGTAATCGAACACGTCATTGATTCCATACATCGCGACGTTGTACGGCACAAAAAAGAACAGCGTGCCGAGAACGAGAGTCAGATCGACGCGGCCGGTCGTGATGAGGTACGCGGCGGCGAAAGGGTAAGCGGTATTGACCCACGACAGCGGTCGGGAGGACGTGAACACCGTTCGCAAAAGGTTCATCGGGATTCCTTGCGTCGCAGAATGTGCCACAGGCTCGCCGCGAGCATCACCGCAACAATCGCATAGAGAAAGTCCTCGATGGGGGCAAGGCCGATGTACAGACCGAGGATTCTTGATTCGTCATATGCGACCAGTCCGGCCCCAATGATGAGGTTGTCGAATACCGCCGTCGTCGCAAGCAGCGCGGCAATCGGGAGTGCCAGTGACGTGAGTCGCAACCCAAACTTCCAGGTCGCCAGTGCGGTCATTCCGACCGCCAACACGATGGGTGGAATCGACATCATCAGATAGGTGTTGTTCATCGACGTCTCTCGAGAATTCTCCAGGCGAGAAGCGCGGTGTGTGAAAGGAGGGTGAGAAACAAAACTTCCTCGACCGGAATTTCGGTCGAGATGTCCCATCCGACCAACAGGTCACTCTCACCCTTGAAGAAGACGCCGTTCGCGACCCCTGTCATATCCCAACCGACGAAGAAAGCGACGGACACAAAAATCACAAGCGCCGCTCGTCGTGGGTCATCGAACAGAGCGAGTTTGTTTCGGTAATCCAGCAAAACCGTCCCCATCAGGGACACACACAGCAGCCCGAGGTACAGGCCCGCCATCAGATTGCCTTATCGGGGAGCGGTCCGGCGGAGTGGTCGCCGCGCAGCCTCTTGAGGAGTACTTCGGCGGAAATCATGCACATGGGCAGGCCGATTCCGGGCACCGTTCCCGAACCGACGTAATACAGCCCCTCGACCTTCTTCGACTTGTTCGTCGCGCGAAACAGCGCGCTCTGGGTGAGCGTGTGTGCGGGGCCGAGCGAGTTGCCCTTCCAGGCGCCCAGGTCTGCTTCGAAATCGGCGGGGCCGACGGTGCGCTGGAGCACGATTCGCTCGCGGAAGTCGGGGATGTCTGCCCAGCGCGCAATCGCGTCGATCGTTCGGTCGGCGACCTCTTCGATGCTGCGGTCACCCTTCCCATCGAGACCGCCCTTGCCGAGAGTTACATCGGCTGGGCACGGAACGAGGACAAACACGTTGGAGTGTCCGGCCGGAGCAACCTCGTTGTCTGATTTGGACGGCGTGCAGACATAGAACGACGCGGGGTTCGGCATCGTGGGCTTGTCGGTGAATATCTGGCTGAAATTGGCGTCCCAGTCCTCGGTGAAGAAGAGGCTGTGGTGCAGCAGGTTCGGCAGGTCACCCTTGATTCCGAGGTACAACAGGATCGCCCCGGGGCTGGGCTTCTTGGTTTCCCACCATGTGTCGGGGAATGTTTGCTGCTCGAGCGGCAACATGGTTGTCTCGGTGTGGTGCAGGTCAGCGCCGGACACCACGATGTCAGCATCGATCGTGTGCGATTCTCCCGCCTTGTCCGTGTAGGTGACTCCGGTCGCGTTGCCGAAAGCGTCGACGTTGATTTGGGTCACCCGCGCGTTGGTGCGAACATCAGCGCCGGCAGCAATGGACAGGTCGCGGATGGACTCCATGACTCGGGTGAACCCGCCCTGCGCGTACAGAACTCCGTCAACCAGGTCGAGGTGGCTCATGAGGTGGAACATCGCGGGTGCTTCGAACGGGCTGGTGCCGAGGAAAACCGCGGGATAACCCAGGATTTGCTTGGCGCGAAGGGTTTTCACCGAACGGCCGGCAAACCCCCAAATCTTGGTCAAGAGCAGTCGCGCCAAGGTTCCGGCTCGAACCAGCACCTCGCGCTTGAGCAGCGGCCCCAACTTGACGAACGCGGTGTACAAGAAATATTTCTTCGCGAATTCGTATGTTTCGGTCGCCGAATCAAGGTATTTCGACATTGACGCGCGCGACCCCGGTTCGATCTGTTCGAACAGGTCAAGGTTCTTTTCGCGACCAACTTCCACGTCAATGTGTTCAGCGGGGCCGGTGCCCTTCGGCTCGAAAAATACCCGGTATCCGGGGTCGAGAACGTGCAGGTCCAGTTGCTCTTTCGCGCTGCTCCCCATCAATCGGTACCAGTGGTCGAAGACCTCCGGCATCAAGTACCACGACGGACCGGTGTCGAAGCGGAATCCGTCTTTCGACCACGAACCGGCTCGGCCACCGATGTTCGGCAATGCTTCGAGCAGGGTGACGTCGTATCCGTCGCGGGCCAACAGCCCCGACGCGGACAGGCCACCCATTCCGCCGCCGATGATGACGACTCGCTTTTGGTTCATTTGGCGCCTCCCATGATGACCCGCGCGGCGATGAGGAACTTCTCGGGGTCGCTGACGCGGATGCGACTCGTCTTGAGGATTTCGGCCGGGGTCACGCGAATCTTCGCGTTAAGCGAGGCAAACAACCCGTGCGCGAGCCCGACCGCACGGCGGGCATCGGCTGGAAGCAGAGGCATCGTGGCGGCAGCGCGCTCGAGGTCTTGGTCGATGTCGTCGCAGATTCGCGTTTTGTCGACTTCGCTGAACGTATCGATTCGCACTCCCGGAAAGTACGAGCGCCCCAACCCATCAACATCGGCGGAAAGATCGCGCAAAAAGTTGACTTTTTGAAATGCGGCACCCAGCGAACGAGCGCCGGCGACAAGAATTGTGGACTGGGCGGCCGTCGGCTTGTTATCGCGGACGAACACTGCGAGACACATCAGGCCGACAACCTCCGCCGAGCCGTAGACGTACGTGTCGAACGATTCCTGGGTGTACGTGCGGTCAGAAAGGTCCATGCGCATCGAGGTGAAAAAGGGTTCGACAATGTCACGGTTTATCCCGACGGCTCGGGACGTGTGCGCGAACGCGTGAACGATGAGGTTCGTCGAATAGCCCGACTCCATTGCGCTGTATGTGTCGAGTTCAAGTTCGTCCAGAGACAGCCGAACTTTCGAACTGGCGAGTCCAGCTTCGACCGCCACGCCGTCAACGACCTCGTCGGCCAACCGAACCAGCGCGTAAACGTTGTCAATGTGCTGTCGCGATTCGTGCCCGAGGATTCGCGATGCCAGACCGAACGACGTCGAATAGTCGCGGATGACGAGCGACGCGGTTTTTTGCGCGACGGAGGTGTACAGATCCAAGCGACTCATACCGACTCCTCGGTGACGTTATTTACCCAAAGCACCCTCTCAGGATAGCCTGAGTAGGTGAGTGCCGAAGAGATGGTCGTCCTTGTTGACGAAACGGGCGCCCCGACTGGGGCGGCGCCCAAAGCTACCGTGCATACGACTGATACCCCCCTCCATTTCGCGTTCTCGTGCCACGTCACCAACGATGCCGGCGAGATACTGGTGACCCGCCGTGCACTGTCAAAAGCGACCTGGCCGGGCGTTTGGACGAACTCGTTCTGCGGGCACCCCGCCCCCGGCGAAGACCTCGAGGACGCGATTCATCGCCGAGCGGCCCAGGAGCTGGGGATGGAAATCACCACCATTCACTCGGTGCTTCCCGACTTTCGCTACCGTGCCGTGGACGCCTCGGGAATCGTCGAGAACGAGATCTGTCCCGTTTTCGGTGCCGTCGCGGTGACCGACCCGAACCCGTCACCGGACGAGGTCGCGGAGTGGCGATGGGTGTCGCCCGACAGTTTGCGTGCTGCAATCGAAGGCGCCCCTTTCGCGTTCAGCCCCTGGCTGGTCTGGCAACACGAGCAGCTCGTTGAGTCGAAACTGAGCTGATGGTTCGCGCCAGGATTTCCAACTGGTTGCGCACCGTTCTGTCTGCCGAGACGCGGACGGGAGTCATCACGATCGCAGTGGCAATTGTCGCCGTTGCGTGGGTGAATTCGCCGTTGGCCTCGACTTACGACGCCCTCCTTCACGCGAAGTTCGGCTTTCCCGGACTGATGTTGGATGTGCACGCGTGGGCGGCGGATTTCCTGCTCGCGTTCTTCTTTTTCGTCATCGGAATCGAACTGCGCCACGAATTCACTGTTGGTTCGCTGAATTCACCCCGCAAAGCGCTTGTTCCCGTCGCGGCTGCGATTGGCGGAATGGTGCTGCCCGCCCTCATTTATGTGGCGTTCAACGCCGGACAGTCAACGGTCGTCGGGTGGGGAATTCCCATGGCGACGGACATCGCCTTTGCCCTAGCGGTTCTGGCGCTCGTTGCGCCGAAGTCAAACCCAGCCCTTCGCGTGTTTCTTCTCGCGTTGGCAGTCGTCGACGACCTCGGTGCAATCCTGGTTATCGCGCTTTTCTACACGCCCAGCCTGCAACCCCTGTATTTGGGCGGCGCGGCGCTGGCCCTCGGGTTGTTTGCGGTGCTGCAACGCACCCGCCTCGGCCACCCCCTGATCCTCGTTCCACTCGGACTGGGAATCTGGTGGCTGGTGTTCCAGTCCGGTGTGCACGCGACGATTGCCGGCGTCGCGGTTGGCCTGTTGCTTGCAACACGTGCATCGCCGCGAAAAAGGTCGCTCGCGGACCGTGCTCTAACCGTTTTCCTACCCGTGTCCTCCTACGTCGCCGTGCCCCTGTTTGTCTTGGTGTCGGCCGGGGTCGACCTCGCGGTCATCGGCGCTTCGGCCACCACGTCGCCGGTATTTGCCGGAATTGTCGTGGGGTTGTTGGTGGGAAAGCCTCTGGGCATTGTGTTGTTCGTGTGGATCGCCGAACGAGTCTTCGGCGGACGTCGTGACCCTTCACTCTCGGGCGGTGACATTTGGCTGATTGGAACTATTTCCTCGATTGGCTTCACCGTTGCGCTGCTCATCAACGAATTGGCCTTGGGGGACTCGTCTTCCGGCGCCGTCGGGACCGCGTCGGTTGTTGTCGCGTCCGTCATCGGCGCGCTCGCGGCGTTTGTCGTCGCGAAACGCGTTGCCGCCTAAAGCGCGGACTTGTGGAAGTTCTTGAACGAACGCGAGGCGGTCGGCCCGCGCTGACCCTGGTATCGGCTGCCGTACTTTTCGCTGCCATAGGGGTGTTCACTGGCTGAGGTCAGGCGGAAGAAGCACAGTTGACCGATCTTCATTCCCGGCCACAGTTTGATAGGCAGAGTCGCAACGTTCGATAGTTCCAGCGTGACGTGCCCCGAAAAGCCGGGGTCGACGAAACCGGCGGTCGAGTGCGTGAGTAGGCCGAGTCGCCCGAGTGACGACTTGCCCTCCAGGCGGGCCGCAATGTCGTCGGGCAGAGTCACCAGTTCAAAGGTGCTGCCGAGCACGAATTCACCCGGGTGCAAGATGAACGCTTCGTCGCTGGCAACCTCAACCGCGCGTGTCAGGTCGGGCTGTTCCTCGGCCGGGTCAATGAACGGGTACTTGTGGTTGTCGAACAGGCGAAAGAACTTGTCCAACCGCACGTCGATGCTGGACGGTTGGATCATGTTCAGGTCCAGCGGGTCGAGCTGAACACGGCCCGACTCGAGCTCGGCGCGGATGTCACGATCACTGAGAAGCATGGCTCGAGCCTACCGTTTCAAGCGTGGGCGCCCCGAGTTTCATGTCGGTGGTCGGGCATAAAATAAGCGACCTTCTGACAACCGGGAATTGGAAAGAGAGAACATGGACGAAGCAATCGACAATTTCATCAAGGGTATTCACGGTGACACCGTCATTGTGACGGGGTGGGTGCTCCTCGCCGGAACGGCAGAGAGCGCATCCCAAGGTTTCACCATGGTCAGAAGTGAGGGAATGCCCACCTACACGCAACTGGGCCTGCTCGAATCGGGCGTGCAGGCACTCGATCACGGCGCGCTCGTCGAGGTGCTGGACGAGCGTTCCAAAGGACCCAATCCCCCGTTCTAGAGCGTCGGTTCGATGCGAATCGCGGAGGTCAACTTTTCGGCGAGCAGGGCTCTATCGATCTTGCCGTTTCGATTTCTCGGAATTTCCGGGATATCGACGACCATGTTGGGCCGTCCGGCCTGGGGGCGGGCCGCCACGTTGGCCACCGCCGCGTCATACGCGCTTTTGTCTTTGATAACAATGGCGAGGACGAGATGGGTCAGCCCATCCGGGAACGTCACGGGAACGCACGCGGCATCGTTGATGCCGTCGAGAGCCTCAATGTCCGCTTCGATGTGGAGCGGGTTGATCTTGACACCACTGATGTTGATCACGTCACCGATTCGACCGATTACGTTGATGCGTCCGTCGGTGTCGATGAATCCGCGATCGCCGGGATAAAACCAGCCGGCTTCGTCCGCAACCGCTTGGCGTTCACCGTCGATTCGGTAATAAACACACTGAGCGGGCGTGCGGTATCGGATGTCCCCCTCGATCCCCGCGGTTACCGGCGCTCCACCGGGATCGACGACCTCAAATTCCGTGCCCAACATCGGGACACCGCGAAACGCGACCGCCGCGATGTCTGTTGAGAGTGCCGCGGAGCCACACTCCGTCGCTCCGTAAAGGTTGCTCACGACACCGGTACAGACTTCTTCCGCCGCTTTCCGAAACTGCTCGGTTTGCGGGGCTCCCGCGGTGCGAATTGTCTCAAACGTCACCGTCAAACCGGCGTCGCGCACCGCGCGAATGGCCTGTACAACTTGGTTCGGTGCACCACTGAGATGCGTGAAATGACCTGTTGCAAGCAGCTCAGCCGACGGGCGATCGAACGACGTAATCACGACATACGGCTCACGTTGTCGTACGGCGGCGATCGCTGCGTTATAGCCGGCAATGGCCGACAACCTGAACAGGGACACCGCGGACTGAATCGGCCAGGCCTTGATGTATCGATCGGTGCGACGGTCGGCAATCACACGGGAAAACTCGACAATCTTGGGCTTTCCCGTTGTTCCACTGGTCAAACACGCGTGCACCACCTGGTCGTTATCAACGTCGTTTTCGAATCGCCAGCCATCCCAGTTGCTGGCGCTCTGAGCGGCAATGTCGATCGACGTGTCCGGTGCCCACGCGCGGTGCTCGTGAACCAGCACGGTGGCACCGGACTGCTGCCATTCCGTCTCGCTGGGCGTAATCACGGACACGGCGTTCACCGCCTGCACCGCGCACATGCCGATGAATTCACCGACGCCGTCCGACGAGACCGCGACCAACGTCCCGGGTTGCACCTTGCGGGCTCGCAAGACTCCCGTTAGGGCGGAAACGCGATCGGCGACCTCGGAAACGGTCAGAGATTCCGTCGACGTGATGAGGGCAACATCGTCGGGGCTGGCGTCGAGCCATTCGACGAGGTCGTGAATCAGCGTCGACGTCATTCGCCCAGTTCAGCGATGTGCGCGGCAATGTCGTGACGCACCAGCTTGCCCATCTGGTTGTGCGGCAACGACGTCACTCGCCGGTATGTGGCCGGAACAACTCGGGTCGGATCGTCGCGCATTTGGGCGTCGACAGCGTGCATCGTTTCCGCCGAGTCCGCAACGAGAGCCATCTCAATCGAGGGAAGACCTTTGTCGGAATGAACGAGGTATGCGGCGGCATCATCAACACCGGGCACACTCAGCGCAATCGACTCGAGCGAACCGGGATCAACCTTGACCCCAGCCAAATTTATGACGTCGTCGACACGACCAATTAGCATGAGTTCGCCACTGGGCACGAACTTCCCGCGATCGCCCGGGTAAAACCATCCATCGCGAATTGCTGCAGCCGTCGCGGCGGGGTCCCGGTAGTAGCGCTCAGTGAGCTCCTTGGACCAATAGCGAATTTCCCCAACCTCACCTGCCGGAACGAGGTTGCCGGCTGCGTCAAGTATTTCCAATTTGACGTCGGGCATCACGTGACCAACGATTCGCGGGTCGGAATCGACGACCGCGTTCTTGAGGGTAATCATGCCCCCCTCGGTCGAGCCATAGATGAACGCAAATTCGGCAGCGGGGAACTGTGCAGAAAGGCGCCGAAGCAGCGAATCCGCTGCGGTGCTTCCCGCAATCGCGATGCGCCGAAGCTGCGGAGTGATTTCGGGGTGTCGGTCGTACGCGTCGCACACCTGTGCGAGTGACGTGGTCGCGCCAATCATGACTGTTATGCCCAGTTCCGCGATCAGCTCGGGTAACCGGTCACTAATCGCACTGAAGGCAACGTACGGGGTTCTCAACACGAGGTTGCCCAGGGCTTGATAAAGGGCACCATTGGTTGAAAAACCCATGAAATTGAGGCGCACGTCTCCGCCGTGGCCGAAAGTGGTTTCGATTTCGGCGGTAATTGCGGCGAACTTTCTCACCGGGTATTCCGCCGCCTTGGCGTTGCCCGTTGTTCCACTGGTCAAGACGAGTCGAACAAGCGATTCGGCGCCGTCGAACTGGCGCATCGGCGTGGGGTCTGCGACGCCCTCGCAATTCCGGATCCACTGGTCGTTCACCTCGACCAGCGGTATAGACGGATCGGGCTTCGTCGTCAGTCTCTCGGGCACGGCGAGGACAATTGCGGCGCCAATGTCTGCCGCTTGACCCGCATGGTGCAGAGAAACGGACAACAGGCCCTCGTGGGCCGCGGCGAGAATCACCATCCAATCCATCGCGTTGGGCAACACCGTCGCGACGACGTCACCGGGGCGTAAGCCCCTATCGCGCAATTCACGAGCGATGTTCGTTGCGATGGAATGAAGTTCTTCGAATGAATAGGTGCGTGTCTCCGTGAGAATTGCCGGCGCGTGCGGGCTCTCGGCGGTCGCCGACTCGAGTAAGTCCCACAGTGGATTCATTCGCCCATTCCTTAGTTTTCGTGTCAATTCCTCAATAGGATTAGCGTAACGAACTCCTCGAGAGGGTCACCATGCTTCGAAGTTCAATTGCACGCCCCCTGAGCATTGCTGTCGGCGCCGGTACTGCCCTGACCGCGTTTGGGGTTGCGACGCCCGCCGGCGCAACAGCTGATTGCAGCGCTGGTGTCACCGTCAATGCAACCGAAGCGGCAATACGCGCAGCCATCACGGCCGGTGAGACCCTGATCTGTGTCAATGCCGGCACCATCGACATGAGTTCCACCGGAGTGGACGCCTCGGCAGAGCCCTTCGTTGTAGCGGACGCGGACCTCACCCTCATTGCGCTCGGCACCGTTGTTCTCGACGGCGGCGACGAACAACAAAACGCCATCCGGTCAGGCGGCTCACTGAGTGAAGATCTGACTGTCGATGGGTTTACTTTTTCAAACTTCTTCTCCATGACTGAAGGCGACGAGGGAATCGTTGCGTTGATGGGCACGACCGGCGTGCTCACGGTGGTTAACTCGACTTTTACCGACAATGTTGGATACTCGGCGGTTGACGGGTGGGGTGGGTCGCAATTTCCTTCTGTGGTTGTCGACAACTCTGTCTTCGAAAACAGCGTCGCAGGAATCGCTCAGGTTCGGGGTAAATCTGACGTCACCGTAACTGACTCAATTTTTATCGATAACGGCTATGGCAGTCAAATTAGCGTCGATGTGCTCTCCAGTGAGCCTACGGTTGTCATCAGCGGCAATTTTTTCGGCGGCAACGACGGCGACAACCCCGTGGTTTACGTGCCTGCGGGTACGGCACTAATCGCGAACAACACTTTTGCCGCCAACCACAACGACGACGGTTCAGAACCCTCGGTGCTGCAGTTCGAGGGGGGCCAATTACCCGTCATTGCCTTTAACACATTTGTCGGAAACACCTCGGCTTCGAACACCCGCGAAGACGTGATGATCGAGAACAACACCGATGCCACCCTGCTGGGGAATATTTGGATAAGCGCGAGCGCCGGCTCACTGGGGAAGTCGGTCGACAGTGATGCCAGTTCGGTCTACATCGACTACGGCGGAAACTTCTCGACGACCAACGAGTCGGCATTGCTCGATGACCCATCGTCATACAGCAATGTCGCGGAGTCAGCCCTCGACCTCGGTGATATTGCCGACAACGGCGGACCTACTTACACAGCCGCACTTGGTGCCGATAGCATCGCGATCGATGCCGTGAGCCCCGCGGTTGCCGCGGCAATTTTCGGCGAAAGTTTTGCGGTTGACCAGCGCGGAGACGATCGGGTCGGCAACATCGATGCAGGCGCATTTGAATTCGGTGAACTTGCCGATACCGGTGTCGACGCAACGGGAATCGCGTTGACTGGTGGGGTACTTGGCGCAGCCGGTGTTGCACTGGTCGCGCGCCGCCGCCGCAAGGCCTAGTCGATCAAACGATCGTTGTCCTTCGCGGTCTTCATGAAGGACACGACGCGCGCATCGACGCGGATGTCGGATGGCTTAAGTTCGCGCGACAGATAGATGCCGTCCAGCGTGCGGATGCGCGAGAACGCCACGTACGCCTGACCGTCGGCGAACGTTCCGCGGCCAAAATCGAGGATTGCGCTGTCGAGGGTTTGGCCTTGTGACTTGTGAATTGTCACCGCCCACGCAAGGCGCAGCGGGAATTGCTCGAAGGTCGCCTGAATGTCCGCCTCGACAACATTTTTGTCGGCGTCGTAGGTGTACTGAATCTTTTCCCACACGACGGGTTTGACCTCGACGGGCTCATCGGGCAAATCATCGGTCGCAACGTGCACGACGCCGTCGACCTTGATAACGGTGCCGAGGGTTCCGTTGACCCACCGGCCGCCGTCCATTGCCGAATCGTTCCGCAGAAACATCACGCGAGCACCGGGCTTGAGTTCCAGTTCCTCTTCAGCCGGAAGTTGCCCACCAAACTCACCGTCAACGTGCGCTTTAGCGATTTTCACCTTGCCAGGAAGCTCGGCAAGAGCCTTGGCGTTGATGGTGTTCGCGGTGTGGTTGGTTGCCGCCAGTGTGATGACGTCGGCGGGCAGCGGTCGCCGAGCACCCACCTCGTTGAGCATCGCGCCATCGTCAGCCGTCATGTTTCCCATGCGCATGCGGTCCAGCACGTCACGGAAGTCGTCCTCGGACTGGCGCAGCACATCGGTCAGTTCGACTACGCGTGGTTGAGCTTCGTGCCACACCTTGGCGTCAAAGAACCACGGCGACGGGTAGTTGTCGACCAGGTACTGCTTTTCGACACCCTCCTTGAGAACCGGGGGGAGCTGATACGGGTCCCCAAACATCACCACCTGAATACCCCCGAAAGGTTCCGAGCGACGGCCACGGGTTGCGCGCAGTCGCCGATCAATCGCATCGAGCAGATCACACCGAACCATCGAGACTTCGTCGATGACAAGAGTGTCAATTTTGCGCATGAGCGTGCGTGCGTCATCGGTCAACGGATACATCTTGGTGTTCGGTGTAACCAGCCCAATCGGCAGCCTAAACAGCGAGTGGATTGTTTGCCCGCCCACCGCGAGCGCCGCGACACCGGTCGGTGCGGCAATGACCAGCGACTTGTCGGTGCGGCGCACAAACTCTTGCAGCAGCGTTGATTTCCCCGTGCCGGCGCGGCCCGTGACAAAAACGTGTTCCCTGGTTGAGTCGATGACGTCCATGACGTGCGCCTGTTCCGACGTCAGGTCAATGGTCATCGTTCTACTCTCGGTCGGGTTTTCCAGAGTACCCGTCGGCACCCCTGCCGACCGTAGGCTGATACCCATGTGGCGAAAGTTTCGCGATGTGCGAATCCTGGGAGTAACTGGCCTCCTGTTTTTCGCGGTCGTCATCTCCATCCTGAACGCCACGGTGTACACGCCCGAGGCAGCGGTCATACGCTACCTCTCGGCTCTGGAGGACGGCCGCCAGGCAGACGTCGAATCGATTGTGTGGGGGTCCGATGGCTCGATGATCTACGACATCAGACTGCCAACGGATGCTGCCGACCTGCCCCGCGATCCCGAAATCATTGACACCTATCAAACCGCAGGGTTGGTCGTCGTGACTGCCCGTGTCGTGCTTGACGGTCGCGCGGTTGAATCCCAGCTCACTGTTGAACGAGAGGTGTCCTGGTCACCGCTCGCGACCTGGCGTTTTGTCGAACCCCCAATAGCAACGGTTCAGATTGAGTCGACACTAGATTCCAGAGCTAGCGTAAACGGCAATCGTGCAAATGAAGAGGGGTACGCCTACGTTCCATCGATTGCAACGGTGAGCTCTCCTTCTGTCTGGTTTGAAGCAGAGCCGCAAAAGCTTCTGGTCGATTCTCTCAGCGACGAATACTCTGTGGCCATCGACCTGACGCCCTCCCCACGGCTCATCGATGATATGGGCGCTGCCGTTCGCGACTATCTCGATGCGTGTGCCGCGCAAAAGACGCTTGTCCCGAAGAAGTGCCCGTTTGCGGGGTTCACCTCCGAGGCGATTGCCGCTGGGCCCGTGTGGTCGATTTCCACGTATCCGACACTGTCGATTGCCGTAAAAGACGGGCAATGGTTCGTGTCGGGCAAGGGCTCAGCGGAGTTGTCGGTTTCTCTGATTGATTTCGCCACCGAGAAGACCGAGAAGTACAGCGAAGTTATTCCGTACACGATTGAGGGGACTATTGCGGGGCTCGACGGTGCCAACCCGAGACTTGTCGTGGCCAACACCGTTCGGCGCTAATCCCGCTTCGCAATCTTCCCCAACATCGCGTTGTACGCCTCCAGTTCGGCGTCGCCGTCGCGCACGGCCTGCCGGTCGAGGCGCTTCGCATCGCGTTCGTCGGAGCGAATCCACGACAGGATGACGAGTCCGGACAAGATCAGCGTGGGCAGTTCGCCGATTCCCCACGCGATTCCACCGCCAATCTGTTGATCAATCAGCGGGCTGTCTCCCCACGTGCGACCCATTGCGCCAAACCATTCGGGCAACAAAAGTCCCGTTGCGGTCATCAGTGACAGCCCAAAGAAGGCATGGAAACCCATCGTCGCCATCAACAGAATCATGCGAATCGGATACCCGGTGCGGTGGGGGCTGGGGTCGACTCCGACGAGCGCCTGCACGAACAGGTACCCCGCCGTGAGGAAGTGTAGAACCATCCACTGGTGCCCGAGGTGAGTGGTGGTCGCCCACGCCAATAGCGGTGAATAATAGAAAACCATGAGTGACAGTGCAAAAACGACGGTGGAGATGAGCGGGTGCCCGACCAGCCCGATCCACTTCGAGTGCACGATTCCGAGGAACCATTCGCGCATTCCGCGAGAACCGTCCTTGCGAACCTCGATGGCGCGTGCGACGAGGGTCACGGGAGCAGACAGAACTATTCCGACGGGCACCAACATGGTCAGCAACATGTGTTCGATCATGTGGGCGCTGAAAAGGTATTCGCCGTATACCGCGACCCCACCGCTGGTTGCATAGACCAGGACAGCCATCGCCCAGACCCAGTGGATGCTGCGGGAAAGGGGCCAGGAATCGCCTCGGCGGCGAAGTCGAATCGCGCCCCAGAGATAGAAGGCGGTGGTGAAGACTGCGAAAAGTCCCCAGAGGAGGTCGATGCGCCACTCCGTAAACGCCGTGATCCACGTCCACGGGTCGGGGACAGGGCGGCCCGTGAGGATTTCCGCGGGGGAGAGTTCGCCCGTGAGCTCGGTAGATACTGGTGTTTTTGTTCGGGCGAGTCCCGTTGCCAGTCCCATGACAAACAGGAGAAGGGCGGTTTCGACGAGCGCAAAGGCCGCAAATCCTCGCGCGCCGTCCAGCTTGGGCAAGAGGGAGCGACGCCAACGGACTCCGAGGAGTGCGAGCAGCACCGTGACGACAGCTTTGAGCAGAACAATGATTCCGTAGGCCGAAACGAGTTCGTCCCACGATCCGATTCGAATCACCGCGCTGGCGAGACCGGTGATGGCGACGATGGCGATGGACAGCAGCGCAATCGACGAATAGCGGTTCAGCACAGTGGCGCGATTGGCCCCGGCTGCGATGGCAACCAGCGCAGCAACCAGACCGCCCGTCCACATCGACACGAAAATGATGTGCAACACGAGCGCACTGACGGCAATTCCGTGATTGGCGTTCCCGCCCGAATGGCTGAGCTCGGCGAACGGCCACGCCGTAGCAACCGCCACCAGGAAGGTAATCGCGGCCCAAAACCAGGACCGGGTGACGACGAGTAAGACGGTGACGATCGCCGTCATTGCGGTAATGATGATGAGCAGTCTGCCGAGGTTCGTTTCCGTCAGGAAGTACTGAAAGCTCGAGTCAAAACCTGCGTCGAAGGTCGGTGATGCGCCAAAAACCGTCATAAACGTAAACAAGCCATAGGCGACCATCGAGAGTGTCCAGGTGAACCCCGCCCCGATTGTCAGCGCTGTGACGCGATCGGCTGCCGCGCCCGGCGGCAACGCAAACAGACGCAGTGCAAGTCCGCCAATCACGAGTGCCATCGAGGCTGAGACGAAGAATTTCGCGACAGGAGTGCCCCAGCGGACCACAACTCCGGGATCATCGAGCAGAGACTCTTGGGCGGCTCCGCCGAACTCTAGAGCAAAACCGAGGCCGAGCAATCCAGCAATGACGAGCCCGATGACCGCCACCATTCGCTGTTTGCTCACGCTTCGAGCCTATCGAGCGAAAAGAGGCAACAGAAAAGGGGCGGAGTTTCCTCCGCCCCTCCTCAAGAAGATTAAAACTACTTGACAGCAGCCTTGAGCTTCGAGCCAGCCGAAACCTTGACGCCCTTGGAAGCGGCGATCTGGATGGTGGCACCCGTCTGAGGGTTACGACCCTGACGAGCGGCACGGTTGGTGCGATCGAACGCGACCCAACCGGGGATACTAACCTTGTTGCCCTTGGCAACTTCGCCAGCAACTGTGGTGAAAAGGGCGTCCAGAACAGCGTTGACGCCAGTCTGGGTCTGACCGGTCGTGGCAGCGATTGCTGCAACAAGCTCGGATCGGTTCATTCGAGTCCTCCTGTAGTGACGTGATTCGGGGTGCGGCGTCAGTAGTTTCCTACGTCAACCGCACTTCACACTACCAAGAAGACTTCTTTACGCCCGGCAATTCGCCCCGGTGTGCCATTTCACGGAATCGGACACGCGAGATGCCAAATTTCGAGAGGAAACCGCGGGGACGACCATCGATTGCATCGCGACCGCGAACGCGGATCGGCGACGCATTACGAGGAAGTTTCTGCAGTCCGAGTCGGGCCGCTTCGTGCTCTTCCGGCGTCGACTTGGGGTCAACGAGTGCCTTCTTGAGCTCGAGACGCTTAGTGGCGTAACGGGCGACGATTACCTTGCGCTGCTCGTTGCGCGCGATTTTGCTCTTCTTCGCCATGGTTTAACGCTCCTCACGGAATTCGACGTGCTTGCGGACTACCGGGTCGTACTTTGACAGCACGAGACGGTCGGGGGTGTTACGACGGTTCTTGCGAGTCACGTAGGTGAACCCGGTTCCTGCCGTCGAGCGGAGCTTGATGATGGGACGGACGTCCTGTGACTTCTTCGCCATTAGAACTTCACCCCACGCGTGGTCATCTCGCGAACGACTGCGTCGATTCCGCGAGCGTCGATGACCTTGATGCCTTTAGCCGACAGGGTGAGGGTCACCTTGCGACCGAGAGACGGCACGTAATAGGTCTTCTTCTGAATATTCGGGTCGAACCGGCGCTTGTTGCGACGGTGCGAGTGCGAAATGGTGTGTCCGAAGCCGGGGATGGCTCCAGTCACCTGGCACACTGCTGCCATGGTTTTCTCCTTATAGTTACCGTGAGGTACTAGCCCTCACCCAAGATCACTTGTCTGCGTCCGAATCGGGTGATTCGGTCACGGTGTGCACGCGTTAACGCGCAACCTCTCAAGGGTACGCGAATTGTGCCCCGCGCACAAACTCAGGCGGCGCAGGCTGCGCACCGACCGTAAATGTCGGCGATGTGGGTGTCCGTAACGAATCCGTGTTCGCGGGCGGTTCGCGCCGCCCACTCCTCGATTTCACCGCCGTCCACCTCCACTGTCGCCGCACATTCCGTGCACACGAGATGGTGGTGGTGCGCCGGTCCACACGCACGGTACACCTGCTCACCGCCGCGGGAAACCGTATCAGCCGTGCCGTCATCAACGAGCGCTTGCAGTGTCCGATACACCGTGGCGAGCGAGGGGGCGTCATCACCGAGTGAAACGTGCAGTTGCTGGGCAGAGACGAAGTCGGTGGATGCCGACAGCGCCGCCGCGACGGCCGTTCGTTGTTTGGTGCTGCGCTTCACCCCATGAGCCTAGTCGTGGTCTTTAGCGCCCTTGATGTGGATGTGATCGTCGTGGTGTTCGATGCCGTGTTCGTTGTCGAGTTCGGTGTGAAGCTGCTTCCGCAGTTTCGGCAACAACCACTTCTTGAATACGACACCGTAAAGGAATGCGACGAGGACGACATCGAAGACGAGTTGCCAGAACACTTCGCCGACGATGTGCGCCGGGTCGAAGGTGATGGAGACGACTTCATCCCAGAAGGACATCGATTCGTCTGCGTGGTCGTGGCCGGTTTCGGCGAGCTTATTGATAATCATTCTCATACTGTAGCACTAATGAGAACCGTTCGCAACAACTAATCGAGAAGAAGTGCCGGTTCTTCCATGATGCTGGCGATGTCCGCGAGGAATCGGCTCGCGACATCACCGTCGACGACGCGGTGGTCGAAGGATGCGCCGATTGTCGTGACGAAGCGAGCCTCGACCTGCCCGTCGACGACCCAGGGCTTTTGCTTGATGGTTCCGAGTGCGACGATGCTCACCTCGCCAGGGTTGATAATCGGGGTTCCCGTATCAACGCCGAACGACCCGAGGTTCGTGATGGTGATCGTTCCATTCGACATGTCTTCGGGGGTGGTCTTCCCGTCACGCGCGGTGACCGTCAGGCCCTCGAGTCCCATCGCGAGCTGCTTCATGTTGAGCGTGTGCGCCTCTTTGACGTTGGGAACGATCAGCCCGCGCGGTGTCGCTGCGGCGATTCCGAGGTTCACGTAGTGGTGAACGATGATGTCCTTGTCCGTCCACGACGAGTTGACGGTGGGGTTTCGCTGCACCGCCCAGATAACGGCGCGTGCCATGACAAGGAGGGGAGAGATGCGGATTCCCTGAAAGTCCGGTGAAGCCTTGAGTCGCTTGACGAAATCCATCGTCCTCGTCGCGTCGACGTCAACAAACACGGACACGTGCGGGGCCTGGAACTTGGACCGAACCATCGCGCTGGCGATCGCCTTGCGGATGCCCTTCACGGGAATGTATTCCTCGCGCTCGCTCGGCCATTCCGGGGTTTGGATGTTGCGGAACACCGTCTTTACTTCGGATTGACGAACCACGTCGTCGCGGGTAATTTCCCCGTTCGAACCGGTCGCAATGACTTTCGTGAGATCGACACCCAGCTCTTTCGCCATCTTGCGAATCGGTGGCTTTGCGAGGACGGGAGCGCCCGTGTTCAGCAGAGCAGCGGCGGGAGTCTCGGTCGTGCTGGCACCCGCGACAGCGCTTGAGTCTGCACTCACCGAAGCAGCAGGGGCTGTCGTCACTCGGTTCCCGCGCCTCGATGTCACGTTTCCGGAGCTTCCATAACCGACCAGTACCGGCTCGGCCGCCTGTTCGGTCTTTGATGCCGGTTCCGGTGCGGCTGCCGGGGTGGGTGCTGGGTGAAGGGGGGCCGGGACTCCGCCCTCGGAATCAACCTGGATGATCGGTGTGCCGACGGGGACCGTGTCCCCTTCGCCGGCGAGGAGCGCAACGATTGTTCCCGCAAACGGGCTGGGAAGCTCGACGAGCGACTTCGCTGTTTCGATTTCGACGAGGATGTCGTTAATTCCGACGGTGTCGCCCACGGCGACGCGCCACTGGACAATTTCGGCTTCGGTGAGACCTTCACCGACGTCGGGAAGTGGGAAGTTGACTACGGGCATGGGTTAGAAGCCTCTCGCTCGATCGACGGCGTCGAGAATGCGGTCAACGTCGGGAAGGTACGACCCCTCCAGGTTTGCCGGTGGGAACGGGGTGTCGAAACCGCTGACCCGAAGAACGGGGGCCTCGAGGAAGTAATACGCGCGTTCCGCAACGGTCGCGGCGATTTCGGAACCAACCGACACCTGTCCGGGTGCTTCCTGGGCAACCACAAGGCGACCGGTCTTTTCCACGCTCGCAATAATCGGCGTGTAGTCGATGGGGGACAGTGAACGCAGGTCGATCACCTCGAGGCTGATTCCTTCACGAGCGGCAACCTCGGCGGCGTCGAGCAACATCGCGACCATCGCTCCGTGACCCACGACGGTGACGTCCGTTCCCGTGCGAATCACTCGAGACTGGTGTGCGGGGGTGGGGGTGGCGTCAAAGTCGACATCGCCCTTCGGCCAGTAGCGGGCTTTCGGTTCGAGGAAGATGACGGGGTCGTTCGACTGGATCGCCTGTCGAATCATGTGGTACCCGTCACTCGGAGTTGCGGGTGAGAGCACGCGCAACCCGGGGGTGTGCGCAAAATACGCCTCGGGGCTCTCTTGGTGGTGTTCGACCGCGCCGATGTGCCCGCCGTAGGGGATTCGGATGACGACGGGGAATGACTGGGTTCCCTGATGCCGCGAGGTCAGCTTCGCCAGCTGGGACACGATCTGGTCAAAAGCGGGGTAAACGAAACCGTCAAACTGGATTTCACACACCGGGCGGTAGCCGCGCATTGCTAAACCGATTGCAGTTCCGACAATTCCCGATTCCGCGAGCGGGGTGTCCAGCACGCGGTTTTCACCAAATTCGTTCTTGAGTCCCTCAGTCACGCGGAAGACGCCACCGAGCGTTCCGATGTCCTCGCCCATGAGAATGACTTTCGGGTCCTCCTGCATCGCGCGCTGCATCCCAAGGTTGATGGCCTTGGCCAACGAAATGTTTTCGCTCATGCTGGATCACCGCCGAACGATGCTTCGTAATCCTGTAACCACTTCTTTTGGGCGTCAATCACGGGGTGTTGGTCGGTGTACACGTGGTCGAACATGACGTCCATCGGTGGTGGGGTCAGTTCGAGAGTCCGGCGGCGAATGTCGGAGGCGAGGTCTTCGCCCTCTTGGCGAACCTGCTCGAAGAACGAATCCGATTGACCCCGCGCGCGAAGGAATTTTTCAAAACGAGAAATGGGGTCGCGTAGCTTCCACGCTTCCTCTTCCGAGCTTTCCCGATATTTGGTCGGGTCATCGCTGGTCGTGTGCGCACCGAGTCGGTATGTCTGTGCCTCGATGAACCGGGGGCCTTCACCCGCGCGGGCGGCATCCATCGCAAGTCGAGTGGCCGCGTAAGAAATGAGGACGTCGTTGCCGTCAATCTGGTACGACTCGATGCCGAAGCCCTCGCCGCGCAGATAGAGCGGGCTGCGTGACTGGCGCACAACCGGGACAGAGATCGCGTATTGGTTGTTCTGCAGGAAGAAGACCTGAGGGGTTTGGTACGACTGCGCGAAGACGAGCGCTTCACTGACGTCGCCTTCTGAGGTCGCCCCGTCTCCGAAGTACACGAGACATGCCTCGTCCGTCGACGGGTCACCCTTCGCAAACGAACCGTCGAACTGAATACCCATCGCGTATCCCGTCGCATGCAGCGTCTGAGTCCCGAGGACCAGCGTGTACAGGCGAAACTTCGACTCGTTCGGGTTCCAGCCACCGTTTGTCACACCGCGGAGAAGTTCGACGATGTGAATCGGATCGATTCCTCGGATGCGGGCGACGGCGTGCTCGCGATAGGTGGGAAAGATGGTGTCTTGCGGTCGAGTTCCGAACGCCGAACCCACCTGCGCGGCCTCTTGGCCGAGGCTCGGAACCCACAGTGCGAGCTGTCCCTGACGCTGCAAATTACCCGCTTCGATGTCAAAACGGCGCGTTGTCGACATCTCGCGATAAAACAGTTGCAGGTGATCGTCGGTCAATCGGTCGACGATGGCACGGTACTCCGCGGTGCGGTCCGATTCGACGAGAGTCCCGTCGGTGGACAATAACTGGAGGGTCGCCTCGGTGTACGGCATGGTTCCAGACTATCCGTCCGACTCGGGTCGGTGCAGGTTGGCGGCGACGATTCGAGCGGTCGCAGCAAGTAGCGAAGAAACCGACTCCTCTTCCGCGATGGTCACTCGAATCCCCTCGTTTGCAAAGACCCGCGCGATCACACCACCCTCGTCAAGGATCGCATCGGCGGCAGCAGTGCGATCCCCGGTCGGCAACCATACGAAGTTCCCGTGTGGCTTTGGAACGTCCCAGCCTTGTTCGAGCAAGGCGGACCAGACGCGGTCTCGGCGATCACAGATCTCGCGCACGATTTCCATCGCCTCGTCTTCGTGAGCGAGCACGGCGAGCGCCGCGTGTTGCGCTTGTTCCGTGACAACCATGGGGATGGCCGTTGCCGTTGCTGCCTGGAATATGGCGTGGTGTCCGATGCCGTAACCGATGCGCAGTCCCGCGAGGCCATAGGCCTTGCTGAATGTCCGCAGGGTAACCACCTGCGGATATTTCCCCTTCTGCTTTTTGCCACAGACGATGTCGGGGTCGTGCGAGAACTCGGCGTACGCCTCATCGAGGATGACAAGCACGTGCGGGGGAACTCGCTCCATGAAGGATTCGAACTCCGCCGTCGTGATCGCCGTTCCCGTTGGATTGTTCGGTGTACAGAGGAGGACGACTCGGGTGCGATCGTCAATCGCCTGCAGCATCGCTTCAAGGTCGTGTCGGTGGTCGGCGAGGTTGGGAATTCGGCGCGCTTCGGCACCGGCGACCGTGGTAATCCACGGATACGCCTCGAATGAACGCCACGCGAAAACGACGTTGTCGCCGGGGCCGCTTGTCGCTTGAATGAGTTGATAAAGGATGGAAACGGAACCGGCTCCGACAATGACCTCGTCGGTGTCGCATCCCCATTGGCGCGCGAGCGCGTCGCGGACAACGCGCGATGTCGATTCGGGATACCGAACAACCGAGGCCTCAGAAATTGCCTCCATCACCCAGTCGGGTGTTGGATAAGGGTTTTCGTTGGAGGACAGCTTGAACGCGTCCGCTGGAGCCGGGCGACCCTGCTTATAAGCGGGAAGCGTTCGGATTTCATCACGAATGTGAATCGCCGGTTCAGACTCGAAAAGGTTCACCCTCCTAGCCTAGGGCTGCCCGTCGGCGTAGGCTGGCTACATGCTTCGCTTGGTGTTAGGTCTTCTGATCAACTCTGTCGCGCTCTGGTTGTCGGATTTCTTTGTCGACGGCATCCGCCTCATCCCCTTTGCTGAAGGGGACGCCTACCTGGTGTTGTCCTATATTTCGGTAGCGGCGGTCTTCGGCGTGATTAACGCCGTCATCGGGAACTTCATTCGCATCGTCGCGTTCCCCATCTATCTCCTCACGCTCGGGCTTGTCGCCCTGGTCGTCAACGGCGCACTGTTCATGCTTGTCGCGTCCGTCACCCAGCAACTCGGCTTTGGACTCGTCGTCGACGACTTCTGGTGGGGCGTTCTCGGTGCAGTCGTGATGTCAATGAGCAACTGGCTGCTCGGGGTCATCCTGCGCCCGTTCCTCATGGCGGGTCGCCCGTCGTAATCGCACGATAGTCCCGCGCAACACCCGTCCCGGTCGATTGAATCGCGGCGCGCAATGCCGTGAGACGCGGGTCATCGATGGCGTCGAGCGCGGCCGCGCTGGGCAGGTACGACTCTCGGTGATGCGCATCGAACCAGCGTTCACCGTTTGATGCAGGAACGACCCACGTCGACGATCCCCGCTCGATGACTCCGCCCAGGACGGGAATCGGGTCTTCGGGGTGGACAATGTGGACCGTCGGAATGTTGGTCACGTCCGGTACGACTCCAACCGGAGTGCCGACGGTGATGACCGCGTCGACGATGAAATTTCCCGAACCGGCGAGCGCCAGGGCGATGAGGCCCCCCTGCGAGTGACCGGTCAACACCACGGGGGTGTGCCGAGTCACGCCCGCGGCATCCATTGCCGATCGAACCGCCTGTAGCGCAGGAGACGAGCCGGTCGCCGCAAGATCCAGGTTCGAGGACGCATTCCACGGGTCTTCCGAGCCGCCGGCGAAGTTCGTACCGGATAGAAAAACTTCGAATCGGTATCCTTCGGAACTGTCAAAGCGGTCGATGCGGATGTGTGTGTCGCCGCGCGGGATGCGCGCGATTCGATCACGGAGTGTCCGCGGTGGGTGCGATGTGCGGGGTGAAAGTGCCGTGACCGCCACGGCGTCTTCGGTTATGGCGCGCTGTGGCGCAAATTCACGCGCGTACGTGAACAGTGGGCGAAGGGTTGCCCACAGCCCTCCGCTCCATGCCGTTGTCAGGAGGGAACCCGGACCGAACACCGGAGCGGGGGCAGCGGCGCAGATGGCGCCTTCGAGCGTCGTGACCCTCGCGCTTTCGGCCGTTGGTACCGTCTGCACAACCGAATAGACCGCATTCCGAACACGGGCGATTTCACTCACCAACCCGCGAACCCGCGCCGCAACGGTTGCGCGGTCCGCGCCGCCGTGAGCCCAGAAACTGGAAGACACCACAACTGTTGTCCCGTGGTGAAGCGCCGTTGAGAGGTCGTCGAGTCGGCCTCGCAGTGCATCGCCCGAGTACGTGATGTCGCGAACGGGAAAGGCGAGCGTCACAACGCGGTTCTCAATTCATCGGCAAGCAGTCGCGTCTCGTCGCGAAGAAGCACGACCTCGGCATCGAAAGCCCGTCGTGCGGGCCCCCACCAGTCATCGCGGTGGAGCGTCCATTCGAGTGCGGCGGCGACTCGATCAAGTTCGTCGGCGGGATCGGGAAACGAGGGAAAGGCCACCGAAAGAGTCTCGGTGAAGAGGTGTGATTGCCGAGCGGATTAGTTCGGAATTGTTGACGGTGCCGCGATTTTCAAGGCGGTGGAGAGAAAATCTGGGAGAATAGAAATATGGCGCTTTCACCCCAACCGCTCAGCCCCCTCGACGGGCGATACGCGGCAACGGTATCGGAACTCAGCCTGCACCTCTCCGAAGCCGGCCTCAACCGGGCCCGGGTTCACGTTGAAATCGAATGGCTCATTCGCCTCGCTGAAGAGGGACTTTTCGGTGCCCACCTTTCCGGCCGGGAGATCGCTTCCCTGCGGGATGTCGCCGCCAGTTTCAGCGATTCCGACGTTGCGCGCATCGCCGAGCTCGAGGCAACGACGCGCCACGATGTCAAAGCGATTGAATACCTGGTCCGCGAACACCTTGAGCGACTTGGACTAAGTCGTATCGCGGAACTCACCCACTTCGCGTGCACGAGCGAAGACATCAACAACCTTTCCTACGGCATCACCCTCACCGCCGCAATCCGTGAGGTGTGGAGCCCGGCCGCGCACACTCTGCTTGCCGCGCTCACCGCTCTCGCGACCGCTGAACGCGAAACACCGATGCTCGCACGCACGCACGGTCAACCCGCCACCCCGACGACTTTCGGCAAGGAAATAGCGGTGTTTGCCCACCGCCTCGGGCGAATTGTCGCGGAAATTGACTCGTTGCAGCTCACGGGAAAATTCTCTGGAGCGACGGGAACCTATTCGGCCCACGTCGTGGCGGCCCCCGAAGTTGACTGGCTGCGAATCTCCCGCGACTTCGTCGAATCGCTCGGGCTTGAGTGGAACCCGTTGACCACGCAGATTGAGTCGCACGACACCCAGGCCGCTCTGTTGACGAAAATCAGTCACGTGAATCGGATCCTGCACAACCTCTGCACCGATGTCTGGGCCTACATTTCGCACGGCTTCATCACTCAGATCCCGGTCAAGGGTGCGACCGGGTCCTCGACAATGCCGCACAAGGTCAACCCGATTCGGTTTGAAAACGCCGAGGCGAATCTTGAGATCGCGTCCGCGCTGGGCGATGCTCTCGCTGCGACGCTCGTCACCTCGCGCATGCAGCGGGACCTGACCGACTCGACCACACAGCGCAACTTTGGTGTTGCACTCGGGCACTCTCTGCTCGCAATTCACAACATCATCGGGGGGCTGAGCGAAATTTCTGTCAATCGCCCAGCACTGCTCGATGATTTAGGCAACAACCTCGAGGTGCTGGGTGAAGCGATTCAAACGGTGCTTCGCGCCGAGCGGGCAGCGGGAACCACATCGATCGACAACCCCTATGAACTGCTGAAGGACCTCACGCGCGGCAAGAAATTGACCGCCGCAAAACTTCGCACGTTCATCGACGAGCTCGACATGTCGGATGAAGGCAAGCAGCGGCTTCTCGAGTTGACGCCAGCGGCCTATACCGGCCTTGCTTCGCGACTCGTTGACTTTCTCCGCTAAATGTCGTGAGGGTTGTTATCGCGTTTGGGTAACTGCGGGCTCATCGCCAACACGATCATTGCGAGCATGAGAATCGTCACGACAAAGGTCCCTCCCGCAAAGATGCCGGCCATGCGGATATCGCGCGTCACCATGAGGACGATACCCCCGAGGAAAACGCCCGCCCCGACGGAGAGCCCAACAATCTGAAACGGCTTTGTTTTATCGTTTTGTGCCACGAGTCACCAACTTTCTTCCCGAGGCCATGACGGTCTCGGATTGTCTAATTGCGCCAAAGACGCCCAGAACGACGGCCCAGACGCCGATTGCTCCGGTTGCAACGGTGGAGTCCTCGATCTCCGAAAAGACGAGGACGGCCAGGGTGAGTGCGAGAACAGCAGACCCCCATCCGGCGAACTGCTCGGACCTGATGAATGCGCGCGCGCATTCGAAAAGCACGAGCGGAATCGCGAGTGATATCGCGGATGCTGATCCGATCGTTCCGAGGAGTAGCCCCAGCCCCGTCACCCCGGTGAAGAGCGCGTTGATCCACCACAGCGCGGCCGTAATGGTCGTGGCCCGGTCGTCACACAGTGCGAGGGAGACAACTGATATTGCCGCCAGCCACTGTAGACCGACGACGTTTCCGTGGATGGCAATGAACGGAATAATCAACCCGATGACGAGCAGGACAGCGGGACGTCCGAACGAGCGAAGAAACTTCACGCCCCCAGCCTACGGCGCGGGGTTGTTGGGTCAGTTCACTAAACCGAGGCCATGTCGCTGAAGCGCGAGAAGCCGCCCTCAAAAAGCACGGTGATGGTCGCGGTCGCGCCGTTTCGATGCTTGGCAACAATCAGTTCGGCATCGTTCTTAGCGTCACCGTCTTCGGCGTAGCGTTCACGGTGCAGCAGCACCACGATGTCGGCGTCTTGCTCGAGTGAGCCCGATTCGCGAAGGTCAGACAGCATCGGCCGCTTGTCCTGACGTTGTTCCGGTCCGCGGTTCAGCTGGGACAGGGCGATAATCGGAACCCCCAGTTCCTTGGCCAGTAGCTTGAGCGAACGCGAGAATTCGGAGACCTCTTGCTGCCGGTTTTCCACGCGCTTGCCGGACGACATCAGTTGTAGGTAGTCGATGACAATGAGTTTGAGGCCGTGCTGCTGTTTCATTCGGCGGCACTTTGCGCGAATCTCGACAAGCGTGAGGTTGGGACTGTCGTCAATGTATAGCGGTGCGTTCGCAAGGTCGGCCTGCTTTTGGGAGATTCGCTTCCAGCCTTGACTGTCGATCGTTCCGTTGCGCATTTTGTGCAGGAAAATGCTGGTTTCAGCCGAGAGAAGGCGCATGGCGATTTCCGACCGGGACATTTCGAGTGAGAAGAACACGGTGGGCTGGTTCGACCTGATTGCCGCGCTGCGGGCGATGTCGAGAGCGAGAGTCGACTTTCCCAGCGCGGGTCGTGCGGCGATGAGGACCAATTGCCCCGGGTGAAGTCCGTTGGTGAGGGTGTCAAGGTCACGAAAGCCGGTGGGGATTTCGATGTGTGCGCCGTTGCGGCCGGCGATTGCTTCCATTTCATCGATCGCCGCGACGAGTGCGTCGGAAACCTGAACAGCTTCGTCGGCACGCGCGCTGCGCCCGATCGAGAACACCTCGGCTTGTGCCTCGTTGACGAGATCCATCGGTTCGCCCTCGGCAGCGAAACCGAGCTGCGTGATTCGCGTTCCCGTCGTGACGAGCCCGCGCAGGATTGACTTGTCCGCGACGATCGACGCGTAATACGTTGCGTTAGCGGCGGTCGGAACGAAGCTTGCGAGTTCGTGCAGGTACGAAGCCCCGCCAATCTTCTGCAAATCGCCCTGCTTGGCCAGGTGGTCGCCCAATGAAATAGTGTCGGCGGGGTCGCCTTTCGCAAAGAGTGCGATGATCGCGTCGAAAATTATCTCGTGCTTGGGGAGGTAAAAATCACGGCCCTTGACGACTTCCGAGACCTCGCCGATGATGTCTTTGGAGAGAAGCATCCCGCCCAGTGTTGACTTTTCGGCGGCGACGTCGTTCGGTGGAACTCGATTTTCACCGGTGCCTTCTGGAACCAATTCGAGTTGTGGTCCGGCCATGATCGCGCCTCCTTTGCTGTCGTCGGATGGGTTCGGGTTTTCAGTATGAGCGTGAGCAGGGACATTTCTCACCGCCACGCCCATCACTGTCTCCTGAACGCTAGGGAAGGCGGTCGAACAATGCAAACGACCCTGGGGATAACTCTGTGGGGAAATTGTGAAACACGCCGAACAAGGTTGTGGACAGGCTGTGGAGAACTGTGGATAAATTGGTGGGCGTTTCAGTAAAAATAGGTTCTGACCGCATGTTTTGGTGAAAATAGTGCTGTGGGGAAAGTTGTTTAGAGTTCAGGTTGAACCTTTAACCTTTCCACAGCGTCTCGCGTCGGTTTGGGACAGAAAAGCGCCCCCAAAACGGTGGTTTCGGGGGCGCCTTCGAACGCAGTATTGTTCGTTACTTCGCAGAAACGACCTTCAGCGCGAGTGTTGCCACTACGCCATCGTGCAGTTTGACCGTCGCTGAATAAGCACCGGTTGCCTTGATTGCTGACGCCAGTTCGATAGAACGCTTGTCGATCTGTCCGAGACCGGCGGCCTCAACAGCAGCTGCGATGTCCGCCGTCTTGATCGAACCGAAGAGGCGGCCTTCTGCACCAGCCGAAGCGGAAACCGTGATGGTTACGCCTTCGAGCGTGGTCTTGAGGGCGACGGCGTCCTCGTGTGAGGCGAGCGCGCGAGCGGCACGAGCCGACTTGATGTCGGTCACCTGCTTTTCGCCACCGCGCGTCCACACGATTGCGAGTCCCTGGGGGACGAGATAGTTACGTGCGAAACCGTTCTTGACATCGACGATGTCGCCAGCGGTGCCGAGGCCAGAAACCTCGTGAGTGAGAATGAGCTTAGCCATCTGAATATCTCCTAACGGCCTGCGCCGGCATAGGGGAGAAGTGCCATCTCGCGTGCGTTCTTAACCGCACGAGCGATGAGTCGCTGCTCCTGAACCGAAACGCCCGTGATGCGGCGTGAACGAATCTTGCCGCGCTCCGAGACGAACTTGCGAAGTGTCGCGACGTCCTTGTAGTCGATGACATCGACCCTGATTGCTTTTGCGGGGGGAAGCGCCTTTGCGCCCTTGCCCACGCGGGGCTTACGGCGATCGCCGGTTGCCTTACCTGCCATGTTGGTGTCCTTAGGTTAACGAGTTGTGGTTAGAACGGAGTTTCATCCGCGGGAGGTTCGGTCTGTCCCCAGGGGTCCTTCTCCGCTGCGGGAGCTGCCCACTGGTCACCACCGGTTGGCTGAGACCAGTCCGAGCTGGACGAACCAGCGCTTGCGCTGCTTCCGCCTGCGGCTCGCGTAATGGACGCGGTCGCATACCGAAGCGATGGGCCAATCTCGTCAACTTCGAGCTCGATCGAGGTGCGCTTTTCACCCTCTTTCGTCTCGTAGGAACGCTGACGGAGGCGACCGGTCGCGACGACGCGAGCGCCCTTTGTCAATGACCCGGCTACGTGCTCAGCAAATTCACGCCACACGCTGGCGCGGAGGAACAGCGCTTCGCCGTCCTTCCATTCGTTCGACGCGCGGTCGAACGTGCGAGGTGTGGACGCGATCGTGAAGTTCGCAACGGCAACACCGTTCTGCGTGAAACGCAGTTCGGGGTCGGCGGTGAGGTTGCCGACAACCGTGATGATTGTGTCGTTAGCCATGGTGACTACTCGGCGGCCTTCTCGATGCGGGCGACTGCTTCATCCGCGCGAAGAACCTTGGTTCGCATGACCGATTCCGAGAGACGGAGCTGACGCTCAAGCTCAACGGTGGTTGCGGGCTCCGCGGTGAAGTTGACGACGGCGTAAACGCCTTCGCTCTTCTTCTGGATTTCGTAGGCCAGACGACGACGTCCCCAAATGTCAACGTTGTCGATCTTTCCGCCGTTTGCGGTGACGACGCCAAGGAACTTGTCGAGCGTCGGTTGAACAGTGCGGTCTTCAACCTCGGGGTTGAGGATCACCATCAGTTCATAAGGATGCATAAATAACCCACCTCCTCTGGACTCAGCGGCTACAGACTTTCTGCAGCAGGAGGGTATTGCTTCCATTCGTTGCCGCGAGGGCAACCTGTCAAGAATAGCCTAGGAGCGCGCTTAAGCCAAGTCGCGGTCCTTTGCCCAGGTGCGCAGCCGCTTCTCTGCCTCCGCTTCGCCAAGCGGTCCCTCATCGAGTCGCAGCTCGAGGAGAAAGCTCCAGGCTTCACCGACTGCGCGGCTCGGGCCAATTCCGAGCAGCGCCATAATCTGTTCACCGTCGAGGTCCGGACGAATTGCGTCAATTTCTTCGCGCTCGCGAATCTCGTCGATGCGCCGTTCGAGATCGTCATAGGCCTGCCCCATTGCGGCGAGACGGCGTTCGTTACGTGTGGTCACGTCACTGCGAACCAGAATGTGGAGTCGTTCCAATTCCTCGCCGGCATCTCTGACATAACGGCGAATAGCGGCATCGGTCCATGCACCCTCGGAGTAACCGAAGAACCGAAGGTGAAGCCTGATGAGGTTGGACGTTCGCGCGACCGTCTCTTTCTCAAATCGCAATTCCGTCAGTCGTTTTTTGGCCATTCGTGCCCCGACGATGTCGTGACCGTAAAAAGTAACGGCCTTCGATGGTTTATCGAACGAGCGCGTCGCTGGCTTTCCAATGTCATGCAGCAACGCCGCGAGGCGTCCGACCAAGTCGGGCTCTGCTCCGGGGGAACGGTCCTTGTGCAGGGCAATGGATTGCGACAGCACCTTGAGGGAATGCTCGTAGACGTCTTTGTGGCGGCCGTGTTCGTCGTGTTCACGAATCAGTGCGGGCAGTTCCGGCAGGACAATGTCACACAACCCTGACTCAACGAGCATTCGAATACCCGGAATCGGGTCGTCCGCCGCCAGAGTCTTGACAAGTTCGTCACGGACGCGCTCGGCGGAAATCATGCGAATCGACTCCACGGAGGCGCGGAGTGCCGAATCTGCTTCGGGGGCGAGTGACATTCCCAACTGAGCGACAAACCGCGCGGCGCGCATCATGCGCAGTGGATCATCCGCAAACGAAACGTCGGGTGCACTCGGCGTGCGCAGAACCCCTGCGGTCAGGTCAGCAAAACCATTGCTGGGGTCGACAAGCGTGAGAGCCGGGAGAGTTAACGCCATCGCGTTGATTGTGAAATCGCGCCGGAGCAAATCGTCCTCGATGCGCGTTCCAAATGCAACCGTCGGTTTACGCGACTCTCGGTCGTACTCATCTGCACGGTAGGTCGTGACCTCGATTCGCTCCCCCTCGATCAGCGCCCCGATTGTTCCGAAATCGCGACCGATGTCCCAGGTCGCCGTCGCGATTGGGGCACAAATCGTGAGCATCTCGTCGGGAGTCGCGTTCGTCGTGAAATCCAAGTCGTTTACCGGCCTGCCAAGGAATGCGTCCCGAACTGGCCCGCCGACAAGTGCGAGTTCCTTGCCGGCCGCATCAAATGCGGCGGACAGGCGCGCGACGGCGGGACTCGCGGCCAGAGCCGTGAGTCGTGCCATGGCCTCCACCACGCTCTCCATGAGTACAAAGTCTAGACTGAGGGGCATGTCGTCGCCCGAGAAGCTGCGCGCGTTCGCGCTGCGATTCCTCGGCGCAGCACTCGTGTCTGTGGTTGCAGGGCTTGCGGGTGGGACTGGATCCGGCGCCGCACCCACGCGAACAATCGCGGTGCTCGTTCCTTTCGTCGCCGATGCGGGAGACGGATTGTTTCTTGATGCGCAAGAGCTTGCGGCGGAAACCGGCCCTTCGGGGGACTGGTCGATCCTCCTCGATGTCACGAAAAGGCACGGACTGACTGTCGCGCTAGACACCCGCATCAGCGCGAGCATCGAAGCGTTGGGCGCTGACGCTCCTGTCTCCTCAACGGAGTGGCTTGCCGAGGTGAACGCGCTCGATCCGATTCTGCTTCCCTGGGGAAACGCGGATTTGTGGACTTTGCGTCCCTGGGCGACAAACCCGTTCACCGCCCAAAACTTTGGAGCCCTGGCCGGCGTGGACCCGGCCTCACTCGTCCTTTGGCCTAGCGGCGGTGTCATCAACAATGATTCCGTCCCTGTTTCCGTCGCGCGGGGATTCACGCGCATGATCGTCGGGGACGACCACTTTGCGGGCGGCTTCAACTCCGTTGCAAGCGCCGCGCTCGCCACCGCGGTGGCGCCCGGTTCCGTGACATCTGTCGAGGAGTCCGCGCGGACTGTTCGACTCGCGCTGGGCACTCGGTCGACGATCGTTCTTCCCGCGGAACCGGGTGAGGTCGATGCGTCCCTTGCCGCTGCTGTGCTGGACCGAATCATCGGCTCCGAACTCGAGACGACGGACGTTGTGCCCCTGTCCATGAATACGGCACGAGTCCCACGAATTACGGTGGTCGGACCCGACCTGCTCGGCGAGGTTCTTGACGCCGTGGCGCGCGACGAGGACAGAGCGTCAACCCTGACGGCTGATCCCGTGTCACTCATCGCAAATCGGATTCGCACCCTTTCGGTCGTCACTCGAAACCTCAATCCCGACGCGTTCGAACCGTCGGCCCGAGCGTTTATCAGTGACACCAACTGGCTCACGGACCTCGTGTCCATCGCACTCGCGACGGAGTACACGGTCCTATCCAACACGGCGGACATCCCGGTAAGCATCAGCAATTCCTCCGACGCGGCCGTCACCGTTACCGTCGCAGTGCGTTCAACCTCGGGCATCGTGCAGGTCAACGACCGTGGGCAGTCGGTGACGATAGAACCGCGATCGAACGTCCGCATCACGGTACCCATGACCGCGGTGGCAAACGGCCGAACCACACTCGTTGCGGCCCTTCTCGACTCCAGTGGTGAGACCATCGGAGCGCCGGTTTCGTTCCCCATCGAAGTCCAAGCACAGTGGGAAATACTGACCGTGGTCGTCTTCTTCGGTAGCGTCATCGTCATCATGACCATTGGAATCCTCCGCACGATTCGTCGTCGACGGGCACTCGCATGAGTGTGGGAAGGTCCAGCCTCCTCCTCGCCTCGGGAACGGTCGTCTCGCGGATCCTCGGATTCATCAATGCCGTAGTCCTGGCCCGCACACTCGGTCTTGTCGGATCCGGTGCAGACGCCTTCGCCCTCGCGAACCAGTTGCCGAACAACATTTATGCCATCGTGGCCGGCGGTGTGCTTTCCGCTGTCCTCGTCCCGCACATCGTCAAATCAGGTCTCGACTCGGACGGGGGTGTGAAATACGTCAACAAGCTCCTCACCCTCGGAATCCTCGTTTTCGGTGCGGTCGCAATTCTTGCGACAATCGCCGCGCCTCTCTTCGTCGGTCTCTATGCGCAACAGAGTGCGGGCGCTGGTGACCTGGGCTTCACCGCCGCGGATATCGACCTCGCCATCGCGTTTGCGTGGTGGTGTTTGCCCCAGGTTTTCTTCTATGCCGTGTACAGCCTTCTGGGCGAAGTACTTAACGCGAAGGGACTTTTCGGTCCGTTCACGTGGGCGCCCGTTCTCAATAACATTGTCGCCATCGCCGGAATGGTCTGGCTTGGCGGGATTTTCTCCGGCTCCGTTTCGCTAGCGACCGATTGGTCGGGCGGTGAGGTCGCCGTCCTCGCCGGTTCGGCCACTGCGGGGGTCGCGGCACAAGCCCTCATACTTTTCTTTTTCCTCGGGCGGGCGGGCATTCGATTTCGCCCCGACTTCCGCTTTCGCGGTGTGGGACTGGGCGAAACGAGCAGGATCGCTGCGTGGATGTTGGGGATGATTCTCGTTACTCAGGTCGCGGGCATTCTCCAGAGCAACATCGCATCACTCGCGACAACGAATGGTGATCCCGGACTGGCTGTTTTGAGATTCGGATGGCTGGTCTTCATGCTTCCGCATTCCGTTGTCACCGTCTCACTAGCGACCGCCTATTTCACCAGGATGAGCACGTATGTCCGCGACGGAAACCCCGCGGCCCTCGCGCTCGACATCCGTGAATCCCTCGCCCGCGTTGGTCTGTTCATGGTTCTTGCGAGCGCAGGTCTCTGGGTGACGGCGCCTTTCGTCGCACAGGTGTTCGATGGGTCCGCCTCCAGTGGGCTTGCGCCGGTCATCTCGCTCTACGCCGTCGGGCTTGTGCCGTTCGGAATTGTCTTCGTGCTTCAACGCGTGTTTTACGCGCTGGGAGATACTCGAACGCCGTTCGTCATTCAGCTTGTTCAAGCGGGAGTTTTCTCCGGACTCGCGCTGTGGGTCGGAACCGGTGGCACCGAAACGGTGGCAACCGGTCTCGCGACGGCGCTCAGTGTCTCGACCTGGGTGCAGGCGGTAGTCATGGGCGTGAGCCTTCACCGGCGCCTCGGAAAGACGTTCGACAGGACGGAAATTGCATCGCTCGGTGCCTTCGCGCTTGCCGTTGTTCCGTCGATCGCCCTCGGCTTGGTCGTCGCATCCTTCGCCCACGGTCTGCTCGGTGCTCAGTGGGGGCCAGGCATTCTCGAGTCGCTCGTGAGTGCGGTCCTCGTGGCTATCGTCATGGGAGTCACCTATTTTGCCGGGCTGTTGGTCCTCCGGAATGACACCGCGGCGAAAGTCATCGCGCCTTTCCGAAATCGCGGCAACAACCGCGCCTAGACTGAGCTTCTAACGGTCTTTGGAAGGATTCATCGTGCGCGACCTTGTCATCATTGGTTCGGGGCCGGCCGGTTACACCGCCGCGATTTACGGCGCCCGCGCTGAACTGAAGCCATTGGTTATTGCATCGAGCGTTGCGATGGGCGGCGACCTCATGACGACAACGGACGTCGACAACTTCCCCGGTTTCCCGGAGGGTGTTATGGGGCCGGACCTCATGATGGGGATGCAGGCGCAAGCAGAGCGCTTCGGTGCCGAACTGCTTTTCGACGATGCGACCAAGCTGGAGCTGAGCGGTCCCGTCAAGAAGATCACCGTAGGCAACGGCGATGTTATTGAGGCCAAGACCGTTGTCCTCTCGATGGGCAGTGAATATCGAAAGTTGGGCCTCGAGGACGAGACGCGGCTTTCCGGTTTCGGGGTTTCGTGGTGCGCGACGTGCGACGGTGCCTTTTTCCGAAACCGTGCGGTTGCCGTCATTGGCGGAGGGGACTCCGCGATGGAGGAAGCGACCTTCCTCACTCGCTTTGCCGAGACGGTCTACATCATCCACCGCTCCGATCAGTTCCGTGCCTCCGCTGCGATGCTCTCCCGCGCAAAGGCAGACCCCAAGATTCAGTTCATTACGGGTGCCGTGGTCGATGGAATCCTCGGCGCAGAAACGGTCGCCGGAATTTCGCTGACGAATACGGATGGCTCCACGCGCGTTCTCGACATCGAAGGGTTGTTCATCGCGATCGGGTCCGACCCCCGCACGTCGCTCGTTGCCGACCAAGTGGAATTGACGCCCGAAGGTAACATCGCCGTCGCGGGGCGCTCTTCTGCGACGACGATTCCCGGGGTGTTTGCGGCCGGCGACATCATCGACCCCACCTATCGGCAGGCGGTTGTCGCAGCGGGTTCGGGGGCGGTCGCCGCTCTCGACGCTCAGCACTACCTTGAGTCCAACGCCCACTGACTCTCGGTAGAATTGGAATCACAACTGTTGAGAGGACAACCATGAGCGCAGCGCGCGACGTAACCGATGTAACTTTTGCCGCCGAGGTTCTCAACAACGACAAGCCCGTCATCGTTGACTTTTGGGCCCCGTGGTGTGGGCCGTGTCGCGCTGTATCGCCGATTCTCGACGCCATTGCCGAGGCCCACGCCGACAAGATTGACATCGTCAAGCTGAACGTTGACGAATTCCCCGATCTTGCTGCGGAATACAACATTCTTAACATTCCCGCGATGAAGGTTTTCCAGGGCGGCGTGGTCGTCAAGACTGTAGTCGGCGCCAAGCCACGCCCAGCCCTCGAGCAGGATCTCGCCGAGTTCCTCGGCTAAATCGCTTTTTCGCTGTGTTGACCGGCCTCATCGCCACCGTCAATCTTCGCTAGTGGGAACTTTCATCAACACCCCGGGCCAACGCACTAATCGTCTGCGCCAACTCCGAGTTCCGCGGCAATCCTGTTGAGGTCGCCGATCGTGGCGAAGTCAATGGTGATTGAGCCCTTTGATTTTCCAATCGCCACCGTGACACGGGTGTTGAGTTTGTCGCCGAGTTTCGCGGCAATTGCGGTGAAGTGCTCGGAGCGGCCGCCTGCCTTCGCCTTCGCTTTCTTGGTCGACGTTCCTGAGGTTCCGCCCATCGTGCCGGCAACTGCCTCGGCCGCTCGAACGGAGAGATCCTCGTTGATGATCTTGTCGGCAAGTTTTTCTTGGAGCTCGGTGGTGGTAACGGAGAGGATGGCGCGGGCGTGCCCGGCTGAGAGAACACCTGATGCGACTCGCTGCTGAACCTTCATCGGCAATTTGAGCAATCGGAGCGTGTTGGTCACTTGAGGTCGCGAACGCCCAATGCGCTTGGCAAGCTCGTCCTGGGTGATTCCGAAGTCAGAGATGAGTTGTTGATAGGCCGATGCCTCTTCGAGCGCATTGAGCTGTGCTCGGTGGATGTTCTCGACGAGCGCATCGCGGAGCATGTCCGCATCCTTCGTGTCGCGAACAACCGCGGGAATCGCCGCCAAGCCGACCGCCTTGGCAGCACGCAATCGACGTTCTCCCATTACCAACTCGAACGTCGCGTCCGCACCGGAGCCCGTTAACGGTCGGACCACGATCGGTTGAAGCACGCCAAATTCACGGATTGAGTGCTCTAACTCCGCCAATTCCTCCGGTTTGAATTCCGTTCGCGGTTGTTGAGCATTCGGGACAACCTTGTTGGGGTCTATCAGTTGCAGTCGTGCCCCGGGAACGTCGCGTGCCCCTTTGGACCCGTCTTGAGGAAAGAAGACATCGATGCCACGTTCCGTGACGACACCACCCTGTGTGGGGATAAGTGCCCCAATGCCGCGGCCCAATCCGGTTCGCTTTTCTGCCATATTAATAGACTCCTCGTTCGGCGAATTCGAGCGCGGCTTCGCGATAGGCGATGGCCCCGATCGAGTTTCGGTCATAATCAATCACGGTCTTGTGGAAACTCGGTGCTTCGGACACGCGCACCGAACGCGGGATGACCGAAGAGAAAACTAGGTCGGGGAAGTGGCGCCGGACTTCGTCCGCTACGTCCTTTGACAGGTTGGTGCGGTGGTCATACATCGTGAGCAATACTCCCGTGATGCTGACGCGGGGGTTGAGGTATTGCCGAACCATTGCGATGTTGTCCCACAGCATGGTCACTCCCTCGAGCGCGTAGTACTCAGCCTGAATTGGGACAAAGACTTCATTCGCTGCGGTCAGCGCATTGATGGTGAGCAGGCCGAGCGATGGCGGGCAGTCAATGAGGATGTAGTGGGGTTTTTCGTCAACAGACTCCAGGTAACCCTCGATGGCCCGTTTGAGTCGGCCTTCGCGAGCCGACGCCGAGACGAGTTCGATCTCTGCGCCAGCGAGGTTGATGGTTGCGGGTGCACACCAAAG
>JBIILU010000042.1:0-5369 GCA_044338315.1 Microbacteriaceae bacterium | reverse complement strand
CAGTATCCCTGAGGAACCATCAATCAAGGGCGCAGCAACGGATGGCGACGACGGGCCGCCACCACCACGGCGCCCGTCGCCATCAGGAACAGCCCCGCAAGTGCGAAGCCCGATGCATCAGCAAGACCCGTGTTGGCCAGCCCTCCGCCAGGTGAATAGGGTGCGACGTAATCGGGAACGTACAAGATTGCCCACATATAAGTTATCGACAGCCCGTCAATCGTGACAGGGCCGTGGTCATGAGCGGTTTGGAAAATTTCTGTCAGGTCGGTGGCCGAGAAGAGATTACCGCTACACACCTTGTACCAGACAACTCCTGCGCGATCGATTTGGAAGCCACACATGCTGGCAGAGTTTTCTCCCACCTGAGTGGCAGCGCCCGTAGCTAAATCAATGGTGAAGACACCGTTCGTCCCATCCACCGCGTACAACAAGTCGTCGACGGGGTTGAACGCTAACGAGGGCACGTTTGAAAGCTCCGTGTCGCCAATGAGGGTGACCTCCGCCGTGACAAGGTTCAGCGAATACAGCCAATGGTTGTCGACAATTGCATACGCCGCCCCGCTATCGGCAATCGCAATGGAGCGAACATATTTATAGACGCTCGGTGAGCCCAACCACATCTTGGCGACCGTGGTCAGCGCTCCGGTCGCTGAATCCACGGACTGTAACTGGTGGTTGCTGATTTCGTTGATCACATAAGCAGTCCCGGTTGTGGGGTCATAGGCGGCACCGGTGAACGCATCACCGGAGAGGCGATCCGTCGCCAACCCGCTTGCCGCACCCGTCGCGACATCGATGGACCCAAACCCTTTACCGGCGCCACTAGAGGCCATCGCGAACAAGTGATCCCCCGCGCTAGGGAGAGCCGGTCCGGTCCCGTTCGCCACAGCAGGAGAGATAACGAGGGCGGAGGTGAGCGTTAGGCTCGCAATTGTGCCGGCAACGGCAACCAGTTTTCTCAGGGTCATGTCGAATCCAATGCATTGTCATTGTTCGTTACCCCAAGAGAGTCGAAGCCTCAGGTTGTAGTTAGACTCTACCCCGCGAGTGGCAAAAACTAAACATTTTTCACATCCGTTTGTCATGTTGCTGGAGTCGTAGACTTGGCGCATGCACAGTGATTACGCCGACGTTGCCATAATCGGGGGCGGGCACAACGGTCTCGTTGCGGCGGCATATTTGGCCAAAGCCGGAAAATCGGTCGTCGTACTCGAGCAGCACGACGTGCTCGGCGGGGCTGCTATCTCCGCACAGGCGTTCGCTGGTATCGATGCCAAACTCTCCCGATACTCCTACCTCGTGAGCCTTCTTCCGAAACAAATCATCGCCGACCTTGGTCTCGACGTTGTGACAGCCCCTCGACGTTACGGTTCTTTCACTCCTGCGCCGGATGGAAAAGCAGGGCTGCTGATCGACGAAATCGATGCCGAGGCGACGGCACGGTCGTTCGAATCAATCGGTGCGGCGAGCGACTTCGATGCGTGGAACACTTTTTATGCAAAAACTGAAACCATTGCACAACTGCTGTTCCCCACGGTTTTGGAACCACTGAAAACCGAATCGGACGTCCGGCAACTACTCGGCCCAGAATTGTGGACCGAATTCTTCGAACGGCCCATCGGGGAAACCATCGCAGATTCGTTTGAGTCTGACCTTGTGCGAGGCGCGGTGATGACGGACGCACTCATCGGTACGTTCGCCTCTAATCACGATGCAGAGCTCGACGCCAATAAGTGCTTTCTGTACCACGTTATTGGAAACGAAACCGGCGAGTGGAACATCCCCGTTGGTGGGATGGGGGCCGTGACGGGTTCGATGGCCGCGCGTGCGCGGGAGTTCGGTGCCGAACTGAAGTCCGGTTGCGCGGTGCTGTCGATCGGCGATTTAGACGGCGGCACCGCAACAGACGGTCCCGTTCGCGCCATCACCTACCGCCAGGACGGACACACCAAATCGGTGTCGGTGCGATTTGTGCTCGCCAATGTAGCCCGGCCGGTTCTCGAATCACTCCGCGGGCGCTCCGCCGCCCACACCATCGAAGGCGCGCAGGTGAAAGTCAACATGATGCTCAAGCGACTGCCGAGCCTGAAAACCGACACCGATCCCATCGCAGCTTTTGGCGGAACCTTTCACATCAACGAAGGCTTCGAACAATTGCAGACGGCGTTCGAAGAGGCGACGCGAGGTGAGATTCCCAACCCGCTGCCGTGCGAGATTTATTGCCACTCGATAACCGACCCGACCATCCTCGGTGAAAGCCTCCGCGACTCGGGCGCCCAGACACTCACCGTCTTCGCCCTCCAGGCACCTCATTCGCTGTTAACAGGCAACGACAACGACGTGATGCGCCAGAAGCTCGAGGATGCGGTCATCGACTCAATCAATTCGGTGCTGTCAGAAGACATCCGCGATCTGTTGTTGGCGGACGCGAACGGCAAGCCGTGTATCGAAACCAAAACGACACTCGATCTCGAGAACGCTCTTGGGCTGCCGGGCGGAAACATCTTCCATGCGCCACTCAGTTGGCCGTTCGTCTCGGACGACTCCCCGCTCTCGACGCCAGCTGAACGCTGGGGCGTCGACGCCGGCGAGCCCGGGATCTTCTTCTGCGGCTCAACCGCGAGGCGAGGTGGCGCGGTCAGCGGAATCGGTGGCCACAATGCGGCGATGGCGGTTCTTGAATTCTAATCCTCGTTGAATAGTCGCGGGGTGGGCAGCCAACACAAGCACCCTTGACCGCGTTGGCCACGAGCGATACCGTGTGCTCATGACCTCATCGAGAAGCCCGGTTCCCCTAGTGCTGGCAATCAGTAGCGTCGTTTCCACTCCATTTCTGTGGTTCGTGCAGTTTTTTGGGATGTGGATGGAAGGCGCTATCGGCTCGGTTGTTGTGATTGTTACTGGCGCCCTGACCCTGGTCCTGCCCGTTTCGGCTTTTGCCACGGGCAGAAAGGCAAAGACGAAAGCACCACAAATCATCGGTGGCATTGTCGGCGCCATCTGCTTGGCCTGGCAGGTCTGGGTAACGCTCTCGGCAACAGGGGTTTGTGTGCTGCTCGAAGGGTGCTAGCCGGGTCGCGGTTGAAGACGGTTTTCCCTCTCCCAGGGACTCGACTCCCCCAACCGTCTGATCCGTAGTTAGACGGTTGAGAGGGTTTTCGAGCGAACCGACCGGTTTACTGCCGACACGATGGCCTTGAGCGACGCGGTCGAGATGTCCCCGTCGATGCCGACCCCCCACAGCGTTGTTCCGTCAACTTCGAGTTCGACATAGGCGGCGGCGAGTGCGTCACCCGATGCGCTGAGGGCGTGCTCGACATAGTCAAACAGGCGAATCTCGTGGCCATGTTCCGCCATGACCCCGAGGAACGCGGCGACGGGTCCGTTTCCCGTGCCCGAAACCTCGACCGATGACTCCCCGACGCGCAGAACCGCATCGAGTCGCACTTCACCCGACATGTCCGACTGGGTGCGCGTGCCGAGCAGTTCGTAACGGCCCCATTTGTCATCTTCGGTCGAAGCTGGAAGGTATTCGTCGATGAAGGTTGCCCAGATTTCATCGCTCGACACTTCACCGCCGTCCGAATCCGTCTTGCCCTGGACAACACCCGAGAATTCGATCTGCAGTTTTCGGGGCAGGTCGAGGTTGTGGTCGGCCTTCAACAGGTAAGCAACACCGCCCTTACCGGACTGCGAATTGACGCGGATGACCGCTTCGTAGGAACGACCGACATCCTTGGGGTCGATTGGCAGGTACGGCACTGCCCACTCAATGTCGTTGACGGTCTTGCCCTCAGCAACGGCTTGGGCTTCCATCGCCTCGAAGCCCTTCTTGATGGCGTCCTGGTGTGAACCAGAGAAGGCGGTGTAGACGAGGTCACCCGCCCACGGGCTGCGCTCGTGTACTTTCAGCTGGTTGCAATATTCGGCGGTACGGCGAATCTCGTCGAGGTTAGAGAAATCGATCTGGGGGTCGATGCCCTGAGTGAACAAGTTCAACCCGAGGGCCACGAGGTCGACGTTTCCGGTGCGCTCACCGTTTCCGAACAGACACCCCTCAATCCGGTCTGCTCCCGCCATGTAGCCGAGCTCCGCCGCGGCAATCGCCGTTCCTCGGTCATTGTGCGGGTGCAGCGAGACGATGACATTCTCACGATTGTTGATGTGGCGGCACATCCACTCGATTGAATCAGCGTAAACGTTCGGTGTCGCCATCTCTACCGTCGCTGGCAGGTTGATGATGACCTTGCGGTCGGGGGTCGGCTCGAAAACGTCGAGGACCGCGTTGCACACCTCGACGGCAAATTCGAGTTCGGTGCCGGTGTACGACTCGGGGCTGTACTCGTAAAACACGTTCGTCTCAGGAACTTCGCTCTCGAGTGAGCGGCACAAGCGCGCACCCTCGAGTGCGATGTCAATGATGCCCTGTTTGTCGGTCTTGAAAACGACATCTCGTTGCAGAATGCTCGTCGAGTTGTACAGGTGGACGATGGCGTTTTTTGCACCCTTGATCGACTCGTAGGTGCGGCGAATCAGATGATCGCGCGCCTGGGTGAGCACCTGAATCGTGACGTCGTCGGGGATGAGTCCTTCCTCGATGATCGTGCGCACGAAATCGAAATCCGTCTGAGACGCCGAGGGGAACCCCACCTCAATTTCTTTGTACCCCATCGACACGAGTGTCTCGAACATCACGCGTTTGCGCTCCGGGCTCATCGGGTCAATCAGCGCCTGGTTTCCGTCGCGAAGGTCAACCGCGCACCACCGCGGGGCCTCGGTGATTCGTTTGGTTGGCCAGGTGCGGTCTGGGAGGTCAACGGCGATGGTCTCGTGATACGGACGGTATCGATGAATCGGCATCGACGACGGTTGCTGCTTGTTCTTCACGGTGTTCTCCTGAGATTGGGTTTGCGGCCAACGGGGATCTCCGCGACGAGTGAGGCCTGAGGACTAGGACCCGTCGCGGCCGCTAAGAAGGAGACCGTTCAGCATGTTGTCAGGGTAACACGCCCGCGCGGACAGAATCAAAAGCCGAGTCGTCCCAGCGCCTTGGGGTCGCGCTGCCAATCCTTCGCGATGGTCACGTGCAGGTCCAGATAGATAGGGCGACCGAGCAGAGCTTCGATGGTTGGACGCGAGCGTTCGCCGATGAGCCTCAGCATCGAGCCCTGCTTGCCGATGATGATTCCCTTTTGCGAATCGCGTTCGACGATGAGCGACACAAACACCTTGGTTCGCCGTCCCTCGGTCACAATGTCGGTGAGCGTCGCAGCCAGCGAGTGCGGCAATTCGTCACTGAGTTCCTCGAGGACCGCTTCGCGGACGATCTCGGGAATTCGTGATTCCAACGTTTCATCGGAAATGGA
>JBIILU010000041.1:0-5411 GCA_044338315.1 Microbacteriaceae bacterium | reverse complement strand
GCTGACCACATCGCTGGAGCCCCGAGTGGGACATCGACGCGCAGAGAGACGGTTGGCATAACTTCAGCGTAGTTTGAGATGAAAGATTCGCCCGCGAATAGACATAATCATTGTGAAGAGGCAGGAACCTTGATGAGCCCCGACGAGTTCAGTACCCGCTACGCGGAATTCGTCGCGCCCATTACACGTTTTGTTGCACGCCGCGTAGAACGAAGCGAAGTGGACGACGTTGTGGCGGACATTTTCTCCGTCGCGTGGCGCAAGCATTCGACGGTGACCGAGGGCGAAGAGTTGCCGTGGCTCTATCGAATCGGCACTAATGTCATCGCCAACCACCGCCGGTCGGTTGCCCGACAATCACGACTCATCGCGTCTCTCGTCGTAAGAGATTCGGCACCGTCGGCTGAATCAATCGCGATCGCGGACATATCTTTGGCCGCGGCGTGGTCACAACTGTCACCGTCGTATCGCGAAATCCTCGCGTTGACGGCAATTGACGGACTCTCCGTTACGGAAGCTGCGCTGACGTTGGGAATCACCCCCAACGCCGTGAGTGTTCGCCTTAACCGGGCTCGAACTCAACTCAGGAACGAATTGTCGAAACAAAACTGAAAGATTCGTGACCGAGAGTACATAAACAAGACATGAACAATGATGAACTCGACGCCCGACTTCGGTCCGCGTCACACACCGCAGATGTTTCCGCTCGCGCCGACGTTCTCGATCGAGCGACTCAGTCACGACGACGCCCGATCCGGGACTGGATGAGCACAAGCAGCCCAGCCACACGGCGCAGCGCCGCGGGTACCGTCGCGGGTGCGGCCGCACTCGCGATCGCCGTTCCCATGCTTTTCCCGTCGCAACAGGCGCTGTTCTCTCTTGCCGAAGGGGCCCCGAGTGCCTCGGCAGCAGACAATGCCGAAGGGTTGTCCACGAGCGATTCCAAGATGATGATGCCCTTCATCACCTACAACTACATCGCAGGCGACAACCTGTCCACCGCTGCTGGTTCGGGAACGGTGTACCGATTCGAACTCGTTGGCGACGTGCAATCGCGCGCCAGGGCGATCGCGGACGAACTCGGGCTTGACGGAACCGTTACCAAGTCCTCATATTTCGATAAGAATTACCCCAGTTGGGTGGTCGGCCCGGAGGATGGGTCAGCACCGAACCTCACTCTTTATTGGTCGGGCACTGGATCGTGGTGGTACAACAACCCCGCGGCCTATCCCACTCAAGAGTGCATTGACCCCGCGCCATCAGCCGGCGAAGAAAACTGCCGGGAATACGCCGCCCCGCCCACGGGCGGCAACCCCTCGGAGGCTAATGCGAAAAAGTCCGCCCTTGCGCTGTTTACATCACTGGGGTTTGACGGCTCGGCAGACGCGCTAACGACCTATCGGGACGAATGGGGAACGACGGTTACCGTGGCGCAGACCGTTGCGGGTCAGCGAATTGCCGTGGATTGGTCAATCTACTGGAGCGGAAATGGCGAAATTGCCTATGTTTCCGGGCACTCAGCGCGGGCAGTGGCGGCGGGGAATTTCCCCACCGTGTCGGCTGTCGACGCGGTTGCTCGACTGAATGATTGGCGCTGGTACGGATCAGCCCCGATGGACGGGATGCCGTGGATGTCCTCGCGTTCGTACGCCGTAGAGGGCGATGCCGTCGCGGGCACTGAATCAGAGCCGGCGGTTGAGCCGACCTCGGAGCCCGTGGTGGAGCCGACGGCTGAGCCCACGCCCGACGTCACCACCGAGCCGACGCCAACCGAAACCGTTGACCCGGGGCTGATGCCCGAGCCGCTTCCTGCCCCGACCGTGATGGACCTCATCATCAACAAGGCAAAGCCACAACTGCTGGTTGTCTGGGACAAATCGGGCGGCGTGTGGTTGGTTCCCGGTTTTGTGATGTCGGGGAATGAGGGTTGGCCTACGGCGGTGATTTCGCTAGTCGAGGGAATCATCGAACTGCCCGAACCCATGCCGATCGAGCCGGCAATAATCGATTAGGTCGCGGAGGGAAAACTCACCGAGGCGACGACTCCGCTGTCACGCGAGCGCGGAGTGAGAGACACGGTCGCCCCACCGAGTTCGGCGAGGTGTTTGACAATAGCCAAACCCAGTCCCGTTCCCTCGGTCGTCGAATCCGCCCGCCAGAAGCGGTCAAATGCGCGTTCGCACTGCTCCTTGGTGAGTCCCGACCCTGCGTCGATAACCTCGACGATGACATGGGGACCAGCGCGACGAACCCGGACAAGCACGGCGGTTCCAGAGGGACTGTGAGCAAGCGCGTTGTCGATGTAATTGTCGATGATGTGTTCGGGAGCGGAGGGAATCGCGCGAGCAAGAGCGGACTCGATGCCGTCAAACGCCATCGTGATTCCGCGCTCCTCGGCGAGTGGACGCCAGGATTCCACTCGATCGCGCGCAACGACTGCAACGTCGACCGCCTCGATGGTTCCGGAGCGACCCTCGGATCGTGCAATGGCCAGAAGCCCCTCAACGATCGAGTTCAACCGTTCGACTTCCGATTCTGCGTCGGCTATCCGCTCGCGTGCCACCGACGCCGATTTCGGCAGCGCGTCACGCGCTCGCTCGAGACGCAGCAGCAGCGCCGTCAACGGAGTCCGAAGTTGATGAGAGGCATCTGATGCGAAGGCGCGTTGCTGCCTGATCAACGACTCGAGCTTGTCCGCCATCCCGTTGAACGCGGCCGTGAGCGTGGCGATTTCCGTGGTTCCCTTAGCGTCCGGAAGGCGGGCGGAAAAATCCCCGGCCGCGAGAGCGTTCGTTTGCCGCTCGATCAGTCGGAGCGGTCGGATAACGACCCCCGACAACAGCCATGAAACGATGAGGGAGAGTGCGATTGCACCGCCCGCAACCCACCACAAAAATTGTGTCTGTGCGGCCACGGCGGCGTCGATTCCACCGTAGGGGAAACTGAGTCGAACCACCCCGAGCACACTCGAACCGCTGATGATGGGAACCGACACGTAAACGAGGTTCGATTGCAGCGTGTCGGACCAACGCTCACCCGAGGAAACATTCCCGACGAGAGCGGCGGCGATTTCCGGTCGATTGGTGAAGTCGTCACCGACCGCTAGTTCGGCCGCGTTGCTCGTCAACACCGCGATGCCAAGGGCGTTCGTGATGATGACTTCGGTTTCTTTTGAGTCGGCGTACTTGGTGATCAACGTCGTCAGCGCCGTTTTTGCCGACTCGAGCGGTGCCGCGTCGGAGAGGAAATCTTCGACGCGGCCACCCAACACAAAAGCGTCTCGCTCGAACTCGGTAATCACTTTTCGTTGCTCCGTTTTTGCAACGTAGTCATACGTGACGAACCCCTGGCCAAGCGCAATCGTTGCGCTCAGACCCAGAAGTGAGGCGAGGAATAGTTTTCTCATCGAACCTGCCTGAGAGCGAATCCAACGCCGCGAACCGACTCAACCCAATCCGGGCTGCCCAGCTTCTTGCGGATGGACGCGACGTGCGCGTCGAGAGTTTTTGTGGTGCCGTACCACGTTGTCTTCCACACATCGCGAAGTATGTCTGCGCGACGAAAGACCGTTCCCGGTTCGTGTGCCAAATACTCAAGAAACTCGAACTCCTTGGGCGTGAAGGATATTTCGACTCCGTCAAGTGAGACGGTTCGAGTTTTTGAGTCAATTACGAGGGATCCGACGGTGAAATGCGTGATGGGTGATGATGTGCCGAGAGCGCGGCGCATGACCGCGTTGATTCGTGCGACGAGCTCCTTTATTCCGAACGGTTTCACGAGGTAGTCATCCGCCCCTATTTCCAAAACCGTGACGCGGTCCATTTCCGTTTCGCGGGCACTCGCCACAATGATCGGGACGTGCGAAAACCCCCGAATCTGACGGCAGACCTCGGTACCGTCCAGGTCGGGAAGGCCAAGATCCAGGATGACTGTCGTGATCCCGCCGCGCTTGACCTTTGCGACCGCCTCATTGCCGGAAACGACGTGGTCGACGACGTAGCCGTTGTCGCGCAAACCGTCTAGCAACGCATCGGCGATAGCGCGATCGTCTTCGACAAGCAGGATGGTCATGTTATGACTGTGCCATGAATGGTCCCGCGACGCACCATTGCGGAATAGTTCGACCAGTTATCTTTGACGTTTCTTGGACAAACCTCGTTGTGGGGTGGCGGTGGGGTAGGTCACACTGAAAACATGAACATACAGGTACCTCTTCTCCTTATCGGTATCACCGCCACCACCGGCGCGGGTGTCGGGACGATTGCGGCCAACACCGGCGGCTTCTCCATCGACGACTTGAACGCGCTGACAAACGGCGTCTCGACCACTATCCAAACCCCAGTCGACATCCTCGTCCCGGTCCTCGAAGTTCCCGGCGCCCCGGCACCGACGACTACAGCACCCAGCGACGTTGCCACATCGGGGACAGAGGCCGGTTCGCAGAATTCGAGCGGCGCATCGCCTGGAACTTCCGCCTCTGACACCGCCAAAACCCCGGCCACGAACGTTACGAGTGGTGGATCTGCTTCGGGCGGCTCCTCATCAGGAGAATATGAAGATGAGGACGAAGATGAAGATGAAGATGAAGACGAAGATGAAGACGAAGACGAAGACGAAGATGAGGATGACGACTAATCATGGGAATTTTCATTGCACCTAAGGCGCGCGCCTTCACGACTGCCCTGACCGTAGCCGCACTCGTCGGCGGGGTGGCATCGATGCAGGCACAAGCCGCTGAGGAAGCTCACCAAGCAGCAATTGTTGCAGCACAAATTGCCAAGGCAGAGGCCGAAGCGCAAGCAATAGCAGACGCACAGGCGGCGGCGAAAGCGGCATCGGATGCTGCTTCTGCTGCAGCGGCTAAAGCAGCCGCGAAAGCCTCTAAATCTAAATCCACAACATCGTCTTCTAAGTCCCCGTCGAAAACATCAACGGGAACCAGTTCATCGAGTTCGAGCACAACCTCGACCTCTAACGGAACATCGAGTGGTTCCCGATAACAACTGGGCATCGAACATCGCGGCCGACGCACTTCGAGCAGCTCACACCCCTGGAGGCAGTGTTGTCGTTGCGCGAGAATTTAAGGTCATGGGCACCACGGCGCATCTTGTTCTCGTCGCCGGAACGGCTGCCATGCTTGATGACCTCATCGATTCGGCACAGTTTCTCAACGACAAATGGAGCAGATTCCTTGAGGCGAGCGATATTTCTCGATTGAACTCTGCCGAGGGGGAACCAGTTGAGGTCGATCCCGTCACTGTCACACTGGTCATGGAGATGTTGGCCGCACGGCGACTGACAGACGGGCAATACGACCCCACAATTCTCCCCCGATTGATCGCCGAAGGGTATGACCGATCGCGCGTCGATTCACAGCTGATCACGACACTTCCCCCGTCTGCACGCTGGCC
>JBIILU010000040.1:0-5476 GCA_044338315.1 Microbacteriaceae bacterium | reverse complement strand
CAGGAACTCCTCGCCTCGGCTGGAGTCTCAACCCCGATCGATGTCAAGTTCTGGTACCCCGAAGGTAACGTCCGTCGTGGTCAGGAATTCGAGTTGATTCAGGCAAACGCTCTCAAGGTTGGCTTCAACGTGATTGACACGTCGGAACCTGAGTGGATGTTCACTGACCCGTCGGTATTCCCGATTAACCCGCACGATGCCGTTATCTTCGCGTGGAGCTCGTCGAGCCTCGCGATCTCCGGTAACGACCAGCAGTATGGAATCGACAAGCCGTCGAACTTCCAGGGTTATGGAAACCAGTCGGTCGATGACAACCTCGCTGCACTTGAGGTCGAAACCGACCCGGCAAAGCAGGCCGAACTTCAGGTTCTGGTCGAAAAGGCCCTGTTCGATGACGCAGCGTCCTTGCCGATCTTCCAGTTCCCCGGTCTGACCTGGTGGGACAACGGAGTGGCTGGCATCACGCCCGCGCCGCTGAACCCGAACTACTTCTGGAACTTCTGGGAGTGGGCTCCCGTCGCTGCTGCGCAGTAGACGGAAACGAAACAACGACGAAGGCCGGGCGAGAAATCGCCCGGCCTTCGCCGTTGTCGACAGGCTGGGTTCCACAGGGCGAGTGTGCTCGCTAGGATGGCAACGAATCGAACTCGCGTTCCAGAGTCGGAGCGCACGGCAGGACACCATGTTTAGCTTTATCTCCAGGCGGCTTGCCTCGACGCTAGCGGTGCTGCTTGTTGCGTCCTTTTTCGTCTACATGCTGACGGCGAACTCAGGGGACCCCTTGGCGGATCTTCGCCTCAGCAAGGACCCTCAGTCGGTGGCCAAGATGGCGACACTGAGCGAGAAGCTCGACCTCGACACACCACCGATTCTGCGGTACTTCAAGTGGATCGGGGGCGCGGCCGGTTGTGTCATCGGCCAGTGCAACCTAGGAATCTCGGTCACCCGCGGTGACGAGCCCGTGGCTCACGCAATCGGCAACGCGATGGAATCGACCCTGTCTCTCGTCATCCTCGCGACAGTTCTTTCCATCCTGCTCGGCGTTGCAATCGGAATGACGACCGCCCTGCGTCAGTACAGCGGCTACGACTACACCGTCACCTTCGCGGCTTTCATCTTCTATTCCCTCCCGATTTTTTGGGTTGCCGTTCTCCTCAAAGAATTCGGGGCGATCCGCTTCAACGAATTCCTCGGCAATCCGGCGATACCGTGGTGGATTGCACTGTTAATCGGGATAGGGCTCGCGTTCATCGTTTCGGCGGTTGTCGGCGGCCGATTGGCCACTCGCCTGCGGACAGCGGGAATCACCATCGGACTCGTGACCGCTGTGCTCGTGATTGCTGACCTGACACAGTGGTTCGCCAAACCCTCGATTGGAATCCTCGGCATTGCGCTGCTCGCCGCCGGTACCGGCGCCCTCGTGCTTTTCATCACGTCGAGCGTGAAGCGCAGAAACATCGCCCGCTCCGTTGCGGTTACGGTCGGCGCAGTCGTCGCAGCGTGGTTTCCGCTGCAATTCATCTGGTTCTACCTCAACACCCCCATCACGATGGTCATTGTCGCCGTCCTGCTCGGTTCGGTGGGGGCTCTCGCCGGCTTCTTCCTCGGCGGGGATGACCGACCGGACGCGATGCGCGCCGCGGCGATAACCGGGGCGTTGTCCACCGTGCCGCTCGTCCTCGACCAGATGTTCATGCGCTGGGGAGATTACGTCCAACTCATCCCGCTGCGTTCGGGGGTGATTTCAACAATTGGGGCAAACACCCCGACGCTGTCGAATCACCCGGACACGTGGCTGCGCATGCTCGATTCCTCGACGCACATCATCCTGCCCACCGCGGCTCTGATGATTATCTCCATCGCTGGATACACCCGCTACACCAGGGCGAGTTTGCTCGAAGTGCTCAACCAGGATTACGTGCGAACCGCCAGGGCCAAGGGGCTTCCCGAAACGACCGTCATCATGCGGCACGCGTTCCGGAATGCGCTCATCCCGATCGCAACGATCATCGCTTTTGACTTTGGTGGTGTCATCGGTGGTGCGATCATCACCGAGCGCGTGTTCGCCTGGCAGGGAATGGGTGCGCTGTTCAACCAAGGCTTAGGAGCAGTCGACCTTAATCTCGTCATGGGAGTCTTCCTCGTGACGGGGCTGGCTGCCGTGTTCTTCAACATCCTCGCCGACCTCGCGTATTCGGCGCTGGACCCGCGCATTCGAGTGACGGACTAGGGCCATGGCAAAGAAAAAGACTGACGCCCCCACGACTGAGCAACTCGCGCTGTCGGAACTCACCATCGAACAGCGCCAAATCGAAGGCCTCAGCCTCTCGACGATTGTTCGCCGTCGCTTCTTTCAACACCGCGCCGCGGTGACGTCGGTCGTCATTCTCGTCGCGATTATTTTGCTGGCCTTCACGTCTGTCGGAACCATCATCGGCGGTACGGGCAAGTTAGCGGCCGATTTTGAGGCCAACAAGATCATCCTCGACGGCTGGCGCATCCCTGGTTGGTGGAAGTTCAACTGGTACGAGAACTACCCGATCGTTGCGCCAGGAGGCGTCCCGACGTGGGAGCACCCGTTCGGGCAGGACACTCTCGGGAAAGACATCTTCGCTCGCGTCATGCGCGGCATCCAACAGTCCCTCACCGTCGTGTTCCTCATCGGCACTCTGGCGACAACGCTCGGTGTCGTCATCGGCGCCGTCTCGGGCTACATCCGCGGATGGCTGGACAACCTGCTCATGCGCCTGACGGACGTCATCATCATCATCCCCGGGCTCATCCTCGGCGCCGTCCTTGGGCGTACCGTCGGTGGAAACGCTATCTCGCTCGGGATCCTGCTTGGTTTGGTCTCGTGGGTTGGGCTGGCTCGAATCGTCCGCGGTGAGTTCCTCTCACTGCGCGAACGCGAATTCGTCGACGCCGCGCGAGTCGCCGGAGCAACCAACGCCCGAATCATTTTCCGCCACATTTTGCCCAACTCGATTGGTGTCATCGTCGTCAACGCGACGCTGGTCATGGCGGGTGCGATTTTGACCGAAACGGCGCTGTCGTTCCTCGGCTTTGGAATCACCGCACCCGACATTTCCCTTGGCCAGATCATTTCCGAATACAACGAAGCGTTCAAGACCCGTCCGTGGCTGTTCTGGTGGCCGGGGCTCTTCATCGTCGCAATCGCCCTGTGTATCAACTTTGTCGGTGACGGACTGCGCGACGCATTCGATCCGCGTCAGCGAAGAATGCCGAAGTCGTCAAGCCTGTGGACCGAAGCACAGAAGATGTTCGGCGGAAAGTCGAAGGCGAAGCGATGACCCTAAATACTCAGGCTGATTGCGGTTGCCAGAACCAGACCAGCGAACGCCGTGACGACCGGAAGGTTGACGCGCTTCGTGGCCACACCGTCCTCGTCGCGTCGGGTTTCCCAGACGCGCCGGATATGAGCTGCTGCGGCACCACTCTCGCTCGTGGACAGGTCTCCGGGGCGGATGGTTCCCACCAGGTAGGTGGACTCGGGCAAAAAGCGTCCCTGGTCCTTGCTCGCAGTGAAAGCGGAGTGTCGACCGGGTGCGGGTGTGGCCCACGCGGTGATCTTGCCGATGGCCGTGAAGATGGTCAGTCCCCACTTCGTGTCGACCTGCTGGACGGCTCCCCACTCAATGTCGTAGTCGGCGACGACGTTGCGGATGCGAATTCCGCGATCGTCAACGCGGAGCGACGGTCGCCAGAAAGCCGCCCACACGCTGAAGCCGAGCAGTGCTGTCAGCGGAACGCTGTGAGCGATTCCGTTGATGTCGACGGGGAAGAAAACGGGTGCTTGTGCCGCAGCGAGAATGACCCAGGTCGCCACGGTGAAGACTTGGCCAAATCGGGAGCGGAACACGGTCATGCTGTCCATCGTGCCACGGAGGTGACCCGATGAGTAAAACCCCGATTCTCACCGCCACCGGACTCGGAGTCGACTTTTGGGTTGACGGCGAGTGGGTAATGGCCGCCGAGGACATTTCGTACGAGGTTCGGCCCGGTGAAGTTCTCGCCATCGTGGGCGAGTCGGGCTCGGGCAAGTCGCAATCGTCGATGGCCCTGCTGGGACTTTTACCGCCGAACGGCCGCGCCAAGGGAAGTGTCACACTGGCGGGCGAAGAAACCATTGGCGCAACCCCTGAGCGACTACGTCAGATTCGTGGAAAAGACATTGCCGTTATTTTCCAGGAGCCTATGACCGCGATGAACCCCGTCTACACGATTGGGTTCCAAATCACCGAGGCGTTGAAGGTGCACTATCCGTCGCTCACACGGGCCAAGGCAAAGGCACGCGCGCTGGAACTTCTGGGGCTCGTCGACCTACCCGATCCCACGAAGGCGTTCGATTCGTACCCGCACCAACTTTCGGGCGGCCAGCGCCAACGGGCCATGATCGCGCAGTCCATTTCCTGTGACCCGAAAGTCCTTATCGCCGACGAACCGACGACAGCGCTCGACGTTACGGTTCAGGCCGAGATTCTTGACCTGCTCCGGTCGCTCAACGACAGGCTCGGGACAGGAATCATTCTCATCACCCACGACATGGGTGTCGTCGCCGACATGGCGGACCACGTCATCGTCATGAAGAGCGGTCGGGTCGTCGAAACGGGCACCGCGGCGCAAATCTATCGGTCGCCGAAAGAGCCCTACACAAAAGAGCTTCTAGCAGCCGTGCCACACCTCGGCACCGGCGCGGCAACGGGCAAAATCGCCAATCCGCACATGGGAGAAACTCCCGTCTTGTCGATGCGCGGCGTTGACATCGTCTACCCCAAGCAGGGCCGCGTCGCCGCGTTCCGTGCAGCTGAAGACATCGACCTCGACATCTTCCCCGGGGAGGTTGTCGGACTCGTCGGTGAGTCGGGTTCGGGAAAAACGACAATCGGTCGGGCCGTCGTTGGATTGCTCAAGGTTTCCAAGGGCGAGATTACGGTCGCCGGACAAAACATGGTCGGGGTAAGTCCGAAAGATCTTCAAGCAGTCCGGCGCAACATCGGCATCGTGTTCCAGGATCCCGGGTCGTCGCTGAACCCGCGTTGGCCAATTGGGCAATCCATCGCCGAACCGCTCGTGCTCGCTGGGCAGTCGCAAGCGGAGATTGAGGCTCGAATAATCTCGCTGCTGGAATTGGTCGAACTTCCCCGCACCTACCGAAACCGCTACCCGCACGAGCTTTCCGGCGGCCAGCGCCAGCGTGTCGGAATTGCCCGCGCGCTCGCCCTCAGCCCCAAGATTCTCGTGGCCGATGAACCGACTTCCGCTCTCGATGTGTCCGTCCAGGCGCGTTTTCTCGCCCTTCTCACGGAAATTCAGAAGGAACAGCAGTTTGCGATTTTGTTCATCTCCCACGACCTTGCGGTCGTCGATTTGCTCAGTGACCGCATAGCGGTCATGAATCACGGTAAAATCGTGGAGCAGGGTTCGACAGATCAGATTCTGCGCAACCCGCAGCACC
>JBIILU010000039.1:0-5544 GCA_044338315.1 Microbacteriaceae bacterium | reverse complement strand
CGCTCAAGTCGATTTTTGCCGTTGCCGAGGCCTACCCCGACCTTCAGGCCAGCGAAAACTTCCAGCAGTTGCAGGCGGAACTCGTCGACACCGAGAACAAGATCCAGGCCTCGCGCCGCTTCTACAACGGTGGCGTGCGCGACCTGAACACGAAGATTCTTGTCTTCCCCAACAATGTGTGGGCGCGTCAGCTCGGCTTCGGCAAGCGCGACTTCTTCGAGGTCGACAACCCAGAAGCTATTGCCGAACCACCGAAGGTGCAGTTCTAAACACCGATGTACAGCGCTATCGCCGCGAATAAGCGGAACACTGTCATCATCATCCTTGTCTTTCTCGTGCTCATTGCGGCACTGGGATGGCTTGCTGCCTATATTTACGGCGGGGGAACGTGGGGAATCACCATCGCAACGGTGGTTGGCGCCGGCCTCTATGCCTGGTTCCAGTACTACAACGCGGGATCGATTGCCGTGGCGACGTCGGGCGCTGTCCAGATCGAGATGAAGGACAATCCGCGACTGTGGCGTGTGGTCGAAAATCTGTCCATCACCAACGGAATGCCGATGCCGAAGGTCTACATCGTGACCGACCCGTCACCGAACGCGTTCGCATCGGGGCGTGACCCCGAGCACGCTGTTGTTGCGGCAACCACCGGGTTGCTCGACATCATGACCGACGCAGAACTCGAGGGCGTCATGGCGCACGAGATGGGTCACGTCAAAAACTTCGACATCCGTGTCAGCACGATGGTCTTCGGTCTCGTCGTCGCCATTGGGTTCCTCGCGGACTTCATGTTCCGCATGGCGTTTTGGGCTGGTCAGGGGGCTCGCGGCGGTGACCGTGACAACGCGGCAGGAGCAATCGCTCTCGCTTCACTGGTCTTTGCACTGTTCGCGAGCGTCATCGCCTATCTGCTCGGACCGCTCATTCAAGCGGGCATTTCGCGTCAGCGCGAATATCTCGCCGACGCGACCGGAGCGATGACCACCCGCAACCCCGAAGGCCTTGCCAGTGCCCTGCACAAGCTCGGCGAATACGGAAAGCCACTACAGCGCCAGTCGGCGTCGATGGCGCACATGTGGATGGCTGATCCGCTCAAGCCCGGGTTCCTCGCGCGCATTTACGCGACGCACCCTCCGATCGCGGACCGCATCAAGCGCCTGCTGGAAATCGGCGGAAAGTTCTAACCGAACACTCGTCGTAACTCGACGGTCGCGTCTCCCCAGTCCTCGACGACAATGTTCTCGAGGCCGCGCCAGGCCGCCGCATCGCGCAGGGTCTGTGCCAACCGTTCGACAGCGTTCGCGGGCCGTTTCGGTTCCCAGTGCGCACTCCTGACGATGAGCGTCTTGGTTTTCCGATCGGCTTTCAGGTCGATTCTGCCGACGAGCGCGTCGTTCATGAGTATCGGCAGCGAGTAATAGCCGTAGACGCGTTTGTGCGCCGGCGTGTAAATCTCGATGCGGTAGTCGAACCCAAACATTCGCGACGCCCGTTCCCGATTCCACGTGATGGGGTCAAAGGGCGACAACACGGTCGACACCGCGGGGGCCTTCGGTGGAATTGTCGCAGTGGGTAGCATGAATCCGCTGACGGGTTTACCGTTTTTTGTCCAGCCAGCGACGGCAACCTCGACGACCTCGCCGCTGTTCACCAACTCGTCCAACGCCACCCTTGCGGGGGCAGTCCTGAACCGGTAATAATCGGCGACATCGGTCAGCGTGCCGACACCGACCGCGCGAACCGCGTCGAGCATGAGGGCACGCCTCGCGTCGGTCTCGGAAAGACCCGCATCCAACAGGTGATGGGGGATGACGTCGGCGACGGGAGCATAGATCCTTTGGAAGTTCGTGCGGCCGATGGCGGTGATGGTCCCATCTTCGAAAAGATATTCCAACGCCAACTTCACGTCGCTCCACTCCCACCATGAACCGCGTCGCTTCTCGCGCACGCCCTCCAACTGACTGAACGTTGCGGGGCCGTCCGCGTGCAGGCGGGCGACGAGCGAGTCGGCGAGCGCACGGTGTTCCGCCATCCACGCACCGGGCGTGGCGTGACGCTCCCGCGCTACGAACATCTTCCACTGCCACAGCGGCCACGACTCGACGGGAACGAACGCGGCTTCGTGCGCCCAGTATTCGAAATGCGTGGCAGGTGCGTGCGGGACGAGCAGCATCTCATCGAGCACGGCGGTGTCATACGTTCCGAGTCGGGAAAACAGCGGCATGTAGTGGCTGCGCTCGAAAACGTTCACCGAGTCGATCTGCAGGACACCGAGATTTGCGATTGCCGCGGTGAGATGTTCGGCGGTGGCCCGTCCGCGTGGGCGATTTCCGAAACCCTGCGCGGTCAACGCCACACGACGAGCCTCGGCCGCAGAAAGTTCGTTCACCCTTGATACGGTAGCGTTTTCACAGGTACATCATGACAAAACAGTTAGCCGGCCCCACTCTCGCGGAATTCATCGCCGCGCAGTCCGTCGTGGCAAAAGTCGCTCAAGAGACGCCTGTCGAGGTCTCGCGGTATCTCGGCGAAATTCTCGGTTTCCCCGTAACGATGAAGTGCGAAAATCTTCAGCGCACCGGTGCCTACAAAGTGCGCGGGGCGTACAACCGCATGAGCAAGTTGACCGCTGAAGAACGCGCTCTCGGCGTTGTCGCCGCATCCGCGGGGAATCACGCGCAGGGTGTTGCCCTCGCCGCCCGCGAACTGGGCATCCACGCAACGGTTTTCATGCCGATCGGGGTCGCACTGCCCAAGCTGCTGGCGACGCGCGCCTACGACGCCGACGTTGTACTCGGCGGAATCATCTTTAACGAAGCACTCGACGCGGCGAAAGAATTCGCCAAGAAAACGGGCGCGATCTTCATTCCGCCCTTTGACAACCACGACATCATCGCCGGTCAGGGCACCGTTGGCCTCGAAATCTGGGATCAGGTTCCCGGTGTGGAGACGGTCATTGTCCCTATCGGCGGGGGCGGGCTCATCGCCGGTGTCGCGTCGGCGATGAAGCAACGTGCAGCAGAAGCCGGTCGAACCCTTCGCGTTATCGGCGTGCAGTCCAGTCAAGCCGCGGCGTACCCGCCCTCGATTACCGCGGGCAAACCGACCACAATCGAAGTCAAGCCCACCATTGCCGACGGAATCGCGGTGGCACGACCCGGCGAGCTTCCGTTCCAGATCATCAAGGACACCGTTGATGAAATCGTTACTGTCAGCGACGATGACATCGCCCGCGCACTCTTGATGCTTTTCGAGCGCGCCAAACTGATTGCCGAACCGGCGGGTGCCGTGGGCGTTGCCGCGATCCTCGCGGGCAAGATCGAGACGTCCGGTCCCACGACGGTCATCTTGTCGGGCGGCAATATCGACGCCAAGCTCATGGAGCGCGTGATTTCCCGCGGACTGATCTCGTCAGGCCGATACCTGCACATTCGCATTCCGTTGCCGGACCGTCCCGGCCAACTCGCGCGGGTTTCGGAAATCGTCGCGGACCAAAACGCCAACGTGATCGAAGTGCTGCACACACGACACGGAGTCGGGCTGCAGATCAGTCAGGTCGAGCTGTCGGTCGATATTGAGACGCGAGGTCCCGAGCACTCTGAACAAGTGCTGACTGCGCTGCGTGACGAGGGCTACGAGCCCCGCAGTGACTTCTAACTAGCCCAGGAACGGTTCGATTGCGATGATTTCGACCGCAATCTCGGCGCCACTCGGCGCGGTGAACGTCGCCGTGTCACCGGGTTCAAGGCCCAGAATCGCCGCACCCAGCGGGCTGTTTTCGCTGTAGACATCGAGGGCGGTGTCGCCGGCAATTTCGCGTGACCCGAGAAGAAACTTTTCTTCGTCACCGTGGATGTGCGCGGTAACGATTGTTCCGGATGCGACGCGCGATGCATCGACGGGCTCGGCGCCGACGTGAGCGTGTTTGAGGATGTCGGTCAGTTCGCGAATTCGCGCCTCGATCTTTCCCTGCTCGTCTTTCGCGGCGTGGTAGCCACCGTTTTCTTTGAGGTCACCCTCCGATCGCGCGGCTTCGATGCGCTTGACGATCTCGTCACGACCCGTCGTCGATACCGTCTCGAGCTCGAGCGCGAGTCGGTCGAACGCCTCTTGCGTCAGCCACATCGGGGCCATCAGGTACTCCTTCGGATAAAAAACACATCCTCTCAAGGGTAGACGAGAGGAGCGACGTCGGCGAACGGTGTTACGGGTTCGTCCGCCAGCAGGCGTAGACGTCGATTCCGGTCGCCTCGCCGACTGCGCGGACTTCGCGTGTGTACGTTGACGTCACTTGCGGCGTTTCGGGCAGTTTGACGACCAACCAGCCGTTGGTTGCCATGTCCGGCCCCACCGTGCGCAGCGCACACGTGATGGGCTGAGGTGTCACCGTCGTGACGTTCCACGTCACAGAGGCGACAGACTCGCCACCGGTCGATTCGAAGGCAACCCATTCGATGCCCGCGGAGCGGTCGGTTGCATTCACCCAGAAAACCCAACCAACGAATGCAACAACCGCGCTGACTCCCACAATCCAGGCAACGAGATGATCGCGCGGTCGGGTATTCCCGTAGCGCGCGGAAAGGTCGGTCATGTTGGCCATCGTCTCGTCGGTATCCTGTTATCAGGCTACGCGAACGGAGTCACCCATGCAGTCCGCCATCTTTGTTGCCGAGAAGATTGACCCCAACGGCGTTACGCCGGGTGTGGTCGGATTCGCCATCACCGCTCTCGTGGCGATCGCCTCGCTTCTGCTCATACTCGATATGGTGCGCCGAATGCGCCGATTGCGCTATCGCGAAGAGGCGAAGGTGAACGTTGACGCTGAGGTTGCGGTGGGCGAACTCATCCAGTCAATCGAGGACGAGCGCAAGGACTAGCCGCCGAAGAGCGGATTCATCGCAACGAGCAGGACCGCCGTCCAGTGACAGAGGAAGGCGACAACGGTGAGCGCGTGGAAGACCTCGTGGAAGCCGAAAATGCCCGGAACGGGATTCGGCCGCTTGAGCCCGTAGACCACAGCGCCGATGACGTACGCGAGGCCGCCGCTGAGAACGAGCACGAGCATCGCGAGATTGGCCGCTGCGAGGTCGGGAATGTAGATGACGGAGACCAACCCCAGGATGAGATACAGCGGCACGTAGGACCAGCGCGGCGCGCCCAGCCAAGCAACCCTGAAGATGATTCCCAGTCCAGCGCCGACCCACACGCCGAGCAGGAGCCAGAAGCTCTTTTCTGGGGGAAGTGCGAGCACGCCCAGTGGCGTATACGTTCCGGCGATGAGAATGAAAATGTTCGCGTGGTCGAGACGGCGGAACACTGCCTTGACCGTGGGTGACCAGTTGAACCGGTGATAGGTGGCAGAGATGCCGAACAGCAGCAGAGACGACAGGACGAAGACGAAACTGCTCCACGTGGCCGCCACTCCGTCGGCGAGCGCAATGAGAACCATTCCGCCAACCACGGCGACCGGCAGGACTCCGACGTGGAGCCAGCCGCGGAGGAGGGTTTTCCCGTCAGCGGCAGAAGGCGGGCTGGCGTCAAGAA
>JBIILU010000038.1:0-5580 GCA_044338315.1 Microbacteriaceae bacterium | reverse complement strand
CCGCAGTGACCGGCGTCACGGAAACGTTTGCCCGACGGGCGGGAATTGCACACTCGATTATTCACCTGCACCCTGGATCGCACGCCGGCTACTACCCCGGCGCAGAAACCATCGCGCTGAAAGTCCTCTTCCACCCCACGACCGGTGTTCTATTGGGCGCTCAGGCGGTGGGACGTGATGGCGTGGACAAGAGAATAGACGTCATCTCGACGGCGATATATGCCGGGTTGACCGTGAACGACCTGATGAACCTTGAACTCGCGTACGCGCCTCAATTTGGGTCTGCGAAGGATGCCATCAATCAGGTGGGATATGTCGGTAACAATGTCCTATCGGGCCGCACCCCGACCGTTCAGTGGCATGAGCTCGAGGCACGCGTCGCCGCGGGTGCCGTGATTCTCGATGTTCGAACCGAATCCGAAAACGCTGACGGAAGTATTCCCGCGGCACTACATATCCCCGTCGATTCGCTGCGTGAGCGCCTCGACGACATTCCAAATGGCCGCGAAATCATCGTGCACTGCAAAGTGGGGCAGCGTGGGCACACCGCGACCCAAATCCTTCGCGCACACGGAATCAACGCCATCAATCTTGATGGCGGATACCTCACGTGGGACGCCGGCCAATCAGCCGACGCCCGGGCCCTAGCTTCACTCTCCTCATAACAACACACCAAAGAAGGGACACAGTCATGTGCTCAAAAATCACCTGTAGTCAGTGCGGCAAGCCGACCTGGAGCGGCTGCGGAGAACACATCGAGACGGCGTTGGCGGATGTTCAGCCAGCAGATCGCTGCACCTGTAAGTAATTACTGAGGCAGCGGCACAATGTTTGGCCCAGTGGGTCGACTAACATTGCCTTTACGATGATTGACGCTGCTGTCGCCCGCGCCCGTGAGGCGTTCCCGGCCTGGTCCGGAACTTCCGTTCGCCACCGTGCCGCCATCGCACGCCGATTCGGTGACCTTGTTCTCGCGAATCGCGATCGAATCCTTGATGCAATTCAGGCCGACACGAACAAGTCGCGGTCCAACGCGCTCGACGAGATTCTTGATGTCGTGGGCTTGTGCGCTTATTACGCCCATCATGCGGGGAAATTCCTGCGGTCACGGCGCCGCGCTGGCGCGGTTCCCATTCTGACAAAAACGATTGAACGGCACGTCCCCATCGGCGTGGTCGGTGTCATTACCCCCTGGAACTATCCGTTTACGCTTCCCGCAAGCGACCTCATCCCCGCAATTGTGGCGGGGAACACCGTCGTCCTCTTGCCCGACGCGGTGACTCCGCGGTCTGCAGATGTCATCAGCGATTTACTCGCTCAAGCGGGCGTTCCCGACGGGGTTGTCACGGTGGTTCACGGCGGTGGCCGACTTCACGGGCCGGCCCTCATCGAGCAGGCCGACTTCATCATGTTCACCGGGTCGACGGCGACCGGCGCCATCGTCGCGCAGCAGTGCGCCGCCCGACTCATCGGCTTTTCGGGCGAACTCGGGGGCAAGAATCCTCTCGTCGTTCTCGATGACGCCGATGTGCAGCGTGCGGCAAAGGGTTCGGTTCGAGCAAGCTTCAGCAACAGCGGGCAACTGTGCGTCAGCACCGAGCGCGCGTATGTACACACCGATGTGTTCGACGAATTCGTCAGTGCTTTCGTCGCTGAGACCGAAGCGATGAAGCTCGGTGCGGGAAACGACTGGGAAATCGATATGGGCCCCCTCATTTCGGACACCCAGGCCGACCGCGTGATGGCGCAAATTGATGACGCCGTTGCCAAGGGGGCGACCGTGCTGACCGGCGGCCGTCGTCGACCAGACATTGCGCCGACCTTTGTCGAACCGACCATCCTTGCGGGCGTGACAGACGACATGATCCTCGGGCGTAACGAAACGTTCGGACCTGTTATCAGCGTGCAACGCGTTGGCTCGAACGACGAGGCGCTGCAACGCGCAAACGATTCGGAATACGGATTGAACACGAGCGTGTGGTCGCGCCGTCGTGGGACTGATTTTGCGAACCGAGTTCGCTCAGGAACGGTCACGATTAACGACGGCTTCTCGGCGAGCTTTGCATCGCACGATGCCCCGATGGGTGGCATGAAGCGATCGGGAATCGGCCGCCGACACGGAAGCCAGGGCATCCTCAAATACACCGATTCCCAGACCGTTGCCCAACAGCGCCTTCTGGGGATCGCGCCCCTACCGGGCCAGTCCAACGAACAGTTTGCAACCCTGATGACCCGAGCGATTGGATGGTTAGCCAAACTGCGATGACGAAACGACAACTCGCGGGTTCCCGCATTCTGATAACTGGTGGCGGCAGTGGGATCGGGCGACAAATGGGCCTGCAGGCAGCCGATCGCGGCGCTCACGTCATCATCTGGGATCGCGACCGCGACGCGGCGGAACGGGTGACCACTGAGATCGTTGCTGCTGGTGGAACGGCAGAGTCACACGTTGTCGACATCACCGAGGTTGCCGTTGTCAATCGCGTGGCCGAACGGTCGGGTGTCGTCGACGTCCTCATCAACAATGCGGGAATCGTCGCGGGCAAGCACTTGCTCGATGCGACGGAAGCATCAATTCGCCGCACCTACGAGGTCAATGCGCTCGCCCTGTATTGGGTGACTCGTGCGGTGCTGCCGGGAATGATTTCGCGACGCAACGGTGCCATCGTCACCGTTGCCAGTGCTGCGGGACTCCTCGGGGTCGCCCAGCAAACGGATTATTCGGCGACAAAGTTCGCCGCGGTGGGATTCACCGAGTCACTGCGAGCAGAGATGCGTTCGCTTGGCCACCCCATCGACACATTGACGGTCTGCCCGTTCTTCATCGACACGGGAATGTTCGAGGGCGCCCAGACCAAATTCCCCCTACTCCTGCCTGTCCTCAAAGAGGTGGACGTCGCCGGAAAGGTCCTCGACGCCATCGAACGTCGTCGACTGACGCTGGTTTTGCCGGCGTTCTCGCGCGTGTTGCCTTACGCCCGCTTGCTGCCCAATCGCTGGTTCGATGCACTCGCTGACTTCCTTGGCGTAAACACGACGATGGACCACTTCGTCGGTCGTTCGACCAAAAAGGGCTAACCCCGTTCGGACGGTGTGAGCGCCGTTGCAACGCCCGTTTCGAGTTCGGTTCGGAACGTTTCGAGAAGTGCGCGCAACGGTGTCGGATTAAGCCCAAGAAGTTCCTTGGTGTGGACGTTGCCCAGTGACGAGTCGACGGGGACGGGAGCGGGGAAAAGTTCCGATTCGGGAGGCAAACCCTGACGCAGTAGTCCGCGGTCAAGGTCGAACACATCGCACACGAGTTCGGCCAGTTCAAAGCGACCGATTGCATCGTCACCGACGAGGTGCAGTGTTCCGCCAACCCGGCGGGTGACGACTCGCTCGATCTGCGCGCCGATTTCGGCGGCGAGCGACGGACTGGTCACTTCGTTGACGTGTGGTCCGTTCCACACCGTGAAGGTATCGCCGGTTCGCAGGGCGGAGACGAGTGAATACACGAAATAGCCGAATCCCACATCCTGTGAACGCGGGCCGTCCTCCTGCAACTGGTGGCGTCCCATCACGCCGGCGATGCGGCAGACGGCACCATCGACGGGATGCAGGTCGCGAATAACCTGTTCACCCATCGCCTTGAGAAAACCGTAAAAGTTCACGGGGTTGCCGCGGTCTGTTTCGGGCACGAGGTGCGCGGTTCCATCCATCACCCAATCGGTTGAAATGTAGACCATCTGGGCGCTCGTGTGGGCTGCGGCCTGTGCGACTCGCGTTGTCATGCCAACAAACGAATCGTAGGCAAACGCGCGGTCTTCGAGCAGACGATTGAAATCATTCGCGATCGCACAGTGAACGACGGCGTCGACACCGACGAGGGCGTCACTCAGGCTGTCGACGGAGCCGAAATCAACGGTGCGGATCGGCCAGGGTGCGCCGTCGACGTCACGTCGGGACAGTCCGATCACCGAGTGTCCCCGATCGCTGAGGATCGCCGCCACGTTGCTGCCGACGAAACCGGTCGAGCCGGTCACCGCGACGGTGAGGGTTTTTGGTGTCGCCACGTCACACCTCGTTTGCGGTCGCGGGGGCGGTTCCGCCGTCAAGGACGAGTCGAATTCCCCGCGCAGCATCGATGAATGTTTGTGCCGCGGATTTGTGGCTCAGACCCATCACGTGGGGAGTCAGGAGCGCTCGGGGGTGCTGGAATAGCGGATGTGGGGCTGGCGGCTCGTCGTCGAATACGTCGAGTCCAATTCCACCGAGGTGGCCGGATTCCAGTGCGACGAGCGCCGCATCCAAATCGACGAGCGGACCGCGACCGCAGTTGATGAGGACCGCCCCGGCTGGCATTAGCGCTAGCGTTGCCGCGTTGATCATGTGACGCGTCGAGTCGAGTAGGGGAACGTGCAACGAGACGACGTGCGATCGGCTGAGCAGGTCGGGAAGAGTGTCACAGCGGAGGCCATCGGGAACGGTCGCGACGGGATCGAAGGCGATGACTTCGGCACCGAGAGCGACGAGCAGTTCGCTCAGTCGTTGACCGATTCGGCCGTAACCGACGATTCCCACGGTGGAACCGTCGATATCCCCCACGGGGACTGCGTCGCGATCGTTCCAGCGTCCCTCGCGGACGACGGCGTCGAGCGCGGGGAGGGATTTTGTGAGCGAGAGCATCATCGCCAATGCTCCCTCTGCGACAGCCCGCGTGTTGCTTCCGGGCGTGATGACGACGGGAATTCCGCGCTCGGTTGCGGCAACGAGGTCGACACGTTCTGTCCCGACGCCGGTGCGCGCAAGTACCCGCAGGTTGGGCATTCGGTCAAACATTGCACGGTCGACCGTCACGTTCCCGCGAACAATCGCCGCATCCGCAATCGAAAGCTGAGCGTCCGTTGGGCCTACAACTAACTCGCACTCGTCACCGAGGTTCGGGCGCACGAGTTCCTCATCGACCGATCCGAGAGAGACGACGGTAAACATTGTCAACGCAGCGCTGCGGTGACGCCGGCCACGGCGGGCAGGGTGACCCACTGACCCGATTCGGCGGACTGCTCCGCCGCGTCACACACTGCGGCGGCGGCGACAGCGTCGTGGATGTTCGAATTGTGGTGAGCTTTGCCGGCAAACGCCTCGAGAAACTTACGCGCCTCGACGACCTTGAGGTCATCGAAGCCCATTCCGGTTCCTGACCCTGGCTGGAAGTGCGCGAAGTCGCCAAACGACGGGCCCGCCATGACGCGCTTGTACCCGCGAAGATCACCGGTGCGACCGATGGCAACCTGGAACTCGTTCATGCGCTCGAAGTCCCACATGACGGAACCCTCGGTTCCGTAAATCTCGATGTTGTACGAGGCACGCGGACCCACCGCAACGCGGGATGCCTCGAGTGTTCCGACAGCGCCGGCGGCGACGGCCGAATCGGCAAACCGGAAAAGCATGGCGGCGTAGTCCTCGTTCTCGACATCACCCAACTCGCCACCTTCGATGACGTCGAAGTGAGTCCCGGTGCCCATCTGCTGGATGGGGCGCTGAGTGTGAATCGTTGAGGTCAGCGCCGAGATCGACCCGATAGGGCCTCCGAGGTAG
>JBIILU010000037.1:0-5690 GCA_044338315.1 Microbacteriaceae bacterium | reverse complement strand
ATGGCGAAGGACCACTTGTGGATGCACTTCGCGCGTCAGTCGGGCATGGAGTCCGGTAACGGCGTCCCCATCATTACCAAGGGTGTTGGTCACCACATCTTTGACTCGACCGGCCGCAAGTACATCGACGGGCTCTCGGGTCTGTTCGTCGTGAACGCCGGCCACGGTCGCAAGCGACTCGCTGAGGCAGCCGCGAAGCAAGCAGAAGAACTATCGTTCTTCCCCCTCTGGTCGTACGCGCACCCGTCGGCGATTCGTCTCGCAGACCGCTTGGCCGACTACGCACCCGGCGACCTCAACCGTGTTTTCTTCTCGACCGGTGGTGGCGAAGCAGTCGAGACCGCTTTCAAACTCGCCAAGCACTACTGGAAGCTCCAGGGTTTCCCCATGAAGACCAAGGTCATCTCGCGCAACATCGCTTACCACGGCACGCCTCAGGGTGCGCTTGCTATCACGGGCCTTCCCGGGATGAAGGCAATGTTCGAACCTCTTGTCCCCGGTGCACACCACGTTCCCAACACGAACATTTACCGTGCGAAGGAACAGGGCTACATGGGCGAGATCACGGACGAGCTCTTCGGAATGTGGGCCGCGAACGAGATTGAGCGCATGATCGAGATGGAAGGCCCCGACACCGTCGCGGCCGTCTTCCTCGAGCCCGTTCAGAACGCCGGCGGTTGCTTCCCTCCCCAGACGAACTACTTCAAGCGCGTCCGCGAAATCTGCGACAAGCACAATGTCCTTCTCGTATCCGATGAGGTCATCTGTGCATTCGGTCGCATCGGTGAAATGTTCGCCTGCAACGCGTTCGGATACGAGCCCGACATGATTACGTGCGCCAAGGCGATGACCTCCGGTTATTCGCCGATTGGTGCGACCATCATCTCGGATCGCATCTACGAACCGTTCAAGCACGGACAGGTTTCGTTCCCCCACGGTTACACGTTCGGTGGTCACCCGGTTTCGGCCGCGGTTGCCATGGAGAACCTCGACATCTTCGAAGAAGAGGACCTCAACGGAAACGTTCGCCGCAACGCCGCAGCCTTCAAGGCGACCCTCGAGAAGCTCAAGGACATCCCGATCGTCGGTGACGTTCGCGGTGCCGGGTACTTCTACGGAATCGAACTCGTCAAGGACCAGGCCACGAAGGAAACGTTCAACGATGACGAAGCCGAGCGTTTGCTGCGCGGCTTCCTGTCGAAGGCGCTCTACGAGGCCGGACTGTACTGCCGCGCGGATGACCGAGGAGACCCGGTTGTTCAGCTCGCTCCCCCGTTGACCATCGGCCAGCCCGAGTTCGACGAAATCGAACAGATTATGCGTGACGTACTCACGCGTGCAACCAACCTGCTCTAAGTAGATGAACGCTGTCTCGTTTTGGCACGAGGCGGTCGACCTTTCCCCGAGGCCGGCGCTCGATGGTGACACTGAAGTTGATGTCGCAATCATTGGCGCCGGTCTGACGGGACTGTGGACCGCTTATTACCTGCAGAAATCTGATCCTTCGCTGTCCATCCTCGTAATGGATAAGCACATCGCCGGATTTGGTGCGTCGGGTCGCAACGGCGGCTGGGCGAGCGCGCTCTTTCCGCAAGCCACGCCGTCGCTCATTTCGCGCTACGGATTCGACAAGGCCAAGGCTCTGCGTGACGCGATGGTCGGGTCCATTTCCGAAATCGGCCGTGTTGTGGCCGCCGAAAAGATCGACTGCGACTGGGTGCACGGTGGGACGCTGATTTTTGCGCGGACGCGACTGCAGGAAAAAATGTTGCGCGCTGAGGTCGCCGAGGCAAAAGAACTCGGGATTGACAACCTCGACTGGCGCGGTGCCGACGAAGTTGCTGCGGGTAGCGCCCGCGGTGCGTCCTTCACACCCGATTGCGCTCGCGTACACCCCGCAAAGCTGGTTCGCCGCGTTGCGGAAATAGTCGAGTCGCGCGGTGCACAAATTGCCGAGAACACCGAGGTTATTTCGTGGTCGAAGGGTCACGTTGTCACCGATCGCGGAAACGTGAAGGCGAAGCACATCATCAACGCGACCGAGGGGTACGGCGCGACCATCGCCCAGACCAAGACTCGTATCCTGCCGCTCTACTCGCTCATGATTGCGACCGAACCGCTGCCCGACGCCGTGTGGGATGAGCTCAAAATCGCGCACGGTCAAACCTTCAGCGACGGTCGCAATCTCATCATCTACGGTCAGCGAACCGCCGACAATCGATTCGCATTCGGCGGACGCGGTGCGCGGTACCACTGGGATTCGCAGATACGGCCCGAGTACGACCGCGTCGAAGGCGTCTTCCTACACCTCACCCGCACTCTGCGTGAGATGTTCCCGCAGATCGCCGACCAAATCGTGGTCACCCATCGCTGGGGCGGACCGCTGGGTGTTCCCCGCGACTGGCACGCACACGTCGCTTACGATCCCGCAACCGGATTGGGCAGCGCCGGCGGCTATGTTGGCGACGGGCTGTCGACGACAAATCTCGCTGGGCGAACCCTCGCCGACCTCATCACGGGCAAGAACACCGCACTCACGGCATTGCCGTGGGTCGGTCACCGTTCCCCCAGCTGGGAGCCTGAGCCACTGCGCTTCATCGGTGCGAATGCGGGCCTGCTGGGCATGACGGCAGCAGATATCGAAGAGGGAATCACCGGACGCCCCTCCATCATCGCGCGATTGCTTGGCCCGCTCACCGGCCACTAAGCATTAACCTGAAGAGGTGTTGCGCAACTACCTGACTCCGGGCTGGGGACGTCGTGTCGGCGTTGTCATAGCGACGGTGTCGATTGCGGCACAGGTACTCGTGCTTGCCGCGGGCGCGTGGGCCTTTGCCAATAGACCGACCATCCGCGACTGGCTCGTGGTGGGGAAAGTCATCCCGTCGGCAACTCTCGAGACCTACGTTTCCGAAGCGGGGATGTCCTCCGCCGGTCGGTTCTATCTGTACGCGGCGAAACCTGAACTTCACACGACGTCGACGTTCGCCAAGTCGTGCCCCGGCAAAGAAATCGGCGTCGCCGTGTTGGGGTGCTACATCTCGGGCACCGATCGTATCCACCTGCTCGACATCACCGACCCGGCATTCGACACGATGGAACCCGTTGTCGCTGCGCACGAAATGCTGCACGCCGTGTGGTTTCGATTCGACGCGGCTGAACGTGACCGTGTTGCCGCGGCCGTAGAAAAATCGTACGAAACGATTAATGACCCGGTTCTCGCCAAACGCCTTAGCGTTTACGAGGACGCGTCGGGCAACATCGACGTCGAAGAACTGTTCGCCGTGTTGGGGACCGAGGTTGCGTTGGTCGGCGAGGATCTCACCGCCGTCTACGACCGGTACTTCGATCGGCGCGGGGCTGTCGTGGCACTGGCGGTTGAGGCAGCCACCGTCATCTCGACCATTGTCGATGAAATCACCCGCGTCAGCAGCGAGATTGTGACGCTCGAGGGGGAGATTGTCGCGGCACGACGTGCCTACGACAAAACGATGGTGGCGCTAACCGCGGACATTGCGACGTTCAATCGCAACGCCAACAAATCGGGCTACTACCAGTCGCAGTCGGCTTTTGATCGAGACCGAAACGCGTTGAAAAAGAGGTCGGACGCGGCGGAGGCCTCGCGCCTGGCGATCAACGCGCAGGTCGACGAATACAACATCCTTGTCGGGCAGTTGGAGGTCCTCAACGGGCAAGCGATGGCGCTCAACAAGGCATTGGGCGTCGACGTCAGCACTCTCGCTCCCGTGAGCGAACCGACCGATTTTCCCGAGGGCTGATTCCGCGAGACTTGTCCACCGAAACGCCGACACACGATTCGCACTGGACCCAAACAGATAATCTCGACACATGACACATTTTGACTCCATCATCCGAATGGATAGCCCCCTCGGGCGGCTCGAGCTGCTTTCCCTCGACGGTAAAGTCGTCGGCATCGAAATTGAACGCCGCGGCCGACTCACACACGACGGGGAACCCGCCTCGTCCTCCCCCGTGCTCGACAAGGCGCGAAAGCAAATAGACGAGTATTTCGCGGGCAAGCGGAAATCGTTTCAGATTCCCGTCTCGCTCAGCGGCACCGAATTCCAACGCTCCGTGTGGTCAGCGGTGACGGACATCCCGTTCGGCAAGGTGTTGTCGTATGGCGAAGTCGGTCACGAAACCGGTCGCCCAACCGCGGGGCGTGCTGTCGGCGGTGCCGTCGGTGCGAACCCGGTGCCGATCATCATCCCGTGTCATCGGGTGCTCGCCTCCGACGGTCGAATCACCGGTTACTCCGGCGGTAACGGCATCGAAACAAAAGCCTGGCTGCTCGACCACGAAGGAATCCCTCACCGGTGACGACCCTCCTCGTCGGTGAGGACGGTCTCGCACGCTGCTGGTGGTGCGGAACCGACCCGCTGTACGTCGACTATCACGACACCGAATGGGGTGTTCCCGTTCACGGCGACCGCGAGATGTTCGAACGGCTCACTCTCGAGGCTTTCCAGTCAGGTCTCTCGTGGATCACCATCCTCAAGCGTCGCGAAACGTTCCGTTCGGCCTTTGCGGGATTTGATCCGCACGCCGTTGCCGGATTCGGACCCGCGGATCGCGAACGTCTCATGAACGATCCGGGAATCATCCGCAACAACGCCAAGATTGATGCGACCATTCACAATGCCGCGATTGTCGCCGACATGATTGATCGCGAACCCGGCGCCTTCGACGAACTCATCTGGTCGCATGCGCCGAAGAAGAATCCCCGTCGCGCGAGCCGCGCAGACATTCCTGCGGTCACTCCCGAATCGGAGGCGTTAGCGAAAGCACTCAAGAAGCGCGGTTTCCGCTTCGTCGGTCCCACCACCGCCTACGCACACATGCAGGCCGTCGGTGTCGTCAACGATCACGTTGCCGGTTGCCACCGCCTCAAATAGCGAGCGTGACAGTTTCGGCGGTCGCCACGACGGACAAACCCCGACCGTTTGCCCAGTCCGCGAGTGCGTCGGCGTTCGGGATGCTTGGCGAATCGTTGACAAGCGCGCGAACGAGTTCGCCCTTGTGAATCTTGTTGAAGTGATTGAGGGCTTTGCCGCCGTTCGCCGAGACAACGTCGAGGTACGCGGTGGGGACACTGGCTGGGATGGGTGCGAGAGCGCGGTAACCCTCCGAACGGCAGTCGAGGACCCAGCCCCCCGCAGCCATCTCAACAATTGCGTCCTGAACCTGCCCCAACCAATAATCCTTGAGTGCGATCCCGTTGACTTTTGTGTCAAACGACAAACGATACGTGGGAATCTTGTCGGCGGACGAGATGATTCCGAACAGCGCAGAGTGAACGAATATGTGTTTCGCAGCCCAATCGCGCTGGGTGGCAGTCCAATCGACGACACCGGTCGCGGAATACAAGACTCCGGTGTATCGGTCGATGGCCGGCATCAGAGGCGCGTCCACAAATACGTTGTTGGCCAGTTCTTCGATCGACTTGGGCCCCAGTTTCAGGGCTTTCGCCGCGGCCTGCGGCGCGTCACGACACCACGACTCCAGCGCCACCATCAGGTCGATGCGCCCGGGGTTCTGAACCCTAAAACTGAGGGCGGGCAACCCGGTGTTGGGTCGCCCACCCTTGAGCTTTGTTTCCGAGGGCGGAAGCAGAAGGCGCACTAGGCGACCAGTTCCGCCTGGCTGGCGACGACCATGACGGTGTTGTG
>JBIILU010000036.1:0-6248 GCA_044338315.1 Microbacteriaceae bacterium | reverse complement strand
GAACGCTACGGCGTACAACGACCACACAAAGGCGACAAGCACACCCAGCGAGACAAGGGTGTCCATCGTCGTCGCACCGTGACGAAGGTTCATCCAGGCCGCGCGGTGGAACGGCCACGCAACCCACGTTGCAATCGGCGTGGTCAGCACCGCGAGCGCCCACTGGTATCCGTCGAACTGCAGGTCAGGGATCATCGAAATCACGAGGACTGGAATCGCCAGGGCGCTGCCCACGAGCACGCGCCACAACAGCAAGCGGTCGACAGGTGTCGCGGGCTCGCGTTCGGCGTTCGGGTCGATGGCGCGGGCGCCATAACCCACCTTCTCCACCGCGGCGATGAGTGCCGTTGCATCCGCAACGCCCTCGACATCAACGGACGCTCGTTCGGTTGCGAAATTAACCGTCGCGGTGACACCGGGAACGGTACTCAGTGCGCCTTCGATCCGACCCGCGCAGGTCGCACACGTCATCCCCTCGAGGGCAAGATCAACGTGGGTGGTGGTCACTAGCGAACGACGTGATAGCCAGCCGCTTCAACCGCTGTTTCAACAGCAGACGCGTCGACGCTTTCGCCGGACTCAACGTGCAGAGTCGATTCCCCGTTGGCGACGAGGTCAATGCTGACCGCAGCGACACCGGGAACAATCGCGACGGCCCTGGACACGGTCATCACGCAGTGGTTGCACGTCAATCCAGTGACGGTGTAGTCAGTTGTGCTCATGGGTTCATCCTCTCACTGATTGTCAATCGACCAGCGAGGGACTTATTCCCGAAGTTGTGGTGCGCAAGAGGGGACTTGAACCCCTACGCCCTTACGGGCACTGGCACCTGAAGCCAGCGCGTCTGCCATTCCGCCACTTGCGCCCGTCGTTTAACGAACGTGACAACGCTATCACGCGGAAAACAGGCGCCGAAGCCCTGTCGCGACCGGCTAAGGCTGGTCCAAAGAATAGACTTGACGCAACGCCGTAGGGGGTCTTTCGATGGGTTTGCTCGACAACGTTGAACGTGGTCTGGAGAAGTTCGTCGGTGGCGCGTTCGCGAAATCTTTTCGCGGGGGCGTTCAGCCAATTGAAATCGTCGCCGCCCTCAAGCGCGAACTCGACTCGCGCGCTGTCGTAGTCCAGCGCGACCGCATTCTTGCCCCGCACTCCTACACGGTGGGGCTTTCGGCGCAGGACTTCAGTCAGCTCAACGCTCACGGGGCCGTCCTTATCGCCGAACTCGTGGAGGCCGTTCGGGACTATGCAAACCGACAGCATTATTCGTTCGCCGCCCCGGTCACGGTCGGCCTCGCGGCAGCCGCCGACATTCCCAACGGAGTCGTCCGCGTGATGTCGCAAGGGCTCGACGCCGTAGCCCAGTGGCAGCCAGCTGTGGAAGTGAACGGCGAGACGGTATATCTGACGGAAACGGAATCAATAATCGGCCGCGGAGCAACCGCCACGATTGTCATCAGCGACGGTGGTGCATCGCGAAACCACGCCCGAATCGTCTGGAACGGCAAGGCAGCGGGTCTTGAGGATTTGCAATCAACAAACGGAACGCTCCTCAACGGACGGCGCGTGACCAGCGCGGCGCTCGAACAGGGTGACGTGATCGAGATCGGGGCAACCCGAATCGTCTTCCGAATCGTGCCGGGGGCGGCCGCATGAGTGAACTCACCCTTTTCGTCCTCCGTTTCGGATTCCTCGCAATTCTGTGGATTTTTGTTTTCGCCGTCGTTTTTGCCCTTCGCAGCGACCTGTTTGGTCACTACACCCGCCGCGGCGACCGAGTGGCTCCCGACATCACCGTCAACCCTGCAGCTCAAGCCTCGACGTTCATCCCCCCGTCGGACGCCCCCGTCAACGCCGATCCGGCACGGACTCTGACCATCACCGCGGGAGCACGCGAGGGGCTCGAGATTCCGCTCGATGCCGACCAACTCACTATTGGGCGCAGCGCACAGTCGGGACTCGTCATTCGCGACGAATACACGTCGACGCATCACGCACGACTGCAGCTGTGGAACGGGGACTGGGTCATTCAAGATCTCACCTCGACGAACGGCACATTCGTCAACAACCAGCGCGTCAGCGTACCGACGCCGGTTCCGCTCTACACGCCTGTGTCCATCGGCTCAACAATCTTCGAACTGAGACCGTAATGGACGCGCGCGTTCTCACGGCGGCGGCGAGCCACGTCGGACGAATCCGAGCCAGCAATCAGGACTCGGGTTACGCGGGAACGCACCTTTTTATGGTCGCGGACGGAATGGGTGGTCACGCCGGTGGAGACGTCGCCAGTTCACTCGCGACTCAAGCCGTCACTGCGGTCGCGGACGAACGGTTCGATTCGATAACCGTCGCTCAAGACGCTCTCGTCGAGGCGGTCAAGAACAGTGCCCAGGAACTGTCCGATGCGGTCCGCAGCCACCCCGACCTGCAGGGCATGGGAACGACCGTCAGTGCGCTGATTCGCCACGACGACAAGGTCGTGATTGCTCACATCGGGGATTCGCGCATTTATTTGTTCCGCAAAAAGAAGCTGGAACAGATCACCACCGACCACACCTTTGTTCAGAAACTCGTTGAAACCGGTCGTATCACCGCGGAAGAAGCCACCGTGCATCCTCGACGCAACGTCCTCATGCGCGTGCTCGGTGATTTCGACACCAACCCTGACGTGGACACGGTGATTCTGGAAACCGAGCCGGGGGACCGCTGGATTTTGTGTTCGGACGGTCTGTGCGGATACGTTTCCGACGAGGCGGTGGCGCAGATTCTGCGAGAAACACCCGACGCAGCGGAGGCGAGTAACCGACTGGTTGAGGCGGCGTTGGATCGGGGTGCGCCTGACAACGTGACCGTCGTCATTGCGGGAGTAAACGAAACCAACGTCAGCGCGGCGTCGCGCCCAATTCTCGTCGGCGCAGCAGCGGAACCGCTCATTTTCGACACCGTCACAAAACGAATCCCCGCAATCGCCGGTCGCTTGGGCTCCGGAGCTGGGCTCGGGGAAGCGGAAACCTTTGCCACCCCCGACTTTCTGGAAACGATCATCGCGGAAGACAAGGAACGTGCCTCCCGTCGACGACGACGCTGGGCGGCGTATCTTGCTATCCCGATCACCCTCATCGCGGGATTCGCGTTGTGGGGATATTTCTGGACACAATCCCAGTTCTATGTCGGCGCGGACGGAAACACCGTCGTCATTTACCGCGGTGTCGCCGGCGAAATCGCGGGACTAAATCTCAACTCGGTCGAGCAAGAAACGGACATTCGGGTTACGCAGCTTCCGCAATACCTGCAACATGCGGTAGAAAACAACATTCCCGTTGGCAGCTACAACGCGGCTCTCGAGGTCGTGTCAAGGATTCGAAATGTCAGCGCCACTCAGTAACCTCGACAACACGACAATCACCGAACAGCTGCTGCTTCGGTTGAAAATTCCGACCAAACTTCGCAATCTCGAGGCCGCGCTCATCCTCTTCGCAATGGTCATCACGTCGTTTGCTCTTGCGCTCGTTGATCTCGGTGCCACGGGGAAGCTCAACGTCTCCATCATCGGGCTGTCTCTGGGGCTCGGGGCAATCGTTCTCGCACTCCACGTGGCCCAGCGCTTCGTCGCGCGCGACGCCGACCCGCTCATCCTGCCAATAGTCACGCTGCTTAACGGGCTCGGGATCGCCATGATCCACCGCCTCGACATCGCCAATGGACTCACGGGTTGGCAATCACAGGCCACTCGTCAAATGGTGTGGACGGCCATCGCGATCGTCGTTGCAATCGCTGTCATCGTCGTCGTTCGCAATCACCGCGTCCTACAGCGTTATCGCTATCTGTGGATGGCGGCCGGGATATTCCTTCTCCTCCTCCCGTTGGTGCCCTTCATCGGCGTCACCATCAACGGGGCTCGGCTATGGGTCAACCTTGGAATCGTCTCGTTCCAGCCCGGCGAAATCGGAAAAATCGCGCTCGCTCTATTCTTCGCGGGCTACCTTGTCACTGCGCGGGACTCCCTGTCGATGGTGGGGAAAAAATTCCTGGGCGTTCGGTGGCCCCAGTTCAAGGATCTCGGACCAATCTTCGTTGTCTGGATGGTCGCGATGATGGTGCTGATTTTTCAACGAGACATGGGTACATCGCTTCTCTACTTCGGGCTTTTCCTGGTTCTCATGTACGTCGCGACCGGGCGCGCGATCTGGTTTGTCGTCGGCGGTGGACTCTTCGGCGCGGGCGCGTTCGTCGCCAGCCGCTTCCTCACCTACGTTGAAGGGCGCTTTACCGCGTGGCTGGACTCGTTCAACCCCGCGATCTACGAAGCGGTCGGTGGCTCGTATCAGCTTGTGCAGGGATTGTTCGGTTTTGCGTCGGGCGGCGTTATCGGAACAGGGTTCGGCGCCGGTCACCCCAGCATCGTCCCCCTTGCCGAATCGGACTACATCGTTGCGAGCCTCGGTGAAGAGCTCGGACTTGTCGGGATTTTCGCCATCCTCAGTCTTTACCTGCTCTTTATCTCGCGCGGGATGCGAATCGGGATTAACGGAGCCGATGACTTCGGCAGGCTCCTTGCCGTCGGGCTCACCTTCGTCATCGCCCTCCAGGTCTTCATCGTCATCGGCGGTGTCACCCGCGTTATCCCGGTCACCGGACTGACCACCCCGTTCCTTGCGGCCGGTGGTTCCTCGTTGGTTGCAAACTGGATCATCGTGGCTCTGCTGCTGCGCCTCAGTGACACGGTTCGCCACCAACGCGACGGAGGTGACGCCACGTGATGAAGGAACTTCGCCGGGTCAGCCTCGGAATCCTTGTCCTTTTTGGAACACTCTTTGCGTCCACCACCGTCATTCAGGTTTTTCAAGTGGACAACCTGAGGGTCGACCCCCGAAATGTTCGGACGCTGTACGACAGCTACTCGGCCGAACGCGGGTCGATTATTGTCGGAACAACGAGCATCGCGGAATCACTGCCGTCGGACGATGTTTACACATTCCAGCGGTCCTATGTCGGTGGCGGACTGTATGCACCCGTGACCGGCTTTTACTCGATCAATCACGGAATCAGCGGCCTCGAATCGGCCATGAACGACCAACTCAGCGGCCAGTCGAACGCGCAGTTCTTCGATCAGGTTCTCGCTCTCGTCACCGGCACAAATCCACGCGGTGCATCAATCGAGTTGACACTTAATGCGGCAATCCAGCAGGCAGCGCGCGACGCTCTCGGGGATCTCACGGGAGCGGCGATTGCTCTCGACCCGAAGACGGGGAGAATTCTTGCACTGGTCAGTACGCCGTCCTATGACCCGAACGACATGGCCTCGCACGACGCCGACGCAACGGCCGCGACGTATCAGAGCCTGCTCGACTCGAGTAACTCACCCCTCGACAATCGCGCCATCGCGTCGACGCTGTACCACCCCGGATCGGTCTTCAAGCTTGTGGTAGCTGCGGCGGCGCTGGACTCCGGCGCGATGACGGTGAACTCCACCGTCCCCAACCCCGCAAAGTTGGTCTTGCCTCAAAGCGCATCGACTATCAGCAACTCGGGCGGGGGAAAGTGTGGGAAGGGTGACACCGTCAGCCTCGCGGAGGCCCTGCAGCGTTCGTGCAACATTCCCTTTGCCGAGATTGGCCTTCAGTTGGGCGAAAGCACGATCCGTGACTACGCCGAGAAGTTTGGGTTCGGCGCGACCGTTGAAATTCCCATGGCGGCTACCCCTTCCGTGTATCCGTCAGGAATGGATGATGCGCAGTTGATGTTGTCGTCGTTCGGGCAGTTTGACGTGCGCGTTTCGCCCCTGCAAATGGCCATGGTCACATCGGCCATCGCAAATGGCGGAAAGCTAATGAAACCCACCGTGATCGACTCGGTCCTCGCTCCTGATCTATCACCGCTGACAACCTTCGAGGCCTCGGAATACAGTGTTCCCATCAGCGCCGAGACGGCGCAATTGATGGTGCAGTTGATGATTAACAATGTCCAGAACGGTGTCGCATCCAACGCGGCCATTTCCGGAGTCTCCGTGGCAGGTAAAACGGGGACGGCAGAAAACGGCGACGGGCAGCCGTACACGCTCTGGTTCACCGGGTTTGCCCCCGCCGAAGACCCACAAGTCGTCGTCGTCGTCATGGTCGAAAATGGCGGCGGGTTGGGACAACGAGGTACCGGAAATGCTGTCGCGGCGCCGATCGCACGCACAATCATGAAGGCGGTGTTGTCACAATGAGGCCTCAGGTTGGACAAACATTCGGTGGTCGATACGA
>JBIILU010000035.1:0-6456 GCA_044338315.1 Microbacteriaceae bacterium | reverse complement strand
TCGCCGCAATCACGAAGGAAAAACCATGACCACGAAAACCGTTGTAGGCGTCGGGCTGATTAGCGTCGGCTGGATGGGCAAAGTCCACTCCCGCGCGTATCAGGCGATTCCCGTCGTTTACCCCGAACTGGGAATCACCCCTCGACTGGTCATTGCCGCGGACACGGAACCGTCCCGCGCCGATTACGCCCGCGACGTGCTCGGGTACGAAGAGGGGACGTTGGATTATCACGACGTACTTGCACACCCCGACGTGGATGTCGTGTCAATTTGCGCACCGAACTTTTTGCACGCTGAAATCGGGATTGCCGCCGCCAAAGCCGGAAAGGCGTTCTGGATTGAAAAGCCCGTCGGCCGCGGAGTCGAGGAAACTCGTTCGGTGGAGGCCGCCGCGGATGCCGCTGGTGTCGCCTCCAGCATTGGATTCAACTACCGCCACGCACCCGCAATCGAACAGATCAAAACGCTCATCGCGGATGGGTCCCTAGGGCGCATCACGAACGTGCGGGGAACGTTCTTCGCCGACTACTCGTCCGAGCCCAACGGAGCGCTCTCGTGGCGCTTCAACCGCGCTCTGGCCGGCTCAGGGGTTCTCGGTGACCTCATGGGACACCTGGTGGACCTCATCCACTACCTCGGAGGCCCTATCGGGTCGATCTCGGCGCTGACCTCAACGATTCACACTCAGCGCCCCATCCAGCAGATGGGCACCGGGACTCACTTCGACGTTATCGAAGGTGGCGAGTTGGGCGATGTCGAGAACGAGGACTACGCCGCCATGCTGTTCCGGTTTGCCGACTCGGCCGTCGCCGCCGGCGCCGTCGGAACACTTGAGGCATCCCGCGTTGCTGTCGGGCCGCGCGCCTCCTACAACATCGAGATCTACGGAACCGAGGGTTCCGTCATGTGGGACTTCGAACGGATGAACGAGTTCCAGGTTGCCATAGGTCGCACCGGTGATCTTCGCGGGTACAAGCGCGTCATGGCGGGCCCGTCGTTTGGCGACTTTGCGCACTTCCAGCCAGGGTCAGGAACCGGAATGGGCTTCGACGACCTCAAGGTCATTGAAGCACGCAAGTTCCTCGAGGCTTTTGCCGGTAAAGCTCACCGCAATTCGAACATCCACGACGCTGTCGCGGCCGCCGCGGTGTGTGACGCGGCGGAACAGTCCGCCGAATCGGGTCAGTGGGTCACCCTGCCCGCCGTGGCCGGCGTCACCGCAGCGCTGCGTTGACAATGTTTACCGTCGTCTCTCTCGGATCGGTCGATGAGGAACTCGTGCGCCCGATCCTCGGCGACGAATGCGAATTGGTTGTCGGCCCCACGGACGCTCAGCTTTCGATCGCGGATGCTGCGATTGTTCGCGGCAATGTGACGGTCGACCGTGCGATGTTTGACCGAATGCCCAACCTGCGGGTACTTGCGCGCACCGGCGTCGGGACAGAACGTGTCGACCTCATCGCCGCAACCGAGCGAGGAATTCCGATTGTCATCACTCCCGGGAGCAACACTCGAGCCGTCGCCGAAGGAGCATTGGCGATGATGCTCTCGCTCACGAAATCCCTCCCCGCGCTCGACGCCGTCGTCCGCGAGGGACGCTGGAACGACCGGGAAGCAGTCCCCGTGGGGGATATCGACGGTTCCACCGTGGGCATCGTCGGCTACGGCCGAATCGGTCAACGACTGAGCGAACTGCTCGTCGCTCTCGGTGCCGAAGTCATCGCCTTCGATCCCGTGGCCACCGTTCCCGATGGCATCCGCTGTGACTCTCTTCCCGACCTGCTCAGCCGATCGCACATCGTCTCGTTGCACGTTCCCCTTCTCGACTCGACGCGTCACATGATTAACGCGGCAACGCTAGCGCTAATGCCAGCCGAGGCGGTCCTCATCAACTGCGGTCGCGGTCCGCTCGTCGATCTGGATGCGGCGCTCGTCGCGCTGGAATCCGGCCACCTCGGTGGAATTGGACTCGACGTTTTCGACGACGAGCCGCCTACTCCACATCCGCTCTTCCAGCACCCGCGGGCGCTCCTGACCCCCCACGTAATGGGTTTGAGCCACAAATCGGCGGCGCAAACGTTCATCGACGCTGCGCGGGGAATTCGACTCGTCCTTGACGGCGGAACCGCCCCCGCAACCGCAAACGAGGTGTGAGGTGGCGACACCAAAAACCCTCACCGTCGCGGTGACCGGCTCGACCGGTTTCGTTGGCAGCAACGTCGCGGCGATACTCAGCGGTCGGGGTCACACGGTGACCGGACTGTCTCGGCGCGACGTCGACGGAGCACCCTGGCCGGTCCGCACCGTTGATTTCGGTTCCGTCGACAGCCTGAGTGACGCCCTCGTCGGCGTCGACGCCGTCGTGCACTGCGCCATCGCGAACGATTTCAATCGACTGCTCGAAGACCGCGAGTTTGCCTACGATTCGTTTGTCGGCATGACAACGCGAGTCGCACAGGCTGCCACCCGTGCGGGCTCCCAAATGGTCTACATTTCCACCGATTGGGTGATGGACGGGACCGGACACCTCGTGCCCGAAACAGACCGCGGCAACCCCGTGAACTTTTACGGTTTTCTCAAGGCGATGGGCGAACAGGTCGTTCGCGACCTGCATCCCGTCGATGGTGCCGTTTGCCGCATCGCCGGAGTGATGGGTCGCCACCAGTTGCAGGAAGACGGCCCGCGTTCGCAGGATGTGGGGTTCGGCTATTTCGTGTACTCACTCGTCACCGCCCTGCGACGCGGAGACACGTTCACGGTGTGGAACGGACCACACGTCAACGAAGTGACCAGTCCGTCCCTCGCGGCCGAAATCGGGGCGCAGATCGAACGGGTCGTCACCCGACGAGTTGGCGGAACACTGCACCTTGTGGGTGACGATGCAATCGGTCGCTGTGAACTCGCCGAACTTGTGTGCGACGTGTTCGGCCTTGACCGCGGACTGCTGCGGCAGGGATTGCCTCCCGAATCAGAACTTTTCCCCGCTCCCGTCCCCGTCGACTCGTCACTGGGCAACGTCCACACCAAGCAGCTGCTCGGACTTAATCCGACACCGTTGCGCGCGCTTCTCGAAACGTTCCGAACAGAACTCGAAACGGGCGCCGCGACGGCGCTCACACCGTCCGAACGGGACTAGCCCTTTTTGGTCGAACGCCCGACGAAGTGGTCCATCGTCGTGTTCACGCCGAGGAAGTCCGCGAGCACATCGAACCAGCGATTGGGCAGCAAGCGGGCGTAGGGCAAGACTCGCGAGAACGGTGGCAGCACGAGTGTCAATCGACGGCGTTCGATCGCATCGAGGATCTGGCCAGCCACCTTCGCCTCCTTGAGCACGGGCAGCAGCAGGGGGAACTTCGTTTGCGCCCCCTCGAACATTCCGGTGTCGATGAAGAACGGACAGACAGTCAGCGTGTCGATGGGGTGGCCGAGCGAGCGCAGCTCGGCGCGCAGCGACTCAGTGAACCCCACAGCGGCGAATTTGGTCGCGGAATAATCCGTTTGCTGTGCGACGCCGAGCAGTCCGGCGGCGCTGGCAACGGTCACGATGGCGCCGTTGCGACGCGCAATCATTCCAGGAAGCACCGCTCGAGTCACCCAATACAGGGCTAGCGCATTGACCTCGTAGGTCCGGCGAATCGATGTTTCCGTCGCGTCGAGCAAGTGCTTGCCCGCGACGATTCCCGCGTTGTTGATGAGGACGTCGACGACACCCGTCCGTTCGGCGATGCGATTGACGACGGCTACCTCGGTGATGTCAACGACGTGCGCCTCTGCTGTTCCGCCCGCCGCTGTGATTTCCGCTGCAACCCGCTCGGCCGCGTCGCGGTCGCGATCCCAAATGATGACGTGTGCGCCCCGCTCGGCCGCCTGCAGTCCCATCTGGCGCCCGAGGCCGCTGCCGCCACCCGTGATAAGAATGCGGGAACCCGCGAGTTGTCGTTTCGTCATCGCAGTTTGGCTAACCATCCAATCGCTCGGGTCATCAGGGTTGCAAACTGTTCGTTGGACTGGCCTGGAAGGGGCGCAATCCCCAGGAGGCGCTGTTGGGCTACCGTTTGAGAATCGGTGTATTTGAGGATGCCCTGGCTGCCGTGCCGGCGGCCGATCCCCGATCGCTTCATGCCACCCATCGGGGCGTCGTGCGAAGCAAAGCTCGCCGAGAAACCGTCGTTAATCGTCACTGTTCCTGAGCGAACCCGGTTCGCAAAATCAGTTCCGCGGCGACGCGACCACACGCTCGTGTTGAGTCCGTAGTCCGAATCGTTCGCGCGCTGAAGCGCCTCGTCGTTGGAGGAAACGCGCTGCACGCTGATGACCGGTCCAAACGTTTCGTTGCGCCCCAGGATCATGGCGTCTGTCACGCCCGCAAGGATGGTTGGTTCGATAAAGGTCGGCGCAATGTCTGGTCGACGTCGGCCGCCTGTCAGCACGGTCGCCCCCTTGGCAACGGCGTCATCAATTTGCGCCATCACGCGGTCGGCCTGGGTGTCCGAAATGAGGGGTCCCATATCGATTTCCCAGTCGTTTCCCGCACCGAGCTTCATCGCTTCGGTCTCCGCGACGAAAGCACTGACGAATTCGTCGAACACATCGGTGTGTACATAGGCGCGCTCGGTGCTGACGCACAGTTGCCCGCTGTTGCTGAAACTTGCTCGAACCGATCCTTTTGCTGCGCGCTGCACATCGGCGTCATCGAGAACGACGAGCGGATTCTTGCCCCCGAGTTCGCCCGAAAAGCCGATGAGTCGGGCAGCGCACTGTTGCGCGACGATGGCGCCGGTCGCCGTCGACCCGGTAAACATGATGAAGTCGGCCTGATCAATGAGAGACGTGCCGTGAACTCGTCCGCCACCGTGAACCACCGTGACAACCCCGTCGGGAACGCCCGCTTGAGCGAGTAAATCACTGATGACATCGGCGGACCGCGGCGTCACCGCGTCGGGCAAGAGGACGACGGTGTTCCCCGCCACAATTGCCGGGATCAGGTCGCTGGCGGGAAGAGTAAACGGATAGTTCCAGGGAGTGATGACCCCGACCACGCCGATGGGGACGTGGCGCTCGATCGTCTTTGTCAGAATGGGAACCGCTCCAGCGCGGCGCCGTGACCGCAGGAATTTCCCCGCATGATGGGCGTAGTAGGCGCACAAGCCAACGACATCAAGAATCTCGTCGAGCGCGTTGGACCGCGACTTGTTTGTGTCCGCCTGAATTGCATCGAGAATACGGTCACGATTCGCGAGAACGAGATCACCGAATCGGCGTGCGATGGCGGCACGCTGCCGAACAGAAGTTCCGGACCAGGCCGGGAATGCCTCGCGGGCGCGGGCGACAGCAGCGTCAATCATCGTGCCGTCCACACTACTAGCCCGCTCTCAGAGTTGAAAGGGTCACAGGCGATCGCATGGAATTGCTGCCTACAATGCAAGAATGAGCGGTGATCACCCCAAACCTCTTTCTGGACAACCCGTCGGACAGGTTATCGATGGTTTCCGCGTCGCCGTCGTGAACGACCGTGCAGTTCGGTTCGCCGCTCGAATCCTTTTCGGTGTCGGCGTGGCCGGGTGGACCGTGGCAGTGTCGACCGGGAATTTTACGTTCGCTCGCGCATTCGCTGTCCTGTTCCTGTTCGAAATGGGTGTTCGCATCGGAGCTGGAGCCCGCTATGCACCCCTTTATGCATTCGGAGCATTCCTCTACCGTCGCCGAGCACCGACGTGGGTCGGCGCTCCTCAAAAGGCTTTCGCCTGGGGGCTGGGGTTCGCGTTGTCGATCACGGCGTGCTTCGCGTTCGGCTGGCTCAACCTTCCGGTCGTCGCGCTGTCAATCTGTGCCCTATGCCTCGGGATCCTTGGTGCCGAGGCGTTGTTCGGTTGGTGCCTCGGCTGCGCAATTCACGGTCGCTTGTGGCCGGAGAAAACCTTCCACTGCGCCGATGGCTCATGTGAGGTTCACGCCCATTAACGACCCCGCGACTCCCGCGCGAGCGAGGGACTTCGAATGATCGGGTTTATCTAATTGCAGGTGCAGCGGTCTGCTGGTTGAACGTCTGCCAACGCTGTCTCGATGTGTTCTCCGCAGCCGCTCCACGTCGGCTTTCCGCACTGACTACAGGTGATTTTTGAGCACATGACTGTGTCCCTTCTTTGGTGTGTTGTTATGAGGAGTGTGAAGCTAGGGCCCGGGCGTCGGCTGATTGGCCGGCGTCCCACGTGAGGTATCCGCCATCAAGATTGATGGCGTTGATTCCGTGTGCTCGAAGGATTTGGGTTGCGGTGTGCCCACGCTGCCCCACTTTGCAGTGCACGATGATTTCGCGGCCATTTGGAATGTCGTCGAGGCGCTCACGCAGCGAATCGACGGGGATATGCAGTGCCGCGGGAATACTTCCGTCAGCGTTTTCGGATTCGGTTCGAACATCGAGAATCACGGCACCCGCGGCGACGCGTGCCTCGAGCT
>JBIILU010000034.1:0-6506 GCA_044338315.1 Microbacteriaceae bacterium | reverse complement strand
GAAACCGCTGACAATTCCGATGATGGCGACTCCCAAGAGGTCCAACTCGGCACCGCGATAGCGCGACGAGAACATTGCACCCTGAGCCGCACCGATGCCGACGGCAACCAAATCCATCCACGCGGGAATGGCGAAGAGCGAGTTCATGGTTCTATTCTCTCGTGTCGGCGAGCTTCCCCACTCGCACAGCGCGAGAATGGAGCGTATGCCGTCCTATCGCGATGAGGTAATCGTCCTCCGCACCCACAAGTTGGGTGAGGCGGACCGCATCATCACCGCACTTGGCAAGACGCACGGCAAAATCCGAGCGGTCGCAAAGGGTGTGCGCAAGACGGGCAGCCGCATCGGGTCACGCCTCGAACCGTTTGCGGTCGCAGACGTTCAGTTTTGCGAGGGCAGGAACCTCGACACCGTTCAGCAGGTTGAGAGCATCGCGCTACTGGGGTCTGACCTCGCCGCCGACTACGACCTGTATACAACGGGAACGGCGATGGTCGAGACCGCCGACCGCCTGACCGACCACGACCACTCGACGGCGCAATATCAATTACTGCTCGGAGGGTTGAAGGCTCTCGCGTCCAAGGCACACGTCGCCGAACTGGTTCTCGATTCCTATATTTTGCGAGCGCTGTCGATTGCGGGGTGGACACCGGAATTGACAACGTGTGTTCTCACCGGGGTGGAGGGCTCGCACACTCACTTCCTCGTGACGGCCGGAGGTGTCGTCGCCGACACAGCGGCACCACCCGGGACGCCCCGTTTGAAGCCTGAGTCGCTTGCACTGCTGGCCGCCCTGCTCGCGGGCAATTGGAGTGTCGCCGACGCGTCCGACCCCGTCGCACGCCGCGAGGTGCGTGGTATCGTCGCCGCGTATCTCCAGTTTCACCTCGAACGGTCCATCCGTTCGCTCAGCCACATCGATTCTCGGAAGACATGACCGAATTCCTACCACTCAACTACACGGGCCTGACAGCGCCCGAGGTTGATCGTGCGCTCGTGCCGCAGCATGTTGCCATCGTGATGGACGGAAACGGTCGCTGGGCAAACCAGCGCGGGCTGCCGCGAGTCGACGGACACCGCGCCGGCGAAGCCGCCCTGCTCGATGTCGTGGCTGGCGCAATCGAGATCGGTGTGAAGCATCTTTCGGTTTATGCGTTTTCCACGGAGAACTGGAAAAGAAGCCCGGACGAAGTGAAGTTCCTCATGGGCTTCAACCGTGAGGTTCTGCGCCGGCGTCGCGACCAGCTCAATGCGTGGGGTGTCAAGGTTCAGTGGGTCGGAAGAGCACCCAAACTGTGGTCGAGTGTCATCACCGAATTGCGCGACGCGGAAGAGATGACGAAGCAGAACCGCACCATGACACTGCAGATGTGCGTGAACTACGGTGGTCGGCTCGAACTCGTCGATGCGGTTCGCGCCATCGCTGAGGAAGCGGCAGCGGGCTCACTGAACCCGGCACGAGTCACGGAAAAGACGATTCAGCAACACCTTTACGCACCCAGCCTGCCCGATGTCGACCTGTTCATTCGGTCGAGCGGGGAACAACGTACGAGCAACTTTTTACTCTGGCAGAGCGCGTATTCGGAGATGGTGTTCCAGAACACGTTGTGGCCGGACTACTCGCGCAGGAACCTCTGGGATGCCGTCGAGGCGTACATCGGTCGCGACCGACGCTTCGGTGGTGCTGTGGACAAGCCGACCGCCCGATAAACTAGCCATTCGCCCGCTTTCAGGAGGTCCTTCGTGGCACAACCCAGTCGTCTCGATTCCGTCATCTCGCTCGCCAAGCGACGCGGTTTCGTTTTCCAGGCGGGCGAAATCTATGGCGGCAGCCGCTCCGCGTGGGATTACGGCCCGCTCGGTGTTGAACTCAAAGAGAACATCAAGCGTCAGTGGTGGAAGACGATGGTGCAGAGCCGCCCCGACGTCGTCGGACTTGATTCGTCCGTCATCCTGCCGCGCCAGGTGTGGGAAGCATCCGGGCACGTTGACGTGTTCTCGGACCCGCTCGTCGAGTGCATGTCCTGCCACAAACGATTCCGCGCAGACCACCTCGAAGAGGAATTCACCGAGAAGAAGGGTCGCGCACCCAAAGACGGTCTGGCCGAGATCGCCTGCGGTTTCTGCGGAACTCGCGGTGAATGGACCGAACCGAAAGAGTTCTCGGGCCTGCTGAAAACGTACCTCGGTCCGGTCGCCGACGAGGAGGGGATGCACTACCTGCGTCCCGAGACCGCGCAGGGCATCTTTGTGAACTTTGCCAACGTTGTCGGCACGGCCCGCCAAAAGCCCCCGTTTGGAATCGGCCAGATTGGCAAGTCTTTCCGCAACGAAATCACACCGGGAAATTTCATCTTCCGCACTCGCGAGTTCGAACAAATGGAGATGGAATTCTTCGTTGAGCCGGGGACGGACGAAGAGTGGCACCAGTACTGGATCGACGAGCGCTTCCGCTGGTACACGGATTTGGGAATAAACCCCGAAAACCTGCGACTGCTGGAACACCCGAAAGAAAAACTGTCGCACTATTCGAAGCGCACCGTCGACATCGAATATCGCTTCGGCTTTCAATCGGGCGAGTTTGGCGAACTCGAGGGGATCGCAAACCGAACCGATTTCGACCTTTCCACTCATTCAAAGGCCTCGGGCACCGACCTGTCCTACTTTGACCAGGGCAAGAACGAGCGCTGGACTCCTTACGTGATTGAACCCGCTGCCGGATTGACCCGTTCACTCATGGCATTCCTGGTCGACTCGTATCACGAGGACGAAGCGCCGAACACGAAGGGTGGCGTTGACGTTCGCACCGTGTTGCGACTCGACCGCCGACTCGCACCGGTGAAGGCCGCTGTGCTGCCGCTGTCGCGCCACGAGGACCTCTCGCCGATGGCGCGAGACCTTGCCGCGTCACTGCGGAAGCACTGGAACGTTGACTTCGATGACGCCGGGGCGATTGGTCGTCGGTATCGCCGCCAAGACGAAATCGGAACGCCGTTCGCCATCACCGTTGATTTCGACACCCCGGAAGACAAGGCGGTGACCGTTCGTGAACGCGACTCGATGGAGCAAGAACGCGTCTCGCTCGACCGTCTTGAGGGGTACCTCGCGGAGCGCCTGATCGGGGCCTAACGTGCGCATCGGACCCATCGAACCGAACGTCCCCGTCGTCCTCGCCCCCATGGCGGGAATCACGAACACCGCGTTCCGCCGACTCTGCCGCGAATACGGTGGGGGATTGTTCGTGTCCGAGATGATTACCGCTCGAGCGCTGGTTGAACGCAATGTGACAACTATGCGGCTCATTCAACACCACCCGTCCGAGACGATTCGCTCCATCCAGTTGTACGGGGTTGAGCCTGAGACGATGGCCGCCGCGGCACGAATTCTGGTCGAGGAAAACCACGCCGACCACATTGACCTCAACTTTGGCTGCCCTGTACCGAAGGTTACCCGCAAGGGCGGTGGGGCAGCGTTGCCGTGGAAGACGACTTTGTTCGAGCGGATTCTGCGGGCCACGGTCGCCGCCGCGGGGGACGTTCCGGTCACCATCAAGATGCGAATGGGCATCGATGACGACCACCTGACCTACACCGACGCGGCCAAAATTGCACAGGATTCCGGCGTCGCCGCCATCGGATTGCACGGGCGAACCGCTGCCGAACACTATTCGGGCGAAGCCCACTGGGGTGCAATCGCCACCATGAAGGAACTTGTCCCGACGATGACCATTCTCGGAAACGGCGACATCTGGAGCGGAGCTGATGCGCGTCGGATGGTGGACGAAACGGGCTGTGACGGAGTGATCGTTGGCCGAGGATGTTTGGGGCGCCCGTGGCTGTTCGCCGATTTGGAAGCGACATTTGGTGGGGACGCCGAACTGATTGAGCCCAACCTCGGATACGTCGCCGACGCGTTCCGCCGTCACGCCGAACTTCTCGTCGACTTCTACGAGGACGAAAACCACGGGTGCCGTGACGTCCGTAAACACGTCGCCTGGTATTTCAAGGGATACGCCGTCGGGGGAGAAACCCGGTCGGCTTTGGCGCGCGTCGGTAGCCTCAGCGAGATGGACGACATCCTTGCGCAGGTCGACCGTGACGCACCCTACCCGGGAGCCGATGCTGAGGGCCAGCGTGGTCGGGCCGGTTCGCCCAAGCGGCCGTCGCTTCCCGATGGTTGGCTCAACTCGCGTGAGGTCACCGGTGACGACATGGCTGACCTCGTCGACACCGAATCGGGGCCGAGCGGTGGCTGATCGGTACACCGAGCAGGACCGCGAACGCGCATTTCCCGAGGGGGAGAAGGGCGAACGCTCCGATTTCGCCCGAGACCGTGGCCGACTCCTTCACTCGAGTGCGCTACGGCGACTCGCGGCCAAGACTCAAGTACTGTCCCCGACGGGCGGTCTCGACTTTGCGCGCAACCGATTAACGCACTCGCTTGAGGTGGCTCAGGTTGGTCGGGAAATTGGGCAGGCTCTCGGTCTCGATCCCGATTTGGTCGACACCGCGTGCCTCGCCCACGACCTCGGACACCCGCCCTTCGGGCACAACGGGGAAAAGGGGCTCAACGACTGGGCCCTGCCGTTCGGGGGCTTTGAAGGCAACGCACAGACTCTCCGCTTACTCACGCGCATCGAGCCCAAGGTTTTCGGCGACGATGGCCGGTCCTACGGACTCAACCTGACTCGTGCCAGCCTCGATGCGTCGTGCAAATATCCGTGGACGAGCGACGCGGGCGTAATCGAGCCCGGGGGAGGCCGAAACAAGTTCGGCGTCTACGCCGCCGATGCCGAGATATTCCACTGGATTCGAATCGGAGCGCCCGACCGCCGGTTGTGCATCGAAGCGCAAGTCATGGACCTGTCGGACGACATCGGGTACTCCGTGCACGATTTCGAGGACGCCATCGTCAACGGTTACATCGACGTACCCGCGCTGTCGTCCCGCGTAAAGCACGACGATTTGGTCGATTCGATGGTCGAGTGGATCGGGGGCGAACTGCCGCACGATGAACTCATCTCCGCTTTTGACCGGCTCGATGGGCTGTCCAACTGGATAGAAACCTGGGATGGCAGTCGTGCCGACATGGGAAGGCTCAAGAACCTCACCTCGTCGCTCATCGGTCGGTTTGCGGCGAGTGCGACAAACGCGACCCGCGATCAGGCAACCCAGTCGTCACTGTCGCGTTTTGGTGCCGACGTGGTTGTGCCCCGAGAGACGCGTGCCGAGATTGCCGTCCTCAAGGGAATCGTCGCGGCGAACGTGATGTCGAGCGAATCGCGTCGCCCGATTTACGCCCGTCAACGCGAAGTTCTGACCGACCTCTGTGACACGCTGGTGAAACTCGGGCCGACAGCGATGGACCGCGGATTTGCCGATGACTTCACGTCTGCACAGACCGAAGCCGAGCAGATGCGCGCGGTCATCGACCAGGTCGCATCCCTCACCGATCAATCCGCACTGTCGTGGCACGAGCGACTCTGCACCTGAACCAAAAGGTAGGCCCGACGTAGACTGTGAGGGTGGCGGGACTAATTCGACGAGCAGACATTGACGAGGTGCGGCAGCGCGTCAACATTGCCGACGTCGTGGGCCAATTCGTCGCCCTCAAGAGGGCCGGTGTCGACTCGTTCAAGGGTCTGTGCCCTTTCCACGACGAGAAGTCACCCAGCTTCAACGTGCGGCCCAACTCGGCCTACTTCAACTGCTTCGGTTGCGGCGAGAAAGGCGACGTCTTCAAATTTCTTATGGCAATCGAGCTCGTCACCTTTTATGAGGCGGTCGAGAAGCTGGCTGCGCAGGTCGGATTCCAACTCACCTATGAGGATGGCGGCCCGGAACGCGACGTCAGCCAGCGCGCGCGAATTCTCGAGGCGAACGCCGCCGCCGAACAGTATTTCGTCGATCAACTTTCCACTCCAGAGGCTCGGCTGGGCCAGGACTTTCTGACGGGTCGCGGCTTTGACCGCGCGTCGTGCGACCATTTTCGAGTCGGCTTCGGACCCAATTCCTATGACGCGCTGACCAAATACCTCAAGTCGAAGAAATTCACCGAGGAAGAGCTCGAGGCCGCTGGTTTGGTTTCTCGAGGTGACCGAGGGATCTATGACCGGTTTCGGGGCAGGCTGATCTGGCCCATTCGTGACGTCACCGGCGCGACCATCGGTTTCGGTGCACGGCGGCTTCGCGACGACGACCAGGGTCCCAAGTACCTCAATACCGCCGAGACCAGCGTGTATCACAAGGCTAAAGCGCTCTATGGAATTGACCTTGCCAAGCGTGCGATTTCGAAGGATCGCCGAGTGGTCGTCGTCGAGGGGTACACCGACGTCATGGCGTGCCACATCGCCGGAATCACTACCGCCGTTGCAACGTGCGGCACGGCGTTCGGGCCGGATCACGTTTCGCTCATCCGCCGCATACTCGGTGACGTAGAAGCGGGTGACCAACGCAGTCGGGGCGAGGTCATCTTCACCTTCGACCCGGACGAAGCAGGTCAAAAGG
>JBIILU010000033.1:0-7291 GCA_044338315.1 Microbacteriaceae bacterium | reverse complement strand
GGCTCGCGCGGTCGCGAGATCGTCGGCGATTTCAATGCCGATCGACGAACCACCGAATCGCGGTTTGACGATGTACGGCCCAGCGAATCCGGGTTCAGTCGTGTCGGAAACCGCACGGCGTTGCAGTGTCGGGATTCCCGCGGACTCCATCATCCCGCCGAACGCCAACTTGTCCATTCCGACAGCACCGGCGAACAGTGTTGACCCGGTCGCCGGTATGCCCATCGTGTCGAACAGGGCCGCGGCGCCACCGCCCTCGCCCGCGCCACCGTGGAAACAGAGCAGAGCGGACTCGATGTCGAGGACACCAGAGCCAAAAGACTTCTTCGACGCGAATCCGGGTTCCGGCGACAAACGTACCTCGAGAGGCTTCGCGCCCTTCGGTGCGCCCTCCAAATAGTCGGCGGCTTCGGTGCCGTTGGGAACGAGGAACCACTCGCCCGACGGTGCCCAGTAAATCGGGTGTACGGAATCACCGGCATCCGTGAGGACCCGTTCGGCTTGGAGACCCGTCAGAATCGAAATTTCGTGTTCGGGACTTGGCCCACCGAACACCACGGCCCACGGTAAGTTGCTCATCGGGGTCCCGTCTCGCTCCCCCACCCAGGAGCTGTCAGTTACGCGTAATGATCGGGCAGGTCGTTTTCTACGAGAATAACGCCCTTGGCACCCGCACGCTGGAGGGCGTCACTCATCGCGTCGGTGCGTTTCGCAAAAACCTTCGCCGACGGGTGTCCCGACACGAGCGCTTTGCGGTTGGTGTGGCCCACGACGAACAATTCCCCGCCGACGTTCGCGATCTGTTCCGCGAAGGTGCGGTTCCGCTCGACCTGGACCGGGCCGAGTTCGATCATGCCCGGTGTCACGACGATGAACGCACCGCCGCGTTCCTTTGCCATGGCCGAGCCGCCGTCTACCGCACGAGCCGCGCCGGACGGATTGGCGTTGTACGAATCGTCGATGATGATGGCGCCGCTCGGTGCCTGCTGTGGTTCGGCGCGGTGTGCCGCGGTCGGCAAGGAGGAGAGGCGAGGTGCCATCGTGGACAGCGGAACGTCGAGCGCGTGGGCGATTCCCAGTGCCACGGCAACGTTGACCGCGTGACCCACTCCGGAAATGGTGACGGGAACCGATTCACCCCCGATGGTTGCCGTCGAGGCAGAAGGGTTGACGGAAACGTCAGCGGTTGCTCCTGCGGCAGATACGCGAATGACGCGCTTGCCTTCGGATTCGCAGCGGTCGGCAAGGCGAGCGAGGTCGGGATCATCGATGGGCAGAACAACGGTCTTCGCCTTGTCAACGATCTCGCTCTTGGCCCGCAAAATTGTTTCCCGCGTCTTCATCCGTTCAAGGTGTGCTTCGCCAATGACCGTAATCGCGGCGATATCCGGCGGGAATGATTCACAGAGTCGGCGAATCTCGCCCTCGCCAAAGATCCCCATCTCGGCAACAAACACCTCGGTACCGGGCGTCAGTTTATCGTTGACCGCACGCGCCAAGCCCATCAGGTTGTTGAACGAGGCCGGGCTGGGAACGACCGAATATTTGGTGCCGACGAGGTGCGCGATGTACCCCTTCGTCGACGTCTTGCCGTACGAGCCGGTGACGGCAACAACCGTGGGGTTGACCTGGCGAAGCTTTTTCTGCGCGGCGACGAGCCACTTCTTCGACAGAGCCTTCTCAATCGGGTTCGCAATAGCCAAGGCAATGTCCATTGCGATGGGGGCGAATCGAGCTGGCGCAACAAGTGCAATGACGACGAATGCACCAGCTAGCCAAGGGGTGAGGGGGGCTGCCTCGGGACCGCCGAGCGGCACTCCAAAAACTGTGGCCGAGAGTGTCGCAGCAAATAGTGCAATCCCAGCAATGCTTGACACAACCCACACGACAAACCAGATTGCCGCCAGTCGCTTGGCACGAGCGGTCCACTGAAGTTTCGACGTTGTTCCGCGGAAACCAAGTCCCCACGGCCACAGTGCGGCGAATCCGACCGCCAGCGCAGCCAAGAGTGCCGACACCGGTTCGAACACGAGATCATATGCGCCAAGCACGAGAAGCGCTGAACCGATGAGCATGCTGACAAACAAGGGCGCGAGCGATGCGGGACGAGACTTTCCCCATCCAGCCGCGATGCGTTCGGTCCATCCAAACACGTAGTGTTCGCGCTGAGCGACGCGAATCCACTTCACCCCGACGAATGCCGTGAACACGAGGTACGTGCCAAGGACGATGACCTTCTCCAATCCCAAATCCCCCATCAGATGGCCTCTCCCACTGCCGCGCGAACAGCGGCACCAAGCCCGTGGGTCAAGAGGTGTGACTCTCCCGGCACGACGGTCCAGTGGGCGCCTCGGATACGCTCGGACGCGACCTTGCCCGCGGCAGTTGGGGCGGCCGTGTCGTTCTCGCCCCACACCATCCACGTCGGGGTGGTGATGCGCGCGAGGTCAGCGTCATAGTTCTCGTTGACCGTGGCGACCATGATGTCGCGCATGATTCCCTGGGCGGCGTTGTAGTCGGAACTTCCCGCCTTACGGCGACGTGTCTCCATCGCTGCGTCAGACAGGATTCCCGCTCGGTTCGCCCATTTCGCAAGGCGATAGGACAGTTTCGGTTTTCCCGTCGGTGCGAGACGAACGAGCGGAGCCCCCGTCAGAACGAGTCCCGTCACAAGTTCGGGGTGACGCGCAGCGAGCCGAACAGCGACGCGTCCGCCAAAGCTGTGTCCAACGAGAACGACCGGGGCAAACGGGCGGATCGCGTCGGCAACGAGCTCGGCATATTCCGCGGTCCCCCACACCGAATCGGGAACGGTAGTCGGGCCGAACCCCGGCAAGTGAATGGCCACCGCATCGAGCCCCGCGAGAACGGGCACGAAATCCGCTCCCGTGCGACCCCAACCGTGCAGAGCGACGACGCGCGGGGGAAACTCACCGATTCGTTCGGCGATCACCCTGCCGTCGGCGAGTGCTTGAACCGCCACTACTCCTCCGCCGGTGCACTCGTGTCGGTGGCGAGGTGCGGTGCGAGTTCGCGAGGGTCGAGGGTTCCGCGAAGAACCTGTTGGACCTGACTGACGATGGGCATCGACACTTTCTTGGCGGCGGCAAGGGTCAGAATCGGGTCGACGGAGGAAAGTCCCTCGGCGGTCTGGTCCATTTGACGGATGACCATGTCGAACGAGTAGCCCTGCCCCAACAGTCGGCCCGCCGTGTTGTTGCGTGAAAGGGGTGATTCGCACGTGGCGATGAGGTCGCCCAATCCGGCCAATCCCCACATTGTCTCGGGGCGAGCGCCATAAGCCGACGCAAACGCCGATAGTTCCGTGAGTCCTCGCGTGATGATGGAGGCCTTGGTGTTGTCACCGTAGCCAACGCCGTCCGCAATACCGACGGCAACAGCGATGAGGTTCTTGAGAACTCCACCAAATTCCGTGCCGATGACATCGGTGTTTGTCAGAGCCGTGAAGTAGTGGTTCGTGCTCATCGCGGCAACGGCAACGGCAACGTCGTGGTTTTCAGAGGCTACGGCCGACGCGGACGGTTCCGCGTTGGCCATTTCGAGGGCAAGATTTGGTCCGGACAAAACGGCGATGCGATCAAGGGAAACGCGACCGACCTCGGCGATCACTTCACTCATTCGCATCCCGGTAGAGCGTTCCACGCCCTTCATCAAAGACACGACCGGCACATCGTTGCCGAGTAGTCCGTCGACGTCTTCGAGCACTCCGCGGAGCGACTGCGAGGGAACGGAGAGGAAAATCGCATCAACTCCGGCCAGTGCGACGGGCAGCGAAGTGGTCGCGGTGATGCCCAGCGGGAGGTTGACGCGCTGCAGGTATTTGGTGTTCCGGTGCGTCTCGTTAATCTCGTTTGCGATCTGATCGCGACGCGCCCACACCTGAACCGTATTCCCGGCATCGGCAAGAACCTTGGCGAACGTGGTTCCCCACGCGCCGGCTCCGAGAACGGCGACGTTGGCCATTAGAACTTTCCCGTTGTTGTTTGGTTGTGCTCGGCCGGATCCCAGCGCTTTTCCGGCGCCTTTTCTCCGCGCAACTGCGCCTGTAAATCAGTGATCGCGTTCATCAGAATGAGCGTAGCTTGGCTGAGCAATTTGAGGTCAAGCGGTTTTCCCTTGAAGCCGGACAAATCAATCGGCTTGCCGAAAAGGACGGTGATGGGTGTGCGGGGAAACAATCGGAGCTTTCCCGAATAACGCGGCATGAGGTCGGCGGTTCCCCAGTGCGCCGCGGGGATCAGTGGGATTCCGGTCTCCAGTGCCATCCGCACTGCACCGGTTTTGCCGCGCATCGGCCACAGACCGGGGTCGCGCGTCAGTGTGCCCTCGGGGTAAATGATGACGCCGTGACCCTGCTGCACAAGCGTGCGCGCAGCCTTCATCGGTCCGAGCGCGCGCTGCGTCCCCTCTCGTTCCACCGGGATTTGTCCAAGCCATCGAAGGATTGACCCGAGAATCGGCAGCTTGAAAAGTGACACCTTTGCCATGAATCGCGGCACTCGCCCGGCTTTCCACACTCCGACGCCCATGACGACGGGATCAATCGCGCTGAAGTGGCAGGGGGCGACGATGAAGGGGCCGGCTGAAGGAACATTGTCTTCACCCCGAACACGAATCGAGCTGATGAGACCCATCAACGGCAACGCCAAACCGGCGATGGCATGCCATCTCAGCCCACGTTCGGTCGTTGTCATATCCCGCCTCCTACGGCGTTTAGCCTAGTCGGCGAGTTCGAATTCGGCGCCGAGGTCGCTCAGCTTGTCAATGAAGTGCTCGTATCCGCGGGCGATAATTCCCACATTCGAAATCGTGCTCGTTCCATCGGCCGCGAGAGCGGCGATGAGGTGCGAGAAGCCTCCGCGAAGGTCGGGAACACGAATGTCGGCGCCGTGGAGTGGGGTTGGTCCCGTGATGACGGCGGCTTGTTCGAGCGCGCGGCGCGGAACTCGACGCGTAATCGAGGCGATTCCGTCGTTGTGGACGACAATGTTCGCCCCCATCGCGTTGAGCGAATCGGTGAATCCAAAACGATTTTCGTAGACCGTCTCGTGAACGATCGACGTCCCCTCGGCCTGTGTCATCGCGACGACGAGGGGCTGCTGCCAATCGGTCATGAAACCGGGGTGCACATCCGTTTCGACGACAACAGGCTTGAGCGTTCCGCCGGGATGCCAGAAACGAATGCCGTCCTCCTGAACCTCAAACTCTCCGCCGACCTTGCGGAACACGTTGAGAAACGTGAGGAGCTCAGCCTGTTGAGCGCCGGCGACAAAGATGTCTCCCTTCGTCGCAAGAGCAGCCGCGGCCCACGACGCTGCTTCGTTGCGGTCGAACAGGGCGCGGTGCACGTAACCACCGAGGCGCTCGACGCCCTCAATGAAAATGGTGCGGTTCGGCTCGATCCAGATGATCGCACCCATCTTTTGAAGGATGGAGATGAGATCCATGATCTCTGGCTCGATCGCCGCGTTTTTGAGTTCGGTGACTCCCTCGGCGCGGACGGCCGACAGCAAGACCTGCTCGGTTGCGCCGACGGACGGGAAGGGTAGCTCGATTTCGGCACCGCGAAGTCGCTGCGGAGCAGTGAGGTGAATACCCTGAGGGAGTTTGGTGACGTGTGCCCCAAACGCACGCAGCGCGTCGAGGTGGAAGTTGATCGGGCGGTCGCCGATGCGGCAGCCGCCGAGATCGGGAATGAACGCCTCACCCAGCTGGTGTAGCAGCGGACCGCAAAAGAGAATCGGGATGCGGCTCGAACCGGCGTGGGCGTCGATTTCGGCAAAGTGTGCGCTGGTGACGTTTGTCGGATCGAGCGTCAATTCGCCATCGCCCGTGTCTGTGACTCGAACGCCGTGGGCCTCCAACAATCCGCGAACGATTGCCACGTCCGAAATGGCTGGCACTCCGCGAAGAACCGACGGTTCGTCACCGAGTAGTGCGGCGACCATCGCCTTGGTGACAAGGTTTTTTGCGCCACGCACGTCTACGCGACCGACCAACGGCTTCCCGCCGTGAATGGTGATGGTGTCGACGCTGAGGCCAACACGTTCACCCTGACGCTTAGCGTCATCGCTCAACGAATTCATCGAGCCGGCAACGTCGTCGGGCGCCAGGACTCGCGGTGCGTTTCGAAGGCGTCGATCGCGGATTCGTGGCGAAGGGTCAGCCCGATGTCGTCGAGTCCCTCCATCAGACGCCACCGCGTGTAGTCGTCGATCTCGAACGGGCTGTGCACATCTCCACACGATACCGAGCGGTTGACCAAATCAACTGTTACCGAGACCCCGGGGTTGGCGTCAATCTCTGCCCAAATGGCTTCGACAACCGACTCGGGTACGACCGCGGTGAGCAGGCCCTGTTTGCCCGAGTTGCCGCGGAAGATGTCGCCGAATCGCGCGGAGATCACCGCGGTGAAGCCGAAGTCGCGCAACGCCCACACCGCGTGTTCCCGCGACGAGCCCGTTCCGAAATCCATTCCAGCCACGAGAACCGTTCCGTGAGTGAACGGTTCCTGGTTGAGCACGAATTCGGGGTCCTCACGCCAGCGATTGAAAAGAGCGTCCTCGAAACCGGTCTTGGTGACGCGCTTGAGGAACTCGGCGGGGATGATTTGGTCGGTGTCTACGTTGCTGCGCTTCAGTGGAACGCCGATGCCGGTGGTGACAGAAATGGTGTCCATGGCTTACTCCACATCCCATGGGCTGGATAGCGTCCCGCGAATCGCGGTCGCAGCGGCGACCAGTGGCGACACCAGGTGTGTCCGACCGCCGGCTCCCTGTCGACCTTCGAAGTTACGGTTCGACGTTGACGCGCACCTCTCGCCCGGTTGCAGTTGGTCGGGGTTCATACCCAGGCACATCGAGCATCCGGCGAATCGCCATTCCCCGCCAAAGTCTTCGACAATTTTGTCGATTCCCTCGGCTTCGGCTTCGAGGCGAACTCGTGCCGATCCAGGAACGACCATCAGTTTCACACCGGTCGCAAGTTTCTTACCCTTGATGATGCTGGCGAACGCGCGCAGGTCTTCGATGCGTGAATTCGTGCAGGATCCCATGAAGACCTGGTCTACCGGAATCGACTTCATCGGCGTTCCGGGCGTGAGGTCCATGTATTCGAGTGCGCGCTCGGCGGCGGCTCGATCATTGGCGTCCGTGATGTCGGCGGGGTTCGGAACCGAGTCCGACAAGGCGACACCCTGACCGGGGTTCGTCCCCCACGTAACGAAGGGTTCGAGCGCGTCTCCGTCGATGATGACCTCGGCGTCGAAAGC
>JBIILU010000032.1:0-7531 GCA_044338315.1 Microbacteriaceae bacterium | reverse complement strand
TCAAAACGGGACGCATCGGGACCATCGTTGCAACCCTGGGCACGACGGGCCTGGGCGCCGTCGATCCGCTCGCCGACATCATTCCTCTCGCGAAGGCGTATGACGCGCGCGTGCACGTCGACACGGCCTATGGCGGCTTTTTCGCGCTGATTCCGGACGAACTGGATGCCGAAGCCGCTCGGCATTACGCGGCGATTCCACTGAGTGACTCAATTGTCGTGGATCCCCACAAGCACGGATTGCAACCCTACGGTTGCGGTGCCGTGCTTTTCAACGACCAGTCCATAATCGAGTACTACAAGCATGACTCCCCGTACACATACTTTGCGAGCACCGACCGCCATTTTGGCGAAATTCAGCTCGAGTGTTCGAGGGCGGGAGCATCGGCTGCGGCTCTCTGGGCAACACTCCAGGTCTTCCCCCTCACGCGCGACGGTTTAGGCGAAATCATCGCGCCCGGTCGCCGCGCAGCGAAAATGTGGCATTCGCTCGTCTCCGACTCCGAAATTCTCCGCCCCTACCAGGAACCGGAACTCGACATCTTTGCCTATCTGCCGCGGGTTGAGTCGATGAGCGAGCTCGATCGCGTGTCTCACGCGATTTTCGAGATGGCCGCCGATACAACTCGACCCCAGCAGACTCACCTCGCCACCTACGTTGTCTCTGAACCGAAACTCGCAATTCGAGGAATCAATCTTCGTGACGATGCCGCGAGTGCGCGCATCATGCGCAGTGTCCTCATGAAGCCCGAACACGAGCCACTCATTCCCGAAATGCACCAACACGTCGAGATGTGGTCGGCGCGTGCAATCACGCGTGAACGCGAGCGTGAAGCGACGTCGTAGGTTCTTCGAGTTCTGGACCCGACTTTCCGATTAGGCTGAGAATTCCACTACCCGATGGAGTACATGATGACGCTCAACCTGTCCCGGCTACTCGTCGCGACATTGGCTGTTGCATCGATAGTTCTTGGAACACCGTCGGCGCACGCCGCCTCGACAACGATTGTTGTTAACGAAGTTGATTGCCATGGAAACGACTGGATCGAGATCGGAAACCGCAGCACTCGGACAATCGACATTTCCGGTTGGTTGCTGTCCGACAAGGCACTGAATTCAACGGCCGTCGGGCACGTGTACACGTTCCCGTCAGGAACTCGTATCCGCGCGAAAGGTCGACTAGTTGTCCAACAAAGCGGGACGGGAAGTGCACACCTCGGGTTCGGGGTGGATTGCGTCAAAGGGGGCACCATCAAGATTGGATACCGCAGTGGGTCATCGATTTCAGAGATTGACTCCGTGATCGTGCCACCGACGGCACCCAACGCGTCCTATGGCCGCATCCCCGACCTAACGGGTGGATTCGGGCAGACAACTCAAACCAAAAACGCCGCGAACTACGGAGTCAAACCGATTTTGACAACGAGTACGAGTAAGAAATGCATCAAGGGAACCACGTGCCGAGTGGCGTTGAGCGCTCTGAATTCGCCTACGTACGCCTTGGCGAAAGCGCTGTCAGGCGTTTCCATCACGTCTGCAGGAGTCCTCACGGTGAGTTCGTCAAAGGTTGCCACCTATAAGCCGTCAGTAGTGATGACGAATTCCTTCGGAACCACGACTGCAACAATTACCGTGACCGTGAGTAAGCGCTAGCTCGTTGCACGAAGTTTGTGCAGGAGTGTTGATTCGCGATGAACTCGGGGTCTCACGTCATGCGCGGCTTCGATTGCAGCACAGTACTTGCTGAACGACGTTGGATGGATTCCCCGTTTGCGAAGCCGGCGCACGGTTTCAGAACTATGAGTCAATGACTTCACTTCCACTAAAACCAATTCCGGCAACAGTTCAAATCGCTTTCCGTTGGAATCAAGCATTAACGAAGAATCGATGGTCATGCGCTCGGCACCGTTGTGATTCACAATCGTTGAGCGCTCAAACGTTGTGACGGCTGATTGAATCAATTCCGATGCCAGATTCGAGTAGCGGGCGGTCGGGTAAATCTCGGAAATCGCGTCGTCAACCTGTGGAATCTCCTGTCCGCCCAGTTCCGCGCGGTCCTCGAACAGGATTTTGTGAGTCTGTCCGTTGCCACGTTTTGCCTTGACTTCGAGGCGGGTCCGCTGGGACTCGACATACAAACGAGTTCGAACCTTGACTCGACGGGTGCGCCGCTGAGCATGGTCGCGGTAGAGGAGTAAATCCGGAGTGTCTAAATAGGTCGTTCGGTACGTGAACGCTCGCGCCCCATCAATTTCCAGTGCGGTGAAGTTCGCCGTGGACTCCGAGAGAAATTTGTCGACCACACTGCGTTCCAACATGAACTTTGTGTCAAAGCGACGTGTCATGCTCCACGTGGTATCGAGGTCCGCGAGCGAAATCGCAGGCAAAGCGGCGATTGCGCCGAGGATTGGTGACACTATTTCTTTGTTCTGCGATAGGTGACTTCGACGGTCGTGGTCTCCTGCAACAAATTGACCGCGGTCACATTCATGTTGATGATGTCGGCATCGAGCAGCGTTGTGAGGTGCGCCTTCAACTCTGTCGAATCGGGGATTGCAACGTCGAGTACAACGATCGAATTCTCGGTCACCGCGCGAAATCGCGCGCCGTCCACGATTGCCATGGCCACGAGCATGACCGCGACCAAAATGGTGGGCAACACCAACCCGGCAAGGTCCGTGGCGCAGATCAGGGCAATTGCCAGCGAAATGAAGAAGTACGCGATTTGAGTTGGCAAGAATTCAAAACTTCGCAGGCGGATGATCGACAGCACGCCAAATAGAGCAAAGCCGACGGCCGACGAAACCGGACTGAACGAAAGGATGGTGAGTACCGAAAACAAACCAACGTTGCAGGCGAGATAGACAGCAACCAAGTCCGCTCGCCGGTAATTGCGAAAGTACAGTCCCATCAGCAGGATGCTGATGCCGACCAGGTCGAGTAGCAATCGAGGGAGAATCAATCCTAAATCAATTGACAGTTGAGAGTCCACTGTATTTCCTTGTCTGTACCTGCGTGCGTCGTAGGGCGTGCGGGACTTGAACCCGCGACCGACGGATTATGAGTCCGCTGCTCTAACCAGCTGAGCTAACGCCCCAGTTCGTCCAGACTACCGAAACGAAAGGGCTTATCCTCGTGTTGGAGGTTCATTATGACAACAAGCCCGTCAATTGCCGAGGCAAATTCGATAGCGCTACCACCACCGACACCCAAACCAACGTCGCTGGACGGACAGAGTGAATCATCGCTCGAGCTGTGGGTCGCCCCCGATGGTCGGTGTGAAGCGGGCGTGTGGGAATGCTCGCCCGGAACGTTTACGGCGTCGCGAGACGGATACGACGAAGTCGCCACAATTCTCAGTGGCCGTGCGACCGTGGTTGACGCCGCGGGTCACTCGACCGAATTGAAGGCCGGCAGCGTGTTTGTCACGCCAGCTGGCTGGTCCGGGACATGGACTCTTCACGAGACGATGCGGAAGACCTACGTGATTCGTCAGATTGAGGAACGGTAGATCTGCTCAAATCGATCGAGTGTTGTCGAAATGTCGTGATCGGCAACTATTCGCAATGATTCCTGTTGGAATTCCCGATAGCGCTCGTCTGAGCTGCGCAGGACCGTACGGATCGCCCCCGCCAACCCGTCAATGTCCCGCGGTTCATACAGAAAGCCGTTCGCTCCGTCGTGGACCAGGTGCGGAAGCGCCATCGCGTTGGCCGCTACAACGGGCAGCGCGCTAGCCATGGCCTCCATCGTCGCGATTGACTGAAGTTCTGCCGTAGACGGCATCACGAACACCGCCGCCTCACTGAGCAGTGTCACGAGTTCCTCGTCGCTGACGAGCCCTCGGAAATCGACTCGGTTGTCAATGCCCAAGTCACGCGAAATCTTTTCGAGGCGGCCGCGATCGTCCCCCGCGCCGGCAATCACAATCCGAAGCTCAGTTGGCGCGAATCGCGTTGTCGCGTACAAGAGTTCTTCGATGTGTTTTTCTTGTTCGACTCGACCCAGAAACAGCGCATACGGATCGTTGCGCTTTCCCAGAACGGGACGGTAGTTCGACACGTTCAGTCCACAGGAAATGGCGTGTATACCGGCGATTCCGACAGCCTTTTCCAAGTAGTCGGCGGCCTTGTGCGTCGGTGTTGTTATGACATTCACCATTCGGTAGGTTTTGGCCGCCGCGTTCCACAACATCCTCGCCAGCCAATCAAGCACGAATTGAGGTAACGGCACAAACTGCGCGGCGTTCTCCGGCATGAAATGATTAGTCGCGACAATTCGAATTTCACGGAGGTGTGCCTGACGCACGAGCCCCCATCCGACGTTGATGTGCGATTGCACGTGAACGACATCGGGCTTCACCGTATCGAGAATCTCCGCGGTGTCACGCTGTACTTCCCACGGGAGCGCAAACCGCATCCACGGGTGGTTGAACCACTTCCACGAGCGCAATCGGTAAACCTCAATTTCCACGCCCTCGTGGACCTCTCGGCGCAACCCGAATTCGGTGTCCGGTGACGGGGATACGACGACGACACGGTGGCCGCGCGAGATAAGTCCCACAACAAGCCGAACGGTGAATTTTGCCGCACCGTTGACGTCGGGCGGAAATGTGTCCGCACCGATAAGAATGGTCAGTGGTTTTTGTGCCATCGCCGGACTAGTGGTGTGTTTGCGGGTGATGGCGAGCAAGCAGCACGACACCGACTATGGACAGCGCTCCGCCCAGCGCAATGCCAACGAGCGCGAATGGCGGGAACATCTCCGCCTCCCGAAGGACCGTAATCGCGATCGCGATGGCAACAAGCGGGTCGATGACGGTCAAGCCGGCAATGACGAGATCAGGCGACCCTACCGAATACGCCGTTTGAACGAAATACCCGCCGAGCACCGCTGCGACAACCAGCCCGACGAAACAGGCAATCATGAGCGGGTCGATGTGATCGGTACGCCAGCGATTGATGAGCACCTTCGTGATGGTGACGACGAAACCATAGAGCGTCCCTGCGGCGACAATGTAGAACATCGCACGTAGCCGACGCCGAAACACGAGGAAGGCGACGCCCGTGGCGGCAATCACCGCAACGAGCAATCCGAGGATGAACGTCAGTTGACCGTCGGTGAATGCCTTCTCGACGGCGTAAATCGTGGAGAAAGCAACGAAGATTCCGATTCCGAGCACCGCGAGGATGATGGACCAGCGCACTCGGCTGTCCGTCTTGATTCCGTGAACCCGCGAGTTGATGACGTTCGTCATCACCATTGCGACGACACCAAGCGGTTGAACGACGATCAACGGTGCGAATCCGAGCGAAATCAGCTGGATAACGATGGCCAGAGCGAGCAATACAGTACCCAGCACCCACGACGGACGTCGAATGAGGTGACCAAGTTGCCTTACAGACAAACCGGATTTTGAGCCGTCGCCGTGCGTTCCTTCAACCTTCGAGACTCCGCGGTGCTGCAATTGCGCCCCGATGGAGAGAAAAACGGCCCCGACGAGCGCAATCGGGATTCCGATGGCCTGATACGGAGTGAGCGACACCTGCGAAATGAGGTCGTTCAGATTTTCGTTCACCCTCCTAGGCTACCGACATTAGGCTTAAGGCGTGCGAATTCGGGAAATTGTCATCACGGGAAACCCCGTTTTGCACCGTGCTGCGGTGCCGGTGTTGCATATTGACGATTACATCGCTGAACTGGTCGATGACATGTTCGCGACGATGGAACTTGCCCCCGGTGTAGGTCTCGCTGCACCGCAAGTCGGTGAGAATCTCGCGCTGTTCGTTTACGACTGGGTTGATGACGATGACCGACAACATCGTGGTGTCGCAATCAACCCCTCTCTCGTTATGGATCCCTTGCTGATTGGGCCACTCGATTACGAGGAGGAACTCGAGGGATGCCTTTCGATTCCCGGTGAACGTTTCCCTCTGCGGCGTTCGGAACGAGTTGTTCTGACGGCGACGAACCTTCAGGGGAACGAATTCACCGTGGAGGCAACCGGGTGGCTCGCGCGGATTTTCCAACACGAATACGACCACCTGCTCGGCATCTTGTACCTCGACCGACTTACCCACCCGTTTGACCGCGAAGCGCTGGACGCCGTGACTGAATCCGGGTGGGGTAAGCCCGGAATGAGTTGGCTACCGGGACGCGACGATCTCGAAGGCTAGGCCATCCAACCCAGCATCCGAATGAGTGCGGCAACAGCTGCCGCCGCAATGATGACAAGGATAAAGGGCACCTTGCGCCAGAGGAGGACCCCTGCAACGACCACCGCAGCGAGTCGGGCATCAACGAAAATTGCCGCACCGGCGCCCACGGTTTGAATCACGACCAGGGCGGCCAACAGTGCGACCGTGACGGCGTCACTGATGTGCTGCACCGTTGGGCTCTCGGTGAATCGAGCCGGCAGAACAAATCCGACGAACTTGGTCGCTGCCACGACCGCGGAACCGATAAGAATGGTCGTCCAGAGGGTCATGCGCGACCCCGATGTTGCACGAAATACATCACAACGCCGATTGCCGCGGCGACGACCACGGGGATGCCGATGGGCAGTGTCGGAATGGCCACGACAGCAACCACGGCAGCAACAACAGCGATAATAATCGGCTCGCGGGATTGGATTCTCGGCCACAGTAAACCAAGGAACGCGGCAGCAGCAGCAGCGTCCAACCCAAACGAGCGAACGTCGCCCAACTGGTCACCGACGAGTGCCCCAACCAAAGTCATGGCATTCCATCCGAGGTAAATTCCCGCCCCGGTCAACCAGAAGCCGAGACGGGACAGTTCGGGTGTCGGCTGTGCGAGTGCCACCGCAGTCGATTCGTCGATCGTCCATTGACCTGCAACAAGGCGCTTCCAGAATCCGCGGCCGACAATGGGGGCGGTCCGAATCGAATACAAGCCGTTTCGCACGCCAAGAAGACCAGCCGCCAGAATTGCGGTCGGCCCCGGTGCTCCCGCGGCGATGAGGCCGATCAGCGCGAATTGAGAGCCACCGGAGAACATGAATAAGGACAGCACTTGCGTTTGCCAGACATCAAGGCCTGCGGCGACCGACACAGCGCCGAAAGAAATACCGTAAAGCGCTACTGCTCCGACCACGCCGAGAGCCATCGAGACGGTCGCCCGGCGTTGGTCCGACATCAGGACGCGTCGGTTCCGGTCTTGGGGCCGGTCGCATAACGAAGCATCGGGAACGACGCAGTGAACGTGAACCCGACTCCGGGAACGCGCTGGCTCATGACAACACCGTCGAACGATTCCGCCCGTGCCTTCATCTCGCTCAAGCCACGACCCATCGTCGTTGACACCAGCGCTGCCTGGTCGCTTTCAATGCTCACGCCTTCGGGAGCGGGCTCTCCGGCAGCGGCGGCGCGACGAGCCAAAGCACGTTCTCCGTCATCGGCGACGGACAGGTTAACGCCGTGGTCCGACCAGGTCATCGAAATGATGACTTCGCAACCGGGACCACCGTGTGCGAGGGAATTGTTGAGCGCCTCGGTGAGGATTCTGTAGATTGC
>JBIILU010000031.1:0-7754 GCA_044338315.1 Microbacteriaceae bacterium | reverse complement strand
TTCCGATTGTCAAGCGACTTGCTGGACAGACAGTCCTCATCCCGCGCGGTGGAGACTTTGCCCAAGACATCACCACTCGATTGACAGTTCTTGGGGCGCGGGCTGTTGTGGCACCCGTCATCAATTTCGCCTCCGCCGATGACTCGACCGCGCTTGACGAGGCATTCACCGATCTTCAGAACGGAAACTACGACTGGCTCGTCCTCACCAGCGCGACCGCTGTGGATGTTTTGCACCACCTGCGGATCTGCATCCCTGACAACACTAAGGTCGCCGCCATCGGAGAAACCACCGAACAGGCACTGACGTTTGCGGGCTTCCGCGTCGATTTTGTCCCCGAAAACGATAACTCTGCGCGCGGATTCCTTGCCAATCTGCCCGAAGGTTTTGGCGCGGCGAAGGTTCTCGTGCCGCATGCCGAGACGTCGGAGCCCGTCCTTGAAGCCGGACTGGCCGCGCTGGACACGGACGCCCGCTTCGTTTCTGCTTACAGGACGGTCGGTGTCGCACTTCCGGCCGACGTTATCGCCGGTGTTCGTGACGGCGAAATCACGTCAATCCTTGTTTCGTCGGGCAGTGTCGCGCGATATTTGGCCGAGCAACTTCAGCCGATCCCCGATTCGACGGCCATTGTCTGCATTGGCCCCCGAACCGCTTTTGACGCGAGCAGTGTTGGCCTGGCGGTTTCCGCCACGGCAGCAGAACGAACGAACGAAGCGCTTATCGACGCGCTTCTCGATCATCTCGACGCTTAGCCGAACAGCAGGGCTGCTTCGTCCCAACGGTCCAGCGGGACCTGCTTGAGTTGCCCGAGCGCTGCCTCGAATGGTAACCGAACGATGTCGGTTCCCCGCAGGGCAACCATGTGCCCCCAGTCTTCCTCCGCAATCATTTGTGCGGCATTCATTCCGAATCGAGTAGCCAGAACGCGGTCAAACGCGGACGGCGTCCCGCCGCGCTGAATATGCCCGAGGGTGGTTGCACGGGTTTCAATTCCCGTGGCCTCTTCGATAAGCGGGGCAAGTTTTTCGCCAATTCCGCCCAGCCGAGGACGCCCAAACGCATCGAGGCCGCGTTCGGAATGGGCATCATCCATCGTGTCAAGCAAAAAGCCTTCGGCTACACACACGAGTGGGGCTCGGCCGCGAGAAGCGGCGGATTGCACCCAGGCGATGATTTCGTCGAGCGAGGTCTTTCGTTCGGGAATGAGGATCGCGTGCGCGCCGGCCGCCATTCCGGAGTGGAGGGCAATCCAACCAACGTGACGACCCATCACCTCAGCGACCATGCAGCGGTGGTGCGAGTCTCCGGTGGTGCGCAGTCGATCCATCGCATCCGTCGCGACGTTGACGGCGGTGTCAAACCCAAACGTGTAGTCCGTTCCTGAAAGGTCATTATCGATGGTCTTGGGCACACCGACAATTTTCATCCCCGCTTCGGAGAGTCGATTCGCGGCCGCGAGCGATCCCTCACCACCGATGACGAGAAGCGCGTCCATCCCCGCTTCGGACATTACCGAATTGATGCGGTCGATTCCGCCGCTACCTTCGAAGGGGTTGGTGCGCGATGACCCGAGGATGGTTCCGCCGAGCTTCGCGATTCCCTTGACATCGGAGCGTTTGAGCGGCTGGAAGTCGGCTTCGACGAGTCCGCGCCAACCGTCGCGAATACCGATGAACTCGAGTCCGTATTGGCGCTCGCCGTTAAGCACAACACTCCGGATGACGGCGTTGAGGCCGGGAGCGTCTCCGCCCGATGTCAAAACACCAATTCGCATGCTTCTATTGTTGCGGTTCACTCGCGAACCGCACGCCATGTCAGGACAAAAAGCTAGAGGATGCGGCGATGCACCAGTCGGGACAGCAGAATCGACGATCGGGTGTGGTCGACATTGGGCGCCTGGCGCACCTTTTCCAGTGCAGCTTCGAGCGCGGGGATGGAGTGGGCGCGCATGTGAAGAATCGCGTCCGCTTGTCCGGACACAGTACCCGCATAGACGACTTCGGGAACGGCTTGCAAAATCGTTCTCAGTTCTTCGGGTCCGACCGTGCCGCGGCAATACAGTTCGACGTAGGCTTCGACACCGACACCCTCGGCAGCGGGGTCCACTTGGACAGTGAATCCGCGAATTGCGCCGGAGTCGACGAGTCGGTCGATGCGTCGCTTCACGGCGCTGGCTGAAAGCCCGACAACGTCGCCAATGTCGGCATAGCCGGCGCGAGCGTTATCGCGGAGCTGCTCGATGATACGGCGGTCAGTTGCGTCCATGTCATTATTCTATGAGTTCTTGTGCGCCCGAACGGACCATAACGCGCGAATCGTGCGTTTAGGGCGATTTGTGAACGATGGTGATGAGCTGCGTAGCAGTGGTGTCACCCACCGCGCTGTGACGAAAGGCCGACCGGATTGTTTCGGTTGTCCCGATGTGGTGACCGGCGCGCATCCAAATGAAACCGATGAGTGCCGCGGCCAGACCGCCGATGGCCGCGACGCCGATTCCCCAGCGCGGACCGAGAGTGTTCGACACAAACCCAACGAGCGGTGAACCGAACGGCGTGCCACCGATGACGACGGTCGAGTAGATCGCCAAGACTCGCCCGCGAAATTCATCGTCCGTGGATACCTGGAGGTACGAGTTTGCCGTTGCAACCAGGAGAATCGCACCGAGCCCAAGGATTGGATAAAGGACCACGAAAATTGTGACGGTCGGCGCAAGAGCAGCCAGAGTCGCACCGACGGCAATCGTCGCAGCGGCGACAATGATGACGGACAGTCGGGGCCGAGTCGATCGCGCGACGATGAGCGCACCGATCAACGATCCGACGGCCAGCGCGGAGGTAATGAAACCGTAATCGTGGGCGCCGAGCCCAAATTCTACGACCGCCATCGTTGCCGAGAAGATGCCGAAGTTGAAAACGAGCGCACCGACGACAAAGGCCATCGATAAAATTACGACGATGTCGGTGCGCGATCGGATGGATCGGAGGCCTTCACGGAATTGCCCGCGCGCCTTCGCGACCTTTTTCACGGGATTGAGTTCGCGAACGCGCAGGCTGAGGATCGCGATGACCGCGGCAGCATACGCCGCCGCCGAAATCGTCAGTGTCCATCCGGTGCCGGCCGTGGTGATGGCCAACCCCGCTATCGCGGGCCCGACCAGCCGGGACGTGTTGAACATCATCGAGTTCATGCCCACAGCGTTCGAAATGTGGGATTTGCCCACGAGCTCGCTGACGAAGGCCATTCGGGCCGGGGCCTCGAACGCTTGACTGACACCGAGCGCGAGGGCGAGCACGTAGACGAGCGGGAGTGTCGCAATTCCGAGGACAACGGCGATTCCGAGAATTAGGCCGAGAACCAACTCGGCGATTGTCGTGATGAGGATGATGGTGCGTCCGTTGACCCTGTCGATAAGCGGTCCGATGAACGGGCCGAGGACAAAAATTGGACCGAATTGGAGCGAGAGCGAAATTCCGACCGCAACAGCGTCGTTGTTTGTCAGTTCGGTGAGAACGAGCCAGTCCTGAGCGGTGCGCTGTGCCCACGAGCCGATGTTCGCGATGAGTGCACCGATAATCCAGATTCGGAAGTTGCGCGTTGCGAGTGCTCGAAACAGTGCCGGGCGAGATTCGCGCGGAGAGGACTTCCGACGGCCAACCACATCCTCATCCTACGCTCGTCACACTGAGGGGCTTCCTCTTACACTTGCCCTATGACCTCAAACACTTCGACCCACCGCACTTTTGTCGACGCTGATGGTGTCACCATCCATTTCACGGTGTGGGCCGCGACGAAACCTCGCGCGATTGTGCAGATCTCACACGGACAGGGCGACCACTCGCAGCGCTATGCCGTCCTCGCCGAGGCCTTCACCCGCAACGGGTTTGTCGTGTACGCCGACGATCACCGCGGACACGGCGAAACCTGGCGCGAGCAGTGGAAGGGGGACCAGTCGAAGTTCGGACACCTAGGACCGCGCAATATTGACGGCACCATTGATCAGATCAACGAGCTCACATCAATCGCTCGATCAGAAAATCCGGGGCTGCCCGTCATCTTTATGGGCCATTCCATGGGTTCGCTGTTCGGGCAGATCGCGCTCGACAGCGGGATTCTTGATGTCGACCTCGTGGTGTGGTCGGGCACTGCTCTGCGCACGCCGTTCACCATGAACGCGGGGGACCTCAACACCAAGTTCAAACACACTGGGACGACCGGACACGAGTGGCTCAACCGCGAAGTCTCCGCCCACCACGCATTTGCAGCGGACCCGTTGACCTTTAAGGCGAATGCACTGGCCCAGTTGGGGATCGGCGGGGCCTTGCAGCTCATCGGCCTGCCGAAGCCGGCTCACCGTGACGTCCCCATCCTCATCGTTCAGGGTGGTGAAGATGCGCTCGCAAACGAAAAGAGCGTGGCGGCGCTCGCCGGCCGCTATGTCAAGGCGGGGTATTCCGATGTTCAATTGATTGTCTACGCCGGTGCTCGCCATGAAATCTATTTCGAAACGAACCGCGACGAGGTCTGGAAAGACCTGTTCTCGTGGATTGACGCGCGACTGCAGTCGTGACAATGAAGGGCGAATACAAGGTCCCCGGGGGCAAACTCGTCGTCGTCCACGCCGACGAGGTCGACGGGCATCTCGTCAACGTCGCCGTCTCGGGCGACTTTTTTCTCGAGCCGGACGAGGCACTGGATGCCCTTACCTCGGCAATCGAGGGGTTGCCTGTCTCCGCCGATGCCGGCGAAATTGCGCGCCGAGTCCGCAATTCCCTCCCCGACGACGTCGTCATGCTGGGGTTCCACCCCGAGGCTGTTGCGACCGCGGTGCGGAGGGCAATAGCCCACGCGCGGTCGTTCACCGAGTACGACTGGGAATACCTCGCACCAACACCGATGACTGCGGCCGAGCACATGGCCCTCGACCAGGTCCTTGCCGAAGAACTCGGCGAGGGTCGCCGCGGCCCGACCCTGCGAATCTGGGAGTGGGCTGAACCGGCCATCATCATCGGCTCATTCCAATCACTCCTCAACGAAGTCGACTCCGAGGAAGCCGCCTCAAGGGGAATCGGTGTTCACCGTCGCATCAGCGGAGGTGGAACAATGTTCATCGAACCGGGCAACACCATCACGTATTCGATCTATGCGCCCGCCGAACTGCTTAAAGGCATGTCGTTCGCCGACAGTTATGCGTTCCTTGATGATTGGGTGCTGCAGGCTTTGCAATCGATCGGTATCGCCGCCGAGTACAAACCGCTCAATGACATCGCCAGTCCCGAAGGAAAGATCGGCGGTGCGGCGCAGAAACGCCTCGGCAATGGTGCCGTCCTTCACCACGTCACGATGGCCTACGACATCGACGCCGACACGATGATGCGCGTGCTGCGCATCGGGCGTGAGAAATTGAGCGACAAGGGCGTCGCGAGTGCCGGTAAACGCGTCGATCCCATCAAATCTCAATCCGGACTCAGTCGCGAAGAGGTTATCGACGTGATGGTGTCGACGTTCCGGTCCCTCTACGGATTGCGCGAGGGCGCGGTCACCGAAGCGGAGTCAACCCGCATGCGCGAACTCGTCGAGTCAAAGTATTCGAGCGACGAGTGGCTTCGCCGCGTCCCGTGAATCAGAGCTCGAATTTGTAGCCCAGCCCGCGAACCGTCACGATGAGGGTTGGGTTTTTTGGATCGGTTTCGATCTTGGATCGAATTCGCTTGACGTGAACATCGAGAGTCTTGGTGTCACCGTAATAGTTCGCACCCCACACCCGGTCGATGATTTGCCCCCGTGTGAGAACTCGGTTGACGTTTTCCATCATGTATTCGAGCAGTTCAAACTCTTTGAGGGGAAGGGAGACGGGCTTGTCATCGACGAACACCTTGTGGCGTTCGGCGTCGAGTCGGATTGGCCCCGCTTCCAGAATCGAGGACGGCCCAGAGCCACCGTTCGCCCTACCGCGGCGCAAGACCGCCTTCATTCGCGCGAGCAGCTCACGGGTCGAATAGGGCTTGGTGACGTAATCGTCCGCTCCGATTTCCAACCCCACAACCTTGTCGATTTCGCCATCCTTCGCGGTGACCATAATGATGGGCACCGCCGACGTTGCGCGAATTTCGCGACAGACGTCGGTGCCGCTGATTCCGGGAAGCATCAGATCGAGCAGGACGATGTCTGGCTGCACCGCGCGGAATTTCTCAAGCGCCGCCGTGCCATCTTCGGCCGAGTGGACGGTGAACCCCTCCTTCTCCAGCAAGAAGACGAGGGGTTCGCGCAGGGACTTTTCATCTTCGACGACGAGAACCGTGGTCATGACAGTGCCTCCAATTGGGTGGGATCGAAACGGGGAAGTCGAATGGTGAACGTTGAGCCGATTCCAACCTGCGAGAACAGCGTAACCTCGCCACCGTGGCTGAGCGCGATGTGCTTGACCAGACTGAGCCCAAGACCGGTGCCACCGGTCTGACGCGAGCGTGAGACGTCAACCCGATAGAACCGCTCGAAGATGCGCGCCTGTTCGTCTTGGGGAATCCCCATTCCCGCGTCCGCCACAGCAATCTGCACCGAATTGTCGGTGGCCTTCACTCCAATGCCAACACGATTCTTCGGTTCGGAGTATTGAATGGCGTTATCGATGAGGTTCTTGACGGCAACGATGAGCAACTCGGAATCACCGACGACGTATTCCGACTCGGGGCACTCCACCGTGATGGAAATTTTCTGCGACTCAGCAAGGATCGCGCATCGTTCTGTCGCCTCGGCGATGATGTCCGAGATTCGGACGGGGGTTGCCTTGCGGAGCACTTCGTTAGATTGCACGCGCGACAGCTGAATAATGTCTTGAACAAGATCTGCGAGGCGCCGCGACTCTTTGAGGAGGTTCTTGGAAAACTTTTGAACAGTATCGGGGTCGTCGGTTGCGCCCACCAGCGCCTCGGCGAGCAGGCCGATTGCGCCAATGGGGGTTTTCAGCTCATGCGAAATATTCGCGATGAAGTCGCGACGAGCATCGTCGAGTCGGTGGCCCTCGGTGTTGTCTTCGAGGAGCAAAACCACGTTTCCGTTACTGGCAAGAGCGGCGCGGACATCGACCCAGTAATAGTCCCCTGACTTTCGGGCGAGTTCGAGCTCCTGATAGACGGGCTCTCCGCTGCGTCGAACCTCGTCGACAATCGCGACAAGTTCCGGAACTGCAAGACTGCGGTTATTAATCAACCCCATTGCCGTGGCGCTCGCCGAATAGCGGACGACCGCGTTGGTGTGGTCGATGACCAAGCCCGCGGTAGCGAGGACATCGATAAGCTTTTCGCCGGCCTCCAGCACATCGCCGATTTCTAGGATATTCCGCTCGATAACTCGGCCAGACATCGCTCGCCGCGTCAACAACCAGGTGACGAGAGCAACAACGGCACCGGATGCGACTGTCGCGCCGAGAACTGCAAGCGCGACGGCACTCTCGGATGTCATGCTTTTAGACTAGGTCACGTGCCATTATTGGTGTAACGGGTCGCTCGCCGGTTGGCTAAGATTCGGGTGAAATTCAGGGAAAGTTTGCCGAGTGTTCACTCAAACTTGACACGCTGATGTTAATCACGGAGGAAGGCATACGCCATGCGCGAGATGTTCCAACAGGAATTACACGAAGTTCAGGACCGACTCGTCGAAATTGCCGACAATGTCGTCATCATCATTGATAACGCCACGCAGGGTTTCTGTGGAACGGACGTTGCTCTGGCCGACCAGGCACTCGCTAGTGCCGA
>JBIILU010000013.1:0-26412 GCA_044338315.1 Microbacteriaceae bacterium | reverse complement strand
TGTAGTGAGAATCCTTACTGTGGGCAATCGACTTGTTGGGGCGAATTTCACGCGCTATCCATAACGCCTCCAGGTTGGCGGTGGTTCCGCTCCACGTGAGGTGCCCGAGGTAGTCCTTGCTGTACCCAAACATCGCAACGAGTTGGTCAAGGACTTCGTGTTCCATCATCGTGGTTGCCCGGCCGCCATCAATCGAATGGTTATTGGGGTTGAGCATCATCGTTGCGGTGTACGCGGCAATGGCGACGGGGTGCGGGGGTTTCAACATTTGCCCCGCGTACTGCGGGTGGAAGAAGGGGAAGTTGTCGTCGAGGCGCTCCGCTAACTCGGCAAACACCGACTGCACCCGCTCGGGATCAACGTGTAGTGACGGATGGACGTCCCATTCGCCGTAGGTTGCCTTGATCGCGTCAATCTTACTCATCACGCCGGGTACCAGTTCAGCGGCGGTCATCGCGCGCTTCTGCGCCATCGGGGCTCCTTCAAGATTGCTTGTGTCTATTCTGTCGGATTTAGCGTAATCGCGTTCAGGCAGAGGCGTCGATGACCTGCTGTGCGGTGACAATCGTGGCAAATTCGCCGTTGAGGTTTGCGGCGGTGACTCGGGACATGTCGTCCGCTGGAATCATCACGCCATCCGCATCGGGGTGGTCGAACGTCCGCGTCGCGTCGATAACAAACTCGACCGCGTATCCAAGGTTTCCGGCCATACGTGCCGTCGTTTCGCAACAGAAATTCGTCGTGATCCCGCAAATCACCAGTGACGTGTGTCCGCCTGCACTCAGCCAACCGTGAAGGTCGGGTTTGCCGTAGAAAGTGGAGTTCACCGTCTTGGTGATGAGCAGATCATGGACACCGTCGATTCCCGGTTGAAGGTCGTTACCCGGTTGGCCCGGTCGCAACGGTGATGTCGGTGATTCGGAGTTGTGCTTGACGAGCACGATGGGCCACTCGCGCGCTCGCCAGTGTGCGAGCAGAGCCCTGATGTTGTTCTCACACGCGGGGTTGTTGCTGTCACCCCAGTATTCGTCGAGGAATCCGTTTTGAACGTCGACGACAACGAGAACGGCGGGACGGTTCATGGCAATGACCTATCTAATCCAGATGGGGGGCTCTCGGTGATGAGGAAGATGCTGATGCCAATCATCGCACTTCCGGCGCCTTCTAACGCCGCGCGCGAACCGGACGGGCCCACTCCGCTCAGTAGAATTGGGCGACCATGCACATCCTGATCTTTTGCGAACAACACCCACACACCCTGGGTGGCGCGCAAATGTCAACTCTGCTGCAAGCCAAGTTTCTCGAACGCGCCGGGCACACCGTCACCTACGTCTCGCCGGCTCTGCGCTCGGGGCCAGTCGACGACCCGCAGTTCATTGACCTTCCGTCGTGGAGAGTGCCGACGGTGAGGGACTACACGTGGTTGTGGCCTTCCGACAGACATCTTCAGATTGTCACCGACAAGTTGAAGCACAGGCCTCCCGTGGATGTTGTGCACGTTCAATCAGATTTCTGGGGGGCCGCTTTCGGATACCGCTTCGCTCGGGAAAACGAAAAACCAGTGGTCCACACGATGCACCATCGCCTCGACATAGGAGTCGACGGATCAATCCCATTTCCCGGGCTGTTTTACGCAATGCTTGGCCGCTGGCAGAAATGGTCTCTGGGGGACAGGTTTCGGCGTCGACCTCGCAATGCATTCGACTATCTTGCCCAGTACGCCGCGGAAGCGGACGTCGTCGTTGCCCCGTCACAACATTTCGCCCGCTTGCTCACGTCACGCGGAGTGGCAACAAAGACCGGTGCGCCACCGACAGTGATTCCAACCGGTGTCGATGACGACGTGCTTGGCGAGGTCTCCCGCCACGAGACTGCCACGAGCGGTTCGCTGAAAGTCGCGTGGGTCGGGCGCTTCTCGCCAGAGAAGCGAATCATCGAGTTTTGCCAAGCGCTCAGTCTTGTTAATTCGCCGATAGAGGTGACGCTGGTTGGCGACGGTGCCCTTCGACGCAAGGCGGAATCTGTCGCGCCAGATTTCGTGACATTCACGGGGGCGTTGCCGTATCGGGACGCCCTGGGCGTGATTGCCAATGCCGATGTGCTTGTTCAGTCGTCGAACAATTTTGAGACTCAGGGAATGACAGTTTCCGAAGCGATTGCGCTGGGGACGCACGTGGTGATTGTTGACGCCAATATCGCCGAGGAACTCCCCGCTGGGTCCTTTTCTGTCACGCGCGACCTCTCGGCCGAGGCTTTGGCCGAGGCGCTCGACGGGTGCGCGAATGACATCGCAGACTTGCGCCGACCGGGCAAGGATTCCGTGCGTCACGAGTTTCGGCAGTCTTCGCGAACCGCACAAATGGTTGACATCTACGAGCTGACGCTCGGTCTCGGTGCGCCTCCGCGGCGCTGAGAGCTGTATCGGGAGAATGTCATTATGACTGATGCCTCGGAACGGTTCGCGTCGTTCCACGCACGCCGCGAGGCCCAGGTGAAAGAACCGATGGGCAGTTTGGCGTTGATTTTGACCCAGTGGATCGACGCCCCTCAGGAGGTCTGGGGAGTGGCGGGCAGGTGGGCGCCACGCGGCGATAACGCGTCGGGACTCGAACTGACGGCATCCGCTGAGGACGGAATTCAGGTCAACGGCCGGTTGATTGACGGCACTGTGGTTATCGACGGACCGGGAATTGCGGATCCCGCGACCATCATCTTTTCCGACACTCTTCGCGGGTCGATTATCCGCGAGGGGAATCTTTCCGGGCTTCGCGTGTGGGATGAACGCAGCGAATGGATTCGGAACTATGGCGGTATTGACGCCTACGATTACGACCCGGCGTGGGTCATCACCGCACAGTGGAAACCCAATCCGGCGGGGACCACGGCACTGGTGGCGAAGAAGACCGGTGAAGCCAAGGACGAGATCATCCCCGGCGAGATTGCGTTTTCTCACGAGGGTCACGATGTCTCGCTGGTCACCATCGGCACCGGCAGGGCGCTCCAGATTGTGTTCGCCGACGAAACGAACGATTCCGAAACGTATTCGGTCGGCCGGTTTCTCTTTGTCGTGCCCAATCCGGACGGCTCGGTGACCCTCGATTTCAATCTCGCGGTGCTGCCTCCGTGTGCGTTCTCCTACAACTTCAATTGCCCCATCCCACCGAAGCAGAACAGACTTCCGTTTCCGATTCGCGCGGGGGAGAAGAACGCCGTCACACCAACCGGCGAACTTTTGCACCACTGAGACTGGTTGGACTTTTCCTCAACCAGCGCGCATACTGTAAACCTCTACTTCTACACCGTTCGAGGGGAAGTCGCACGGTAGGAGGAAGTATGAGCGATGCACACGGAGTGATTCAGATTCACTCGTGCCCACCAGCACTGGCGCAACACGTCGCGTGGACGGTGTCGAGTGCGCTTGGGGTTCCCGTGCGGCCAGTGTGGACCGAACAGACCGCAGAATCGGGGACCGTCTGCACGGAACTTGACTGGGCGGGCGAAGCGGGGAGCGCGGCTCGTCTTTCATCGGCGATGCTCGGCTGGTCGGACCTTCGGTTTGAGATTACCGAGAACACCGCGGCCGGGCGCGACGGAGTTCGATACGTCCACACTCCGGCTCTCGGAATCTTTTACACGCTGATTGATTCGGTGGGTAACTCGATGGTGAACGAAGACCGAATCCGTTACGCAATGGGCGTCGCCGACGGAGATCTCGATGAGCTTGAACGGGAATTGCGGCTTGCACTGGGGATCGCGTGGGACGACGAACTGGAACCGTTCCGAGAGACCCGGTTTGCCGAAGTGGTGCCCCTGCGGCGGGGGACGCGCGCGGTCTAGACCGACTTGACGACGATAACGGCGTTGTGGCCACCGAAGCCAAATGAGTTTGAAATCGCGATGACGTCATCGGGTAGTGCGCGAGGCTCAACGACGACATCAAGCGGAATCTTTTCGTCCTGATCGTCAAGGTTGATGGTTGGTGGAGCAATCTTTTCATGGGCCGCAAGGACCGTAAACACCGCTTCGAGTGCTCCGGTTCCGCCGAGGAGGTGACCGGTGGAGGATTTTGTTGCCGACACGGGGATCTCCGCGATACGGTCACCAAAGACCCTGTGGAGTGCGGTGTATTCGGCAATGTCTCCGACGGGAGTCGAGGTTGCGTGTGCGTTGATGTGATTCACGTCGTTAGCGGTGACTCCGGAATTGGCGAGAGCATCGAGGACCGCACGCGCTGCTCCGTGTCCTTCCGGGTCGGGCGCCGTGATGTGGTGGGCATCGCTCGTAACGGCACCTCCGGCGATTTCTGCATAGATTTTTGCTCCGCGGGCCTCGGCGTGCTCCTTCGTTTCGAGGACGAGCACCGCTGCACCTTCTCCGAGCACAAAGCCGTCACGGTTAACGTCGTACGGGCGCGACGCACGAACGGGCTCGTCGTTGCGTGTCGAGAGCGCGTGCATCGCGGCAAACGCGGCGATGGGGAGCGGGTGAATAACCGATTCTGTACCGCCACAGATGACAACATCCGCGGCACCTTGGCGCAAGTGTTCGACGGCGTTGGCGATGGATTCAGTACCGGAGGCACAGGCCGATACGCAGGTTCGCGCTCCGCCTCGGGTTGTCAGGTCCATCGAGATTGCCGCCGCAGCTGCGTTCGGCATCAGCATCGGAATAGTCATCGGCAGCACGCGACGCGCGCCCTTTTCCTTCATGACATCCCAAGCGTCAAGCAGCGTGCCGAGTCCGCCGATGCCGGTTGCAAAGTCGACGAGAATTCGTTCCTTTGCGTCACCGGGTTCACCGGCGTCCTTCCAGGCCTCGCGCGCGGCAATGACGGCGAGTTGAGCGGAAGGGTCGAGTCTTTTGAGTTCGAGCCTTTCGAGGACATCAACCGCGGGAACCTTGACGCGCCCCGCGAACGTGACGGGGAGTTCGTAGGTCTGAACCCACTCTTCGGTGAGCGTGCGAATGCCGCTCTCTTTGCGGAGCAACGCCTCCCACGTGTCGCGAACATTACCGCCGAGGGGGGAGGTGGCACCGATACCGGTTACAACGATGGTGGTCATGTCACACTTCCGTTTGGGGAAAACAACAGCGGCGGAGCGATCACCCCGCCGCCGTATCGCCTAGGACTGAGCCGAGACGATGTAGTTGACTGCGTCGTCGACCGTCACGAGTTCCGAGACCTTGTCGTCCGGAATCTTCACGCCGAACTCTTCTTCCGCGTTGACAACGATGGTCATCATCGAGATCGAGTCGATGTCGAGGTCGTCCGCAAACGACTTGCCGAAAACGACATTCTCAACCGGTACACCGGTCTCGTCGTTGACAAGCGCTGCGAGGCCTGCGAGGACCTCATCCTTCGAGTGAGCCATGAGTTTCTCCTTGTTTGTTTATGGTGCTGTGGCTATTTTACGGGGTCGCGTGACCATAAGTTAGGGAAGACGCACGATTTGCGCGGCGTAGACGAGCCCAGCCCCAAAACCGATTATCAACGCGTACCCGCCACTCAGCTCGGGGTGCTCATCAAGCACCCGGTGCATTGCGAGGGGAACAGAGGCGGCTGACGTGTTTCCTGTCGTCTCGATATCGCGCGCGATGACCACGCTCTCGGGAACCTCGAGCTGTTTGGCAAACTCGTTGATGATGCGCATGTTTGCTTGGTGGGGAATGAACGCGGCGAGATCACTGCTCGTGATGCCGGCGTCATCCAGCGCCTGTTGGGCAACCTTAGCCATTTCCCAGACGGCCCAGCGAAAGACGGTCTGGCCGTCTTGACGCAGTGTGGGATATTCGCCCTCGGGGTCGTCAAACGCCTCGCGAAGGGGACGATCCATCCCGACCGAGTCCCACTTACCCCCGTCGGAACCCCAGACGGTGCTGGAAATGCCGGGTTCGTCCGCGGGACCGATGACGACGGCACCGGCACCATCGCCGAGCAAGAAGGAAATTGTGCGATCCGTCGGTTTCGCGATGTCACTGAGCTTTTCTGCGCCGACCACGACGACGAATCGCGCGGCTCCTGAGCGGACGAGCGCATCGGCCTGGGCAATGCCGTAACAGAACCCGGCGCACGCAGCGGAGATGTCATACGCGGCGGCCGGGGTGGCACCAATGCGGTCAGCAACGAGGGCGGCCATCGACGGCGTCTGGACGGTGTTGGAGATTGTTGCGATGATTACCGCGCCCACTTCGCTCGGTGATATACCGGCTTTCGTGACCGCTTCGGTGGCTGCCGCTGTCGCCAGGTCGGCCGCAGACATAGATTCGGACGCTCGGGTGCGGGTGATGACACCTGTGCGCTGACGAATCCACTCGTCGCTCGAATCGATGGGTCCGGCGATGTCGTCGTTCGTGACAATCAAATCGCCACGCGCTGCGCCCACCGCGAGGATTCGCGTAAAGGGTGACCCGACGGACTGTCGAAGTGCGGGCTGTGTCATGATGCCTCCAAGAGTTCGATTGCTGCGGAAAGATCGTCTGGCGTCTTGACGGCGACGGTGGGTGTGCCTTTAAGCGCTCGTTTCACGAGACCGACGAGCGCTCCGGCCGGCGCAAGTTCGATGACACCGTTGACGCCGTCGCGAGCGAAAGACTCCATGCACAGGTCCCAGCGAACGGGATTCGAAACCTGGCCGATAAGCAGGTCGAGGTAGTCAGAACCTGCTGAGACCCGCGACCCGTCCTTGTTGGAGTAAATCGATGTTTCGGGATCACGAGTCTGCACATGCGCGGCGGCGTTTCGGAGTGTGTCGACAGCACCACCCATGTACGACGTGTGAAAGGCGCCCGCGACAGAAAGTGGAATAACGCGCGCGCCGGTGGGCGGGTTTTCGGCCAGAGCTGCGAGTGCGCCCTTGGCGCCGGCAACAACGACCTGTCCGCCACCATTCATGTTCGCGGGGAACAATCCCAGTTCACCGAGACGCTCATCGATGTCGGCCGCCTCACCACCGAGCAGTGCACTCATCCCGGTTTCGGTTTTTGCCGCTTCCTCTGCCATTGCTCGTCCCCGAACACCGACGAGCTGCATGGCGTCAGTTTCACTCAGAATTCCGGAAACGGCCGCTGCGGCAAATTCACCGACCGAGTGACCGGCTACGGCACTCACGCGTTCGCGACGACCATTGAGGAGAAGCCGTGCGCTGACGAGCGATGCAGCAACGATGAGCGGCTGAGCGATTTTGGTGTCGCGAATGGTCTCATCGTCGGAGGTGGTTCCGTGGGTGATGAGGTCGACTTTCGCCGCCTCCCCGAGCTCGCCGAGGTGTTCACGCACACCGTCAACGTCGAGCCACGGCGCCATGAATCCCACGGACTGCGAGCCCTGACCCGGTGCGACGATGACAATCATCCGCGGCCCCTAGGAATCCCCACCGGGGTTTCCGGTGGTTCCCGCGGTCACGTCGTCGAGGCGATAACGCGTGAACGCGTCTACGACGACGGAACGATCGATGTCGCCGCGCTTTGCCAACTGCTCAAGAACTCGAACCACGATTGACTCGGTGTCGATCGCGAAATACCGTCGAGCAGCGGCCCGGGTGTCGGAGAACCCGAAACCGTCACCTCCGAGCGTCGCGAAGTCAGTCGGCACGTACGGGCGAATCTGATCCGACACGGCGTGCATCCAGTCGCTCACGGCCACGACCGGACCGGCTTCACCGCGCAGGCGTTCGGTCACGAAGGGTGTGCGGGGGACTTCCTCGGGGTGGAGGAAGTTGTAACGGTCGACGTCTCGGCCGTCGCGGCGGAGTTCGTTCCACGAGGTGACGGACCAAACATCTGCGGCCACTCCCCAGTCGTCCTGGAGAAGTTTCTGAGCGTCCAGTGCCCACGGCACCGCGACTCCGGATGCAAGAATCTGTGCGCGGTGCCCAGCGCCACTCGCCGCACGGTACTTATACATTCCACGCAGCAACCCCTCGACGTCGAGGTTCGCTGGCTGTTCGGGCTGAATATTCGGCTCGTTGTAAACGGTGAGGTAATAGAAGATGTTGGGGTTTTCGTGAGTGCCGCCATACATACGGTCGATACCCGCCTTGAAGATATGGCCGATTTCGAAAGCGAACGCGGGGTCGTAGGCAACGACAGCATCGTTCGCCGATGCGATGAGGTGCGAATGGCCGTCAGCGTGCTGCAATCCTTCGCCCGTGAGAGTCGTCTTTCCCGCCGTTGCTCCGATAATGAAGCCACGCGCCATTTGGTCCCCCGCGAGCCACATCTGGTCCCCGGTCCGCTGGAATCCAAACATCGAATACAGCACGTAGATGGGAATCATGACTTCGCCCTGGGTTGCGTAGGACGTTCCCGCGGCGGTGAATGCCGCCATCGCGCCCGCCTCGTTGATGCCCGTGTGCAGAATCTGACCCGTGACGCTTTCCTTGTAGGCGAGGAGTTGTTCACGGTCGACGGAGGTGTAGTTCTGGCCGCTCGGGTTGTAGATCTTTGCAGTGGGGAAGAACGAGTCCATTCCGAACGTTCGAGCTTCGTCGGGGATGATGGGGACAAGTCGGTGGCCAAAGTTTTCATCGCGCAACAGGTCCTTGAGGAGACGCGCGAACGCCATCGTCGTCGCGATCTCCTGCTTACCGGAGCCTTCTGCGCCTGACTCTAAGTGCTTCGGGTCTACCGGCGGGAGCGGCCTAAAGTCCGTTCGCCGCTGGGGGAGCGCACCACCGAGGTGCCGGCGTCGCTCCAGCAAATACTGAATCGCCGGGTCAGTGTCATCGGGTCGGTAATACGGAGGGCGATAAGGATCGGCCTCGAGCTGTTCGTCGGAGATCGGAATCCGAAGTCCATCCCTGAACGACTTGAGGACATCGAGATTGAGTTTCTTCATCTGGTGAACGGCGTTGCGGCCTTCGAAGGCCTTACCCAATCCGTACCCCTTAACGGTCTTTGCAAGAATGACCGTTGGCTGGCCCTTATGGCTGAGCGCCTCCGCGTAGGCCGCGTAGAGCTTGCGGTAATCGTGGCCACCGCGTTTGAGTGACCAAATCTTGTCGTCCGACCAGTCGGCGACCATCGCCGCCGTGCGCGGATCGCGACCGAAGAAGTTCTCGCGGATATACGCACCCGACTCGGCCTTGAACGTCTGGAAGTCGCCATCGGGGGTCGAATTCATGAGGTCCCGCAGTGCGCCATCGGAATCCTGAGCCAAGAGCTCGTCCCATTCGCGGCCCCACACGACCTTGATGACGTTCCACCCGGCACCGCGGAAGAACGATTCAAGCTCCTGAATAATCTTTCCGTTACCGCGAACCGGGCCGTCGAGTCGTTGCAGGTTGCAGTTAACGACGAACGTCAGGTTGTCAAGGTTGTCGTTCGCCGCGAGTTGCAGCGCACCGCGCGATTCGACCTCGTCCATTTCGCCGTCCCCGAGGAACGCCCAGACATGCTGATCGGACGCATCGGTAATTCCGCGGTTCGTGACGTATTTGTTGAACTGCGCTTGATAAATCGCGTTGATCGGGCCGAGTCCCATCGACACCGTCGGGAACTGCCAGAACTCGGGCATCAACCGTGGGTGCGGATACGACGACAATCCGCCAGCGAAGTGGGACTTTTCCTGTCGAAAACCGTCCAACTGGTCTTCGGTCAACCGTCCTTCAAGATACGCGCGGGCATACATTCCAGGAGCGGCGTGGCCCTGATAAAAAATCTGATCGCCACCGCCGGGATGGTCGGGGCCTCGGAAAAAATGGTTGTGTCCGACTTCGTACAACGAAGCGCCCGAGGCATAGGACCCGATGTGGCCGCCGACGCCGATTCCCGGAGCCTGCGCGCGGTGAACCATGACCGCCGCATTCCAGCGAATCCAGGAACGGTACTGGCGTTCCATCTCCTCATCACCGGGAAATGCGGCTTCGTTCTCCGGCGCGATCGTATTCAAATAATCCGTCGTCGGCACCATCGGAACACCGAGATGCAAGTCCTTCGAACGCTTCAAGAGCGACAACATGAGATCGCGGCCGCGTCCGTGGCCCTGTGACTCAACTACAGCATCCAGAGACTCACGCCATTCGGCGGTCTCCTCGGGGTTCGAGTCAATATCGGAAAACGAATACGGGTCTTGATCGTTGACGGCCATTCAGGTGCTCTTCCAATCAGTGGTGGCGAGGAAGTGTGACGGTCCGGGTGTGGAGTGTCACCGTCCTATCCTAGGGCGCGACACTCGCAGTCGCTCAGTCGGCTACGATAGACCGCACGGGCCTGTAGCTCAGTTGGTTAGAGCGCCACGCTTACACCGTGGATGTCGGGAGTTCGAGTCTCTCCGGGCTCACTACGAACAGATATGTGTATCTAGCGCAGTGAATCAGACGGAAGAGCCCACTGGGCTCTTCCGCTCCGGGCTCACTCATAGAGTGAACTTCACCTCGCCCTGTCTATCAGACACGAGGACCCACTGGGTCCTCGTGCTCCGGGCTCACTACGAATAGTGAACCAATACCGTTTTAGGTTTCGATCACGTGAACGAGCGTGTCGATAAAGTTCCCGAAGGTCGACGAGTTCTTGACCACTTCGTTCATTCGCGTCCGGTCGGCGAAGACGTCCACGATTTGTTCGAACACGGACTGAAATTCCTCTCGACCGCTCGCCGCGAATGCGATGAGGGCCACAACACTGACCTTGTGCTCACCCCAGTCCGATGGCTCTTCGTTGACGGCGATCGCGATTGTTGGGCGTTCGGCGGTCATGGACATCGCGTGGGGCACCGCTAACCCGTCAACAAACACTGTCGACGACATGTTTTCTCGCTCAATTGCGCTGTCGATGTAGGACTCATCGATTATCCCCAGTGAAATGAGCGACGAGCCAAGCCCGCGAATCATCTCTTCGGGATTGTCGAAACGAACATTCCGGAAAAACGTTTCTGCTTGAAAGTATTTGAGTAGTTGCTCGCGGATGGCGCTGCGGCGGCGAATGCGCCGCGCACGGGCCGCTACTTTGCGCACCGCGTCGACGTCGGCTTCGGTGAGGAAGGGCTGCACCAACACAATCGAATCCGACTCAAACGGAAGGGGAATTGTCGTGATCACCATTTCGGTGTTGATGTCGCCCGGGCGGACGTCGGTGCGGGTGATGACCGACTCGATGGACACCTCCGCGCCGAGCATCTTCTCGACTGATTCGCGCATCACAATATGTACGTCGTAGTAGGACGGGCTCACAATGGTGGCCGAAACGCGATTCTTTGCCTGGGCCTGGCGTTCGAGGTGACTTCCGATGTGCAGTGCGATGTAGGAGATCTCGTCTTCGTCGACGATGATGTCGCGTTCGCGCTGAATGGTCGAGGCGATGAACACCGCAATATCCCAGACCAGGGGGTAATTCGCCTTAATGGATTTTTGGAGTGGGTTGCGCGAAGGCGAGTCGAATTTCACGCGCGTGACGAGGTGACCGATGTGGAGCGCGAGTCGCTCGATTAGGTCGTCGTTCCGCAGTTCAATGAGGTATTCATCGTGAACCAGATCGAGCGCCTTGGCTGTTGTCTCGCGGTCTACAGGGTCTGCGCGGGCTGAGTCAGAATCGGCACCCGATGTGATGATACGCATCACCAATTGCCGTGTCAGGTACGTTTCTTCGCGTGCGCCAAGATCAACATCAAAGTGTCGCTTGACGAGCTCCCGCAGAATCCCGGCGACAAACTGTGTGTCCTTATCCAGAGGTTGGTTGTCGTCGGGAAGTGTGAGCCCTTGACGGACACGATCGACGGCGATTGCCAGGTGCAGCAACACCGCGTCGATTCCGTATTCGTTGATGATGAAGTGGTTGTAATCGAGACGCTCAATGAGGTCCGTCTTAAACTCCACGAGTGATTCAAGTTCAAAACGTTTCGCGATTGTGTCGAGCGAGAGCAGCCCCGTGTCGGTTGTCTCGTGAACGAGGGTCGACAGGAGCCGGCGGAGTTGCGTTTCATCCGCTCGGAACACGAGGGCGTTGTCAACCCGGTCGAGTTGAACATCGACGTCTTCGGCGATCGTTCGGATGCGCTTGACGTCATTCTCAATCGTCTGAATCGAAACGTGCAGATCGGACGCGAGGTCGTCGATGGTGACCCCACCGGCGCTCTCGGCGAGTCGCAGGGCGATGTGATGCGCGCGTTCGCGGGGGGTGGACGGAATAGTGTCCGGGGTGGCGTCGAAAGCCGAGCGGTAGGCGAAATAGGACTCGCGATTGAGCTTGTATCCCGCACTCGAGGTCGCAATGATGTCGAACGGGTGCGCAGCCGACTTAGCCGCCGTGACATAAGAACGGACACTACGAGTCGAGACCCCGAGGCGTTCGGCGAGGGTCGCCGCTGGAAGCCACTCGTCGCTTCCGCGGAGTTGCTCCAACAGGCCCGCGTATTTGTCGTTCATCTCTGATGAAACTTTACCGACAAAGCACAAAGGGTGCGGGGCTTCCGCGGTGGCGGAAGGAAATGTATCCCCGAACGATTGGCATCGAGGACCTTGTCGTGCAATTCTTAGGGCAGTTCGAGAGGAGTAATGATGCTCACTGTGGCAATCGTCTGCGGTGCCGGTGCTTCCAGCACGTTCCTCTCTCGTCGCATGTCGGACATCGCCGATTCAACACAGCAATCGCTCCGGTTCGTGCCTTTACCGCTCGAGTCCGTCGACGCGGACGCAGCCGACCTCGTTGCCTTAGCCTCACACGTTGTCTCGGGAGCCGTCACCGCCGATCTCAGTGAGCGCGGAATTGCCTACGTTGTTTTGCCCGAGACAGTTCGCGGTGGTTTTGGAGCGGACGTTGCACTGGAAACCATCTCCGAGTTTTTGCGAAACTCGAGCGTTCCCACTCACGCCTCCGCGCTTTCCGAGAGTGATGGGAACTACTGATGCCGACTCGCTCCGCCACAATCGCGTCTGCACACGGACTTCACGCCCGACCGGCCGCACTTTTCGTGCAGGCGGTGAACGACTCGGGTCTGACCGTCACCATCGAGAAGGATCGCCGCAAGGCCCCGGCTGGCAGCATTCTCGGGGTTATCTCCCTTGCAATCAATCAAGGTGACTCGGTCACCATCACGGCGGAAGGGGAAACGGCCGACGCCGTCCTCGACCAGCTCGTGTCATTCCTGGAGACGGATCACGACGCCGAATGACAGGTACAGAGCGCACTCTCGCGGGGATCGGTGTCGGTCGCGGCATCGTCGTCGGTGACGTGCGCCGAATGCCCGACCCCCTGCCGGAGCCGGCTCAAACACCGAGTTCGATTAGCCCCGAAGCGGAGCTCGTCCGTGCCGACGCAGCGCTGAAGGCAACTGCTCACGACCTTCGCGATCGCGGCGAGCGTGCCGGTGGCATTGCTCAAGAGGTCCTCAACGCACTCGCCCTCATGGCGGATGACCCCATGTTGCGTGACGACGTCAAGAATCGCGTTGAACGCGGTTCGACAGCAGAACGTTCGGTGTTTGAAGCGTTTGCCGGTTTTGCTCAGGTACTCGAGTCGGCCGGTGGATACATGGCCGAGCGCGCTGGAGACCTCGGTGACGTCGCGAATCGAGTCATCGCACATATCCTCGGTGTTTCAGCCCCCGGTGTTCCGGAATCGGACACCCCGTTCATCCTTGTCGCTCGCGATCTCGCGCCAGCCGACACCGCGTTGCTGGATTTCGACATTGTGCGTGCCCTTGTTACGACCGACGGGGGACCGACCTCCCACACCGCAATCCTGGCTCGTGAAAAGGGTCTGCCGGCTATCGTTGGGGCAAAATCCGCCGAAGATCTGGTGGATGGTGATGTCATTCTCGTCGACGCGGCGGAAGGCGAAATCGTCGTGCACCCGTCAGCAGCCCGAATCGATGCTGCGCTTGCAGAGTCCGAAGCCCGACGCGTCTCGCGCGAGAACGCATCAGGGCCGGGACAAATGGCGGATGGTCACAAAGTCGCGCTGCTCGCCAACGTTGGGTCACCAAAATCCGTGGATGCCGCGGTCGCCGCGCTCGCGGAAGGTGTTGGACTATTCCGCACAGAATTCCTCTTTCTTGACGCCGAGACTGCCCCGTCCGTCGAGACCCAGCAAGCCGAGTACGCCGCGGTTTTCGAGAAGTTTCCCGGTCAAAAGGTCGTCGTCCGAGTACTCGACGCCGGCGCTGACAAGCCGCTGCCGTTCCTCACCGACGCAGGGGAAGCAAACCCGGCTCTGGGGCGCCGCGGGATCCGCGCGCTATTCGCGCACCGCGACATTTTGCGCGATCAGCTCACCGCGATTGCGAACGCCTCGCAAAAGTCAACGGCCGATGTGTGGGTCATGGCTCCGATGATTTCGACCGCCGACGAAACTGCTGAGTTCGTTGGACTGTGCCATGAACTCGGCATAAAGAACGCGGGAGCGATGGTGGAAACTCCGTCGAGCGCGATTCTGGCGGATCACATCCTTGCCGAAGCGGACTTCGTGTCGATCGGAACGAACGATCTCACCCAATACACCGTCGCCGCTGATCGACTTCTTGGCACAGTGGCCGATCTGCAAGACCCCTGGAATCCCGCTGTTTTGCGCCTGATTAGCGAGGTGGGCAAAGCGGGTCAGGCCACCGGAAAGCCCGTCGGCGTTTGCGGAGAAGCCGCCGCTGACCCTATGTTGGCCGTTGTACTTATTGGGCTGGGAATGACTTCCCTGTCCATGTCACCCATCGCACTGGCAGATGTGCGAGCAGAACTTTCGCGTTTCACCCTTGGTGAAGCGCGCAAGCTTGCTGAGAGAGCGCTCTCGGCGAGAAATGCAGTGGACGCGAAACGTGCTGTGTCCACCGCATTAAGCATCACCCACTAAATAAAAAACACAGAAAAGGAGCGAGTCAATGACGACATCGTCATCGGTACGAGTTTCGGTCCAGAAGTTTGGATCGTTCCTCTCGGGCATGGTTATGCCCAACATCGCCGCATTTATCGCATGGGGCCTTATTACGGCCCTGTTCATCCCTACGGGATGGCTTCCTGCATTGGGCGCCAACCCTTTAGACGCTGATGGAGCCGCGCTGAACAATGGAGGTCTTAACTTCCTTGCTCTCGTCGGACCCATGATCGTCTACATGCTTCCCTTGCTCATCGCCAACACCGGTGGTCGCCTTGTTTACGGCGTCCGCGGTGGAGTCGTCGGTGTCATCGGAACCATGGGTGTCATCGTTGGAACCTCGATCCCCATGTTCATGGGTGCAATGATCGTTGGACCCCTCGGTGGATGGTTGATCAAGAAGGTTGACGCAATCTGGGCTGGAAAGATCAAGGCCGGATTCGAGATGCTCGTTGACAACTTCTCAGCAGGTATCGTCGGTGCAGTTCTCGCACTCGTTGCATTCCTCGGAATGGCTCCGATTGTTCAGACTGTTTCGGATGGACTCGGTGGAGCTGTTCAGTGGCTGTATGACACTGGATTTGCACCGCTGCTGAGCATCCTGGTTGAGCCTGCGAAGGTCCTCTTCCTCAACAACGCCATCAACCACGGCGTCCTCACCCCGCTGGGAACCACGGCTGCTGCAGAATCGGGCAAGTCGTTCCTGTTCCTCGTCGAGGCGAACCCTGGCCCCGGCCTCGGAATCCTTCTCGCGTTCGCCGTCTTTGGCGTCGGACTCTCGAAGGCTTCGGCTCCCGGAGCAATCATCATCCACTTCCTTGGTGGAATTCACGAGGTCTACTTCCCTTACGTCCTCATGAAGCCGGCAATCATCGTCGCCGCCATCGCTGGTGGCGCAACCGGTGTTGCAACGAACTGGGCCTTCGGCTCGGGTCTGCGCGCGCCTGCATCCCCTGGTTCGATCTTCGCGGTTCTGCTTCAGACCCCCGCGGACTCGTACATCGGAGTCATCCTCTCGGTCGTTCTCTCGGCCACGGTCTCGTTCCTCATCGCAGGAGTCATCGTCCGTGCAACCCGAAAGTCCGACCTCGAGGCTGAAGGTCTCGACCTGGCTTCGGCCAAGGTCAAGTCCGCCTCAAACAAGGGACGGTAAGTCATGTCGGCTGACCTCACCACTCTCGTCATCTTCGCGTGTGACGCTGGCATGGGCTCCAGTGCGATGGGGGCAACCCTCCTTCGCAACAAACTGAAGGCCGCCGGAATCACCGATGTTCAGGTTGTCAATAAGGCTGTTGCCGATTTGGCTTCTGACGCAGAGTTCGTCATCTCGCACCTCGGCTTGACGGATCGGGCGCGCCACATGGCGCCTGACGCCGTTCACGTCTCGGTCGAGAACTTTATGGCGACTCCGAAGTATGACGAGGTTGTTGCGACCCTCGCGGCGCAACGGGCTTAGGTCAGTCGCAACCGGGGACTCACCGTGAACACAGTATTAATGTCCGATTCCATTCGATTGAGTGGGTCAGCGACATCGAAAGATGCCGCAATTGCCGAAGTGGGTGCGATTCTCGTAACCACAGGGGCAGTGACTCCTGAATATGTCGACGCTATGTTCATGCGTGAGTCCTCGGTTTCCACATACATGGGAAATCTTTTGGCCATTCCCCATGGGACCAACGAGTCCAAGGACGAGATCATCCGCTCACAGGTAGCCGTTATTCGCTACGACTCGGATTTGGACTGGGGCGGCTTTCCCGTCCGATTCGTTATTGGGATCGCCGGTAAAGGCGATTCTCACATGGAAGTACTCGCCGCGCTCGCCACGGTGTTCAGCGATATGAGCGCGGTTCAGCGCCTGCTGGATGCGACGTCGCCGGCCGAGATTCTCACTCTTTTAGGTCTTGACACGGTATGACCGCTGTCCATTTTGGGGCAGGTAATATCGGTCGCGGCTTCATAGGCCTGCTGCTGCATAATTCCGGGCACCACGTCACGTTCGTCGACGTTGACGCTGAACTCATTGACCTCATCAACGCGAGCACGTCGTATGACGTTATCGAAACAGGGGACGGTGCTCAGACCCACACCGTCACTGATTTTTCAGGGCTGAATTCGGCGACACACGCCAACGCCGTCGTTGAGGCAATCGCTCAGGCCGACATTGTGACCACGGCGGTCGGTCCAAACGTTCTGAAGTTTGTTGCTCCGCTCATCGCGCGTGCGCTGAGCGCCCGAACTGTTTCAACCCCGCTCGTCGTCATGGCGTGCGAAAACGCAATCGGCGCGACGGATTCGCTGCGAGCAGCTGTGGCGGAAACCGCGGATTCCGATGCTATGGGTCGTGCGCAATTTGCCAACACGGCAGTTGACCGAATCGTGCCCATTCAACCGTCCGGATCGGGGTTGACCGTCACCGTGGAGAGTTTTTGCGAATGGGTCATCGATTCGACTCCCTTTGGTAATGACGTCCCGGCTATCCGGGGGGCTCATTTCGTTCATGCTTTGGCCCCTTACATCGAACGCAAGCTGTTCACCGTCAACACCGGGCACGCGTCGACGGCCTATCTCGGGAAGCAACACGGTGCAACGCACATCGCCGACGCACTCGACATTGCTGAAGTTCGTGATGGCGTCCTCGCAGTGCTGGAAGAAACAACGGCGATGCTCGTGCAGAGACACGGCCTGGATATCACCGAGCAACGCGCGTACGCAGTTCGAACCATCGCGCGTTTTCGCAACCCAGGGCTTGCCGACCTGGTTGATCGTGTTGGCCGGCAACCTCTGCGAAAACTTTCGCGTCACGAGAGGCTCATCGAGCCCGCCGCAGCGCTTGCAGAAGCGGGGATCAATCCAGCGGCCCTACTCTCCGTTGTCACTGCGGCCGTGCAGTTCGATGTGTCCGATGACCCCGAGTCCGTTGAACTGCAACGGCTTCGTTCGTCGACGCCCGCCGAGTCACTGGCGACACAACTGACCGGCATTGAAGCCAACCACCCCCTGTTTCCCGAACTCGTGAACGCAATTCGTCACGCACAATAGGGTTATGTCCCCGTCAGCACTCCTTGCGCTCCTTGTTGCGTGTTTGATGTGGGGGACGACAGGCGTCGTTGCTACGTTCATGACCGATGACGTCTCGACCCTTGCAATTGGCTCGTTCACGATGGGTGTCGGTGGTGCGATTCTTGCGGCAATCACCTGGCGTGACGTGCGAACAGCAATTCGAATCCCCGCAGCGCGCTCGTGGATTCTGTGGGGCGGGCTGGGCGTTCTGGTTTATCCCTTGGCGTTCTATACCGGTATGGACCTGATTGGCGTCGCCGTCGGTAATTCCATCGCACTGGGTTCTGGGCCGCTGTTTGCCGGTCTTATCGAGTGGATTTCTACCCGAGCGGTTCCGGCAGTGCGCTGGTTCGTGGCACTCGGGGTCGCGAGTACCGGACTCATTTTCGTGGCGATCGCGGGGGGAAACGACGGTTCGGGGGCGCTTTCGGGTATCGGTTTCGGCGTGCTCGCCGGCATCGCCTACGCGCTGTACTCGGTATCCGGATCACGCGTCATCGCGAGCGGTGCAAACTTCCGTGGGGCCATGGGCGCTGTGTTCGGAGCGGGCGCAGTTCCGCTTCTGATCGTCCTCGCCCTTACGGGCGCGCCTCTCGTATCCGACGCGGCGAATGTGGCGAGGGGAGCGTATCTAGCGCTTGGACCGCTAGTCATCGCGTACTTGTTCTTCGGTTACGCACTCACCAAAGTCTCCGCTGCGAGCGCAACTCTCGTGACGCTCCTCGAGCCGGCGTTTTCGGTAATCCTCGCCGTTGTCGTTCTTGGGGAGACGCTCCCGCTGATTGGATGGTCGGGCACGGCTCTCTTGATTGTCGGTGTCGTCATCGCAACGGCACCACAAAAACCGCCGAAATCCGCCGATTCCGTGACTTCCCCTATTACTCTTGTCACATGAGTAACGCAGAGGACGACGATTTCGTAGTGCCAGCAGGCAGTCGGCGGTCGTCATACGTTCCGCCAGCTGAAGAGCAGGTTCTTGCGCCCGAGCAGCCACCTGTTTCCGAACCTGAAATCTCAACCGCGCCGACAGACCCGTTGGCAACCATTGCGCCAGCGGGTGACGACTGGATTGCCCAAACTCCAACGGTTGCTGAGTCAGTGCCTGAGCCTGCGCTCTCAATCGAGATCCCCGTCCGTAAATCGCTCACGCGTGAGGCGCTGGCGGCAACACTGAGCGGCACTGACGGCTTGTCGAGTAACGACCGAATGGCACTGCTCGATTCCCAGGTCGCTTTTCGGGAGGCGGATGTGGCTGCTGTTGCGGCATTCGTGCAGGAAGTGCAAAGCGCGAACTCTATCGACGCGCTGGCCGCCTTAGACGAAGTGAACCGACGCTTTGGGGATATCACCACAGAAAATTTCCCTACGGCAAACGAGGTGCCGCGTGTTGCCTCGATGGACTTCGATGACGAAACGACACCCGTGACCGGCATCCCGGTTGTCGTCGAGGAACAACCGGAGCCGGTGACGGATGTTGTCGCGCTCGAGGCAATAGCCGAGCCAGGCCCGTTGTCCGCGGAATCAGACCGCCACGAATGGTCACTCGCCGCCCCAATCGACGTATCATCGGGGACAAACCATTCGGTCGCTCGGCACAAGTGGTGGACCGCGTCCGCCAACCTGGCGGTGTTGATTTCCGTCCTTCTCTTGTCGGTCGGTGCAGTCGCATTTTCCGCAGGATCAACACCCGCCCTCTATTTCGTCCTCGCGGGACTCGTCGGTGCGATTCCCTTCCTCGAACTTGCACGCCGTGGGTCGGCAAAGTCGGGAGCATCCTGGCGCATGTTCCTGCAGAACACGTTCGGTCGAATCCCCGGGCGCGTTTTCGCTGTCCTTATGGCAGCCCTCGTCCTGACAGGACTCGTCAGTGTGATGATGTCGGCACTCAACGGTTTGGGACTTCAGGTTGAACAGTCTGAAATGTTGTCCGATTACAGCAACCTGATCCCCGCGACTTCAGCCGCTACGCTCCTCGTGGCGCTCACCCTCCTTGGCGGCGCGGTAATCGCCGCCCTTCCACACTCGTGGTTCAAGGCTTCGGCGCTTGTTCTCACGGGCTGGTCGCTCGTGGGCACGGGCGCACTAGTCGCCATGGGGTCCGCTCTGATCGTCACCACGGTTGCTGTCAGCGAGCCAGAACTCTCAGCGGACATCGAGGCAGCGGGCGTTACCGCGGCAATTGCACTGCTGCTCGTTTCGGTCAGTTTGTTTGGATTCCACGAAATCTCGCGTGTGCGAGAGCGTTCCGCGGGAACGATGTGGCTGTCGATTGGGTTGGGGCTTGGGCTCATCGTGTTGGGTGGCACTGTCGCGTCCGCGCTCCTCGCCCCGGAGGGCACGCATTACTTCTTCGGGCACAATCCCGTGCTTCACATCGTTGCGCCGAGCGCTCTGCTCAACATCGTTCTCGGGGCGTGTGCCCTCGCACCGTCGGTAGTGCTGTTGTCGGCGCTCATCTTCCGCGCGCTCGCGGCGGTGACGACGCGTGACGACAGCGAAAAGCCCAGCATCGCACTGCGTTTGATCCTGCTTCTCGTCCCACTCGGCATCGGCGCCGTGGGGTATCTCGGATACGGACCGACCGTTGCAGATTCCCTCCCCTCGCTCACGGCCCACGCCATTCCTGTCGCAGCGATTCTCGGTGTGATGGCGGCACTGGGCACCACCGGTCGACAGTTGAAATCACGCCCCGCGCAGGGCGGACTTGTCATCGTTGCGTTACTGACGATCACCGTTGGCTTAGGCTTCGGGTCGAGCTCGGGTGCTGCCTTCGGGTGGGTTGGGTTCATCAATACGATGTTGGTTCCGTTCGGTTACGGTCTTGTTTTAGTGGATTCCCTCGCTCCGCTCGCGACTGGACTGCTCGGCTTCCTGCTCGCGCTCGTGATTGTCATCCCGTTCACGCGTCGCGCTGCGCGTGACGCGTGAACGACCCCATGACCTCTCCCTCCTTACGCGACGTCCTTGACCACACCGAGCGCCTGTGGCCTGCCGCTGGCGCAGAAGAGTGGGACATTGTCGGGCTCGTCTCCGGTTCCCTCGATTCGGACATCCAAAAGATTCTTTTCGTCGTCGACGTCACCGCGGACACAGTGACCGAGGCCATCGACGGAGGGTACGACCTCGTCATCGCCCACCACCCGCTGTTGTTGCGGGGGGTGACCAGTGTCGCGGAGGACGAGTTCAAGGGCGAGACCCTCGCTCGACTCATCCGGGCAAACTGTGGACTTCTTTCCGTTCACACCAACGGCGACCGGGTACAGACGGGTACCAGTGCGACCCTAGCGTCGGCGCTCGGGCTGTCGGCAACCGAACCACTGCAGCCACACCCAATGGGCGGGGGATTGGGCATTGTGGGAACTGTTCCCGCCACGACGGTGGGAGAGTTTGCGCGACTCATCGCCTCGGTGCTACCCGCGACGGCACGCGGTGTGCGTGTGTCCGGAGAGATGTCGCAACCAGTCAACCGAGTCACACTCTGCGCGGGCGCGGGTGACAGCTTGCTCGGCAATTCAATTGTTCAGGCCTCCGACATTTATGTGACCTCAGATCTGCGACACCACCCCGCATCGGAATTTCGGGATACTGTCAAGCGCGGCGCGAATACCGCACTCGTCGACATTTCACACTGGGCGGCCGAATGGCTCTGGCTTGACACTGCCGCGAGTGAACTTCGTGACTCCGTGAAGGGCGTCACCGTCGACGTTTCCGAAATCAACACGGACCCCTGGACATTCGTGGTGGTGTGATGACTAATCTGACTGTACCCGCCCTTCAACAGGCCAAACTGCTCGATGTACTCGCACTCGATACCGATGTCATTGTGACGAAACGGCATATCCGAGACGCAGAGGAAAAGCGAGCTGGGTTGGACACCGATGTCGATTACCTGCGACTCGTCCGGGAAGCCGAATCTGCGGAAGATCGCGTGGACGACGTGCAACGCGAGTGCGACCACCTCGAAGCCGACATTACCGTTGCGCGGACGCGGATTGAGCGCGATCGTGAGCGGGAAAAGGGAACTAACGACCCGAAAGAACTGAGTGAACTCGAAGACGAGATTCATTCTCTCGAACGACGGATTGACATGCTGGAGACAAGCGAACTAGAAGCGCTCACCCGGCGGGACGACATCGTCGCCGAGCGGGATGAAATCGTTCGCCAGCGCGACACGTTCCACACCGCGAGGGAAGCGATCGCGACGGGGCTGACCGACGACATCGCAGCGTGGAGCAATCGACTCGCGTCCCTTTCTGAACAGCGAACGTTGCTGTTGGCGGAACTTCCGACAGAATTTGCTGCGCTCTATGAGCGGCAGCGCGAACGCTACGGGGTGGGGGCATCGTTCCTGCAGCGCGGGTTCACCTCAGCCAGCGGAGTGCAGTTGCCCCCGGGTCTACTTGACGAGATTCGACTAGCCGATCCGGACTCCGTCCTGCTCTGCCCCGACTCTAACGCCATCCTCATCCGCACCGAGGATTCCGGACTGTGAGGACTCTGATCGTTGAGGCAGACGGCGGTTCACGGGGTAATCCAGGAATCGCTGCGGGTGGCGCTGTTGTGATCGACGAGTCCACGGGAGAGGTCCTCGCCGAGGTGGGCGTCTTTGTCGGCGTTGCCACGAACAACGTCGCCGAATATTCGGGGCTTCTCGCGGGGCTCACTCGTGCTCGTCAAATCGACGCCCATGCCCCGATCCACGTTCGAATGGATTCGAAACTGGTCGTCGAACAGATGTCGGGTCGCTGGAAAATCAAGCACCCCGACATGCGGGAGCTCGCGCTGGAAGCACAATCGGTCATTGCGGGGTCACCAGTTACCTTTGAGTGGATTGCCCGTGAATTCAATTCACGCGCGGACGCTGTCGCGAATCGGTCGATGGACCGTCGCGCCTCGTTCGGCTAGTCGCTAGCATTGAGGAGCGAGAGGGTCGGCCAGGCGATCGCGTCACCTTTGGGTGCCGAGGAACGTCCGGGCTCCACAGAGCAGGATGGTGGGTAACACCCACCCGGAGAAATCCGCGAGACAGTGCCACAGAGAATAGACCGCCCGCAAGGGTAAGGGTGAAACGGTGGGGTAAGAGCCCACCAGCGGTCGGGGTGACCCGGCCGGCTCGGTAAACCTCATCCGGAGCAAGACCAGACAGATGCCATTGACGTTGCTCGCCGAGGCATCGGGTAGGTTGCTAGAACTCAGCGGCAACGTTGAGTCGAGATAGATGATCGTCCACGACAGAACCCGGCGTATCGGCCGGCCCCTTGCCTCTATTTTGTGGACTGAGCCAGCGCCGCAGCGCCCAGAATTCCGGCATTGTTGAAGTGCTGTGCGGGGATGATCGGCGTGTTGAGTTCGAGTATCGGGAGGAAGTTCTCAAACTCCTTGGACACACCACCGCCGACGACGAACAGTTGGGGTGTGAACAGTTTTTCCAACGTCGAGTAGTAGATCTGCAGGCGACCCGCCCACTTGGTCCACGACAAGCGCCGCTTGAGGCGAGCGGAGTTCGCGGCAAGTTGCTCGGCGGTCCGCCAGCGATAGCCCGGCAGGTTGATATGACCAAGCTCTGAATTGGGCAGGAGAACCCCGTCGTAAATGAGAGCGGAACCAATTCCCGTTCCAAGGGTTGTGACCAAAACTAATCCCGAGACACCTCGCGCGGCACCAAACTTGACTTCCGCAAAACCGGCGGCGTCGGCGTCGTTAACAACGTGAACTTTCCTGCCGGTCCGCGTTTCGAAGAGCGTGCCAACGTTTGTGCCAATCCATGACTTGTCAACGTTTGCCGCGCTCAAGGCGACCTCATTGACGATTACCGCGGGGAAACATGCCCCAATGGGCAAAGAGCCTCTGGGGTCGAGTTGTTCGACCATGTCGTAGATGACATCGGCTACATCCGCCGGTTTTGCTCCGTCAGGGGTGCCGACCTTGATTTTTTCGGAAACAATTTCACCGTTTGCAACATCGACAATTGCGGCCTTGATACCGGTTCCGCCGATGTCAATCCCGATGATGCGTGCCATTCGATCACTCCGTCGTGCCAAGGTTGTACTATCCAGTCTACCGAGAGGGGATAGCCCATGGCGTGGTGGTACAACCACAAGACCGGTGAGGTCGAAGAGGGTGCGCAGTCGCTGGGAAGCGATCGCGACGGGCCGTTTGACTCTCGTGAAGAAGCTGAACGAGCCCCACAAATTGCGATTGACCGAGCGCTGCGCTGGCAAGAAGAGGACGAGCGCGATATCTAGGTCACGCTCGGCGCTGAGCTACAACGTCGTTCGACGCACGGTGATGGGCAGGCGACGTTCCCGACCAAACGCCATTCGCGAGATGCGAGGACCTATCGCGCCCTGTCGTCGCTTCCATTCGCTGATGGATACGAGATGTGCAATTCGTGCCACGAGTTCCTGAGCAAAGCCGGCCTCCACGATGGAGGAGATGCTTTCGCGCCGATCGATGAGTCGGTCGAGTATGGAATCGAGAACGTCGTACGGGGGCAGCGAATCTTGGTCCACCTGGCCCGGGCGCAACTCTGCACTCGGTGGCTTGGCGATTGAGTTCTCGGGGATTGGCGGAGTTTCGCCGGCGTCCTGTGCCGACGCGTTACGCCACTCGGCCAACTGCCACACAAGGGTCTTCGGAACGTCTTTGAGTGGCGCATACCCGCCGACCGTGTCACCGTACATTGTGCTGTAACCGACCGCGATCTCCGACTTGTTTCCGGTCGTAAGAACCAGATGACCGTGCTGGTTGGAAAGAGCCATCAGAATCATTCCTCGAGCGCGGGCCTGAATGTTTTCGGCAGCGAGCCCCTCGAGCTTCAGTTGTTGCTCGAAGGGACCAACCAGCTCCCCAATCGGCTGGACGTCATAGTGGCACCCCAGCCGCGTGGCGAGGTCTGAGGCGTCACTCTGTGAATGGTCGCTCGACCACTTACTGGGCATCGAGACTCCGAAAACACTGGCTGCACCGATCGCATCCGCCGCGATTGCCGCACACACGGCGCTGTCGATTCCTCCGGATAGCCCGAGCGTGACACTCGCAAAACCGTTCTTCGTGACATAGTCGCGAACTCCGAGGACGAGCGCAGCCCAAATATCGTCGAGTTCGTCCCTGTCGGCCGTGACGACGGGTGCAAGGAGATTGAGAGTCCGTTCCCGCACAACCAGCCCGTTTCCCCCCGCCGAACCGACGACGTCGTGGTACAAAATTGTCGATTCAAAGCGAATAGCCCGCGCACAGACCGTCCCGTTCGCATCAACGACCGCGCTGTCGCCATCGAAGACGAGATCATCCTGGCCACCAACGAGGTTGACGTATGCGACGGGAGCGTTGAATTGACGCGCGCGACGCCTGAGAAGCGGGAAACGGTTGTCATCCTTGGTGCGGTCAAACGGAGAGGCATTGATCACGACAACGACGTCGAGTCCTTGTTCGGCGAGTGATTCGACCGGACCTTCGTCGCGCCACAGGTCCTCGCAAATGAGGAAACCGACTTTTACACCGCCCAGAACCAGCGCGTGGGTATCGTTGCCGGGCACGAACACGCGTTCTTCGTCAAAGACCGAATAGTTCGGCAGGTGCTGCTTGTCATACGTTGAGTGAACCTCGCCACCGAAGAGCACGCCCAATGAGTTGTGGGCAATCGCACCGCCAAAACTCGGTGTCGCGGCGCGACGAACAAATCCGACGACCACGGCGATGTCTCCCCAGCCCTCAGCGTCAAGCTGGCCGGCAAGGAGCCTAAGCCCCTGCTCCGACTCACCGACGAAATCGGGGGAGAACGCAAGGTCTTCAATGGGGTAGCCGGTGAGCGCCATCTCAGGAAAGACCACGACGCTCGCGTGAGCGTTCGCCGCATCCCGCACCGCATCCCGAATCAGCGCGCTGTTGCCCGCAATATCACCCACGACGGGGTTGATTTGAGCGAGAGCGAACCGAATCCGCGACATAGCAAGTAGCCTAGTAGTGGCAGTGAGTCGTCAAGGAGCCTTATGGAAAAGCAACAGGAATTTGTCCTCCGCACCATCGAAGAGCGCGGTGTCAAATTCGTTCGACTGTGGTTCACGGACGTCTCTGGCACGCTGAAAAACGTCGCTCTCGCACCGGCCGAAGTTGAAGGTGCGTTCGCGGAAGGGCTCGGTGTCGACGGTTCATCCATCGAGGGTCTCACTCGTGTTTACGAGGCTGATGTGTTGCTGCACCCGGACCCCACCACGTTCCAGGTTCTCCCGTGGCGAGGGCAGGTCGATCCGACGGCACGCATGTTCTGCGACATCACGACCCCGGACGGTCAGCCCGCGGCCACCGATCCCCGACACGTACTGCGCCGCACGCTCAACAAGGCGGCGGACAAGGGCTTCACGTTCTACACCCACCCCGAAATCGAGTTCTACCTGTTCAAGTCCAACGACTCGTCGAATCCAATCCCCGTCGACGAGGCCGGGTATTTCGACAATGTTCCCGGTGGAACCGCAACAGACTTCCGTCGCAACGCCGTTCGCCACTTGGAAGACCTGGGGATTTCCGTCGAGTTCAGTCATCACGAAGCCGGACCCG